>NZ_ATWF01000001.1:656698-1313396 GCF_000421105.1 Limisalsivibrio acetivorans
CGTGGCGGATAGATCTCCGCCTAAACGGAAGCGCCCTGCGAAGGTATGCTTCTTTTCATTGGCTCTCAAGGGGAGGATCTCTTTAACAACAAAGCCTTCAGGGAGGATATCGTTGAGGGTATCCCGCATCGAATCCAGACCGCCGAAGTCCGCCGCCTCGATACCCATGAGGTCATTAAAGGCATCAACCCCCACAGGAGGGGGAATAAGATAGCGCATCTTCGGCTGGGGGTTAAACCCCTTTGTGAAGCCGAGGGGTAGACCGGCTATTCTGGCAGCATGGACAAACAAGCGTGTGGATTCTATGGCAGACATGAAACGCCCCGCACCTGTCTTTGAGATGCGGAGGATATAGTGATTAAGCTCCTCACCCCTCTCCTCCTTCTCCGGGTTGGAGGGGAGTCCTTCGTCTGCGTAGCTGTTCTTTATCTCTTCGAAATCGCAGACACCGCATGCGGAGCAGTCCGCCTCACGGCAGTCGGGGGTTATCAGCCCCTCAAAGCTCCTCTTATATTCAGTATAAAGATAATCCTTTGTTACGCCGGAATCTATGTGTTCCCAGGAGAGCTTCTCATCACTGCCAAACTCTCTGCCGGAGAACTCCTCCATGGTGAGGTTATTTTCCTCGAAGGCCTCATGCCATATCTCAGCGTTGAAAACCTCTGACCAGCCGTCGAACATCGCCCCCTTCTCCACCACACTTTCAAGTATATCGCACAGCCTGTCGTCACCCCGTGAGAAAACACCCTCAAGGATACTGGGAAGGGTGTCATGGGTACTGCACTTTATGCGCATGGAGCGGAGCTTGTCGTTAACTATCCTCTGCTTCCTGCGGAACTCCCCCGCACTGTTCATCGGAAACCACTGGTACGGCGTATGGGGCTTGGGTACAAAATTCGATATGGAGACACGGACATTAAACCGTCCCTTGGCGGAGGCTCTCTTCACCTTTCCGGCGAGCTCTGCAATGGCGGCAACATCCTCATCGGTTTCACCGGGCAGGCCTATCATGAAATAGAGCTTGGCACCATTCCACCCGGAATAGGAGGCCTTCGCCACGGCGTTTATGATCTCTTCTTCGCTCAAGTTCTTGTTTATGGCATCACGCATACGCTGGGATCCCGCCTCTGGAGCTATGGTGAAGCCAGATTTACGAACCCTTGAAAGCTCCCTGAAGATAAAATCACGTATCCTGTCCGCCCTTATGGAGGGGAGTGAGAGGGATGTGTTCTTCGCCTCAAGGAGTTTTGCCATGGTTACCAGAAGCTCTTCAAGGCGGCTGTAGTCCGCCGCAGAGAGTGAGAGGAGAGAAACCTCCATGTAACCGCTGGAGGCTATCTGGCTCAACGCTTCCTCGGCGATACTCTCTATACTTCGCTCACGGGAGGGTCGGTATAGTATGCCGGCCTGGCAGAAGCGGCAGCCCCTTGTGCAACCTCTGGAGATCTCCACAGCAACCCTGTCCTGCACGATGGGCATGGAGGGTACGATGAGCCTGTTTATCGTTACATCGTTACTGAAACCAGTGTGAATGTTCCTTTTAACCCGTTTGTCACGTTGGAGTGACGGCACCCACGTGTACTCCTTTGTATCAAGGTACTCAAGCCTCTCACGCCTCGTTCCCCCTTTGCGGATAAGCTGTTCCAGCCCCTCCATCAAGGGGGCTATCTCAGCCTCCATCTCCCCTATGAAAAAGACATCGGCAAAACGGCTGAGTGGCATAGGGTTCGCACAGCAGGAACCACCCATGAACACGAGGGGATCATCCTCACCCCTGTCCTCGGCACGGAGGGGGATACCGGACATCCTGAGTGTCTGCAGGATATTGGTGTAGGATAGCTCGTACTGGAGCGAGAAGCCCAGAACATCGAATTCCTTTAATGGCTTTGAGCTTTCGAGGCTGGTGAAAATATCCGAACCAAGGGTTTCAACGGCATCGGTCCAGGGCATGAAGAAACGCTCTGCGCTGATCTTATCCGAGAGGTTAAGCCTCTCATAAAGCTGTTTAAAGCCAATATGGCTCATGCCTACTTCGTAAACATCGGGGAATATGAGGCAGAAATCAAGCCTCTCCCCCTCCCCTTTATGGAAGGAGTTGATCTCGTGGTTGATGTACCTTGAAGGTTTTGTAACCTTCAGCAGTGAATTATCTGTCATTTATTGCTCGCCTGGTAGTTCAAGTCTCCTCATGGCTACGCTGTTAACAAGCCCAAGCATTGCCATGAAGGTTAATAGAGAGGAGCCGCCATAACTGACAAGGGGCATGGGGATACCCACAACGGGCATCATACCCACTGTCATAGCGACGTTTACATAAAACTGAAAGAATATTATCCCGCTGACAACCACAGGGATAATCTTACCCGTGGGTTCGTTGGCAAGATGACCTATCTTCATAACCCGCACAACAAGATAGGCGAAGAACATAACAACAAGGGCAGCTCCGGCAAAGCCTGTCTCCTCTGCAATTACGGAGAAGATGAAGTCGGTATGCCTTTCGGGAATGAACTTAAGGTGGGACTGGGTCCCCTCCAGAAAGCCCTTGCCCATGATTCCGCCGCTTCCTATGCCTATCTTGGACTGTATAACATGGTAACCGGAGCCGAAGGGATCCGCTTCCGGGTTCATAAACGTTAGTACCCTCTGCTGCTGGTACGGTTTAAGCTGTGACCAGAGGATGGGAGCGGCCAAAAGTGCCGCCACGGTGAGGATGATAAATGTCCACCGGCGTATACCGAGGAAAAGGACAAGTATCGCCCAGACTACAATGTATGTCCCGGCCGTACCCAGATCCGGCTCAAGGAAAATGAGCAGGAACGGCGGTATTACAGGAACAAAGTTGAATGCAAGCTTCTTAAAGGAGAGCTTGCTTGTATCGAAATCGAAGAAAACCTTCGCAAGTATAAGTATCCATACAAACTTGAAGAACTCCGAGGGCTGGAGACGAAAGCCCGCCAGAACGATCCATCTTTTTGCACCCATAATCGGAGGCATAAAGAGAACTATTCCGAGCGCTATGAGCCCAAGCAGATAAAGCCAGGGGGATATCTTAACCAGCCTTCTGTGCCCTATGAGAGAGACGGCAAGGAAAACCAGTATCCCTAAAAAGCTCCAGAAGAGCTGCTTGATGTAATAGTTGCGCACCGTACTCGTTACAGGGTCATACCCGGCGGAGTAGATGGCGAACACGCTAATGCTCAGCAGGATGAGGATAGCGGCAAAAAGGGGTTTGTCGAAATTTTCAAGGTGTTTTCTGTTCAGTCCTAACATAGCCTAAATCTATCATCCTGTTTACTATTGCGCCCACAACCGGAGCCGCACCACGGCTTCCGGCCCCTCCATGCTGAAGAAGGGCAACTATGGCATAGCGGGGGTTTTCAGCGGGGAGGACAGCTCCGAACCATGAGTGATCTCTCATGAATTCGGGGATCTCATCATCCTCCATATCCTCTGTTTTCTCAAGGCTAACAACCTGTGCCGTTCCGGTTTTTCCTCCGTAGGTAAGGCCGTCAACCCGGGCACGGTGTCCTGTGGCACGGTCGCCGTAGATAACCTCAACCATACCCTCCATAACCTTATCCCGCACCCATTGAGGGAACTCCATACGGTTCACAAGTTCCTGCTCTATCTCTTCCCTTTCCCCTGTTATCATGTCCTCGATAAAGTCCACAACCCTTGGCTTGTAAACATACCCGCCGTTAAAGATGCCTCCGAGCATGACAGCAATCTGCAGGGGCGTTGTAGTTATGTAGCCCTGGCCTATACTGCATATTATTGTCTCACCCGGGTACCAGGGTTCTTCGAATCGTCTTCTCTTCCATGCTCTGCTGGGGAATGAGCCGCTTTTCTCATTGGGGAGGTTTATCCCGGTTATCCTGCCAAGGGAAAGCTTTTTAGCATACTTCTCGATATTGTCTATACCTAATAGAAGACCAAGCTGATAATAATAAACATCGCATGACTGCTCCAGGGATTCCACAAGCTTCATAGAACCGTGCCCCCCTCTCTTCCAACAGCCATACTCGAAGTTGCCGAACTTAAGTGAACCGGTGCATGTGAAAGAGGTATCCTCGGTCACCTTACCCTCTGTCAGCCCTGCGGCGGCCATTAGTATCTTAAATACGGAACCGGGGGGGTAGGCACCCTCAAGAGCCCTGTTAAGTAACGGCTTATCCTTATCCTTTATTACACTGAGACGCTTCTCTGAACTGAAAAAGGGTGTGAACACCTCGAGATTGTATGTCGGTGCGGAATAGAGGGAAAGGAGGGAGAAATCCTCAATATCCATAACAACAGCCGCACCTTTGCGCCCTTCGAACATGCTGTGGATCGATTTCTGCAGATCCGAATCGAGGGTAAGCACCAGGTTGTTGCCAGGCGTGGTTTCCTTCTCCGAAAGAACCTCAAGCACTCGTCCGTAGCTGTCCACTTCCACATGCTTTGCTCCGTTTACACCCCTCAGCTTCTCCTCGTATACCTTTTCTATACCGGTTTTGCCTATCATATCCCCGCCGGTGTAGTGGTCATCTTTCTGAATATCCCTCTCCGTGACCTCTGATAGGTAGCCGAGAACATGGCTGAACGCCCTGCTCTCCATATATTTACGAACAGGCTCAAGCCCTATCTCAAGCCCCCTGAACTGCCTGGAGTTTTCAAGCAGCCATGCCACCTGCTTGAATGTAAGCCCCCTGGCGATAACAGCGGGCTCATAAAGGTACGACTTGCGGATCTGTTTCTTTGCATAGTCTATATCAAGATCAACCACCTGGCTGACCCGCTTAAGGAAGAGCGCCATATCGGGCACATCCTCCTTAACAACCTTGAGCTCATAGCTGGGTGCATTGCGCACGAGAAGCTTCCCCTTTCTGTCCTTGATGAAGCCCCTGTCCGCCTTTACTGTGACTATACGGATACGGTTGCTCTCGGAGAGCCGTTTATACTTTTCGTGCTGAAAGAACTGCAGATACACAAGTCTTAGAAGGATTACCCCGAAAAACAGGAAGAGAACGGCGAAATAGATCTTCATCCGCTTCTTGTAGTAGTTGTGTATCTCCTTACTTAAGTGTTTTAAATGCACTGCTTACCTCTGGTGCTATAACAACGACACCCACGGCGGCTACATTTACCAGGGACCTGTATATGAATACCTCAAAGAATGTTGCCGTAAGGTGTCCGGTGAGAAGCATTATTACAATTATATGAAAAACCGCTATGCCCGCCCGGAATATAAATCTGCTTAATGCCTTGTCCATATCCAGCACTATATGTGCGTGCTGGCGGAGGAAGCCGTAAAGGATGAACAGGATTACCGAGGGTCCAAAAACCCAGCCGAGACGGAAATCGTAGAATATGCCGAAGATAATTCCGTGGTACAAAAAGTTCTCCTCGTCAACCCTCCCCACAATTGCCAGAAAGGCTATGAGAAAGAAATCCAGAGGGGACATAAAGGAGAGTATCGAGCCGGAAAGGATATACAGAACGCAGAGGAGAAAAACCAGCCTTATGTAGTAACCGGCTGTCATCGGCTGACCACCAGAACATTCTCAAGTTTGAAGAAGTCCACCACCGGAGAAACGGATATACGTCTGTAAAGCCCTGTTTCTGTACTAAAAAGTTTGAATATCCTGCCGACAGCGATCCCCTTGGGGTAAACACCGCCGAGACCGGAGGTTATAAGCAGGTCGTCAAGCTTTGCATCATCCAGCCTGTCGTAGTAGTCAACGGTGAGCTTTCCGGCTCCGTCACCACGGATAATACCAACGCTTCGTGTCCGCTTGTTCATTACAGATACGTTATTAACTATATTAAGAAGAACGTCCACACGGGCGGTCATCATGTCCACTTCGGTGACAACGCCCACAAGGCCGTTGAAGCTGATCACAGGATCATTGACCTTAACGCCGTCCGCACTTCCCCTGTCAATGCGGATATAGCGGACATAGCCCTCGATGTTCCTTCCCACAACGTTGCAGGCTATTGTATCAAACTGGTAGGCGTCCTTAAAGTTCAGCAGTTTCTTGAGCCTTTCATACTCCAGAACCTTCTCCTGCATGATGGAGTTCTGGAGCCTTAGCCTCCCGTTATCCTCACGCAGTTCCACATTATCCCGGCGTACATTCACAAGGTTTATGTAACCGTTCCATACATTCCCCGCAAACTCTGTGGTCTTCGAGGTGTAGTAAACGAAGGGGTTAAGGATATTACCCAGAATCCCCTTGAAGGGCCCGTTTATATCAGGGTTTTTCACTTGAAGGATAACAAGGAAAAAGATGAACGCTAAGATTGCCGCCAGTTTTTTCCAGCTCAGCATCACTTCCTTTTATCAGTCTACTTGGACCTTCTTCAGAAGCTCAATGTTGTCAAGAACCTTTCCGGCTCCATGAACAACAGCTCTGAGAGGGTCGTCCGATACGATGATGGGAAGGCCTGTCTCCGCCTCAAGCTTCTTATCAAGCCCGCTTAGGAGCGCACCGCCCCCTGTTAGAACGATACCTCTGTCGACGATATCGGCTGAAAGCTCAGGGGGTGTTTTCTCAAGGGCGATACGAACGGCATCCACAATCTTGGAAACCGCCTCATCGATGGCCTCTCTGGCCTCTTTGTCGGTGATCTCTCTGGTGTGTGGTATGCCTGTAACCATATCACGACCTTTGATCTTTATGGTTTTCTCATCATCAAGGGGATAGGCGGAGCCGATCTGCTTCTTTATATTCTCGGCAGTTCCGGTTCCAATGAGAAGGTTGTATTTTCTTTTGATATAGTTCACTACAGCATCGTCCATTTCATCACCGCCCACACGGACAGAGTTGGAATAAACGATACCTGATAGTGATATAACTGCGACCTCCGTCGTTCCGCCGCCGATATCAACGATCATGTTGCCCGAGGGCTCTTCTATGGGAAGCCCCGCACCGATAGCCGCCGCCATGGGCTCCTCTATGAGGTAAACCTCTCTGGCACCAGCCTGAATCGCAGAGTCCTTGACAGCCCTCTTCTCTACCTGGGTAACTCCAGAAGGAACGCAGATTACGATTCTGGGGCCGACAAACTTTTTGCCGTTTATCGCCTTTTGGATAAAATGCCTCAGCATCTTCTCCGTAACCTCGAAGTTTGCGATAACGCCGTCCTTCATGGGGCGGATTGCAACGATGTTCGCAGGGGTTCTCCCCAGCATGTTCTTTGCTTCATCACCCACGGCCAAGGTTTCTTTCGTTAAATTATTTATTGCAACAACGGAAGGCTCGGCACAGATAACCCCTTTGCCTTTAACGTAAATCAGAGTATTAGCTGTTCCGAGATCTATTGCTAAATCGCTTGAGAAAACGTTGTATAAACTACCGAAAACCATCCATTACCTCCGGCTCCAAACTGCTTCGTAAATCTGATGTAGTTACATGAAACCGCCTATCTGTCTATCGTCAAAAATCATTGAAGAAATTACAAATTAGCGGATAATAGCAGAATTAATTTACTATTGTCATAGATTAAAGATTTTTGTATAACAAGTCAACAAAATCAAGGAGACAAAAGAATATAATGGATCAGCACCGTGCAGATAAACTGAATCAACTAAAGGGTATGGATGTTCAGCCCTATGTTAACTCCTTCAAAGCCCCTTTCAGCATAAAAGAAATTTCCGGACGCTTCGGAAAGATGACCAAGCCCGAGCTTGAGGAGAAGAAATACACATTCACCCTCGCTGGCAGAATAACCGCTGCAAGAAAGTTCGGCAAGGCTTCATTCCTCAATATTAAAGACAGAACGGGTAATATCCAGATCTATGTACGCAAAGGGGATGTTTCCGATGAAGAGTTCGATATCTTCAAGCTCACCGACATTGGCGATTTCATCGGTGTCTCAGGGTACGTTTTCAAAACAAAGACGGGTGAACTTTCAATATATGCTGAAAAATTCAGTCTCCTGACAAAATCACTCCGCGATCTCCCTGAGAAATGGCATGGCCTTAAGGATGTGGAAACACGTTACCGCCAGCGTTACGTCGACCTCATCGTAAACAGCGACGTTCAGAATATATTCAAGAAGCGCAGCCGCATCATCCAGGAGATCAGAAACTACTTCACCTCCATGGACTTCATGGAGGTTGAAACCCCCATGATGCAGCCTATTGCTGGTGGGGCAACTGCAAAACCTTTCGTAACACACCATAACGCTCTCGACATGCCCCTTTTCATGCGTATCGCACCCGAGCTTTACCTTAAAAGACTCGTTATCGGCGGATTCGAGCGTGTATTTGAGATAAACAGGAACTTCCGCAACGAAGGGCTTTCCACACGCCACAACCCCGAATTCACCATGATCGAGTGGTACTGGGCATATGCGGACTACAACGACCTTATGGATATGATCGAAGAGTTCCTTCGCAATATCGCACTTAAGGTTTGTGCAGATTCAAAGATAACCTACGGCGAAAACGAGATCGACTTCGCCTCGCCATGGAAGCGTATGACCATCAGCGAGGCTATCCTGGAGATGACAGACCTCTCAGATGATGATATCGCCGACAGAGAGTCTGCAGCAAAAACAGCAGAATCTAAAGGAATTCATATCAAAGATGGCTGGGGGCATGGTAAGGTTGTCATGGAGATCTTCGAGGAGCTTGTTGAGGATAAACTCATCGACCCCACTTTCATTACAGATTATCCCAAAGAGGTTTCACCCCTTTCCAAGTCAAAGGCGGATAACCCTGATATAACAGAGAGATTTGAGCTATTTATTGCTGGATACGAGATTGCAAACGGATTTAATGAGCTTAACGACCCCATGGACCAGAAGGAGCGCTTTGAGAAGCAGGTTCTTGAGAAGGAAGCTGGGGATGAAGAAGCCCACATGATGGACAGCGACTACATAAGGGCACTCGAATACGGCCTCCCCCCAACAGCGGGTGCGGGTCTTGGCATAGACAGGCTTGTTATGATACTTACCGATAGCCCCTCTATCCGTGATGTGATACTCTTCCCCCACATGAGACCCGAAGCTGGGGAGTCGCAGCAGACAGAAGAATAAGACTGTCCAGGAGGACAAAAGTTAGCACAACAATCTACAGATGCCTCGAAAGCGAAGACCTTAAGAAGCGTGTGGAAGCAATCTTCCCCACCAGCATCGAGGCTACATTTGACAGTGTTGAAGAGGAAGGGAGCGTCATCATTTATGAGGTTCGCAGTGGTGATGATTACGGCTCCATCCGCTCCATGATCGAAGAGGACCATTTCTACCTCTTCATCGCATCCCGCAGTTTTGACGTGCACTTCCTAGAGTTGTCTTCCGAATTCTTCTTTGTATTCAGTCATTATGATGACCCGTCCGAAGAAATCGTAATACGTTTCAATACCCTGATGAAATATAAAAGCATCCTTGATGAACTCCGCAACAAGAGCGAGGAGCTTGAGAACACTGTATTCGAACTCGCCTTTGCATCAACAAATGTCCTTGAGCAGAATGAGTTTCTTGAGAAAATGGCTAAGAAAGACGGCCTGACGATGCTGTACAACCACTCCTACTTCAAGGATAAAATGAAGCATGAGTTCGACCGTTCCGGAAGATACGACAATAACTTCACACTTGCAATCCTCGATCTTGATTTCTTCAAGAAGGTCAACGACACCCACGGTCACCTCAAGGGGGACGAGGTCCTTAAGGCCTTCGCAAACGTTATCAGCGACATGGTTCGAGAATCAGATATCGCCGCAAGGTACGGCGGGGAAGAGTTTGCCATAATCTTTACAGAAACAGGTATAAAAGAGGCCGTAATCGCCATCGACCGCATCCGTAAGGAGATGGACAAGAAGGTTTTCGAAAGCCCCATCGGAAAGTTCAGTGTTACATTCAGTGCGGGGATAACCCTCTTCGATGAGAAATTCAAGGATATTGAGGAAATGATACATATTGCCGACAAAGCGCTTTACATGAGTAAGCGCAACGGTCGGAATATGACGACTGTTCTCTGATTTTATGTATGGAATTTCCCATCCATTTTATTTGGGAAATTCATCATCCTGAGAATTTCCCTGCCGCTACGCTTGGCAAAGCCTTCGCTCCGCTTACTTCCGGCTTCGTGAATTGTGCAAAGCTCAATTCAGCTACGCCTTCAGGGGCTTCCATCCTTGGAAGCCTGTTACCTATCAACCTCAAACGTGTGATTAGCATAAGCTTTCATGGATGAAAGCTCGCTTGCGTAAGTGAGAAGGCAGCTTCTTTCTTCGAACGGCAGAATAATTTCCATGGACGGGAAATTATTCAGACAGATAAAGGGGTTTTTAAGGGGTTCCTAAGGGGAAAGTTTTCCCTAAAAATTTCCCCTTAGTCTTTATTATATTTATGGAATTTTCCATCCATGGAAATTCCATTGCCGCTACGCTTGGCAAAGCCTTCGCTCCGCTTACTTCCGGCTTCGTGAATTGTGCAGAGCACAATTCAGCTTCGCCTTCAGAGGCTTCCATCCATACTAATCTGGGAAATTCATCATCCTGAGAATTTCCCTGACGCTACGCTTGGCAAAGCCTTCGCTCCGCTTTCTTCCGGCTACATAAATTGAATACAATTCAGCTTCGCCTTCAGAGGCTTCCATCCTTGGAAGCCTGTTATGTATCAACCTTTATAAAAATCCCAAAATGGGTTTTTAAGGGGTTCCTAAGGGGAAAGTTTTCCCTAAAAATTTCCCCTTAGTTTTATTTTTACTTAATTAAATGCGAAATTAGGCACTAATTTATGTGTTTCGTGCTAAAGCACGCCATACTTTTGGCGCAAAAGTATGCAAAACTATTCCCTCAGGGTTTTCCAGCCCCCATTGTTACTCATTTATATTCATAAATTCGTAATCGATGGCGGTGCCCTCATTTCGCTCTTTTTCCACCTGAAGTTTTGCTGATGCTGAGGAGTGTAACCGCACTTCATACATTTAAGTATTCTATATTTAAGATTAACTCTTCTGTCACGTGCGGCCAAAACTTCCGGGCGGTTCCAAAAGAGCTCATTCGGCTGTAAAACATTCGGGGAAGATTAAGAGCGTTTGTGGTAAAATCGGCAATAGGCTATTAGTAACCATCTAGCCGAAATACCTTTTCACGTTTCACGTTGTTTTCTCTTGGTTGTAAACGTTATAGCCAGCTCGATTCAATTCTGACGATGAAGGTTGCTACCAAATAGGCTTCTATCCGTGGAAGCCTGTTACATATCAACCTCAAATCTGTGGTTATCATAAGCTCACATGAATGTGAGCTCGCTTGCGTAAGTGAGAAGGAAGCTTCTTTCTTCGAACGGCAGAATAATTTCCATGTATGGAAAATTATTCAGATAGAATAAAGGAGTTTTTGAAAGTTAATTTGAAGCTACATAAAAACAAGTATAGATTTTAAGTATAAGCAATCACTAGGTGATCATATGTAGAGGTGGTACGTTTTTGATTGCGCCGAGTTCTGCGGCGTAGCGGTAGAATCTAAGTAGTGCTTCTATGTGCTTATCAGAGAGGTTATAGTCTATCGTCTCCCAATAATCTATAATTTGATAGGATGTGAGACCTTTGAATGTGTAATGGTCCAGCAGTGCGGCGAGGTTCTTTTTACTGTCTGCCTTTATCTTCATCAGATCATCGATAAAAGCCTTAATCTCACCCCATTTGTTCTGCACAGTCTCTTTACGCACAGTCCATAGTGCAAAAACGAAGGGCAAACCTGTGAATTCATGCCACTCTGTTCCGAGATCATAGATATATGAGTGACTGCCATTATAATACTCAAACAGAGCCTTATCACCGATGAGAACCTTTGCAGATGCGTCTTCCAATTCTCTAGTGAACTCAGGGTTTATGCCATACTTCTCACGTAGCAGTATCCTCACCAAAACAACGCTTGTGCCACTCTCACCGGTAAGATAGATTCGTTTATCCCTCAATTCCTCCACAGGAAATCTGGAATAAAGCATTACGCTCTTTACCTTATCGATACAGCTTATGGAGATCCCCGGTATGAGCATATAGCTCTCAGGTGATTTGGCGTATTCGATACTGCTGCATGGTGCAACATCTATCCCGCCTTCTCTTATTGCATGGTTCAGGAAAGAAGGAACACCTTTGACTATCCTTATCCCTGAATGGTTGTTCAGATGATGATATATTGGATATATATTTGCATAGTCTATCTGGCCGATTCTAAGCATTTCTTCTCCAGCCCGCAAAAATCAATCCTGCGCAGAATATCGTATGTTATAACAGCAACTGCGTTGGAAAGGTTCAAACTCCGTACATCCCCTGTAGTGGGTATCCTGTAAAGGTAATCACCATACCGATTGAGCATTTCTTCATCTAAGCCTTCTGTCTCTCTGCCGAAGATAAGTAGAAGCTCTTTACCACTTTCTACCGGTATCTCTGTATACTCAGTCTCAGCCTTTTTACTGAGAACGGCATAGGTGTATTCATCCGCTGGATAGAGAGAAAATAGGTCCTCAACTTCCTCCACACGAGTGAGCTTCACTTTTTTCCAGTAGTCAAGCCCTGCCCTCTTAAGATACTTGTCATCAAGTGAGAACCCGAGTTTGCCACAGAGTATAAGTTCGCTCCCTGTGGCAACGCAAAGCCTGCCTATATTGCCTGTATTCTGAGGGATTTCCGGTTCTATGAGGGCGATATGGATCATTTTATATAAAACTCCGGATCGGTTATCCATGTACTACGGCACTCAGGGCACTTGGACGGTTTCTTCAAGTGTTTCTCACGACTGAAGATGAAACCGCACTTCCTGCATTCCGGCTGGATTATAGCGAAAGCCTTGCCTACGGTTTTACGAACGTGCTCAAGTTCGGAAAAGATCAATTTCTCAGGCTTTGAAACGATAACAGAGAGGTCGCCGGCTGTGGCGGGTCCGTCCTTCAGCGTATCAATTATTTCCTGTCTGAGCGTTTTCAAGAAGGCTCTCCGCAGGTATTCTGGTGCTTCCTCCCCATATCGCTTCGAGATCGTAGTAGTCACGTTCTTTCTGGCACATAATATTTACTATGACATTGCCGAAATCGAGACATACCCAGCGGGAGGACTTGTAACCGTCCATAGCAAAGGGTTTTTCACCCTCTTTCTTCATCTCCTCAAGGAGATAATCGGAAAGCGAGTTTGCATGTGTTGTGGAGCTGGCTGTGGCGATAACAAGGTAGTCCGCCAGCGAGCTAACCTTGCTTATGTTGTAAACACTTATATTCTCAGCCTTTCTGGAATCCAGAAGGTTGACAGATTGGTTCAGTATATCTTCAGCAGTCATTACCACTCCCGTATAGATTGTTTGATGAGATGTATTCATACACCCCTTCGGGCAAATTAGCCTTTCTGTATTTTTCGTCAAGAAGAGTTCTTATCTCTGTACTGGAAACATCTACTTCCGGCATTGTGTAAAGTATTACCTTGCCGCTCTTTTCACCCTGATAGCTATCGGCTTTTACCACCCTATCCATCAGCTCGGCTGGGATACTCTCCAGCATTTTTTCAAAGGGCATGAATGAGCGGTTTACAACGATGAAGTTCGCCAGCTCAAAAAGCTCCATATAGCTTTGCCATGTACTAATGGATGCGAAAATATCCGTGCCTGCTATGAAAAAGATCTGTGCATCGGGGTATTCATCCCGGTATTTGCTGACAGTCTTGTAACTGTATGATACCTCTTCGCTGTTTACCTCATAATCGGACACTCCGAACTCCTCGCCGAGTTTGTCCGCAACCAGCTGAACCATCTCCATCCGTGTTTCCGGAGCGATGTCGCAGGTCTTTTTATGCGGGGGTATCCTTGAGGGTATTAGGAGCAGTTTATCCAGGTCAAAGGCTCTCTGTACGTTCTGTGCGAGGGCAACATGCCCTATGTGTATGGGGTTGAAGGTTCCCCCGAATAGTCCAAGTTTTATCATTCTCTAATCTGTCCGTCGCCGTAAACCTGATATTTTGTCGTAGTAAGGTCAAACGCCCCCATGGGCCCCCTGCAGTGCAGTTTCTGCGTACTGATGCCTATCTCTGCACCGAGGCCGAACTGCCCGCCGTCGTTAAAACGGGTAGAGGCGTTTACAAAGACTGCAGAGGCATCCGCAGCATTCATGAAATATCTGGCTGTGCTGTAGTTTTCTGTGATTATTGTCTCTGAGTGACCGGAACCGTAGCGGTTAATATGCTTAACTGCATCCTCAGTTGAGTCCACAACCTTTATGGAAAGGATCATGTCGAGATATTCAGTGGACCAGTCCTCATCTGTTGCCTTGTTCATATCAGCATGCTTCAACGACTCCTCACACCCACGCAGTTCGAGCCTTTCCGCAGAGGCAGCCTGTGCAAGAGCGGGGATGAAGTCTTCAGCAATATCCCTATGTACAAGAAGGGTTTCAATTGCGTTGCATACTCCAGTACGCTGGGTTTTTGAATTCATAACAATATTGAGCGCCTTTGCGGTTTCTGCATCCCTGTCCACATAGGCGTGGCAGATGCCGTCGTCATGTTTAACAAGAGGGATCAGCGAATGCTCTGTACAGAACTCTATGAGCCCTTTTCCGCCGCGTGGTACGATGATGTCGATCTTCCCTCTGGCTGTGAGCATCTCCTTGATCCGCTTACGGTCGGTATCCGCAACAACATTGACGCACCCTTCGGGGAGTCCGGCTTCGCTTACTGCTTCGGCCATGAGCTTTCCAAGCACCGTATTTGAGTGGAAAGCTTCCTTTCCACCCCGTAGAACTGATACATTACCTGATTTAAGGCATAGCGCCGCAGCGTCAACTGTTACATTGGGTCGGGATTCGTATATGATCCCCACTACCCCGAGGGGCACTCGTACCTTGGTTATGTAAAGCCCGTTGGGGCGTGTGTATCCCTCCACAACGGAGCCCACAGGGTCGGTCTGCGCCTTTATCTCATTAACGGCCTTAATCATGCCATCTATAGCTTTATCGTCCAGAAGAAGCCTGTCCATCATGGCGGAGGACAAGCCGTCTTTCTCACCCTGTTCCAAGTCCTTTCTGTTCTCTTCCTTGACTGTGTCTCTGGATTCGTCCAGCTTTTGCGCAATGCGTCCCAGAGCATCATCCTTAACAGATGTTCTAATGTTCATCAGTTCATAGGATGTCTGTTTCGCCTTTGCCAAAATATCTTTCATAATAGCCTCTCCGTACCTCTCAGGCTGAAACAACAAGATCATCCCTGTGGATAACCTCATCGGAAAACTTATAACCTAGTATGTCGAATATCTCAGTTGTCTGTCTGCCAGCTATCTTCTTCATATCACGGCTGGAATATCTGGTTTTCCCCCGGGCTATCTCGTTCCCGCCGACATCTTTTACGATGATCACATCGCCGATGCCGAACTTGCCGGTCACCATAGCAACCCCCGAAGGTAGTAGAGATTTCTTCATATCCACTATAGCCTTAACAGCGCCGTTGTCTATTGCTATCTCCCCTTTTGCATCGGCGGCATGGGCTATCCACACCTTCTTCCGCCTGTAGGGATCCTCGATATGGCTGAAATACGTTCCAACCTCTTCGCCGGACACGAACCTCGTTATATTTTCCGTATCCCGACCATTGACGATACCAACATAACATCCGGCACTCAAGGCTTTTTTTGCCGCTTTAAGCTTTGTCCGCATGCCTCCTGTGCCAACTCCGCTGACGGATTGGCCAGCCTTGTTCATCATATCCTCATCAATGAAGCGGACCTCCCGGATAAGTTCGGCATCGGGATTCTGCGCGGGATTACTGTCGTAAAGTCCTTCTACATCGGAGAGAATAAGAAGCATATCCGCACCAATAAGCCCTGCTACAAGGGAGGAGAGGTTATCGTTATCGCCGAAGGATTCGTAGTGTTTAAGCTCGTCCACAACGACGGAATCGTTCTCATTAATGATAGGGATAATACCGAATTCGAGCAGGCGGCGTATTGTGTAGCGTGCGTTGAGGTATCTTCTTCTATTGGAGAAGTCGTCCTTGGTGATGAGTATTTGCCCGACCTGCCGGCTGAAATTCTCGAACTCTTTCTCATAGGTCCAGATGAGCCTCGCCTGTCCCACAGAGGCACACGCCTGCTTATCGATAATGCTTTTCGGCCTGCTTTCAAAGCCGAGGAGACGAAACCCCGCACCAACGGAGCCCGAGGAGACTATGACTATATTAGGAACGGTTTCTGATACCTTATGGATGCTCTCTGTGAGTGATTTGATAAAGGGGATATTGAGCCCTTCGTTCTCGCCGAGGAGAATATTACTGCCAATTTTGACCACCAGGGTCTTTATATCAGGTAGGGTTCTCATTAGATTTAGGTAAAAAAATGGCTGGGGTGGTAGGACTCGAACCCACAGTACACTGGACCAAAACCAGCTGCCTTACCACTTTGGCTACACCCCAGCAGGGAGAAACTTTTTATTGTTTTTTGAGTATATTGTCAAGGGGTATCTTACATTTTTTTTCACATTTTTTTTGGAATCACTGTGGACTTGACTCTATCGATATTTATAACTATATTCATTTTATTCAAATCATGACAAATAAGATACTTTTTGCACAATTATACTTTACTGTGAAAATAGTTGTGCTAATCTCATAAAAAGGTCTCGGAAGTCTTTTTTTAATTTCAGCCGCCGGATGCTTATTTTCGGCGATTTAGTCAGGAGATTGAAGATGAAAGTAACAAGAGCAAGCGACTACGCTATCCGTTCACTTATACACATTGCGAAGAAACCCGAGGGAACAGTTTTCATGCGCTCGGAGCTCTCAAAGGCGTGCGATGTTCCGGACAGCTTCCTCGGCAAGATCCTCCAAAACCTCGCAAAAGCTGAAATCCTCAGTTCTGAGCGAGGCAAGAAGGGTGGGTTCAAGCTAAACAAGAGCACCCAGAGTGTTACTGCCTACGACATCGTAAAGGCCATAGAGGGTGAGCTGAACCTTAATGAATGCATCTTTGATGACAACTTCTGCAACATGGTTAACTCATGCTCCGCCCATGTTATGTGGAGAGATATCCAGACAAAGCTCGTGGACGAACTTAAATCCTATACTCTTAAAGATCTTGCAGGATCGAACACTAAGTGCTGCTGATTTTCCCTAAAAAAAGCTTGACAAAGCCATAACCCTTTACCAGTGCGGAATGCGCTCAAACTACTGATATCAAAGGCAATATTTACACTTATTTTGATTTGACAAACCCGCCTCCACAAACTAACATATATCTCAAGAGTGGTATTAATGTGTGTGATTTTCATACAGAGCCACCTTAACAAAAGGGGCTTATTCCAGCTTCGCTGCAGGAACTGTTTAACTCCTGCGCACCTATATAAATGAAGCTGTTTTTCCGTTACCCGCCCCCTTTGTTTAATTGATAATTAACACTTCTCAAGGAGATTATATGGCTGCTATCTATCTATCAGAAGAGGATGTTAAAAGCGTTCTTGATATCAACAAAACCGTCGACCTCGTTGAAGAATCCTTTAAAACCTACAGCCTCGGCGAATCCTTTAACATGGAAAGAAGAAGGATGCGGATAAGAAAAGGAGCTCTGCACATGCTCCCCGCCGCTGTTCCCTACAAAGGCGTTCTCGGCTACAAGGCATACACATCCTTCAGAACCGGGCTCATCTTCAAGGTGCATCTCTACTGCGCCGAAACCGGAACCCCCCTCGCCATTGTCGAAGCGAGCGAACTTGGAAGGCTCCGCACAGGTTCCGCCAGCGGTGTTGCCACCAAGCACATGGCTAATAAGGACTCCAAAATCGGCTCCATTTTCGGTGCCGGCTACCAGGGTGAGGCGCACATCAAGGCCGTTGCAGCTGCAAATAAGTTTGAGAAGATCTATGTTGTCGATCTCAAAGAGGAAAATGCAAAGAAGTTTGCTGAAAAGGTTTCCAAAGAGATCGGCGTTGAGATGGTTCCTGAAACCGATGCTGAGAAGGTCGTGAAGGAATCTGATATAATCACCACAGCCACATGGTCTGTTAAACCCCTTTTCAAGCACGAATGGATCGAGAAGAAGGGTGTTCATATAAACGCCACAGGCTCCAACGCCCTCATAAGGGCTGAGGTTCCGGAGAAAACCGTTGAAAAAGCGGACAAACTCGCCGTCGATGCTAAGGATGTCGCAGAGGTTGAATGCGGCGATATCCTCCCCTCCCTCGAAAAGGGGAGACTCCACTGGAACGAAATTCTGGAACTCGGAGATGTCGTTTCCGGCATACGCTCCGGCAGGGACTCCGAAGATGAACTAACCGTCTTTGAATCCCAGGGTATGGGTCTTCAGGACGTTATGGTAGCTGAATACGTTTACCGTATCGCCCTTGAAAACAAGCTTGGTAAAGAACTCCCCTTCTAAATTACAGGAGTATCTGATAAGCGTAGACCGCTAAGTGCCTGATAAACAGGCAACAGTATTGTTGCGTTCAAAACCGGAAGCGGCCATTAGTGCCCAAGTGACTGATGCATAAAGGATATAGTCCGCTCTGGTGCATGTTCTGCTATTCTGAGATGGATCCGCAGTGAGGATTCCTGTCTTTTCATTTTATGTATTGCGCCTTTTACAAGGGTGATTAATTTGAGCAGAGTGCCTTACTTTTGTGAACAAAATTTTTATATAAATGTAATTTTCAACTTATCGGAGGATGTATGTTAACCAAGGAGGCCGAAAAGGTTCTCTCAAAGGAACCGAAGCTGTCAGCGAACGCTGTCACTGTCCTTAAAAAACGGTATCTTAAGAAGGATGACAAGGGTAACAACCTTGAAAACCCCAAGAACATGTTTCAGCGTGTGGCGATGAACATCGCTGAGGCGGAAACGAAGTTTGACCCCAAGGCGGATGTACTTAAGGCCGCTTCCAAGTTTTATGAGGAAATGGTTGAACTGCGTTTCCTTCCCAACTCCCCCACGCTTATGAACGCCGGAAGGGAGCTCCAACAGCTTTCGGCTTGCTTCGTTCTCCCTGTGGACGATTCCCTGGGAGATATATTCGAATCTGTCAAAAACACTGCACTCATCCACAAATCAGGCGGGGGAACTGGTTTCTCCTTCAGCAGACTCCGCCCCAAGGACGATGTGGTTAAGACCACAAAGGGCGTTTCAAGCGGTCCCGTATCCTTCATGACCGTTTTCGATGCCGCCACAGAAACAATCAAACAGGGGGGAACACGCAGGGGCGCCAACATGGGCATACTCCGTGTGGACCACCCCGACATCCTCGATTTCATAAATGCAAAGCAAGACAAGACAAAGCTGACCAACTTCAACATCTCCGTGGCTGTAACCGAAGAGTTCATGAAGGCCGTTGAAGAGGAGAGGGACTACGATCTCATTCACCCCAAGACAAAGAAGAAAACCGGAAGCCTCAAGGCGAAGGAGGTCTTCGACAAGATGGTGGAACTCGCATGGGACGGCGGAGACCCCGGCATCGTCTTCATTGACCGTATCAATAAAGAGAACCCCACACCCAAAGAGGGTGAGATTGAAAGCACAAACCCCTGCGGCGAACAGCCCCTGCTCCCCTACGAATCATGCAACCTGGGTTCCATAAACCTCAGCAGATTCGTCACCTCAAAGAAGGTCCAGTGGAAGGAGCTTGAAAACACCATAGAAACAGCGGTTCATTTCCTCGACAACGTTATCGAGATGAACAACTACCCCATAGAGGAGATCGCAGAACAGACCAAGCGCACCAGAAAGATAGGTCTCGGCGTTATGGGATGGGCGGATATGCTCGCAGCCCTTGAGATACCCTACAACAGCGATGAGGCCATCGAGCTCGCCGAAAAGATGATGAAGTTCATCCAGGATAAGGCGAGGGAGAAATCCTGCGAACTGGCAAAGGTTCGCGGAAGCTTCCCCGTATATGAAGACAGCATATATCCCGATATGGGCTTTGAGGCGATGAGAAACGCCACAGTAACCACCATCGCCCCCACGGGAACTATCTCCATCATTGGGGGATGCTCCAGCGGTATCGAGCCATACTTCGCCATCGCCTTCTACCGTTTTGTTATGGACAACAACAAGCTCCCCGAGGTTTGCCCCGTATTCAGAGAGACTGCCAAGAGGGAGGGCTTCCTTACGGAGGAGCTCATTGAGAAGGTTGCCGACTGCGGCACAGTGCATGATATCGATGCAGTCCCCAGCAAATGGCGTGATGTATTCGTAACTTCCCATGAGATATCACCCAACTGGCACATCAAGATGCAGGCCGCCTTCCAGAAATACACCGACAACGCTGTGAGCAAGACCGTAAACTTCGCAAACAGCGCCACCATAGAGGATGTTCGCAGCTCCTACCTCTTCGCCTACAACATGGGATGCAAGGGAACCACCATCTACCGTGACGGAAGCCGTACGGGACAGGTTCTCAACGTTGGCACCAAGGAGAAGGAGAAGGAGAAGGAGCAGGAAAAGGTTTATGTTGAGGTTGAGCGCAAACCCAGACCCCGCCCCTCCGTACTCGTTGGAAGAACCATCGAGATGATGACTGGTTGCGGCAAGCTCTACGTAACAATCAACTACGATGAAAGCGGCGAGCCCTTCGAGGTGTTCACAAGCATGGGTAAGGCGGGCGGATGCGCCCAGAGCCAGTGCGAGGCCATGGGAAGGCTTATATCCCTCGACCTGCGTAGCGGTGGCGACGTGGATCTTATTATCAAACAGCTCAAGGGGATCTCCTGCCATATGAAGTACGGCTTCGGCCAGAATGTTGTACTCAGCTGCTCCGATGCAGTGGGCAAAGCCCTTGAAAGTGCCCTGGCGGATCCTATAGAGATAACCGTAACCGGAAAACGTGAACAGCTCAGCGTGGACAAGCTCCTCGAAAGTGCGGATATGGATGCAGACGAGCCCCTCGTCCGCAACGGAGCATGCCCCGAATGCGGCAGCCCCATTGAGCACGTTGAAGGGTGCGATATCTGCTACTCATGCGGATACTCACACTGCTCATAAATAACTGATACACCAAATAGAAAGCCCCCGCTAAAAACGGGGGCTTTCTTATTATCTCTAAAAATACAAATAGCTCTAGCCGGTGTCTACTTCTCTGCCAGAACCTCTTCTATCTTACTGCTTACATCCTTAAGGCTCTTGAAGGGCTTGAGCACATAGCTGTCTGCGCCGATCTTATGGCTCTTAAGAACCCTGTCCAGGGTTGAATAAGCGGTCATCATAACAACACGCAGATCCTTATTCTTCTCCTTAAGCTTGTCCAGAACCTCGATACCGTCCATCTGGGGCATCATAATATCCAGAAGAACAATATCTGCATTGCTTCCGTTGTAGGACTTGAGCCCGTCCAAAGGATTTGAGAAGGTGCGGACATTCTTGAAACCGCTCTTTTTCAGGTGGTTCTCAAGCATCTTGAGAATCTCCATTTCGTCATCGATAACAAAAACAGTTATATCTTTTTCCATATCTCCCCTCTATTTTTTCTCTTTTTTATCCTGTTCCTTACCTTTCTTACCCTTTTTATCGAAAAGGGTTCCGATCGCCTCGTGCATCATGGAGCCGGAGCGTTCCTCTATCATTCGGTCGAGAGACTCAAAAACTTCTGCACTGGCGTTTTCAATCTTCTCAATCCTGTTGCTGATCTCCTCGAAGGTGCAGTCCTGAAAATTTTCAATGCACCTGGTAAATAGGATGTTAGCCTCTTCATGAACCATTTTATGGGGCGTAAGAAGTTCCTTATAAGCCCTTGTGTCGCTGAAGGTTTGCTTACCTTTGCCCTCGTTGTACCATTTACCGAGCCTACACTCGTTATGGCCCACAGTGTTAAAGTTGTCAGAACCTTCCAATACGCTGTTGTACAGGTTGTTTTTATAGATTATATGGTCGATCTTGGCAAGGTTTGCAAAGATCTGGTTACTGAGGTCCATGGTTTCATACATGACCCGATTGGCGTTCTTGTTGAAGGTCTGGATAACACCACTGATATCTCTGGTATTCCCAGAAACAGCCTCCATATTGTTCTGGATGTTTCGGGTATTGTTCAGCAGGTTGTCGATATCCTTATGCATACCCCCCACAACCTCAGCGATCTCAGATGTGGCACTCTGGGTTCTTTCGGCAAGCTTTCTAACCTCATCGGCTACAACGGCAAAGCCTCTGCCCGCCTCCCCTGCTCTGGCTGCCTCGATGGAAGCGTTAAGGGCAAGGAGGTTTGTCTGATCTGCGATATCCTTAATAAGGTTGGTAACCTGCGAGATCTCCTGGCTCCTGGTTGAAAGGGCATCGGAGGTTTCGGTGGATTCTGTAATAAAGTTTGAAAGCTCCTCCACCTCTCCGCTCAGAACACCAACACTCTGCATTCCGTTATTTGAGATATCAGCGGTTTCTTTGGACTCATCGATCATCTCCTCCATCTCACCCAGCATCTTTATGAAAAAATCCTGGTTCATCTTAAAGGAGTTCTGCACAGTGCCCTGATGTATCTCCGCAAAAAGCTCATGGATCCTAGAGCCCCTATCCTCGGACTGAAGCGAATAAACAACATCACCATTTACCAGTGATTTTGAGCTCACCTTATAGTTACCATGGAGGGTTGACAACTCCGAAGAGCCCTTACTCAGTTCTTTAATAACTTCTTCAAGAAACTGGTGTTGAGCTGCGCTGTCGTTCTTGAACACAATCTCCCTCCCCCGCAAAACAACAACCATTTCGCTATGGGAGAAAGAAGCAATTTCCCGGTAGTATTCCACCTCTTCACGAAGCTTTTCCATTTCCGCCTGCATTGCCTCGTTTTTTGTGTTTTCCTGTTTCTTTGAGAAGAGCATTGTGTCCTCCGAACCTATATGTTTATTTCGAAAACTGCACCGTTTTCATCGTTACGTGGCAGTATCTTTCCGTTATGCCGTTCAATTATACTCTTTGCTATGTTGAGTCCGATCCCCATTCCTCTGTGCTTCTTTGTGCTTGTAAACAGTTCGAAGAGCCTATGGAGAATAGCATCATCAATACCACCGCCATTATCAGCTATGCGGATTATATGCCCCTCTCCATCCTTTTCGATAGTTATGCTTATATATCTTTCCTCATAGGGTAAACTGCATTGGCTAAGTTGATCAAGGCTGTTATTAAGCAGGATTATCCAAACCTGTTCCAACATCCGCGGAACAATCATTGCGGGATAATTTTCCTTTGAGCCGTCCATATCCCTGCTGACCGGCTCACCGTTTATATAAACGGGGCTTATCTGCTTGGCTCTATTATATATCATCCTTGAAGCCACGACGAGCGTTGCATAAAGGTTTGCCTCTTCGGTCTCAAAATCGGACTGCCCAGTAACCTCCCGCATCGAATCGACGATGTATGATATCCTCGAAACGCCGTCATTGATAGACTCAAGATAGCTTTCGAGGGAATCCATATCTCCGTCGGCAATATCGTCACCCATCATCTCAAGATTCCCCTTCATGTATGTAAGAGGAGTATTTATCTCATGGGTTATCCCTGCGGAAAGCTTGCCTATGGAAGCAAGCATAGCCTGATTTACCTCTTCCATCTTCAGGTGCTCAAGCTCGGTTATGTCATTCAACCGGATAATACGCAGATCCTCGAGCCCAAGATACTTCTGTGCAAGTGAAAACACGGTAAAGGTAACAATATTCTCCGTTCCATCCTGTGGGTTTTTGATAAGAATCTTTCGCACCTTCCTATCTGCGCTCTCCTGAAAAAAGGAATGCATAGCTTCTTTTATATCGTTGAATGAGCCAGCATCGAAGCTGTAGTAGCCTTCCCTTTCGAGGATATGGTCATAGAAACAGAAGCCTTCCTCTCTGGCAGACTCCAGAGAATTGTAGCCGAAGTACTTCAGAAAGCGTTTGTTGCAAAGTGAGAGCCTGAACCTCTGATCGTAAGCAAACATTATTGTTTTATCCGCATCAAAGAACGCCTGAAGCTGTTCCTGGTGCTGTTTAACAACATCGGTCATATCCATCTCGATAGATATGTAGCTTGAAATCTCAGAGCCCTGATAAACGGGAAGTAGGGTTATCTCCGTGGTATATTCGCTACCGTCCTTGGCTCTGTTTTTATGGCAACCCTGCCAAACTGAATGAAACTTCTGCTTCTCCGGCCTTATGCATGCGGTTTCGCAGTAGTCACCACAGACCTTGAGCATACTGTAGGGTTTTCCTATGAGCTCATCCTCATCGTAGCCGGATAAATTACACAGGTTCTTGTTAACATAGCTGAAATTACCATCAGAATCCACAAGTGAGAATATAGTGGAGGAGTCAACACCCTTTCTGTATGCCTTGAGGAGGTTCTGATATTCCCTAAGCTTGTTGGCACGCTCAACATCCTCCAGAAGGTCTGATAAAACCTTATCGAGCTTATCTCTGTTTATGGGCTTCTCTAGAAACCTGTCCACACCGAGGTTTATAGCATCTATAAGAACATCGGGCTCGGTATATACGGTCATGAAAACGGTTTTCACTCCGGGGATCTCGTCTTTGATTATCCTCAACATCTCAAGACCGTTCATAACGGGCATACTGTAATCGCTTATAACGATGTCTGGTCTCAGCTCTCTGGCCATACGCAGACCTTCTGCTCCATCACCGGCGATATGAATCTTATCCCCAGATTCGGCAAACATAAGCCTTATTATCCGCTGGGATGTAGCATCATCCTCCACAAAAAGGATAGTGGCATTTCCGCAGTTACAAAGAATGCTGTGCATAGAAGTCGATCTCTCCGTGGTTCGTTATTATGAAAGATTCAAA
Source organism: Limisalsivibrio acetivorans (assembly GCF_000421105.1). Taxonomy (NCBI): domain Bacteria; kingdom Pseudomonadati; phylum Deferribacterota; class Deferribacteres; order Deferribacterales; family Geovibrionaceae; genus Limisalsivibrio; species Limisalsivibrio acetivorans. The sequence continues at coordinate 681,404 of NZ_ATWF01000001.1, forward strand.
CAAAAGCCGCGAATCTAAATTCTATTATTCTGGTATTATAACACAAATCTTAAATAAGATAAGCATTCTTAAATACACATAATTATTGATTTTTTGATTAACACTGCCATTTTCCATAGATGAACCCGATGCTATTTAACCTATCGTTCACCAATACACGTTTTGTTTCATTTGTAATTTATTGTATTATAATAAGGTTAGAGGGGGCAAAAAAACTAGCTGCCCTTTCTGATGGCTCAAGGTTTGCGTCGGAATCTAAACTGTAAAAATATTATAGGTAAATGCGATTGAATGGATGGTGCAGGTAACTGAATGCTGCCTGCCATAATATCAATAAAATCACGCTCAGGAGTTATTTAGAGCTAATGAAAATCCACAGCGGACGATAATAATAATGTCAGCATTATTAGCTGTGGTAACAAAAGCCTACGAAGGGCTCTTATTCATGAGGAGGCTTATATGAAGTCGACAGAAGACTTTATGAGCAATGTATTCTCTGTGCTAGGTCATATCAACCAGGCTGTGGAAAAGGATGTATCGATCCTTCTTGAAAAGAAGGTGGATCAGTTTTCCGAACACTATAATGTAGTGCTCAGGGGGAAGAAAGAAGGTGAGCGTTTCGTTATGGCTTCGGATATGAGCGAGGAACAGCTCAAGTGGTACGTATACGGCCTTGGTGACGGACTCGGCTTAACACCCGAACAGCTCAACAAGCACAACAAAAACAGTAAACGCACTGCATAATATACTCAAAAAAAAGGCGGGCCTGAAACCCGCCTTTTCCATTTATGCGCTATTAAGGAGTGTCTTACTGATTTTTAGGAGCGTTTTTCCATCTACTGCCGGGCTCATTGGGGAAAATACCAGCCATGATGTTGCCTCGGGGGTTCATCCTGATGCTTATAACGTTTCCGTCCACATCCTTCGCCTCTGCGAAGTACATGTTTCCTCTGGGAACCTGTAAAGTCTGGATTTCACCCACATCAAACCCTTTAAGATTTTCTGAAGCGTAAGAGCTGATCTTCTCCTCAGCCTTCTCAGGGGTTATCTGCTCAGCCTGGGGTGCCTGACCCCATCCGCCACCTCTCATACCGGGGCCTCTCTGTCCTTTCATGCCGGGGCCTTTCATGCCGGGGCCTCTCATACCGGGTCCTCTCTGTCCACCGTAACCGGGTCCACCGCAGGGTGCGTTATAGCCCTGATTCTGAACACCGTATCCGGGGCAGTTACCACATCCGCCGCTTCTGGGTCCACCCCATGCAAATGCACTTACTGCTACGAAAAGAACCGCTACTGATACTACTGAAACTAAACTCTTTCTCATTTTGATACCTCCGTGTTTTGTTATCAACGCTTGTTGCTCATGTTAATGCAACGGAAGTGCCAGAAAATGCCAAAACACGCATTACGCTTTAAATACAGACAGTTAGGAGAATATAAGCAAGGCTATAGGATGTGAGTTTACTTCTCAACTGTGTCGAAACTGCACATTTGAAGGAGATCCTCATAGATACTCACAAGCTTGTCCGCATAGCTCTCAAGGGTGAATTCAGCGGATATAGCAAGGGCGGACTCCCTCATCCTTCCATAAAGCTCATCATCGCTGAGAACCCTTATAATGCACTCTGCGAGAGCCTCAGGTGTTCGGTCACATATTATGGAGGAGTCTCCAGCAAACTCTTTAGTAGGAACGTCCTCTGAGATAATGGCGGGCAGACCCATGAACATGGCCTCCAGATGAGCTGTACCGAAGCCTTCGAACTCCGAAGGGAATACAAACATATCCGCCAGAGAGAGCAGAGCGGGCACATCCTTCCGGTATCCAAGGAAGGTAACATTCCCCTTAAGCCCGAGCTCCGAGGCGAGCAGTTCCAGCTTTTTGCGCTGTCCACCCTCCCCTACAATGAGACAATGGATATCCGGATATCTCTTGCGGACAAGGTCCACTGCACGTATCACCTTATCGATATTCTTCTGCGGGACAAGCCTGCTGACACTTATAAGCGCACGCCTCCCCTCGGGTATATAGTCCTCACGCTTAAGGGGTGCGAAGCTCTTTTTTGAAGGGTCAAAGAAGTTATAAAGCACCTCGCTCGGCTTTTTAGCAACGTTATGGGCCTCTTCCACATAGTCCTTAACCATCTGGGATACGCTGAGATACTTTGTTGTATACCTAGACAGAAAACGGTTTGAGAGCCTTCTGTGCAGTTTCTTCTCTCTTTTGGTGTTCCTTATATGAGTTATAACCGGCTTATCAAGACCGATGGAGGCGAGCCTGCCGAAATAATCCCCAGTAAAATGGATGGTATGGATAATATCGGGATCGATATCCTTGAGTACCCTACGAACCTTGAACACCGTGGTGATTCGGAAGGATTTTATGGCGGAAAGGGATGAGCAGACGTTGATCAGCTTTATCCCCGCCTCTTCAAAGTCCGGAACACGCATACCAGTGCCGGATATGTTTATTACATAAGCATCCACCCGCCTGTCATCCTTAAAGTGGCGGGTGAGATCCAGAAGTGAGTTTTCAATGCCGCCGAAGGGGAGACCTCCGACAATAAAGGCTACCTTCATTTTGTCTCCTAGAAAATTATACACAACTCCAGATGTTTCGCAACGCTTATGAAATCATAAAATGTGTGGAATTTGAAGAGGATATGTGAGATATTTTCCAGATGGAAAGGCTTAATATCTTCGTTAAATACCTTTCAGACTACGGCGGGGCAGAACGAATCGCACTCAGATTCTCAAACTGGCTCAGCGATGCCGGATATCCCGTTCGGATAGTGTGCGGTGAAAACAGGCTGGATGAACTGCCCCGATTCCCTGTGGAGGAGCTCGGACTTGCAAGGCCTGGGAGATACCGGAAGGCGAAGAGCTTCTACACAAGAGCGGGGGAAGCTTCCGAAAGGCTTGATGGTATACATTTCTCCTTCGAGAAGATGCCCGGCTGTCACATTTACCGCCCCGGAGGCGGAAGCCACAGGGTATTCATGGAGAAATCCCTCAAGGGGCTGAGCGGATATCAGCGTATACGTAAGCATATCAAACGGTTCATGGACCCCGTCAACAGACTTAACCCTAAACTGGAACACAGAACACTTCATAACGACTCTCTGCGCAGGATTATCGCCATCTCAGGCGTTGTGCGTGATGAGATGATCAAGAGCTACAATATCGGCGAAGATATGTTCGAGATAGTCCATAACGGGGTCAACAAGGATGTATTCAATGTCGCACGGAGTGAGGCTCTGCGGAATAAGGCGAGGGAGCATTTCGGCGTGGAGAACAGACGTGTTATAGGCTTTGCAGCCAGCAACTTTCAGCTGAAGGGGCTTTCCTATCTCATCGAGGCCGTCTCGCAGATGAGCGAGGAGTATGTCCTGCTTGTTGCCGGCGGAAGAAGACCTGGGGAGTTCGGTGATCTCGCCGCATCCCTCGGCATGGCGGACAGGGTGAAGTTCCTCGGCAAGGTTAGCGATATGCCCTCCTTCCATGCAGCACTGGATGTTTTCTGCCTTCCAAGCTTCTACGACACCTTCGGGAACGTTACTTCAGAGGCACTCTGCATGGGTGTTCCCGTCTGTGTTTCACGCTTTGCAGGCTCCCATGAGATAATAGACGATGAATGCGGCGCAGTTATAGACGAAATATCCTCCGAAAGCGTTAAAGAGGCTCTTGAAACAGCATACTCCAAAGGGCGGAGCGACTACTCGGACAGGGTACTCTCCGATGATGATGTTTTCAAAAGCTATGTAGAGATTGCAGGGGCTTTATGAAGATACTGCTCATACAGTTTTACCAGACGGGTGATCTGGTTCTCACAACACACATCCCAGAGCTTATAAAGCGTGAGAAACCCGATGCGGAGATACATTTTCTTACATTCACGGCAAATGCTCCCCTTCTGGAGGGGAACCCCCAAATAGACAAAGTGATAACCACCAAAAGGAAGGATATCCCGGCATTTATCAAACTCCTTCTCAGGATAAGGCGTGAAAGATATGATGCGGTTCTGGACTTTCAGGATAACCCCCGCTCCACATACTGCACCCTCTTCTCCCGTGCGAATATGCGTATAACCTATGGGGACACCAGCAGGGGGAAAGTGTATACCCATACCCCCGAGCGCAAGACAGGGCATGCAGGACTCATAAAAACATCCCTCCTTACCCCCCTCCTTGGCGAAAGGGAGTACACGGTCGAGGATACGAGGGGAAAGGTATACCCACCCGAAATAAGCAAAATACCAAAGGAACTTGGCTTAGAGGGCAGGGATATGATAGTAACAATCTCACCCACCCATAAGAACGACACCAGACGATGGAAGCTGAGGCATTTCATAGATACAGCAAACTGGCTGGCCGCGGAAAGGAATGCGGGGGTTATCTTCACCTACGGCCCCGGCGAAGAGGACTATATAAGAGAGGGGGTAGTCGAAACGGAACAGATCAGGATAATGCCCCCCTTGAAGCTGAGGGAATTTGCCGGACTCCTCGAACGTGCGGATCTGCACATCGGCAACGACTCAGCACCACACCACATTGCAACTGCCGTGAACACACCTACCTTCATCATCATTGGCTCCACAAGCCCCGGATGGGTTCTACCCTCCCCGAAGCATACTTGGATATCCAAAGGCATGGACTGCCAGCCGTGCAAAAAGTCTGAATGCCGTATATCCGGAGATGTACCCTGTATGGAGGAGCTGAGCTTTAACGACATCAAACCCGCACTGGAAAGGTTTATAGACAATGGCTTCAGCGAATAGATCCGTACCCGTTTTATGCTACCATCAGGTATCCCCCGCAGGAGACATAACCCCCGATACCTTCGAGGGGCACCTGCGGTTATACCGTGAGCTGGGTTATGAAACGATCTCAGCCATGCACCTCTACCGCCATTTAGCCGACGGGGTGGATATACCGGAAAAGGCATTCGTAATAACCTTTGACGACTGTTACCTCGACAACTGGCTCCACGCCCTTCCCCTCTTAGAACGATACGGCTACACAGGCGTATTCTTCTGCATAACTGGATTCCTCCATGACACCCCCGCAAGAACAACAGAGAATGCACCCGTGCTACTCCCATCATCGGAATGCTACCGGCAGGTTTTCAGGGATGGAAACAGGGAACAGTTCATGTCCCTTGAGGAGATATACACCCTTGTCAAAAGCTACAGCCATGAGGTGTACAGCCATTCTGTGAGCCATCTGCCTGTGTTCAGGGATATGGAGGAGAAGGAGCGTTTTCCTGAAAAGGATCACTGGAGCATGTATGCCCTCTACGACAAGGTCGAAACGGGAACACCACTCTACAAATGGGTGTCTGCACTGAGTGAGGATGGTCTTATCCCGGAGAAACAGGGGCTTCGCATGCGAAATATGGAGGAGCGGATACGCTTCTGCCGTGACCAGATGAAACAGAGTAAAAGGGATCTTGAGGAGCTTCTTGAGAGGGAATGCCCCTTCTTCTGCTGGCCCTTCGGCGGGCACGACCCCATATCAATGGAGGTTATGAAGGAGTGTGGCTACCTAGGTTCATTCACCCTGGACAGGGGCCCAAACCTCTACGGAAAAGATCCTCTTTACATCAACCGTATAGAGATTAAAGGGAGCAGGGATCAGAAGTGGCTTAAGAGCCGTCTTAGTACATACTCCTCTCCTCTTAGGGCAAAAATATTTTCAAGAAAGAAGAAATTCTAAGACAATCACATCATGGGAATTAGCTTAGAACGCTGGGCTACACGCACAAACATGCTGTTCAGCAGGTACGCATAGTACTCCCTGTGCCCTTGAAATGTAGCCATCTCAGACTCCGGAAGCTTCTTCGTAGGTGATTTGAAACGGAGAGGGTTGATATATGTTCTCCCCTTCCTTATGCGGTAATCCACATGGGGACCGGTGGATATACCTGTGCTTCCCACGTAGCCTATGACATCACCCTGACGTACATACTTCCCTTTGCCCATACCCTTGGCGAAACGGGTGAAGTGCAGGTAGAGGGTGTGGTAGTCGTTCATGTGGCGTATTCCCACATGGTTGCCGTTGTATTTATCGTAGCCGATTCTCTCGATGTATCCATCCGCTGTGGCATAAACGGGAGTTCCTCTGGGAGCGGCATAGTCTACACCAAGATGGGGCTTAACAACCTTATGGACGGGGTGGAGCCTTTTGTAAGAGAATCCGGAGGAGACACGGCCAAAACGCAGAGGCGCCTTGAGGAATCCTCTCTTAAGGGAGCTGCCATCGGGGGCATAGTACCCCTTAACCTTCTCACTCTCGTAGTAGATACCTCTGATAAGCCTCCCCTGATTGATGAAATCTGCGGCGAGGATCTTTCCGTACCCTGCAAACTGGTCACGGATAAAGCGTTTTTCGACCAATATATTGAAACGGTCACCCTTGCGGATGTCTTTAAAGAAATCAATTTCCCACTCATAAACGGAGGCAAGCTTCACAGCAAGGCTGAAATCCTCGCCAGCTTCCTGCATAGCGTTGTACAGGCTTGATGTGATCTCACCGTGGACATAGGAGTTAACAACCTCAACGGGATATTCCTGAACATCAACACTGAAACCTTCTGTTGTCTTATTTATGAGAACCTCACGGCGGAGGTCCATCTTTATTACCCAGCTGTTTTCTGACTTTTCTATCTCGGTTCCGGTCTTAAGGGTAAAGCCGGGGAGCTTTTTCTTAATCTCTTTGTTAAGTTCGATGATCTCATAGGGTTCAAAATCGCTTTCAAGTATGGAGTAGAGACTATCTCCCCATTGTACTTTATAAGTATCTGCTATAGCAGTGATATTCAACATTACAACGATTAACGCAATTAAACAGCTTCCGAGCTTATACACGATTATTCCCCTTTTTTCTTTGGTAGTAGATATATACACTAATTACGGCAAAAACGCAAATTAGTAGTAATATTGTAATCGTCTTTAAACGGGAATGCATTAGCTCCGGATTGCTCCCGATAAAGTAGCCGAGCCACGCAAGTACCACAACCCATATGCCTGCGCCGAGACCTGTATAGGCACAGAATTTTGGTATATTCATCCCTGCAAGCCCCGCAGGGAAGGAGATATACTGCCTTATGACGGGTATAAGCCGGCCGGCGAAGGTGGTAATCTCACCATGCTTGTCGAAGTAGGTATCCACCCGGTAAAATTTTTCCGGCGGCATAAGAAGATATTTGCCGTATTTAAGGATAAGGATTCTTCCCATCTTGATTGCGAGGAAGTAGTTGAACAATGCACCGATAACGCTTCCGCCAATACCGCTGAGAACAACGAGGTATATATTCATCTCCCCCTGTGCAGCGAGATACCCCGCCGGAGGGACTACGACTTCGCTGGGGAAAGGTACAAAGGAGCTTTCAAGGGCCATTAGAATAACTATGCCGGTATATCCCATACCGGAGATTGCATCCAGAACAAAGCTAACAAAAGTTTCGAGCATCAGTCTCCGCCTGAAAGAAGCTCACGAGCCTGCTCAAGGGATGATTCGGTGGCATCCCCGGCGATCATGGTGGCGAGGATCTCTTCCCGCTCGGCACCTGTGAGCTTCTTAATATCCGTTTTCGCCCTGTCACCCTCAAGGCTCTTGGTAATGTGGAAGTGTGCCTCACCGCCGGCGGCCACAACGGGGAGATGGGTGATAACTATAACCTGTTTGCCAGCCGCAATGTTGCAGAGCTTCTTTGCGACCATCCTTGCAGTGCGGCCGCTTATACCCGTATCGATCTCATCGAAAACGAGTGTCTCGGTCCTGTCAGCCGAAGCGAAAACATCCTTGAGAGCGAGCATAACACGGGATATCTCACCGCCGGAGGCAACCCTTGAAATCGGACCGGGATCAAAACCGGGGTTGGTGGAGAGATGAAACTCCGCCCTGATGCCGCCGAGGGGGTCAAGCCTTTCTGCCTCAGTGAACTCTGTTTTAAAGACCGAGTTCTTAAGCTCCAGTTCACCAAGGGTTTTCTCAATTATTTCAGACAGCTCCGAGGCTGCCTTCTTTCTGGCTATATTGAGGTAGTTTGCAGATTCCTTAGCACTCTTCTCAAGCCCCGAAAGCTCCTTCTCAAGCTTTTCTGCAGTCTCTTCATCAAAGACAAGGCTCTCGAGCTTCCGGTTCACCTCTTCAAGATGATCCAGCACAGCCTCAAGGCTTCCGCCGTACTTCTTCATAAGCCCTGCGAGACGGAACTTCCTGTCCGTAAGCCTTTCAAGCTCTTCTGGATCAAGTTCCTGGGTATCTATGATATTCTCAAGTACAGCCGAGATATCGTTTACCTGATACTCAATCCCCGAGAGCTGTTCAGCCACCTTCTCAAGCTCCGATGAGTAGGAGGAGATGGAGGATATAAGCGATGATGCGGAGCCGATGAGGCCCGAAGCGTTTATCTCCTCATCCTGCAGACAGGCAAGGGCCCCTGCGGCGTTCTCACGTATCTTTTCGAGATGTCCGAGCATACCCAGCCGTTCCTCCAGCTCCCTGTCCTGCTCGAGATCGATATTCATCGACTCTATCTCGTTCTGCTGGAACTCGAGCATGTCCTTCTCACGCAGGACTGCGGAGAGATCCTCACGGATCTTCTCAAGCTTTTTACGCTTTTCCGAGTATTCGCTGAACTTTGACTCATAATCCTCAAGGAGGGGGCGGTCCACTGCGGAATCGATGAACTCTATGTGACAGGAGGGATCCAGTAGCCTCTGGTGCTCGTGCTGGCCGTGGATATCAGCAAAGCTCTCTGCAATGCTTTTAAGCTGGTTCAGGGTGGCCATACGGCCGTTGATGTATACCCTGTTCTTGCCGGAGCTGTCCAGTTCACGGCGGATGATTATCTCATCCTCTATTTCAAACTGCTCCCTTTCGTCGGGATTTATATCTCTGTAATCGCCGTTAAATACTGCTTCCACAAGGAGTTTCTTACTTTCGTCCCTGTGCAGAGCCCTGTTGAAACGCTCACCCATTATGAGCTTAAGAGCACCAATAAATACTGATTTTCCCGCTCCGGTTTCACCTGTGATAACATTGAGCCCATCGGTGAACTCCACCGTTACGGACTCAATAACACTAAGGTTTTCCACACGGAGGAGGCTCAGCATATCATCACCATCCCCAGCCCAGCTTTTCACGCAGGAGTGAGTAATAGTTCCTGTTCTTCGGCACAACAAGCCTTACGCCCGTTCTCGCCTTCTTGATTGTTATGATCTTTTCAGGGTCCACCTGCCTTGCTATCTGGCCGTCATAGGTTATGGAGACGTTCTCCTCCTTGCTTCGAAGGCGGATATTGATAAAGCTGTCGTCGCTGATAACGATGGGCCTGTTTGTGAGCGCATGGGGGCAGATAGGGGCAAGTATAATCGTTTCCGATGAGGGATGCACGATGGGCCCCCCTGCGGCGAGGTTATATGCTGTGGAACCAGTGGGGGTGGATATGATAAGACCGTCCGCACGGTAGCTGTTTACGAAGTAATCGTTTACGTAAACCTCCATTTCGATGATGCGGGCAAGGTCGGATTTATTGATTACAACATCGTTGAGGACTTCTATTTCGAGGGTCTTAACGCCGTTTTCCACCAAGTGGCAGTGGAGTTTCATCCTTTTTTCCGTTTCGAAATCCCCGTCAAGAACAAGGCCTAGCTGTGGCAGAGCCTCCTCTATCTTGGTCTCTGTAAGAAAGCCCAATCTCCCGAGGTTTACCCCGAGGATAGGGGTTTCCTTCTCGCCAAGTATGCGAACAGCGGATATAAGAGTACCGTCCCCGCCGAGAACCACGACAAGGTCCGATTCCTCCTTTATCCGCTCATGGGATACGGATCCTGCGCCGATAACTCCTGCGCTATTCTCCTCAAGAAGAACCTCGACACCTTTGTCTCCGAGGAACTGACAAACATCCTCAAGAACCTGTTTAACTCTATCCCCGTGGGGCTTTGCTACTATAGAAACCTTTTTCATGGATAACCTGTTCCAGTGCTGATGAAATAGTGTTTGTTGCGGTCGGGCAATTGTATACAAAATGGGCGAGATATTCAACATTTCCTTTCGCACCCTTTATGGGGGAGGATGCAAGGCCGAAGAGGCCGAAACCCGATTCCACTGCGAAGCGGCAAACCCTCACCACCGCCTCTGCCCTGTATTCCTCATGCTCAACAATCCCCCCCTTGCCCACCTGTTCACGCCGTACCTCGAACTGGGGCTTTATGAGCAGAACAACCTCTGTATTATCGCTGCAGAACTGAACTGCTGAGGGGATTATCTTTTCGAGGGATATAAAAGACACATCGGATACGATCACATCCGCCTTCTCGCCAATGGTATCAAAATCTATTGTCCGAAAGTTCGTTTCCTCCAGTGAGACTACCCGTGATTCTCTCCTGAGGCTCTCATGGAGCTGATTAAAACCTGAATCTACAGCATAAATACGCTCTGCACCGCTCTTAAGGGCAACGTCAGTGAACCCGCCTGTGGAGGAGCCTATATCTATAACAACCTTATCTTTGAAATCTATGGAGAAGAGCTCAACGGCACGCTCAAGCTTGAGACCGCCACGACTTACATAGGGGAGCGTCTCTTTGAGCCTTATAGGTAGGGAGGGATCAACAAGATCACCCGGCTTATCCACCCTGTGTTCGCCGGCAACAACCAGCCCAGCCATGAGAAGGCGGGAGGCGTGTTCGGCGGATTCAGCAAGACCGTATTCCACAAGGAGGGTATCGATCCGCTTCTTCTTCATTTAGATATCTATGCCGGATACCGTCTCAAACATCTGCTCCGCTGTGAGTCCACAAAGCTTGCGAAGGTCATTGATTCCGCCGTGCTCGATGAACCTGTCCGGCACACCGAAGCGGATAACCCTCGGAGCTTTGCCAGCATCCATAAGAATCGACTGCACCTCTTCGCCGGCACCACCCCTTATGGAGCCCTCCTCAACGGTAACGATAAGCTTTTTGCCCTTCAGCGCATCCACAAGCATATCCCTGTTGAGGGGTTTGATGAAACGGAGGTTTATGAGTGATGCCGCGCCGTAGGCATCCTTAAGCTTCGTATGGAGCCTTGAGGCCTCCTCGAAGATATGCCCGGCGGATACAACGGCTATATCTCCGCCTGTATCGATAACCTCCGGCTCACCGAGAACAACAGGTCTGTAGCCGTATTCATCATAGCTGTGAGCCGTTCCTCTGGCGTACCTTATGGATACCGGAGCCTTTATACCCAGCGAGAGCCTGAGCATCTCCGAAAGCTCTGTACCATCCTTTGGAAGCATTATATTGAGATCGGGTACACACCGCAGGAAAGATATATCGTATATGCCGTGGTGGGTGGGTCCGTCCGCTCCCACGAAACCGCCCCTGTCAATGCAAAGGGTTACGGGGAGATTCTGCAGAGCCACATCATGAATAATCTGGTCAAACGCTCTCTGGAGAAAGGTGGAATAGATAGCGACATAGGGGCGCATTCCACTTATCGCCATACCAGCGGCAAAGGTTACCGCATGCTGCTCGGCAATGCCCACATCGAAGAACCTGTCTGGAAAGGCTTCTTCAAACTTTGCAAGCCCCGTTCCGTCACGCATCGCCGCACTTATGGCAACAACATTTGGATTACTGTGCCCTATCTCGGTTATGGTTTCGCCGAATATATCGGTATAGCTTTTGGATGTTCCAAGCTTGTTGGATTTGCCCGTTTCAATATCGAAGGAGGATACACCATGGAACCGTGAGGGGTCCTCCTCTGCGGGCTTATAACCTTTACCTTTGGTGGTCGAAACATGGATTATGACTGGTCCGTCCTGTATGAGGGCGTTCTGGAAAGCTTTATCCAGATCCTTGACCCTGTGCCCGTTTACGGGACCGATATAGCGCAGCCCAAGCTCCTCAAAGAGGATGCCGGGGGTGAACATACCCACAAGACCCTCCTCCATCTTCTTTGCGATGTTCAGAAGACGGGGACCGAGGGGACGTTTCTCAAGTAGATGTTGCACATCCTTACGGAATTTTGTGTATACCTTCCCTGTCATAAGGTTGGAAAGGTATGCCGCAACACCGCCTACGTTTGAGCCGATGGACATCTCGTTGTCGTTGAGCACAACGATCATCCTCTTGTCGAGGTGGCCTAGATTGTTAAGAGCTTCAAAGGCCATCCCCGCTGTCATAGCGCCATCACCGATAACCGATACGATCTTCCGGTCTCGCTCCTTAAGACCATCCGCAACGCTCATGCCGAGGCCTGCGGAGATAGATGTGCTTGTATGCCCTACTCCGAAGGAATCGTATGAACTTTCAGCCGGCTTTATGAAGCCGGATATACCTTTGTACTGGCGAAGGGTTTTGAAACGGTGCTTGCGGTCTGTGAGGATCTTAAAGGCGTAGGACTGATGCCCCACATCCCACACGATCCTGTCCGCAGCGGGGCTGAAATTCCTCAAAAGGCTTAGTGTAAGCTCAACTACACCAAGGCTCGGGGCAAGGTGTCCGCCGTTTTTGGAAACGGTATCAATGATAAGCTCCCTCGTTTCCTCGGCCAGCTTATCTATTTCATCGTAATCTATTTCCTGAATGTCATCGGGCAATTTAAGTGAATCTGTAAGACTCATCTAATGGGTTCTCTCCAAAACATATTTGGCAATCTCCTCGCAGGGGCGGGAGGCTTTGCCGTAGGGTTTAACTATAGAGATCGCCTCATCTATCATCTCACGGGCGATCTGCTTGGACTTATCCACCCCGTAAATCGTAACATAGGTGGCCTTCCCCTTTTCAAGGTCGCTCCCTGCGTCCTTTCCAAGCTGTTCTGTGGTTCCTGTCACATCCAGTACATCGTCCACAATCTGGAAGGCAAGCCCAAGTTTGCGGCCGTACTCCTTCATGTTTGCCTTATCGATATCCTCACCGTAACCGAGGATGGCCCCCAGTTCGGAGCAGTAGCCGAGGAGTGCCGCTGTTTTATTCTCATGGATAAAATCCACAATGCTGTCATCAAATCCACCGCTTTCCGCTTCCATATCCGCATACTGTCCGGCAACCATTCCGGCATCGCCTGTGGCTTTTGAAAGCTTGAAGGCAGCTTCAACCATAAGCTTGTCCTCAACCTCGGGGTTGAGCTCCTTATCGAGCATGGTTTCAAACGCCTTGGTGAGCAGTGCATCGCCGGCCAAAATAGCCGTTGCTTCGCCGAAGACCTTGTGGTTTGTGGGCTTACCACGCCTGAAATCGTCATCATCCATAGCGGGTAGATCATCGTGGACAAGGGAGTAGGTATGGAGCATCTCCACCGCCGCTGCGTAGGGCGTTATCTTGTCGAAATAGCTGTCGAATATACCGTAGCTGGAATATATAATGGCGGGTCGCATGCGCTTGCCCCCTGCAAAGAGGCTGTATTTCATAGACTTAACAAGTCCGCTGGCGAATATCTCTTTAGTCTGAACGTATTCCTGCAGGAACTCTCCCACCTTGTCCGCCCAGAAGTTTATGTATCCTTTAAGGTTAAAATCTTCACTCATTCAGCCGGCTCCGTTTCCACGTTTCCGTCCTCGTCGGTTCCGAGAACCTTGTTCACCTTGAGTTCAATCTCATCGAGCATCTTCCTTGATTCTTTGCCAAGCTTCATACCCTCCTGAAAAAGTTCGAGGGTGGTCTCTATGTCAAGGTCTTCATTCTCAAGCTTCTCGACAATCTCCTCAAGCCTGACCAGCTTCTTCTCAAATGCACCGCTTTCTTTCATGATAAATCGTCTAAAACCCTCTGCGCGTGCCCTGTGGCACGTACATTTTTATAGGACTTAATCAGTTTTCCACCCTCGTCAAAGGCGAAGGTCGAACGGATTATGCCCATGTATGTTTTCCCGTAGTTCTTCTTTTCGCCGTATGCACCAAACGCCTCTGCAGCCTCCTTTTCAGGGTCGGAGAGGAGGAGTACACCAAGCTCATGCTTCTCCTTGAAACGGCAGTGGGTGGCTGTTTTATCAGGACTAACCCCTACAACTTTATAGCCCAGCCTTCCAAAATCCTCGGTCAATGCTGTGAAGTCCTTTGCCTCCACGGTGCATCCGGGTGTGTTATCTTTGGGATAGAAGTAGATTATAAGCCTGTCACCCTTGAAGTCCTCCGGCGTATACACCTTGCCGTCATCCCCCTCAAGCTCAAAACCGGGGATCTGATCCCCTTCCTTTAGCTCAGCCATTCTCTTCCTCTTTTCTGGTATTTGCATAGAGCTGTCCGCAGGCCCCGTCAATGTCGCTTCCAAGGCTTTTACGGATAAATGTACCGATCTTCTCTTGTATCAGATAATCCTGAAATTTTAAAGTCTCATTTTCCGACGGAGGCTCGTACCCGCCCCCCATTCCGCTGTTGTAAGGTATAAGGTTAACCTTAACACGGATACCCTTTAAAATAGCCGCCAGAGCCTTTGCATCCTCGGGGGTATCGTTAAATCCCTTCATCAGGACATACTCCGCCATTATCATCTTCCGCTTTACGGAGGGAAGACGCTTAATACCTTTGATGAGATCCTTCAGGGGATACTTCTTCGTTACGGGCATTATCTGCTCACGCTTCTCCTGGGTGGCGGCATTGATAGAAACAGCCAGGTTAACCGGTGTCTCAAGCTCGAAGAGGCGCATCATCTTGTCGGTGAGTCCGCATGTGGATACGGTTATACGCTTGTGGCTGAACGCAAAGGTCTTCCTGTCCATAAGTATGCGGATGGAATCGAGGAGGTTGTCCGAATTGTCCAGCGGCTCCCCCATACCCATGAAGACAAGGTTTGTGAGCCTGCGGTCCTCTTCGGCGAGGATACGGTTTAGCTCGGCCACCTGCCCGACTATCTCGGCAACGGAGAGGTTGCGCTCAAAGCCCATCTTTGCCGTACTACAAAAGGTACAGCCCATACGGCAACCCACCTGGGTGGAGATGCACCCAGTGTTGCGCTCATAATCCGCCAGAACAACCGATTCAACAAGGTTTCCGTCCTCCAGCCTTATGAGGACCTTGATGGAGCCGTCCATCTCGGAACGCTGAACCTTGATCGTCTCCATGGGGGTGAACTCGAAGACGTTTTTGAGCTCTTCCCGGGCCTTGACCGAGACATTTGTCATCTCATCAAAGTCCTTAACGCCCTTACCGTGGATCCATTCATACACCTGATCCGCACGGAAGCGCTTATAGCCCATATTCACAAAGAGATCACGAAGTGGTTCGATGCTGTAGGAGTCAATCTTGACAAGATGGTTTACTGCAGTTTCAGGGGTGTTTGACATCAGGTTCCCAGAAACTCCAGCGCATCCTCGTTTGTGTTGTAGATGCCGAAAAGCCTGTTAAGGTTTGTATTATCGAATATCTTTTTTATATCGTCGTTAACGTAGGTAAGAAAAAGCTCCATCCCCTTCCCCTTCAATAGTTTAAGGATCTGAATAAGCTCTCGCAGACCGGAGCTGTTAAGATAGGCAACACGGGAAAAGTTTATGATAACAGCGTCAACGCCCCCTTCCAGAGAGGATACGTAGGTTTTCATCTCCTCACCGTTATAGGAATCGATCTCATGAAGAGGATAAAGCACCTCTGCTGTTTTACCGCTGTGTGTCTGAGTCTCGCTCGTGAAAGCCATCCGCTCCTCCTATCCCATCAGCTTGCGTAATTCAAGCTGCCTCTTGAAAACATATTTAATAACCTTGTCTCTGTCAACGTTATTAATGTCTATAAATTCCAGTCCTGCCTCATATTTCCCTTCTTCGAGGGCAACGGCTCTTCGAACCCTGCCCTGTATGCTCTCAAGGCCCGGGATGGCACCATCGAAGTAGACCTCTACCATTTCCTCCATCTCCATCCGGCATTCGCTTATAATCCTTATACCGCCGCCGGATATATCATGGACACTGGCTATGCAGAGCTTCTCCTTAATGCTTCCGTCCGGCTCCTCCCGAGTGAGCAGGACCTTTATCTTTGCTCTGGTATTTACCCGGAAATATTCCCGCAATTCCTTGCGGTAAACAGCATCAGGCTTCTCAATCTCCAGGAGAGGGATAACCTCTTTCACTCTTTTGATCACCTTCGATCTGAAGTGAAAGCGTCCCTGCTCAGATACATATGCTACATCAAGTATAACACCGGAAGAGAGCGGAATCGTAACTGTTTTTTCAGTGGGCATCGTTATAAGGATGGATTTGGGCTTAACATCCTCGATGCGGGAATCATAGGTTCCCGGATAATCGCCCGACTTAACCTCAAGGATAACCTTCTGGTTTATAATCAGGAATTTATCCACTTTTGTATATTTTTCCAAACCGCTTAACTCCGTAGCTATTCAAATATTCGGTATATTAACACAGACAATTGGCCGCTGTGGAATTACTTGTCTATAGTAGAAATTATCATCCTTTTCAACTAATTTCAAACTAGTAAGACGCCGCCCGGCGGTTTTCCGGACGGCGAAGGGAAATATTTTGCGTATTTTTACGAATCTTTCTTAGACCTTAACAGTCCTGCTGCCCGGCTTAACAAGCTCAAGACCCTTCTTGCAGAGGGGGCACTCATCGGGCTCGTAGGAGTGTACATCTATCCGGAGGAGCGGGTAGTAAGGTACGCCGAACTCTGCCTTTCCGTTGCTTCTATCCACAAGGCTCACAACTCCGACAACCTTTCCGCCTGCATCCTCAACTGCCTTTATGCATTCCTTTGTGGATTTTCCTGTTGTAACAACGTCCTCGGCTATAACCACCGGCTCACCCTTTCTGAGGGTAAAGCCCCGTCTCATCGTCATCTCACCTTCATGCCTTTCTGTGAAAAGGGAGCGCTTGCGAAGCTGTCTTGCATACTCGTACCCGAAACGTATTCCACCGATGGCAGGGCTTACCACTGTACAGAATTCGAGGTGGTATGTCTGCATCTCGAGGAGATGGATAAGCTCCTCCGATATTGCTGGATACTGCAACACAAGTGCGCACTGGAGAAACCTGTCGCTGTGAAGACCGGAGGAGAGCAGGAAATGCCCCTCCAGGAGTGCATCATGCCTTTCGAACACCTCTAAAATATCATTTAATCTGTCCATCCCATCTCCTCCTTTATAGCTTCTGCGGCCTCTTTGGGGTTATCCGCCTTTGTTATCGGTCTGCCGACCACAATATAATCCGTACCCATCTGTCTGGCATCCGCCGGCGTCACCACCCTCTTCTGATCATCGACGGAAGCCGATGCAGGGCGGATACCGGGAGTTACTGTTATAAAATCCTCACCAAGGTTCTCTTTGATAATCTGGGTCTCCTTCGCCGAGGAGACAACGCCATCCATACCCGCCCTTTTGGCTATCTCTGCCAGTTTGAGCACGTATGAGGCTGTGTCGGGGGTGACGATGCCGTACTGGGAAAGGTGGTTTTCGTCAAGGCTAGTAAGAACCGTTACACCGAGCATAAGCGGTCTTTTATCCCCAGCGGATTCTGATACCTTATCCACAGCGGTTTTCATCATCTCCTCACCACCCTGCACGTGCATATTCATCATCGATACGCCGTACTTAAGGGAGGAGAGACAAACCTTTGATACAGTATTGGGGATATCGTGGAACTTGAGGTCAAGGAAGACCTTCTTCCCTTTGTCCGCAAGGTATGAAAGGGCATCGGGACCGCAGGAGACGAATAGCTCAAGACCCACCTTGTACCAGTTCACCGCATCTCCTACAGATTCAACGATACCTTTTACGGGCTCAAGCTCTGAGTAATCGAGCGCAACTATAATCTCTGGCTTCATAAGCGACACCTGTTCGTAACAAGAATATTGGTTTAGGGTGTTCTACGGTTTGATTATCAGCGGCGGATAATTCTTCTGAAAGTGCTCTCAGTTTTGAGAGGCACAGACATTTTTGTAACTATCTCAGAAAGAAGCTGTTCTGCATAATCAGCCTCGGAACCACCAAGCTTACCCCTCGAGCTGCGAAGCATCTCAGCGGACCATAGTATTTCGCCGGTTTCAATGCGGATAAGCTTTGCGGTCAGGTGGGCTTCGGAATAGGTTTTGAAATCACCCACTCCGTTCTGCTTAAAGGATATAAGCTTTCCGGTCAGAATCGTATCTGCGCCAACCTGCTTAAGTTTCTGAACGGTTTCCTGGGTAAGCGTACCTATCTCAGCACCCTTGAACTGGTAACCGACCTCTTTCATTATCTTGTCCACATCGTTTCTGTCCACCAGGGTGAATAGCTCCGATCCCACAAGCTCCGCTGTGAACTTGCTGGTAATATTGCTGACGTCGTAGTTGTGCCCATCAGTTTTGCTGAAATCAATGATTGCAACCCTGTTTACTACAGCTGCGGAGAAGTTCTTGGAATAGTTAACTTTATCTATTTTGGACTTGCCTCCGCAGGCTACAAGCAGTAGGGCGGCAAAAACAATGAACAGCCTTTTCATCAGGACCTCCGTATTTCACTAAAACCGCTTTATGATAAGTCAGGCGAAGGGATGGGTCAAGCAGGATTTAGTCCATATCCTTACTGAGCTTTACAAGTTTGCGTTTGAGGTCGGCTTTTTTTCTCGCACTTTCATCGCTGTCCCCCTCTCCTTCTTCAAGGAGGCGGGCGTTTTCAACGATGCGTTTTATTCGCTCAGCGAGGATCCGTCCCATATCATTATGGACCTCTTCACTCCCCTCTTCGGTATACTGATCGTTGGCTGTTATTATTATATCATTCTTAAGGGCAAAAAAGAAACTGCTCACCTGATAGAAATTGCTAAGCCTATTTAGAAGCGCAATCTTATGCTGGAGAATCAGTTCCCTGTCGATTAAATCCGGCATGGCCTTTACGGGCCCCCATTTCATTGTGTACTGTCCCGATTGTTTCGATAAGGGTTCAATACCTGAAATACGCAGGTTATGATACTAATCGAACTTTTCTGGAAATACTTGAAGCAATATATGCATAAAATAAGACCATAGAAATTCCATAGATTTAATCGGTAGCTATAACGTTTACACTAAAGAGGAAACAACGTGAGACGTGAAGCGCTTTTTCGTTAAACAGGTGACTAGTAGCCAATATTCTGTTTAGCAAATAACCCTCTTAATCTTCCCCGAATGTTTTACAACCGAATGAGCTCTTTTGGAACCGCCCGGAAGTTTTGGCCGCACGTGACAGAAGAGTTAATCTTAAATATAGAATGCTTAAATGTATGAAGTGAGGTTACACTCCTCAGCATCAGCAAAACTTCAGGTGGAAAAAGAGTGAAATGAGGGAACCGCCATCAATTACGAATTTATGAATATAAATGAGTAACAATGGGGGATGTAAAACTCTGAGGGAATAGTTTTGCATACTTTTGCGCCAAAAGTATGGCGTGCCTTAGCACGTAACCAATCATTAGTGACTTATTTAGTATTATAGTATGAAAGTAAAAGATCGCAGGGAACTTTTTAGGGAAAACTTTCCCCTTAGTCTTAATTATATTTATGGAATTTTCCATCCATGGAAATTCCATCGTTGATCGGGTAGGGAAACCCTCCCCTCTCGCACTTCCGGCTACGTGAATTGCGCAGTGCCCAATTCAGCTACGCCTTCAAGGCTTCCATCCATACTAATCTGGGAAATTCATCATCCTGAGAATTTCCCTGCCGCTACGCTTGGCAAAGCCTTCGCTCCGCTTACTTCCGGCTACATAAATTGAATACAATTCAATTCAGCTTCGCCTTCAGGGCTTCCATCCTTGGAAGCCTGTTACCTATCAATCTCAAACGTATGATTAGCTCAAGCTTTCATGGATGAAAGCTCGCTTGCGTAAGTGAGAAGGAAGCCTCTTTCTTCGAACGGCAGAATAATTTCCATGGATGGGAAATTCCATACATATACATAGATTAAGTGCTGCAGGGAGCCTTTTACAGCCCCCTGCTGTCTTATATAATACTATTTATCAGTCTTCGAACTTAAGTATAGCGTTAGTGGGGCAGACCTCTTCGCATTTACCGCAGTTTATGCAGGTTTCGGGATCGATCTTTGCGAGGAAGCTGTCCACTTCAATGGCACCGACAGGGCAGTTCTTAGCACAGAGTCTGCATCCGATACAGCCCACTGTACAGTTCTTTTTGACTTCGGGGCCCTTATCCTTAGACATGCAGGTCACCACGAAGGGTTTATCCTCGGGTATCAGCTCGATAAGTGCTCTGGGACATGCCTTAACGCACATGCCGCAGGAGGTACACATAACGGGGTCGATTATCGGTATGCGATCCTCGCCCATGCGCATTGCATCGAATCCACAGGCCTTGACACAGCTCCCCTCACCGAGACATCCGAAGGAACAGAGTTTGTTTCCGCCGGCAAGCATGGCGATGCTGTGGCAGTCACGAGGACCGTAGTAGTCGTATTTTTCGGGGGCTTTATCGCTCCCTCCACGGCATTTAACACGGGCAACTTTCTTGACCCCTCCGCCAAACTCCATGCCGAGATAATCGGCAATCTGCTCGGCAAGCTCCGAACCGCCCACGGGACAGGAATCGGGACCAGAGTTTCCGGCTACGATGGATTCTGCCAAAGCGCCGCAGCCGGGAAATCCGCATCCGCCGCAGTTGGCCGCAGGAAGCAGTTCATTAATCCCCTCGATACGGGGGTCCTTGTCCACATGGAACTTTTTAGAGGCTACCATGAGCCCGAATCCGGCTGCGAAGCCGGTGGCAAGCATTGTTAATACAGCAGCAGTCATAGGTACAGGCTCCTTGTTACTTTACAAGTCCGCTGAAGCCCATGAAGGCCAAAGCGAGTATGCCCGCGGTGATAAACGCAATTGGAACACCGCGGAAGTAGTACGGGATATCCGACAGCTCGATCCTCTCCCTGATCCCTGCAAAGAGAACGAGGGCAAGGCCGAAACCGAGTGCCGAACCTATGGTGAACACAAGCATCTGAACGAATCCGAAGCCGGACTGAATGTTCAGGATAGCGGCACCAAGAATCGCACAGTTTGTCGTAATGAGCGGCAGGAAGATACCAAGGCTCTTATAAAGATCCGGAGAAGTCTTCTCGATTACCATCTCAACGAACTGTACGAGGGATGCAATCACCAGAATAAAGACAATGGTCTGGAGATAGGCAAGGTTAAAGGGATTAAGCACGGCGTACTGGATCATCCATGTGATTATCCCAGCAACGGTCATAACGAAGGTTACCGCCATGCTCATACCGATGGCAGTATCCACCTTCCTTGAAACACCGAAGAAGGGGCATATTCCGAGGAAGCGGCTTAGTACAAGGTTGTTAACAAGAACCGCTCCGACGAGTATAAGCGCTAATTCACCCATATCTTACGCCCCCTTTCCAGAGGAACGTCTCTTTTCCTCGATGTAGTTGTTCACCATCATAATAAATCCGAGCGCAATGAATGCCCCCGGAGGAAGAATCATAACGATGGAGGGCTGGAAGGATTCACCAAAAAGCCCTGCGCCGAATAACGTTCCATTACCAAGAACCTCACGCACAGCGCCGAGAACGAAGAGTGCGAAGGTGAAGCCGAGCCCCGTTCCGATACCGTCCAGCAGTGCATCGCCAAGACCGTTCTTGGAGGCGAAACTCTCCGCACGGCCGAGAACGACACAGTTAACAACGATAAGGGGGATGAAAAGCCCCAGTACCTTGTGCAGGTCGTGCATGTAGGCGTTCATTATGAGATCCACAAGGGTAACGAAACTGGCGATAATGACAATGTAAGCCGGTATCCTCACCTTGCTGGGGATAAGCTTCTTTGTGAGTGAAACAACGATGTTGGAGCCCATAAGCACCGCCATTGTGGCGCCCCCCATGGCTATCCCGTTTACTGCGGATGTGGTAACCGCAAGTGCGGGACAGAGGCCGAGAACCTGCTTTAGTACGGCGTTGTTCTTAAATACTCCGTCTGTCAGGCTTGAAAGTCTCATTTGCTCAACTCCGGTAATGCTTTTTCCATGAAGCTGAGGCCTTTGGATACGGCCTCGCACACGGCTCTGGGGGATATGGTAGCCCCGCTGAATTCGTCTATGTTACCGCCGTCCTTTTTAACGGCTATGTTGTCGTTTGCTGTAAGCCCTTTGAAGGATGCTCTCCACTCAGGGAACTCGATCTTGTTCCCAAGGCCTGGGGTCTCAGCGTGTTTGAGTATTTCTATACCCGTAACCTCACCTTCGAGGTTCACACCGATGAGGACGGCGATATCGCCGCTATAGCCCTTATGGCTTACAGAGCGGACAGCCCATGCCACAATCTCACCATCCTGCTTGGCCGGATAGAGCTTTTTACCCTCGTACTCAACAGCCTCAACATCGGGTTCATTCTCAAACTCGGGCAGAACGACCTGAAGGCCTTTGAGGAAGTCCTTTCTGTACTCCTCTGCGATCTTATCCTTTGTCATGCTGTAAACAAAGGCAAGGATGAGCGAGGAAATCCCTGCGATTACTGTAAGTACGATTACCATCTTGAAGGAGCCCTGGTTCATGCCGCAGCCTCCCCGAAGCTCTTGGGCCTCATATAGTTATCGATTATAGGAACGAATGCGTTCATTATAAGTATGCTGAATGCAACACCCTCGGGATAACCGCCGAAGAGACGGATAACCACTGTAAGAACACCACAGCCTACGCCGAATATTATCTGACCCTTGGGGGTCATGGGGCTTGTCACATAATCGGTTGCCATGAAAAAGGCACCGAGCATAAGACCGCCGGCAAAAAGGTGCTGTATGGGTGTAAGCGTCTTATCGGGTGAGAAGAACCAGTAGATGCCTGTAAGAACGAATACTGTGCCCAGATAGGTTGCGGGTACATGCCAGCGTATGATCTTCTTATATATAAGAAAGAGTCCACCGATAAGGACAGCTATGGCGGAATCTCCGCCGAGACAGCCGTTCACGGTACCGACGAGCAGGTCGGTCATTCCGGCAAGGTTATCTGATACGATCTCTCCGTGGGTGAGTACCTCCGCCTTAACCTGCCCGAGGGGGGTAGCCGCACTGACAGTATCGAAGGCGAAGCCAGCCTTAACAGTGGATGCCTCGATCCAGCCTGTCATCTGAGCGGGCCATGCGATGAGCAGAAATACCCTTCCCACAAGGGCGGGGTTAAAGGGGTTGTGACCCAGACCGCCGAAGACCTGCTTTGATATGACGATGGCCACAAGGCTACCCACCATAAGCAGCCACCATGGGGGATTGGGAGGCATGTTCATCGCCAGCAGTATGGCGGTGAGGAGTGCGCTGTTGTCCCCGAGGGTAATGGCTGTTCCCCGTATCTTCTGAAATCCCGCCTCAAAGGCAAGGCAGAAGAGTATCGTCAGGGCGTAGGTTTTGATGGCATAGAAGCCGTATACATATACAGAGACGAGCATACTGGGAACAAGGGCAAGCACCACGAGGAGCATGATCCTGTCCGAGGTCATTCTGTCTCTTACATGGGGTGAAAACGTTACTAGAAGCTTATCCTGGCTCATTTCTTCGCCTCTGCTTCACGTGCTTTGAGAATCTTCATAACTTCTCTCTTGGATGTTTTGAAACCGCTGGCAAGGTTCCTTCTTGAGGGGCAGTCAAAGGAGCAGCATCCGCACTCTATGCAGTTCATAACGTGCCAGTCGGCAAGCTCTTCGTACATCTCCTTAACAACGTACCTGTCCATGATGGCAGGGATAAGGCCCATGGGACAGACATCAACGCATCTGCCGCAGCGGATGCAGTTTGTCTGCTTAAGGTTGGGCATATCCGATTCACGGAAGGCGATGAGACCGCTGGTTCCCTTCATCATAGGCGTATCAAGGGAGGGTATGGCAAATCCCATCATAGGCCCGCCCATGACAACCTTCCTGACACCCTCGGGAAAACCGCCGCAGTGTTCGATTATTTCTGAAACGGGGGTACCGATGCGAACGAGCAGGTTTTTCGGCTCGCCCACGGCTCCCGTAACGGTTACAAGTCTTTCTATGAGAGGCTTCTTCTTTTCGATGGCATCGTAGACAGCCACACATGTGCCAACGTTGTGGACGATAACACCCACCTCAAGGGGGAGAGCACCTTCGGGCACAACCCTGTCCACCGTTGCCTTAATGAGCTGTTTCTCACCACCCTGAGGATACTTTACCTCAAGAGGTACAAGCTCAAACTCATAGTTTTCGCCGAGCTTCGAGAATACCTCAAGCGCATCGGGCTTATTCTCCTCGATGGCGATGATAAGGTAGTTGATCCCAAGCTCCTTCTGGATGGTAAGCGCACCCTTGAGGATCTCCTCTGCGTTCTCAAGCATAAGCCTGTGGTCGCATGTAAGATAGGGTTCACACTCCGCACCGTTGATGATAAGCGTGTCCACCTCTTTGGGAGGGCTCAGCTTAACGTTCGTCGGGAAGGTTGCTCCGCCGAGGCCTACGATACCGGCATTGAGCACCGTATCCTGGAACTTCTCCCCCTCTTCCACAGGCATTATGTCGTCCTGATCCCCTGCGGCCTCAATAACAACGCCGGGAACCTTTCCTGCAACGGGATGGGGGATGTTCTGCAGACCCACAACCTTTCCTGATACGGAGGCATGGATATTTGCACTGATAAAACCGGCACTCTTGCCTATGAGTTCACCGGCCTTCACTTCCTGCCCTTTCTTAACGAGCGCCTTTGCAGGGGCCCCGATATGCTGGGCAAGAGGGATGAAATAATGACCGCCCTCCTTTACAGGCAGGACCTCAACGGCCTTTCCTGCGGTGGCGGTTTTGTTGTAGTCGGGGTGAATCCCCCCTTTGAATCCGTAAAACGGCATCTGCTCACCTATCGAATTGTTCGAGTGATATATCTGTTTCGGCCAGAAGAGCATCCGCAAGCTCGTCTGAGTAGAATTCCTCATAGACGATGCGGGCAATCCCGGCATTTATCAGCATCTTAGTGCAGATTGAACAGGGCTTGGTGTTGCAATAAAGAGTTGCCCCGCTTATCGACACGCCGTGGTAGGCCGCCTGTATTATGGCATTCTGTTCGGCGTGAAGCCCCCGGCACAGCTCATGTTTCTCACCCGAGGGAACGTTCAGTTTCATCCGGAGACACCCCACTTCTGAGCAGTGGCTTATCCCCGAGGGCACACCGTTGTATCCGGTGGCAAGTATATGTTTGTCCTTAACGATAACTGCGCCCACCTGCCTTCTCAAGCAGGTGGAGCGTTTTTTAGCAATGTTTGTAATCTCTATAAAATACTGATCCCAATCGGGTCTCAATACATTACACCCTTATAGAGAGGAAACTTAGAGGTTAAGTCCTCTATCCTGTTTTTAACATCCTTCACGGCCGCTTCATCGCTGATATTGTTAAAAACATCTGCGATGCATTTGCCTATTATCTTCATCTCACCCTCTTTCATGCCCCTGCTGGTAACAGCGGGTGTGCCGAGACGTATTCCGCTTGTAACAAATGGGCTTCTCGTTTCAAAGGGGATGGTGTTCTTATTCGCTGTGATATTCGCCATGCCCAGGGCGGCTTCGGCATCTTTACCTGTTATATCCTGCTTTGTGAGATCAACAAGCATAAGGTGATTATCCGTACCGCCGGATACAAGCCTGTAACCTTCTGCTGTAAGCGTTTCTGCGAGGGCTTTGGCATTCTTTACGATCTGAGCCTGATATACTTTGAACTCATCTGTGAGTGCCTCACCGAAGGCAACCGCCTTTGCAGCGATTACGTGCATAAGGGGGCCCCCCTGTATTCCGGGGAATATTCTGGAGTTAACCTTCTTGGCGAGGTCGGGGTTGTTGGTGAGTATAACGCCCCCTCTAGGTCCTCTCAGGGTTTTATGTGTTGTACTTGTTACGAAGTCCGCATGCTCCATGGGGCTCGGGTGCACACCCGCAGCCACGAGACCAGCGAAGTGGGCCATATCCACAAGTACATATGCGCCAACCTTCTCCGCAATAGCTTTGAAGGCGGGGAAGTCTATTACTCTGGGGTATGCGCTTGCGCCCACAACTATCATCTTCGGCTTATGCTCAAGGGCAAGCTTCTCTACCTCGTCCATGTTGATATATTCGGTATCCTTGCTTACGCCGTAGGAGATAACGTTATACAGTTTGCCGGAGAAGTTTACAGGGCTTCCGTGGGTAAGATGTCCGCCGTGGGAGAGGTTCATGCCGAGGATGGTGTCGCCGGGCTCAAGGACTGCCATATAGGCTCCCATATTCGCCTGGCTTCCCGAATGGGGCTGTACGTTGGCGAACTCTGCACCGAAGAGCTTCTTTACCCTTTCGATGGCAAGCTCCTCTGCAACGTCTACATATTCGCATCCGCCGTAGTAACGCTTGCCGGGGTATCCTTCGGCGTATTTATTTGTCATTATTGAGCCCTGCGCCTCCATAACGGCGGGGCTTACAAAGTTTTCACT
Organism: Limisalsivibrio acetivorans; assembly: GCF_000421105.1. NCBI lineage: Bacteria > Pseudomonadati > Deferribacterota > Deferribacteres > Deferribacterales > Geovibrionaceae > Limisalsivibrio > Limisalsivibrio acetivorans. The sequence goes on from NZ_ATWF01000001.1 coordinate 707,750, forward strand.
AGCAATGAGCTCAACGTGGGATTCCTGTCTGCCAAGCTCCTTCATAAGGCTGTCGTATACTTCTGCGTCCTGTTTCTTTATAAGGTCATACATTCCCATACCAGCTCACCCCTTCTAACTTGTTGCCTTAGCGGCATCGTCGATCTTTTTAACACGCCTTTCATGGCGTCCACCCTCGAAGGGTGTTTCAAGCCAAGTATCCACAATATCCACGGCTCTCTCGAAGGTGATGATCCTTCCACCGAGGGCGAGGATGTTCGCATCGTTATGAAGACGGCTCATCTTGGCTGTGTATGTATCCCAGCAGAGTGCGGCACGAATGCCGGGGAAGCGGTTCGCTGTCATACTTATACCGATGCCGCTTCCGCACATGATAACTGCGCCGTCTACCTCGCCGCTAAGAACAGCCTTGGCTGCTTTCGCTCCGAAATCGGGATAATCCACAGATTCTTCACCGTGTGTTCCGAGATCTAAAACATCAAGTCCATTTTCAGTTAAATATTTAACGAGCTGTTCCTTTAGCTCAAACCCGCCATGGTCACTGGCCAGAGCGAGTTTCTTAAAGTGTTTTTCTGAAGTGGCCATCGTTTCTCCTGATAATTGGGTGCGTATAATAGCACAGATGTTCTATAATTCAACCATAACCGGAAGATATTTTTTACTCGCTTCTGGGAACCTCAAGCATCCTTTCGATGCATCGCCTACCCTTCTCGGAGACTTCTTTATCGACGGTTATCACATTCTTTTTATGCAGGAGTGCGTTATAGAGATCCTTTATGGTTGTTTTCTTCATATCCTCGCAAACAAAATTGTCATAAGCGAAGAAGAATTCCTTATCAGGGCTCTCCTTGCGGAGTCTGTAGCCCACGCCTTCTTCGGTGGCGATGATGAAACTTGTCGCATCGCTGTTTCGGCAGTAGTCGAAGATTCCTGAAGTGGAGCAGACGTGGTCTGCTATATCGATTGTATCGGGTGGGCACTCGGGGTGGGCTACCACAAGTGCATCGGGGTATTTTGCTTTGAGTTCCTTAACGCCGGAGACAACCGCCTTATCGTGCACAGGGCAGCATCCGTCCCAGCAGATGATCTCCTTGTCGGTGAACCTTGAAACATAGTGGCCGAGGTTTCTGTCCGGCACGAAGAGGATCCTGTCGTTATCTATACTCTTTATAACGTTCAGAGCGTTTCCTGATGTACATGCTATATCGCTCTCCGCCTTTACAGCAGCCGTGGAATTCACATAACACACAACCGTTGCGCCGGGATGCTCCGCCTTAAACTCACGCAGCTGTTCGCCGCTTATCTCATCAGCCATGGGGCAGCCGGCATCGGCAACGGGGAGAAGGATCGTTTTGTCCGGAGAGAGCATATACGCAGTCTCTGCCATGAAGTGCACACCGCAGAAGACGATCATGCTCTTTTCCGTCTCCGCCGCATCTATACTAAGGCCGAGGGAATCGCCAACTATATCGGCAACATCCTGAATCTCGGGTAGCTGGTAGTTGTGCGCTAGGATTACCGCATCGTTTTCTTCCGCAAGGCGTCTTATTTCTTTTGCATAGTCCATAACTTATACCTCTGTAATGATTGCCAGTTTGGAGAATTCCTTTATCGTGCGGGTTTCATCGTACTCAAAAAACATGGCATTAAACACCATTTTCCCGTGTTTTTCAACCTCATATTTCCGAGGAACACCGCTCAGAAATCGCTCTGTAGGGGCTTTTTTGTTCATTCCGATAATACCTTCGTATGATCCTGTCATCCCGACATCTGTGAGGTAAAGTGTACCTCCCGGCAATAATCTGTCGTCGTTTGTCTGTACATGGGTGTGGGTTCCGATAACGGCTCCGGCACGGCTATCCGCATAGTTGCCAAAGGCGCATTTCTCGCTGGTGGCCTCTGCATGGAAATCCACCAGGATAAAGCTGTCCTCTATCTCGGGGTACAGCTCATCGAACTTTCTGAAAGGGCAGTCGGAAAGCGGCATGAACACCCTGCCCATAAGATTGACCAGGGTGAACCGTTCTCCGTTCTTCTCCATGCTAACCCACCCCTTACCGGGGGTACCCTCGGGGTAGTTGGCGGGTCTGCATAGATTTTCAAGACTGCCGATGAAGTTCTCGGAACCCTTCACATCAAAAATGTGGTTCCCGGAGCTCATAAGATCAACCCCGGCAGTCTTTAGTTCTTTGTATATAGGTTCTGTTATACCGAATCCATGGGCGGAGTTCTCGACATTAACACATATAATGTCCAGCGCCATCTCTTCCCGGAGACGGGGGAGACTGTTTTTAAGGAGCCTGCGCCCCGGTCTCCCCATCACATCACCTACGTGGAGTACTCTCATTTAATTACTTAGCATATCCCACAGAACGGGCTTCCCGTATTACTGTTACACGAATCTGCCCGGGATATGTGAGTTCCTCCTCTATCTTCTTGCTGATATCCTTGGAAAGGGTAACCAGTCTTTCATCGTTAACCTTGTCCGGCTCAACAACGATGCGGACCTCACGTCCAGCCTGGATCGCATAGCACTTGCTTACGCCGTCGAAGGAGTTTGCAATCTCCTCAAGGTTTTCAAGACGCTTAAGGTAGGATTCGAGAACCTCCCTTCTTGCGCCGGGTCTGGATGCGGATATCGCATCGGCGGACTGAACGAGAACGGATTCAACGCACTTGAACTCCTCCTCGCCGTGGTGGGAGGCGATGGCGTTAAGAACCCTCCAGTCCTCCTTATATTTCTTTGCAACCTCAAGGCCTATCTCGGTGTGGGAGCCTTCGCTCTCATAATCGATGGCCTTTCCTATATCGTGGAGCAGACCTGCACGTTTGGCGATCTTCTCGTTAAGCCCAAGCTCCGCAGCCATTGTGCCGCATATCCTTGCGACTTCAATGGAGTGGCCGAGTACGTTCTGGCCGTAGCTTGTTCTGTACTTAAGCCTGCCGATAAGCTTGGTGATCTCTTTATGCACACCGTGGACTCCAAGGTCAAACAGGGTCTGCTCACCAACCTCAAGTACGTGCTTATCAAGCTCCTGCTTGCATTTATCCTGAAGTTCCTCGATCCTTGCGGGGTGGATACGTCCATCGGTGATGAGCCTTTCAAGGGTCATCTTGGCGATCTCCCTTCTGTAGGGGTCGTAGGATGAGAGGATTACAGCCTCGGGTGTGTCGTCCACAATAATGTCAACGCCGGTGACGCTTTCAAAGGTGCGGATATTTCTACCCTCTCGGCCGATGATCCTTCCCTTCATCTCATCGTTGGGGAGGTTCACAACGGATACGGATATCTCGCCCACATATTCGGGAGCGCATCTCTGTACGGCGGTGGCGATGATGCTTCTCGCCTTCTTGTCCGCCTCGGATTTGGTCTGCTCTTCGATCTCGCGGAGCTCTCTGGCCGCCTCGATCTTGGCATCCTCAAGGAGCTCGCTAACGAGAAGCTGTTTCGCCTCTTCCCTTGTCATGGTGGCGATCTTCTCGATCTCGTTGATCATGTTGTTGCGGAGGTTCTCCGCCTCTTCACGAACCTTGTCCACGGACTTTAGCTTATCTTCCGCTTCTTGGTTCTTCCTGGCTACCTGCTCCTCTTTCTTCTCAATGGAGCTCATCTTGTTGTCGATAGCCTCTTCCTTCTGGATAAGCCTTTTCTCCTGCTGGGATAGTTCCTTCTTCTTCTCTTTAACCTCACGGTCAAGCTCCTGCTTCCCTTTATATACGAGGTCTTTGGACTCCAGCTTACCCTCTTTGACAATCTCGTCCGCCTCTTTTCTGGCTCTGGACATGATGTCTTCTGCTGTCTTGTTTAGTTTGATGTTTTCCGCTTCGTTTCTTCTTTTCTGATAAAGCATGCCGGCCATACCGCCTATGACGAGGCTGGCAATAACGAGCAATGTATGTAGGCTGCTCATTGTTTCCTCCTGTATGTGGAATCCGCCGTAAAGATCGTATCAACCGGTATATCGTGCTTCTCCGGGTATACGCTCTCAACGAGCTGGAATCTGTATGCAAATGCCGCCTTCATCCCTGTTTTTATTTTTGGGAGAAAACGGTCGTAAAAACCGCCGCCGTAGCCGAGTCTGTAAAAATCCTTATCAAAGGCGAGACCTGGCACAACAACGATATCAAATGTTTCTCGGGGCTCTATCTCAGATGGCTGGGAGATGCCGTAAGCACCGTCCACAAGCCCTGAGGAAAACCGCCCCGTATAGAGTTCCCTCCCCTGCACGACGGGGAGAAAGACCTCCATTCCATTGTTTTCAAGTTTACTGATTAGCGTTTCTGTCTGCACCTCATTTCTGCAGTCTATATACAAGAGGCAGTTTCCGGCGCCCCGGGCTTCATTAAAAAAACGCTCGGTTACCGCTGCAGAAACCTCCTCAATATAGCTTTTTTCCAGACCCTCTCTGATGCCGAGCATCTCAGTGCGGAGAGCCTTTTTCATCTCAGTATTCCTTCCAGTCATCCCAGAGTCTCCTGAGACGTTCACTTATCTTTGCCTCAAATCCGGACTCCATGGGCTTATAGAACTGCAGCCCCTCATCCGTGTACTTCTGTCGCACAAACTCCCCTTTATCAAAGGGGTATTTGTATCCCTCCCCGGAGGTGCGCAGTATCTCGGGCACCCTGGGGTTGTTCTTTGCGAGGTAGTCCCTCGCTGAATGCATTGCAGCGTAGCTCCGGTTGCTTTTGGGGCAGGAGGCGAGAAACGTTACCACATGGGCGAAGATTATATCCCCCTCCGGCCGGCCTACGCTTGTGAAGGCTTCATAGGCGGAGTTTGCAAAAACGAGGGCATCGGGGAATGCGTTTCCGATATCCTCGCTGGCGGAGATGAGAAGCCTTCTGAATATCACCTCCGGCGCAACTCCGCTGTCCAGTAGTTTAAGCCCCCAGACAAGGGCCGCATCGGGGTCTGTACCCCTTATGCTCTTGATCATAGCAGAGAGGAGATCGTAATGCTCATCGGTGTTGTAGGTTCCGCCGGTTACGAAGTCCTCAACACCCTCGAGCCCAAGTGTAAGCTTATCCCCTTCGAATCTTCCTTTGACAGCGGCCAGTTCCAGAATATTCAGGAACCTTCTGCCATCACCCAGGGATATCTGCCTGCACCTTGCAAGCTCCTCTTCGTCGTACAGCACCTCGTTTACCGAGTACTGTTTTTTAATGTAGTCAATGCCTTTCAAAAAAAGTTCATCCAGCGCTTTTTCGTCCAGAGAGCTGAACTCAAAGACAAAACTCCGGGAGCGGAGCGGCTGGGTGAGGTTGTGATAGGGATTCTCCGTGGAGGCTCCTATCAGCTTGGCGTGCTTACCGTCAATAACCTTGAGCAGGAGGTCCTGCTGGGTCTTGCTGAAACGGTGCAACTCGTCTATGAAGACGATCGCCTCTTTGCCGTAATGCTTCGTTGTTTCGATTATGCTTTTTATATCCGAGGAACCGGAGGTGGACGCATGGAGCCTGAAAAAGGGAAGATGCAGAAACTCCCCTATAAGCTCCGCCGTGGTGGTTTTTCCACTGCCGGGAGGGCCTATGAATATGAGCGATTCGAAGTTGCCGCTCTCCACAAGCTTTAAAAATACAGCGTCATCCCCGAAAAGATGAGACTGCCCGGCTATATCCTGAAACCCTCTCGGGCGTAATTCTTCCAGTATCCTCATAAAAAAACAAGCCCCCGCAAACGCCGTTTATGAAGAAAATATTGTAGCCCTGTAAACCAGGGCGGAGGAATCGCGGCTGCATTAGGCTTCCCGCCGAGGGCGGGTCTGCACACAACAACCAGCAGTCATCCTCCTGTTGTAAGGTGTTGGCTCCAAACTTCCTTCATTTCACGAACGCCGCAGGGGCCATTCTTAAGCGGTATCTATCTTATCAAGCTTCTCGGTGAGCCTGTCTACAAGTTCAGACAGTTTATTCCGCTCATCGTTAAGCTTTATATTATCCATCATAACGCTTAAACCGGCCAATGCCGTGTTGCGCTGAGTATTAATGACGCTGGAGCTTTTGCGGATCTCTTCGATCCTCTCCTCAAGAAGCTCCGCCGCTTTAAGCACAGCCTCTTCTTCGTCAGTCTTTATAGAGCAGAGTACCCCGCCGATGGTAACATCAACCTTTTTGGAGTCCACTTTATTGCTCCCAAGGGTCATTCACCCTGTTGATCGATTCTTTCGATGAGGCTCTCAACCCGTTCTTTTATATTCAGCCTTTCAGACTTGAGGGTCTCGTTCTCACCCTCCAACTCTGCGATGCGTTCTTTCAGCTCTGCATTCTCGGTTCGGAGATTATCCCTTTGAGATAATAATCTCTCAACCTTGTCATATAAGATATTCATCTTATCCATTAATTCCATAACAAATTTATTACATAATTCCATGAATTTGTCAATAATCCAGAATTGGTTATCTGACTTGCATCTGAGCCTGATTCATGGTTAAAAAGGGGTACGAAAGCAAATAAATCTTAACGAGGTATATATTAGCTATGAAGAACATTGTTGCATTACTCACTTTTATAATGATCCTCACGGCCGTTCTTTCCTGTGACTCACCCTACTTCACAAAGAAGTCAGACAACTCAACATCCGGCTCAGGGGCATACGCAGAGCTGACTATGGCGGATGTTATCCAAAACAGTGACAACAACACCCGAAAGATTATGGGCAAGATGAACCAGACACAGCGTATGCTTGAGGAGATCAAAAAGGAAACAACTCAGGCCGCTGGGGCATCGGACGAGAAGATGATGAACTTCCTCAAGGATGAGGTAAGCATTATTAACAGCCGGATAAACGAAACGGGCAGGGAGCTTAAGGCATATGTGGACAGCTCCATGGGCGGCTTGAACGAGCTTAAGGAGATCCGTTCCGACATTAGAGGACTTGTGGAATCAAGGCTCAACAACGTTATTAAAACCGTCGCGGGGATGATGGCGGTTATGATACTTGTGCTTATAGTCACATTGCTTGTAATGAGGTCCACCGTTAACTCCCTCAAGAAGCAGATAGCCTCCCTTGTAGAAAGCGAAAAAACCAGCCATACAGCCTCACCCGTTGCCGAGCCCGCCAAAGAGACGTACACCAACGGCGAAGAGCTTGAAACCGTTGTGGAGAAGATTGGCGTACGCTACAAAGAGGTTGAGGAGCTGAGAAAGGAGAATCAGGAGCTTATATCCACAGCAAGCGCAGTCCCCAGACCTGCAAAAAGCATGAAGGATGCAGCGGCAAAGCTCGCCGAAGATGTGGCATTCCTCAAGGATGCGGGCTATCCCCTTAAGGCAGAGGACTACTTCTGCCTCGCACTGAACTATGAATACAAGAAGGACTACGGCCGTGCTTCGGACCTCTTCCGCAAGGCCGCTGATATGGACGCATCCCTCGCACCGGCATGGTTCCATGCGGGATTCTGCTTCTATATGGAGAAGAAGTACGAAAAAGCTTCCGAGATGTTTGAGGCGGCTGTTAACGCAGACGGCACAAGCTTTGATGCCTACTTCAACCTCGGAAACACATACTCCAAGATGAAGGACTACGAAAAGGCTGTTAACGCATACAGGAACGCCGTGGCTCTTAACGACAGCGATGCGGCTGCCTACAACAATATGGCCCACGCCCTCTATCTTTCCGATGAAAAGGAAGAGGCGGTTAAGGCATACAACAGAGCCGTTGAGATAAAGCCTGACTACCACGAAGCGCTTCACAACCTCGGCATCATACAGTCATCACTCGGAGATGATAAAGCCGCCGAAGAGAGCTATACCAAAGCACTTTCAATAAAAGAGGATAAACACGAATCCGTATACAATCTCGCATGCATTAAAGCACAGGCGGGTGACAGGGATGAGGCTCTTAACCTTCTCGAAAGGGCTGTGGAGCTCAAAAAGGATTACGCCGCCAAGGCTCTTTCCGATGAGGACTTCGATAGTCTCAAGGATGATGAACGTTTTAAGGAGATTACTGGATAAATGAAAGAGGTTCTGCTCTGGGGAGTCCCGCTTGCACTGCTTGGCTTCATCTTTTTTAAGGTTTCGGACCGTTTTGTCCGGAAGACCATAAAGGTGATGGACAGTGCGGAGCGGGACAAACCGGAGCCTAACCGAGACCCTTGGTTCTCCCTTGTTCTCCCTGTTGTGCTTATACTTTTTATTTTTTTACTCCTTATGATGGTGGAGTAATTATTGCGCTAAATGAAGAAAAATTATAAATTAAGACATGAGAAGTTAATATACCCAAGGATACTGACATATGAGTAAAGACTGGTTCATAGGCAGACAGCCCATACTGGACAGAGAAGAGAAGATTACAGCCTATGAGATTCTGTTCAGAAGCGGAAACGCCGGAGGTGCAAACGTTCAGGATAACCTCGCCGCAACCTCCAGCGTTCTGGTGAACACTTTGCAGAACTTCGGCGTAGAAAACCTCCTTCAGGAGAAGACAGGTTTCATTAATATCGATGAAACGGTTCTCGATTCCGGTGTTCTTGACATACTTCCTCCAGAAAAATTTATCCTTGAACTGCTGGAGACAACGAAGGTTGATTTCGAGGTACTGCAAAAGGTGCATGAATACAAGGAGAAAGGCTTCTCCTTCGCCCTTGATGACTTCATCTTTGAGGATGAGTATCTCAACAACTTCAAAGAGCTGTACGATGTGGTTGATGTTATCAAGGTCGATTTTATGGACTCCGATCGAAAAAAACTCATAGACAACATGGAAATGCTTAAGGGTTTCAAAGTAAAGCTTCTGGCAGAAAAGGTTGAAACAAGAGAGGAGTTTGAGCTTTGCAAGGAACTCGGCTTCGACCTCTTTCAGGGCTACTACTTCGCCAAGCCCTCCATGCTGAGCAAGAAGAAGGATATTGACCCATCCAAACTCGCCATCATAAACCTTGTGAACATGCTAAGAAAGGATACGGAAATAGAGGACCTTGAAAAGGAGCTTAAAGCCAACCCTGAGCTTAACCTGAGCCTGCTTAAGTTCATCAACTCATCCGCCTTCTTCCTGCGTTCTTCGGTGAACTCTATCCGCCACGCCATATCATTGCTGGGGAGGACCAATCTATCCAAATGGCTCACACTCCTACTCTACGCCACAGGGGATGCTGACCCGGATGAGAACCCGCTCCTTCAAACCGCCCAGATTCGTGCAAAGACCCTTGAGGCACTTCTCTCTAAAGGGAAAGGATACGACAGCGATTTCATCGAGAAGGCTTATCTCGCAGGGCTTCTTTCGATTCTGGATGTGGTATTCTCCGCTCCCTTCGAGGATTTCATCGATCAATTCAACATATCAGAGGAGATAAAAGCCGCAGTTACCGATGGTGAAGGCAGACTGGGAAAGCTTCTGGATCTTATGCAAAAGGTTGAGGAATATGATATAGCAGGGTTCAATGAGATTCTGGATGAGTTCGGATTCTCCATGGAACAGCTTTCCGAGGCAAGGCTTGAGGGGCTCACATAGCAAAGGGTTGCAGCAGGGTGTAATCGATACTTAAATCACGGACGGGTAATACATAATCCTCCAGCGAGAAGTGTTACGATTGCGGAAAGTCCACCCATACCTTGGTAGTACCGTCAACAGATTCGAAGCCCATATTGGCACCAACGGTTTTCGCTGTGAGCCATGCGGAATATGTACCCAGACCGGTACCATGCTCCTTTCCACAGGTTGAGTATTTATCAAAGAAACAATCCCTTAAGTTCTCCGGAACCAATCCGCTGTTCTCTATCTCCAGTCGCTTAACATCGTCAACCTCATTCAGGCGTATATGCACCCGCCCACCTTTCGGAGAAGCCTCGACAGCGTTCTTAAGCAGGTTTCCCACCATTGTGTAGCACAGGAGTCTCTCTCCGGGCACAAAGAAGCCTGCATCGAAGTAGCATGAGCACCCGTTCACTGTAAGCATCACCTCCACACCGATACGTGTGGCATAGGACATAAGATCCTCGATGGACTTATCGCATATCTCGATGAGATCCACCGATACCTTCTTAAGATTATAGGTTCCAAGCTCCATACGCAGAAGATCGTGGGAGCGGTTTATCATATGTAGCATTGTATTGGCGGATTCTCTGATCTTCTCAAGGAGCATCTTCTCCTCCTCGCTGAAGGAGGATGACATGAGCAGAAGATCGGGCACATTCATGATACCCACCAGTGGCTGTTTCAGATCATGCTTTGTGATCCGCTCAACATCCTCACGAAGCCTTGCCGCCTCGAGAAGCTGATTGTTTTTTTCCTCAATACTCTGGCGCATACGAATTGATTCCACATGATTACGCACACGCATGCGCACCTTGGACGTGTTGACAGGCTTTGTAAGATAATCGATAGCACCCAGTTCAAGACCCTTCTCTTCGTCCACAGGGTCGCCCATAGCGGTAATGAAGATTACAGGGATATCGGCAGAACGGCTGTCCTCCTTGATCCTTCTGCATACTTCAAAGCCGTCCATTCCGGGCATCATGATATCCAAAAGGACAAGTGCCGGGGGATTCCCGCTAAAAATCTTATCAAGAGCCTCTCTGCCGCTTCGGGCTGACTCAACTTCATAATCCCTCTTAAGGCACTCCGTAAGCAGGCTGATATTAACAGGTTCATCATCCACAACAAGAATAATCTCCCGCTCATCATCGAGGGGCATAATCAACCTCCATCTTAACAAAACGTATATGATACTTGATAAAAAATATCATATTGAAGGGCTGATAACAAGTTTACTTGGATTAAAATGAAAATATCGAAATGAACAGCTTAAGAGTTCATAATAAACTCTATAAACTGCTCAGCAGGCATAGGCTTTCCGTAAAAATACCCCTGGATCTCGTAACAGCCAAGCTCCTTGAGAATGCTGGCCTGTGTCTCGTTTTCAACACCTTCGGCAACAACACGCAACCTAAAGCCATCGGCGAGCCTTATCATCGTGGAAACAATGGCGGCGTCGTTCTGGTCGCTGTCGATCTCGTTTATGAAAGAACGGTCTATCTTAAGCCCCTGAATTGGAAGATGTTTCAGATAATACATCGATGAATATCCAGTTCCGAAATCATCGATAAAAACGGAGATTCCTGCCCCTGTGATCCTGTCCAGAACATCCTTCGTTCTATCAACATCCTTCATTATGTCGCTTTCTGTGAGCTCTACCTCAACCATATCCAGCCCTATACCTATACGTTTAACGGAGCTGAGCATCTGGGGAACCAGCTCTTGACGCTCAAGCTGTTTCGGCGAAAGGTTTACGGAAACCTTAAGACGCTTGCCGGTCTCCTCCTCCACCCTTTTCACAAATTCACAACTCTGCTCAAACATCTGCCGGCCGAGATCCACTATCAGCCCGGTTTCCTCCATTACAGGGATAAACTCTGCAGGGCTAACCATCTTCCCCTCCTCGGGGAACCATCTGGCAAGAGCCTCCATACCATTAACTCTGCCGCTGGCAGTATCCACTCTGGGCTGATAGAAGGGAACAAACTCGCCGTTTTCAAGGCCTTTGCGAACCATGGTCTCCAGCTCGTGCCTGCGCTTCATCTCCTCGTTCATGGTTCCTGTAAAGAAGCGGAAGTTGTTCTTACCCCTCTCTTTGGCACTGTACATGGCAATATCAGCATTCATGATAAGCTCTTCGGAGTTCTTGCCGTCGTCAGGGAAATAGGTTATCCCTATGGATGTGGAGATATAAAGCTCATGTCCGTCAAGAACCACAGGTTCCGCAAAGCTGTCCAGAATCCTCTGACAGACAGATGTTAGGTATGCAGGCTCCTCTATCTCTTCGATTATAATAACGAATTCGTCACCGCCCAGCCTTCCAACGGTGTCCTCGTCACGCATGAGTGACTTGAGATGATCCGCAACATGCTGAAGGAGCTTGTCACCCATGGGATGACCCAGGGTGTCGTTTATACGCTTAAAATTGTCCAGATCCATAAAGATAACCGCTATCTGTTTCTGAACCCTCTGGGCGTGGGATATCGCATGCTCCAGTCTGTCGTTTATGAGGAAACGGTTCGGCAGGCCGGTCAGGGCATCGTGGTGCGCCTGGTACTTGATCTTGGCCTCTTTGTCCTTGTATTCAGAGATATCGTGGAAGGCGGAAACGTAGTTTACAATCTCCCCTTCCTGATTATAGATACAGAAGATATTCAACCACTCCGGGTATGCCTCACCAGTTTTTCGCCTGTTCCATATTTCGCCGGACCAGCGCCCTTCCCTATTTATTGCGTTCCACATCCTTTCATAGAATTCATCGCTGTGTCTGTCCGATTTAAGGATGCGGGGGTTTTTACCCAAAACCTCTTCTTCTGTATAGCCCGTTACCTCTGTGAATGAATTGTTTATCTGTATTATGTTTGCATCTTTATCTGTTATGCTTATCGCCTCAATGGAGTTCTCAAATATCTCATGGAAAAGCTCCATCTTGGCAACAGCTTCCTTCCTCTCGGCTATCTCTTTTGTCAGCTCCTCTGTTCTTTGCTCAACGGATTTCTTCAGCCTCCAGTTGAACATAAACAGCATTATTGCCGCACCAGCCAATGCGGTTAAAATTACAGCCATTACTGCCAGTGTATTTCTTAGGTAAACATGGGAGTGATCGCTATAAGTCTCAGGCAGGAAGTAGGTTAGATTATATCCATCCTCAGCCAGACCGAGCTTGATATATGTATTAGCCATATGCTGCCAACGGCCTCTGTTCATATGGCCTATCTCCACCAGCTTGGGGAGCATAAGGGACTTCATGGTCTCGGCTTCATATATAAGGTGTTCCCTTGTTTTGGATGTCTCGTAGTTTCTCAGGATATGGTCAACGGTTTCTTCAACATTATCAAGAGCGTATTCCCAACCTTTGAGTGTGGCGTTCTTAAAGGCCATAACCTTTTCGTAGTTGTCTTCAGCCATCTCTCTGGATGTGAAGATAGTGTCGCCGTAAAAATCGATGCCGTAGGTTATCGGATTGATATAAACAACAGGAATCCCCTCCTTTATAAGATAATAAGGAGTATTAGTCAGGTATGCCTCCGTGGCGTCTATCTCATCATTGACTAGCTCATTAATATCCCATGTTGTTTCAACAAGATCGAGAGAGCTGATGTGCAGGCCTTCATTGATAAGCATGGCGTTTATTATGGGGTTCTCCCCAAGCATAACCTTTTTTCCCACAAGGTCATGTGGTGAGCGGATATTTGATGACTTCTTGGCCATGATAACCGTAGGGGAGTGCTGAATAATGGTGGCCACGGAAACAACGGGCTCACCTTTCAGATAATTAAGTACAAGCTCGGGGCCTGCTATGCCGAAATCCGTTTCACCGGAGACGATGTCATTTATATTGTCGAGGTCAGAGGTGTATTCTTTAACCTGTACGTCAAGACCCGCCGCATCATAGTACCCTTGTTCAATAGCCATATATATGCCAGCAAACTGGAACTGATGGTGCCACTTCAGGCGCACCGAAACTTCATCGGCTGCATGGGCGGTAAAGATGGAGAACAAAAAGATCAGGACAAGGAATAAACGCATTATCATATCCAATTGTTTCTTATATTAATAAAGCATACTTATTAATAGTAACAAAAAGAAATTACTTTACCAAATATAAACTATCCCTCTCCCCTTTTTTTCATGTACATCTTAATGAGTTTCACGATGGGGAGGAACACTGCAAAATGGTACATAATGAAGCCAAGACCTGCTGTCATGGCATATTCGCTAAGGTTCTGCATGAAATCCCCCGTGTCAGGAAACTCCGCCAAACCGGGAAGAAGGGCATTGATTGTAGCTATATAGGCAAGAACGGAAGCGAGAAGGGTAAGACCGTTTATGATAGAGGGCGGAAGACTGCTTCCGGGGAGATCCTTGCCGCAGTCGGGACACTCTGCACCCATATATGTTTTTCCGCACTTCGGGCATTTATCCAGATTGCTCATAAATAATGAATAGCACAAAACAGATGAATTCTTAATATCTTTCTTTCATCAGTCGGGGTGGAAATCTCAGATATCTCTATTATCCTTTGAGTATGGGGGTAGATATGAGAGTTTTACTTACAATTTTGAGTTTATTAATCAGCATAACAGCTTACGCCGAAAAGCCCGATTTCGCAGTCGACATGCCCGATGGATTCAGTATAGAGATATTCGCCGATGATCTCCCCGGTGCGAGAAGTATGGTTATGGGTGATGAGGGAACCCTTTTTGTCGGCTCTAGAGGAGCCGGGAACGTTTATGCGGTTCGTGACACGGATGGAGACGGCACGGCGGATAAGAAATGGGTCATCGCTGAGGGGCTGAACTCCCCCAACGGCACTGCTTTCCGCAACGGGAGCCTGTATATAGGCGAGATCCACCGCATTATCCGTTTCGACAACATCGAGGATAGGCTCGATAACCCGCCTGAGCCAGTTGTTGTATATGATGAGCTCCCAAATGATGACTGGCACGGCTGGAAATACATTTCCTTCGGCCCGGACGGCAGGCTCTACATACCTGTCGGCGCACCTTGCAACGTATGCGATGAGGGGCACCCCTTCGCCGCACTGCATAGTATAAAGCCGGACGGAACAGACTTCCGCACCGAGGCCACAGGTATACGAAACACCGTAGGCTTCGACTGGAATCCGAAGACGGGAACGTTGTGGTTCACCGACAACGGGAGAGACTGGCTCGGCGACACCCTCCCCCCCGATGAACTGAACAGGATCAAGGGTGAAAACACCGATTTCGGCTATCCATACTGCTACGGCGACGGGGTTAAGGATCCCGCTTTTAGTACGGATAAAGACTGCACAAAGACGGTCTATCCGCAGGTTAACCTCACAGCCCATGTTGCGGCACTCGGCATGAAATTTTACGACGGCGATATGTTCCCCGAGGAATACAGAGGCGGAATATTCTTTGCCATGCACGGCTCATGGAACCGTAGCACGAAGGTGGGCTATAAGGTTTATTTCGTAAAGGTGGAGAACGATAAGGCAGTCAGCCATAAAGACTTCGCCACGGGGTGGCTCGATGACGGCTATGTTAACGGACGGCCAGTGGACATCTTCATAATGCCCGACGGCTCCATGCTAGTCTCAGACGACAAGGCGGGGCAGATATACCGGATAGAATACGGGGGTTGATGGGATGCACTCTCTAAGCAATCTCACATAAAAGCTTTTAAAAACCTGATTAAATAAACTCTGTCTTACATATCCAGAGTTATACTTTCTAAGAGCTATTTAGAAGTTTCTTTTGGGCACCAAAGCATCTTCAATCCTTGGCATTTATGTATAAGTTAGCAAATGTCGACTCTAAACCGCCGCTGGCTTTATATGACTTACATCAACAGATTGCCTAGCTTTTTGAAGGTCGTATGACATCTGAAGGTTAAGCCAGAGCTCTGGAGTTGTACTGAAGAACTTTCCCAGTCTTACAGCAACCTCAGGGGTTACTCCTCTGCGCTTGTTGCATATCTGGTTGACAGTGCGGAAAGAAACACCGATAGACTCGGCAAGTTTTTTCTGCGTAAGCCCTTCAGTTTCATCAATATACAGCTCTTTTAGGATCTCGCCGGGGTGGCTTTTGCTTCTATTCACATTTATACGCTCCATATCAGCCTCCTAATGATAGTCGATTATCTTTACATCAAAGGCGTTTTCATCCTCAAAACGGAAAATGATTCGCCATTGCTTATTTATACTTATGCTCCAAAAGTCCTTAAGATCCCCTGACAGCTTATGAAGCCTCCGTCCTCCCAGGGCACCAAGGTCTTCCACCACAGAAGTCTCATCTAAAAGGTCGAGCATAAGCACTGCCTTTTGCATAATCTCCTGAGGAAACTTTTTGCTGTAACCATCAACATAAAGCCTCCTTGTTTCTTTATCAGCAAAATTGACTATCATAATTGAAAATATAACCATACTGGTTATATGTCAACAGGTATACGGGAACTAAAAAAGCATTTAAATGCTTGTAAACTATAACTGGAGGATTACAAATGGACGCTGACAGCATCAATACAATAGTGCGAATATTCAATGAGAATAACACCACAAGCAAGGAGAATATCATAATCAATATCTATGCTAACACATCAATATGTAGTAAGGCACAACGCCTTATAGATGATATTAGGGTACATCTGGACAGGATCTCCCGCTCTGAGCTGTGGCTCAGAGAATCATGGCAACGAGAATCAGGCGAGCTCTACCCAACGCTTGATGCATGCTCATACGACGAGTTTTGCATCCTCTACTCGTTCGCGACATCATTTCAGCAGGGCTGAATGCAATGTTAAATTGAATATATGATTTTATCACTTTGTTATCAGCCATATATAAAGATTGGCAACAATTGTTTATAACATCTAATAACAATATGAAGTGTAAAAAATTCCATGACATGCAAGGTGGGTAATAGGTGGGTAAAAATAAAGAAGCGGGTTCCGGCATATGAACCGAAACCCGCTTCTGTCTAAGCGCGCCTGGGAGGAGTCGAACCCCCAACCTTTTGATCCGTAGTCAAACGCTCTATCCAATTGAGCTACAGGCGCATCAGGGAAAGTATAATTATAGAAGTTTTGCCTATTTTGCAAGGACTTTTTTAAGAAAATTTCCCATAGCCAAAACATCTTTGCCGTTATAACACTCAGCCGTCTTTGTTGATCTCCTCTATGAGTTCCTTGAGAATCTCCTCTGCCCTGTCGTTTGAGACCTGACAGGTTCCGGCATTCTCGTGCCCTCCCCCGCCATAGCGGAGCATAAGGTCGCCGATATTCGTATTCGATGAACGGTTTACGATGGATTTACCCACTGCAAAAACCGTATTCTGCTTCTTGAGCCCCCAAAGAACATGGATAGATATGTTCTGCTCGGGGAAAAGTGCATATATCATGAAGCGGTTACCCGCATAGATCGTTTCTTCCTCACGCAGGTCCAGCACAACAAGATTGCCGTGTACCGTACTGCATCTCTTTATCTGCTCACGGAAAAGCTTCTCATGCTCGAAGTAAAGCTCCACTCGCTCCTTAACGTCCGGATGGCTCATGATCTCCTCGATGGTCATATCCTTACAGTGATCTATGAGGTCCATCATAAGATTGTAGTTCGATATCCTGAACTCACGGAAGCGCCCAAGCCCCGTTCTCGCATCCATAAGGAAGTTCAGCAGGACCCATCCCTTCGGCTCGAGGATCTCCTCCATGGTAAACTGTGCGGAGTCACCCTTGTCCACAGCCTCCATCATATCATCGCTGATACCGGGAAACTTATCCTTACCGCCGTAATAGTTGTATACAACCCTTGCCGCAGAGGGCGCATCCGGATCTATTATATGATTATCCTTCTCCTCTCCAACACGCACTGTCTCGCTGGAATGGTGGTCAAAGGCCATATAAACACCTTCGACATAAGGAAGGTTTGTGGTTATATCTTTGCTTGTAACCTCAACCTTGCCATCCTGCATATCCTTCGGGTGAACAAACTTGATATCATCAATAATATCGAGGTCTTTCAGCAATACTCCGCAAACTAGACCGTCAAAATCGCTCCTCGTAATAAGCCTGTACTTTTCTGCCATTTAATCACCTCATGTGTTTGCATCTTATAAATAATACCACAAAGGAATCAGTTTCCGAGAAGTTTCCCCATATCCTCTTCGGTATTTATATTCCCAAGAACCCTTGTGCCACCTTCGAAGCGGGCGAAATAGTCATCCCCAAGCCAGCAGACGTTCATATCCTTTAGTGCCTGAAACATGCGGAAGTTCCCATCATTAAAAAAACGTCTAAGTACACCGAGTGCCGAAGGGGCATAAACACCGTGGAGAGGATGCACCTTCCCCTCAACATCGGGGATAACCGCATCGTACCCTTCGATATACTCAAACATCCCTTCGGCGGTGAAGCCGTTTACCATAGGGGAGTCCGCAGAAACTATGAAAACAGGCTCCGAAACGTTCTCAAGGGCTGTTATAACCCCCGTCATGGGGCACTGCTGGGCATTGCCGTCCAGTATGCGCCCCTCCACAGGGATACCGCTGTATTTCTCGATATCCTTGGCGACTATATAGGTTCTGAAACCTGATTGAACCAGATTATCCGCCGTTGTTCCTATTACTGTGGAACCTCTGAACGGTGCCAGTGTTTTATCCGAACCAAAGCGCCGGCTCATGCCGCCGGCAAGTATCATCGCTTTATGTCTCATACATAAAGAGATAACACCGCACACGCTCAACCGCAACGGTGTTATTGCAATTTGCTGTGAAAAGACTAAAATTCATTACAGCGGAGGCGCAATGAACGATAAAGGAATAAACTATGCGGGCAGGCTGAGGATTATACTCATCGCTGTTATTCTCCTGAACCTCGTCCATGCTGTTATACATATAGGCTCATACAGAAAAAGCATAACCTACCACGAGCGAACCCTCGTGACCATAGGCGTAAATACACTCCGCTCCTTTGAGGGGGGTCGAAGGGCATTTATGGGAAACCGGTTCGCCGGAACAGAGAGGCTCACACGCTTCGCCCAGACCATTGCGGCAAACGGAGCCATCCTGAACATGGTGCTCTATACGCCCGACGGAGAGGTTCTGATAAACCCCTACCCTGAGAGAACACCAGAACTCCGCACAGACATCAAGGATATAAACAGCTTCAATACGGATCAGGGTATGGTCATGTATTCCAACTTCAACATAATGCACCCCCGCAGGGGCATGATGCACGGCAGACCCTCCCAGGAGAACATGAAGGAGGTTATCGCCGCCCTCGTAATCGATGACACGCCCCTTAGGGATGCTAAGAAGCAGATGTATACAGGATTAGTGCAGATACTCCTGATCATGGCCCTGCTCGTAGCGGCATACCTCTTCGCCATACGTTTCATCAAGCTCAATACAAAACAGACCGAAAGGCTCAAAAGCGCCGAGCAGGAGGCGGAGATGGGCCGAATGTCCCAGGTGCTTGCCCATGAGATAAAGAACCCTCTCAGCACTATCTCAGGCCTTGTGGACTATGCAAAGGGGAAGGTTGGGGATGAATCCATCTCAGATGTGCTCAGCAGAAGCTCATCTGAGATAAAGCGGCTGAACACCATCGTAAACGACTTCCTCACCTACGGGCGTGAGCTATATATAAACAAGAAAGAAACGGATATGCTGAGCCTTGCGGAGAAATCCGCCGTACTCCTCGAGATGGACGCCTCAAACAGGGATGTATTCATCGATGTTAAAGGTGTTAACACGAAGATAAACGCCGACCCGGACCGTATGCTCCAGGTGCTGTTCAACCTCCTGCATAATGCAGTGCACGCAAGCCCCGAGGGTAGCGTTGTAAACCTTGAGATATACGAACAGAAGCTCTGCATAACAAACGAAACGGACGGAAGCGAGATTGACAAAAACAAGCTTTTCGAGCCCTTCTATACAACCAAAACAAGGGGTAGCGGGCTTGGACTTGCAGTGGTAAAACGTATATGCTCCCTTCACGGTTTCGGCGTAAAAGTTACACATATATCACCCTTCAGGGTGGAAATAGATTTTGGTGAAGGATCATGATCAACAGAATACTCATTGTGGATGACGAAGAGAACCACAGGCTGATGCTTAAGCTCCATCTAAAGGACAGGGGCTATGAAATCGAAGAGGCGGTTAACGGCGCCGATGCGCTCACCAAACTGGGGGATACACTCCCCGATCTTATCTTGCTGGACATGAAGATGGACATCATGGACGGGCTAACCTTCCTGAACCATCTGAGCCGCAAAGGGATACGTATCCCCGTTATTATGATAACAGCCTTCTCCAGCGTTAAAACAGCTGTGGAAGCGATGAAGCTGGGCGCTGAGGACTACATGACCAAACCGGTGGATATCGACTCACTACTTGAGAATATCGAGCGGATCTCCGGTTCTGTACAGGCGGAGGGGATCCCCTATACCGAGGATTACGAGTTCGGTGGTGTTTATTCAGCAGACGGTCTTGGGAGCATCATAGAACAGCTAAAGATGGTGGCACCGCTGGATGCAACAGTTCTAATATTAGGCGAATCGGGAACGGGTAAAGAGCTGATAGCACGCTCTATACATGATAACTCACCCAGAAAGGACGGCAACTTCGTTGCTGTAAACTGTGCGGCATTATCGGAAAACCTCATAGAGAGCGAGCTCTTCGGTCACATGAAGGGTTCGTTCACAGGAGCCTCTGCGAATAAGGAGGGGCGGTTTGAGACTGCGGATAACGGAACCATATTTCTGGATGAAATAGGCGAACTCCCCCAACAGGTTCAGGCGAAGCTTCTACGTGTTCTGCAGGAGCGGACCTTCGAGCGTGTGGGTGGAACAAAAACTCTGAAAACCAATGCAAGGATAATCGCGGCGACCAATAAGGATCTTAAAACCATCTCACAGAAAGGTGAATTCAGGGAGGATCTTTATTTCAGACTCTCCGTCTTCCCCGTGGAGCTTCCTCCGCTCAGGGAGAGGACGCAGGAGATCGAGCCCTTAGTCAAGTTCTTCATCGAGAAATACTCAGAACGTTTCGGCAAGCTAATCAAAGGTGCGGATAAAAGCTATATAGACAAACTTAAAGGCTACAGCTTTCCGGGGAATATCAGGGAGTTGGAAAATATTGTAGAGCGGAGCATCATCCTTTCCAAATCTGAGAAACTGGGAACCGAGACGCTACCAGACTTCAAGGGATCCCACAAGGGTGTAAGCTCCAGTTTGGATATGAAATCAAACGAGCGTGAGCTTATCGTAAAGGCCCTTGAGAAAACAGAAGGGAACAAGACAAGGGCCGCAGAGATCCTTGGAATATCACGCAGAACACTCCACTCCAAACTTAAGGAGTACGATATCTAACCACCTCTGTTATACCTCTACCAGACTATTATAATATAACAGCCTAAAAGAGTGAAACAACGGAGGCAGCGGCGAAAAGACCGAGCAAAGCTGCGCTAACGGCAAAAATGCCTATCCTGACTTCGAGTATCTCGTTTCTATATGCCTTTTTTCCAGTCATGACAGCCTCCTTTTCCATACAATCGTCCGTCCTTGGTTTATGTTTACAATATACATCTTCTGGACTAGAATAACAGACACAGATAACAGATATTTTGGTATAACAGATGTGGAGAAACTATGGACAGAAAGGAAGGGAAATACCTCTACGAAGAGATACAGGATATAATTCTGGAGCTTGTCAAGAAGGGTGAGCTCAAGGCGGGTGAGAAGGTGCCCTCTCTAAGGAGTATGTCTAAAAAGCTTAATACAAGCGTTACGACTGTAATGAAGGCATATATGGAGCTTGAGCGTAAAGGGTTTCTGGAATCACGCCCGAAGTCGGGCTACTTCCTTAAGGATGCAGAGGTTAAGACACTTCCACTCCCCGATGCCACAACACCAATCCCCGAGCCGAACCCTGTGAGCAAGTTTGACCTCGTTCTACAGCTGTACTACTCCATGGGGAGCCGTGACAGCGTATGCCTGAATGTGGCGGAGCCCCATTTCGAGCTTGTCCCCTCCGACGAGCTTGCAAGGATCATGAAAAAAGCCATATCATCAACACCTAACCACAATGCATACGAATTCATGGGAGGCCAGCCGGAGCTGAAAAGACAGATCGCCTACCATATGCTCAGCTATAACACACGGGTACAGCCGGACAGGATGATGATAACAAACGGCTCCTCCGAGGCTCTATTCATAGCACTCACTATCCTCGCTCGCCCCGGCGATTCTGTTATAGTCGAATCCCCCTGCTTCTTCGGCTACCTCAATACACTCCACGCCCTCGGCATATACGCCCTTGAGATACCCACACACCCCGACAAGGGGATGGATCTTGATGCGCTGGAGCAGTCACTGAACAGATACGATGTGAAGGCCTGCATAACCCAGACAAACTTCAACAATCCACTTGGATACAGCATCCCGCCGGAGAACCGTGACCGAATAGTCGAGATGTGCAGCAAAAGCGGTGTGCCCATAATAGAAGAGGACATATACGGCGACCTCCCCCACGATGGTAAACGCCCTGACACCCTCCTCTCAAGGGACTACGACAACGTTATTTACATATCATCGTTTTCAAAAACCCTAGCACCTGGCTACAGGGTGGGATGGCTGTATTCCGAACGGTACTACACACCTATATTCCGCTACAAGACATCCACAACAGTGGATACCGTCCGCCCTACCCAGCTTGCCATTGCGGAGTTTATGGCCTCCGGCAAGTACGCAAGACACCTTGAGAAGTTCAGAAACGTATGCGCATCAAACGTTTCTCTTTTCAGCATGGCTATCTCAAAATACTTCCCCGAAGGAACAAGAATAACACGCCCCAAGGGTGGATTCATACTCTGGGTGGAGCTCCCGAAAGGGGTAGACACCCTTAATATCTACCGCAGAGCCGCCCACGAACGCATACATATTGCTCCTGGTACGATATTCTCATCACAGGACAGGTACTCAAACTGTATGCGGCTGAATTGTGCAGTTCCGTGGAATGAGAGGACGGAGAGCGCCCTCAAAAGGCTAGGCGAACTTGGAAAGGCTGAAATAGCTGGAAAGTAGCTGATCAATAGCACACAAGAGCATTTTCTTTTAAGGATTATCACCAAAGTTCCACAAACAGCTTGGAACACCCTAAAGATGAAGTAACCTGAAATTGCACTAATTACTCTCTGAGTGTATACATAAAAAAAGGCTCCCTTACGGGAGCCTTTTTTATATCCAACTTAAGTAGATAGCTTACTGAACGGTGCACTGACCGGAGTCGAAGCTGATCTGAGCGTCAAGGAAGTATACTCTTTCCATGGGAATGCCGCAGTCTTCAACGAGGCCGTAGTACATCTCACCAGCTCTACCGCCGGATGCGCAGTGAAGAACAAGGATTCCGCTATCGGGAAGCTGGCTCTTAACCTTCTCACAGCCGTTATCTTCGTAGATCTGGTTTACGTGAACGTTCTTAGAACCTTCAAGGTGACCTGACTGGTATTCCTGAGCGGAACGTACATCGATGATATGGATGTTGTCGGGTCTGCTTGCGGGGTCGATAAGAGTTCTGAAGTAGTCCTTAGTGATAACACCCTGCTCGCCAGTTGTGGGAACAGCAGCATCGCCGGAACCGCCTGCAGCCTTCTTAACAGCAGCCTTGTCCATGGGTCCGCCCATCTTCTTCCACTCGGGAAGTCCGCCTGCGTATACAACAACCTTCTTGTATCCGAGCTTGAGGAGGTCCTTAGCTACATTGTGGGACTTAACACAGTGGTATCCGCCGCAGAAGGGTACAAGAAGCTTGTTCTTGTCAGCGGGGAGCTGGTCCTTCATCTTGTCGAAATGAGTGTCGGGGATATTGATGGAACCGGGGATAGTGCTCTGCTTGAACTTTCTGGAAGGTCTTGCATCTATGAAGATAGCCTCGTCCTTTGTCATAAGCTTCTTAGCATATTCAAAGGAGATCTCATCATAGGAACCGGACTTCTTCCATACGGGCATACCGTCAAGGTAGATCTTGATGTTGGTGTAGCCCTTGTCACGAAGCATATTAGCATCATGAAGTGACTTGATGCAGTTAACGCCGCCGCAGTAGGTAACTATGTAGTCATCTTTTGCAACTTTGTGGTCTGCAAGTGTTCCATAGTACTTCTCAAACTGAGTGTCGGGGATGAGAAGAGCTGTGGGGATGTGTGACTGGTTGTACTTTCTCTCGGGTCTAGCATCGATGAGAGTACCCCTTGATTTGTTGTAAACACCGTTGCCGACGATCTTCTTAACCTCATCGGTATCAACCAGCTCAAATCCGGCCTCTTCGATCTGCTCTGCAACGCTCTTGCCTTTAGCTCCCTCTTCGGGGCCAGCTGCAGGCTTCTGACCGCAGCCGATAACTGCCATAGAAGCCACAAGAACAAGTACTACCATAAGTCTGCTAATTACACGCATACATACCTCCATTTTTGTTTCGGGCTGACATGCCCGATACTTTTATAACAATATTTTATTCAAATAACCTGAATTTTTAAAATGGTCCTTGAATAAATCTTTATATCTCCCATACATATACATATAGGTATATTTGTATTTTCTAATATACCATATTTCTTATATATGTTTCTGCGCAATATCTTTATACCATGGTTATATTATCTTATTTTATACTTTTTTACAATTTTAAATTTGAATAACAAAGCATTTTTTTATAACTTTTTTAATCTCCATAAAGAAACAAATCTGTATATATATAAATGACTAATGGACTATATTTATTCTATTCTTCATTCCTATAAGTTGTGTAGTGTTACTATTTTTTCACCTATCATAAGATCGTTTCTGTAAGTTTTGTAAAGACACGTTGATCAAATGAAAAAAGGCCTCCCGAAGGAGGCCTTTTGATTACTCATAATTAATTTCCGTTTAGTGGTGGTCCTTAGTCTCAAGGTCAAGAAACTTCTCAGCAGCGAAGTAAAGCAGGAAGAACACTCCAAAACCGAGGGCAAAGATGAGCCACTCAGAAACGGAGGGGCTGTATGCAAGAAGCCCCATGGCATTAGTCTCCACACCGGAACCGGGAAGCCCTTCCCTCATGGGGGGAAGCTGACCGGCTACTACATAATTGTAGCGGGTGAAGAAAAGGCCAATAAGGAAAACAAAACCTGCCAAAGCAAGGGTTTTGGGGTTTCCTTTAGCAAACACGATAAGGACAAGGGGTATGATGATTGCAAGCCCCATCTCGCCTATCCAGAAACCTGCAGCAAGCTGACCCTTGATAAGGGAGAGTGCTGAAAGGTAAGCGTCGCCGGGCATGTTGAATATGGATGTAATCATCTTCCAGAGGTAGAGGAATATCATAACACCGATACCGCCGCCCATAAGCTTGCCGAGGGAAGCCATGGAGGGCTGGAGACGCGAGGGTACATTGAACTTATATACAATGTTGTGGATAAGTATAAGCAGTGCCGCACCGCCTGTTATACCGGAAACCACGAGGAAGGTGGAGAAGTGGATTCCATGGAACCAGGGGCGTGCGTTGAGTGAACCGAAAACAAATCCGAGGTTGCTTGTGGCAAGCACACCTACGAGGAGTGCAAGGAAGCCGGCAACAGCGGCGAGTTTGTGGTCCGCCTTGGTCTGGTTGGGCTTGAAGATAAGGAAAAGCTCAACGGCGAGGATAACAAGCTCAACACCGTAGAACATACCCATCCAGAAGATAGGAGCTTTGAAGTTGGGAGTGATCATCATGTAGATCATCTTCAACGGGTTTCCGAGCTCCATAAGGATCTGTGTGAATCCTGCAAGAAGTACAATCGTAGCGAGAACCACGATCCTTCTGCTTATCATCGCGTATTTTTCAAAACCGAAGGCATGTCCGAGTCCGCCGATGAAAGCGATTCCAGTGGAGGTAATCACGAAATAGGCGTATGTGGAGATAAGCAGCCCCCAGGAGACCTGCCTTGTTACGTTGTACATTTCCGCATGGCCATTTACGAAAACCATGATTGCTGTTATTCCGCCCACTGCACAAAGTGCAAGCCCCAAGAGTATAAAGGGGATGGCGGGTATGTCCTTGTTATAGGTAATCAAGGACTTGAGATATGACTCTTTATGAGTATCTGCTGCGTGTGCCATTAGATTACCTCCTATTTAATGTAGAACAGCCGGGGGTTAGTATTCTTTTCCGGCTTGAGCTGATAGGTGTAGTTGTCGCCAAGGAGCTTGCTTGCGTCACTTTCGGGATCATTGAGGTCGCCGAATACCCTTACCTTTGTGGGGCAGGTTTCAACACATGCGGGTTCTCTTCCTTCGGGGAGCCTGTGGTAGCAGAACGTACACTTATCGATGGCATGATGTGATTCGTTTTCGTATCTCGCATCATAGGGGCACGCAGTGATACAGGCCTTGCAGAGGATACATTTGTCGTAGTCCACAAGGACAACGCCCTCTTCCGTCTTGTAGGTAGCCTTGGTGGGGCAGACACTCTGACAGGGTGTATTCTCGCAGTGCTGACACTGTGAGGGCTGAAACTCAAGGCTGAGGTTGGGGTAAGCACCCTGAACCTCAAGCTGGGTAACCCATATCCTGTAATCGTCATCACCGGGGTGAATAACGTTCTCGAATTTGCAGGCCACGGTACAGGCCTTGCAGTTTATGCATTTCCCGGTATCCAGGACAATGCCGTATTTTTTAGTACTCATCTCTATCCTGCCTCCCTATTATGCCTTTGTGATGGTTACGAAGGTTTCGTGCATAGCAGAGTTACCGGAGATCGGCTCTATGTAGTCCTCAAGGATAGCCGCCTGTGAAGCGCCCACGTTGTAAACGAGGCTGAGGCCCTTGGAGATACGGCCGAAACCGTGCACATAGTATACGCAGTCAGGCCTGATCTTTTCTGTAACTTCGGCCTTAACCTTCTGCTCGCCCACGCTGCTCTTAACGATGACATAGTCGCCGTCGGTAATATTGAGCTTGCGTGCTTCCTGGCTGTTTATCCAGAGTGTGTTCTCCTTCTGGATCTCCCAGAGGAACTCGTTGTTCTGTGTTCCTGTGTGGGTGTTCCAGCCGTGACGTCCGAGAACGAATCTGAACTGACCTTCCTTAGGCTGTCTGGGTCTTCTGTATACGGGAAGGGGATCAAGACCTTCCTTCTCATACTTAACGTTGTACAGCTCGATCTTGCCTGTTCTGGTCTTGTATCTGGCGCCGGGCTTTCTCATCTTGCCGTATTTCGCCTTGTCAGTAAGGTAGAAGACGCCTTCTTTCATCATCTGCTCGTAGGCACCGGAGTGCTCGCTAAGCTGATATTTGATGTATTCTGTCATGGGCTTGCGAAGTATTCCGTTCACAACTCCGTCCATGAAGTATTCCATATCCTCTTCGTAGGTGTCGTCCCAGAGGGAGTCTATCTTAAGCATCTCCTCAACGATTCCACCTGTTATCTCGAACATGGACTTGGTCTTGAATACGGGCTCAACACATGGCTGGCGGAAAGTGGCTATGGGCCATATGCCGCTGAGGCTGTGTACAGGGTCCCATCTCTCAAGGTAAGTGGACTCAGGAATAACGAGGTCTGCGTAGTAGGCAGTGTCAGACATCTGTATATCCACCATAGCTATGAAGTCCATCTTATCAAGCATCTCAAGGGTCTTGGCTCTGTTGGGAACAGCCTCAATAAGGTTCTGCTTGTATACAATGAGAGCGGTTACGGGATAGGGCTCCCCCTTAAGAACTGCCTCTCTGAAGCGGAGCCAGCTGCCGTCCTTCTCGCTGAGGTATGTACAGGAATCCATGGGAAGACCGGATGCTGTCCTCTCATCTTCGGGCATCTTGTTGTCGAAGTTGCCGTAGGATTCTATATCAAGCCTGCTCTGTACAAGGTCGTAGAAGGGGAACATGATGTCGTGCTTCTCGAGGGGTACAGAGGATTTGGGAACGATACCGCCGGGGGTGTCCCAGCAGCCGCATATAGCCGTTGCAATGGCACAGGCTCTGCGGAAGTATACGTCGTTTACATACCAGGAGGTTCTTCTGCCGGGGTAAACAACGGAACGGGGAGCGTACTTTGCAAACTCTCTCGCAGTCCAGCGGATCTCCTCGGCGGAAATCTCACATTCCTTCTCCGCCCACTCGGGAGTGTACTGTTTGACATGCTCCACAAGCTCTGCAAATCCATGGGTGTATTCATCAACGAAGGCTTTGTCGTAAAGCTCTTCTTCAATGATTACATTTATCATACCAAGAACAAACGCAAGATCCGTTCCAGGTTTTACAGGATACCACTTGTCCGCCTTTGCGGCTGTGGCTGTAAAACGGGGATCGAGGACAACAAGCTGCTGACCCTTGGGCTTGTTCTTCTGGAAATCGATGGTGTCGGGTGTTACAAAGGCCTCCGCCCTGTTTGCACCGGGCATTACAACGAACATAGCGTTGAGCAGGTCTGCATCGGGGTAAACACCGTAAACAGACGACCATCCCTGAATGGTGGACGAGAGACAGAGGGTGGGGTGCCTTACTGTATTAAGGGAACCGTAGGACTGAACAAGGAAGTGGAACATCCCTTCCTGAAAACCTTCTGATGAAGCAAAGGCAACGCTTGAGCGGTTCTCATACTTCTTCTTGTTCTCTGCAAATTTCTCGGCAATTATTTTGAAGGCTTCCTCGTAGGAAATCTTCTTCCACTTGCCCTCCCCTCTCTTGCCGACGCGAAGAAGGGGTTCCTTAAGTCTTTCGGGGTTGTAGGGCTCTTCCGCACCCGCATTTCCTCTCGCACAAAGCATTGCGCGGCTCTTGAAGAACTTGGGGTTGGGGTTGAGCTTCTTGATACGACCGTTTACAACGTGTGCGTAAAACCCGCACTTGTTTACACACATCTCGCAGGAAGAGGCAACGTGCTTCTCACCCACTTCGCCGGTGGGAGCGGCTTCCTGATGTCCACCGCTGGCGACGGCTTTAAAGGTAGACAGATTACTGGCAACCATGGTTGCTGCAAGTGCGCTACCGGATGCCGCCAGAAATTTCCTACGGCTGAGCTTCATAAAATAGACCTCCTACTTTATCAATACTACCATTAGTTTACACTGTAGACACAATACACCTGTAATGTATACAGAATACAATATACATTTTTTACTTCTTTAGCAAGAAAAATTACAAATATTTAAAACATAGTATTATAGTAGACATTAATGATTTTACATATGATTCTTTCTATATTGGCTGTATCTATCTTTACAAGAGGGCTGGACGCTTTCAAACAACAGTTTACTTTAGCATAGCTGGATACATAAAAAGCCGGGGCTTTTCAACCCCGGCTCATATTTTTTAGTTATTAGAATGAGTAAGTGAAGGAGCCGTAGAACTTCTCCACCTTATCAACAACGGGCATCATCGCATGAAGTCCGTTCACATCGTTGATATCTGTGGGTGAACCCATGGGGTTACCGCTGCCGGTGTAGTCGTAGTCGAACCTCTGATAGCCAATGGTGGCGAAAAGACGGCTGCCTACAACGGGACGGTGGTAGTATACCTCGTACACACTACCGCGTGTGGCGAGCTTACTTGCTACTACGTCATCCTCTGCGCCGGTGAAGTTGATCCAGTTTTTGCTACCCTTGTTGTATTCGAAGCCGAGGCGTCCGCCAACAACGGGGATATCAGGAGTCATAACACCAACCCAGATCATGTGTCCGGATTCGCTGTCGTCAGAACCGAGAAGCTGATCCTGCTCCATAAACTGGAACATGGGGTTCTGAGACCTTCCGTCCGGATGGGTCTTACTCATGTTGTATGAAAGGAACCAGTCGAAGCCGAAGTTCTCACCCTGTGCGAGGAGTGCATGCATCTCGATGTCACCAATCTCGGAGGTGGGCTCGAACCTGGAAGCGTATCCGCCCCAGTTCGGGTTGAACTCGTACTCGTCGTAAGCACCGTCCATGTTATAATCTGTACCGGAAATGTAGTAGGGCATTGCTACAAGGCCTGTGAAACCATCGGTTACGCCGAAGCCTCTCGCATAATTGTACCAGAACTTGTACTTCTCGTCGTCATAGAACTTAACGATGAGTCCGCCGAACTCAACATCATCTACGTTGGAGTAGGATGTGAGACCGTTGTTTGCGGAAAGTGCGTTTCCGGTTCCCCACTGACCTTCGAAGCCTTTACCGTAGCAGAACTTGATGAATGAACCGGGCACCCAGTAATCGAAATCGATACCGAGTGAGCCGCCATCGAAGTTCCACTGGATAATGGAAGCGAGTGGTGAACCGCCGAGTGTGGAGAACTCGTGGTTCTCATATCCGGGGCCGTAGGTTGAGGGTCTTCTACCGAGGGAGAAGTGCCAGCCTACGTTTCCGATGTGATTTTTGTAGACGAAGTATGCTCTTTCAACGTGGAGACTGTCGTCTGAGGGAACAGAGCCGGAGTTGCCATCGAGGTACATACTTTTGAATGTGCCGTCGAAGAACTTAACCTGGCTTGTGTCACCCCACGCCTTGTACATAACAAGACGGCCGGTGAAAGAAAGATTGCTGTTTACCTTGCTGTTCAGACGGAGCCTGAACTTGTTTGTGAACATGGAGCTGTTCTCTGTGTCGTATGATCTGGGCTCTACGCCTTTGAACATAGACTTCATAACCTGAGCCTCACCGGCAGTAAGAGTTCTGTCGCTGAAGAGGTAAGAGAAGGCCATCATGTTCGCCATCTGCTGGGCCTGAGCAGCCTGCTCGGGATTGGACATATCAAGGCCGTTCATGGTGCCGACAGTTACAACGAAGTCCTGATAGTCGCTGTAGCCGTTCATGTTGGCATCCATCATCGCACCGGTCATGCCGGCGAAATCGACCATGTCATCCACCCAGTCGGACTCAACAAAGTCTGAAGGGTCTGTACCGGGGCCAACCTGTCCTACGAGAGCGCCGAAGTTCTGCTGGAACTCCTGAGCTTCGGGAGAGGTTCCCATAAGGTTGCTGTAGAGCATGCCGAAATCCTGACCATATTCGGCCATGAAAGCATCGTTCCACATGTCGGGCTGACCGGTCATACCTGTTTGATCCCAGGGAGCATCTGCGCCGCCGCCTGCAACGAGAACATCTCTGAGCCAGAGGCCCATCATGTCGTTAGCGTATGCGGGAAGAGCCTGAACATCCTTGTAGCTTACTGAATCAAGCCTTGTTCTGAGCTCTGCCTTGATGTTAACCCTGTCCACAGCCGTGTGTCTTTCGTTTTTGGATACACGCCTGCTGATGCTGTCGATATCTTCCTGAAGCTCCGCGATCTCTTTCTTCAGCTCTTCGAGTGAAGGCTCGGCCGCAAATGCCGCAGTCGATGCAACAAGCACCGCCAGAATAGCAATTAGAAACTTTTTCATTAACAACCCCCGTTAATTAAATGAAAATCAGGATGCCCCCTTTTGCGGGAGCATCCTGTTAAGTGCAATTTTTTTTAAATTTTAGCCGCAAGTTTCGGGCTGGTCGCTGTCAAGGGCGTGGCCGTGAAGATACTCGAACATATCTGCCCAGTCGCTGTCTTTAAGCGCATCAACCTCAACGCCAGCGTGAGCTTCGTCGATCTCTGCATGAGCGTTATCGAAGAATCTCTTCCACTGAGCCTGAGTCTTGGAAACGGGTGAAAGCTCAACTGCTTTACTACCGTCATGACAGGTAGTCCTGCAACTCTTTTTCCATGTTCTCTTACCCTTTCTTGCGTTTGCTGCGAAAGCAGTGGAAACTGCCATTGCAAGAAGCACTGCCACTACTACAGCTGTAAATGCCTTTCTTTTCATTAGAACACCTCCAATATTCCGGACTTTACGTCCGCTTTACCTATTTTTAATTAAATATAAGTTCTTCCAAAATGTTCTCTGTATCGTTCAGAAAACCTTTCAGAAGCATTGATGCCGTTTTATAGAATTCCGTCTCTGTTTCCGCGATAACCTTATCGGCAAAAGGGCCTGCGAAAACGGGGAAAAAATCCCTCGATACGCTCAGAAGTGTACTTAACGATCCAAGGCGGCAATCGCTGTTCTCTTCATCCGCAACCTTCTCGAGCACGAGGCCGAAAAACTCAAGCACAAGATAGACATGGTCCTCAAGCTCCTTAACGCTCTCATCACGCATGAAGCCTTCGGCCGCCATGATGTTCTTAAGACGAACCATATCATCACCCCAGAGAAGCTGTTCATCACCCATATACACAGAGGCATAGGGGGTGGCTTTAACGCCGCCGTAATCGTTGATGAAGAGCTTCACATACTCCGTCTCCATATCGATCTGCTTCCCGGGAACCAGCGCCCTGTCAGTGTATTCAGAAATGAACTCCTGGAACTCGGGGGAGTATTTATCTATGGTTTCATAAACGGTATCCTCAGGATACCTGAATATAACCGAAAGGAACATGAACACGGATGAGAGGCTTTTAAGGCCTTCCTTATCGGGCTCCGCCTTAGAGAGAATCTCTCCGGCCTTAACCGCATCCTCTTCATTGAGAGCTGACTTGAACTCTGCCATGCTGCTCATAATTAAACATTCTCCGACATTACTGCCGCATTAAAAGAAATAAACTGGGTTCTTGACATATAAACATTACCTTCTGTCTGAACTGATTTCTAATCACTATATCAACCTGCAACAAAATCGCAAGTATTTTTTGTATACAATATACAGATTTTCATATTAAGTTGAATACCAATGAAATAGTGGATTAATAACAGTATTTTATTTTGATTTTGACATATTATCTCGTTTGGACTTGAACAAAAGATTAAAAAAGCCGGGCGAACCCGGCTCTAAATCTATGTCAGCATATCGGACCATATACTTAACGTCCAGTCCCTGGCGTGCTTGCCGAAGATCTCTCTGCGATCTGGTGAGAGACCTCCACCTGTTTTCATGATACGTTTTACTGAGGGGTCATAATCGTAAACTGCTGATACAAATATCGCTTCCTCTTCGTTTATGAGGCTGTAACACGTATTTGCAAGGCTCGGAGGTAGCTGTTCCTGCCCGTTAAGGGCATAAACAACTGCCAGTGCGCATGCTTTGCCCATGCTGTTTGCAACGAAGCCCGACTTCGGAACAGGGCCCACGGATCCCGCATGGGTAGAGTCGCCGATTACATGGACATCCTTATAAACCTCCGATTCGAAGTTATATGCATTCACCTTTGCCCAACGCTCCCCTTCGGGCACAAGCCCAGCCTTATATGCGAAATCTCCTGCCTTCATAGCGGGAATGATGTTGGCTACTCCCGCCTTAAACTCACCCTTCTCGGTTTGGAGAACCTTGTTCTTCCTGTCGATACCTTTGAGGGGCGCAAGGGTTATATATTCGATAACA
This sequence comes from Limisalsivibrio acetivorans, assembly GCF_000421105.1. NCBI lineage: Bacteria > Pseudomonadati > Deferribacterota > Deferribacteres > Deferribacterales > Geovibrionaceae > Limisalsivibrio > Limisalsivibrio acetivorans. The sequence continues at coordinate 740,541 of NZ_ATWF01000001.1, forward strand.
TCGCTGTAATAAGCATTCCAGCCGTCCATAAAGAGCTTACCCTTGGAAACTATCCCGTCATTGGGATCAAGAACGATGATCTTCGAGCCCGTTTTATGGTTCTTAAGATAGTTTGCTATGAGTGATATGCGCTCATAGGGTCCGGGGGGGCATCTGTAAGGCTTAGGCGGTACGGTGAGCACAACATTCTCGCCGTTCTTCATAGCCACCAGCTTATCCCGGAGGAGTTGTGTCTGGGGTCCGGCCTTATATGCATGGGGGAAATCGTCCATGGCAGAATCCTTCCACCCCTCTATCTGGTCATACATAAAGCTGACGCCGGGGGATACGATAAGCTTGTCGTACTCCACTTTTCCTGCATCCGTAACGATGATCTTATTGGCAGGCTCAAGCCCGAGAGCCTCTGTTTTAAGGAGCTTTATGCCGTTATTTGAAGCAAGGTCGTTGTAGCTGAATGTTATATCTGAGAGTGCCTTAAACCCGCCTATAACCCAGTTGCTTGCGGGACATGAGACAAACTTGTCCAGTTTCTCTATCAATATAACCTCGATGGAAGGATCGGTGAGCTTACAGTACTTCGCAGCTGTTGTACCCCCCCAACCGGCTCCTAGTACAACAACACGCTTGCCCCCTTTGGGCATTATTATCTCTTTTTTCTTGGAGACGTTTACATCGACATTAACACATCCCGCCAGACCAACCGCACCAACGGCCGCAGCGGTTCCCTTCAGAAAAGTTCTTCTGCTTAATCTGCTCATTTGTTCCTCCCAAGTGCTGAATAATAGGCGGCAAGAGCCCTTATCTCGATCTCACTTACTTCTTGCATAACGCTCATCTCTTCGGATTTGATCTCGCCGTTCTTATAACGCTTAAGCACCTCACGGAGGTAACCCGGATTCTGGCCTGCAATCCTCGGTATCTCATCAACACCCGTGCCGTCACTCATGTGACAGTCTGCACACCCGGTATCCTCTATCAGCTCAACGGAAGCATCAACATTGAATTCCTCAAGCTTACTGTCGGAGCTGACCCACTCTTTCCCGGCGTACCATGCGCTTATGGAATCGAGCTGTTCATCGGTGTAGCCGGAGGCCATAAGGTTCATCTCAACGCTTTCGGGTCTGGCTCCCTGCTTGTAGCCAGCCATGGTTTCCTCAAGATAAACCTCGTTCTGTCCACCGATGGTGGGTATATAGTCACCGGGTGAAGCTCCGTTTGTTCCGTGGCATCCTGCACAGGTCTTCGCCATCCTCTCCCCTGTCTCATCCGCAAAGGCGGGCAGAGCGAATGCGGCAGCAAGGGCCAGCACAGCAATAATGATCTTTTTCATCCAAGCCTCCTGAAATAATAATGTTTAATAACTCTATTTCCCCAAGGGGAGAACCACACGGCCGTCCATATAGCCCTCAAGCTCCCCTGTTATAACCTTAATCCACATCTCAGCGCCGGGTATCCCCTCAATAACACTAACCGTCTCACCCCGCTCTAGCTCCAGCTTCCGTTCGGAGGAAGCATCGGGAGAGGAGTATAGATAGGCCTTCTCTGCTGCAACATAGGAATCAACCCCTTCAGCCATTGCCTTCAGCCTGTTGCGCACATTGGACAACGCCTTCTGGTACTCGCCGAGAAGGGCAAGTATCCCTTTATAGTTCTCTTTGATCTCCTTATTATCGTTCCTCAGAACTGAGATCTCCTTCTCAAGCTCCTCCACCTTGGAGGCCAGATCCTTAATCCTGTCTGAATTCTCCGCAGTGGAAGCACCATAGGGAGTTCCGCCGAAACTGCTGAGGATCTTCTCCCCCTTCTCCGGCTCCGGTTCCTTTCCTGCACATGCACTCAGAATCATCATGATTGACATTAAAATAAACGCTTTTTTCACCATTAACTTACCTCACACGTAGTATCACATTTTAGAGTTCCCTGGTCTTATAATCAAGAAAACTTTATTAATGATTTAAAATGCTTGACTACAGCGGGTCTATTTGGTATAAGATGCGTTCTTGAAAAAAATACAGAGGTGAACAGTGGCACATACACTTTCTGCTAAGAAGCGTATCAGGCAGAACGAAAAAAGAAATCTGGCCAACAGGGCTTACAAGTCCAGAATGAAGACAACCATAAAAAAATTCCTCAGCGCCGTTGAATCAGGCGACAAGGAAACTGCGGCCAAGGCTTATCTTGACGCCGAGAGAACTATCAGAAAGATAGCTTCCAAGGGTGTCATCCACAAAAACCAGGCGTCCAGAAGGGTTTCAAGACTCGCAACACGCCTCAGCTCCATGGCCTAACTTGAGATTATAACCACCCCGGTCTTCAAGGCCGGGGCTATGTCTTCCCCCTTCTATTCAGTCCAAGCCAATATCTTACATCAAACAATGAGATTCTATCCTTACTTCGATGCTTAGTACACTCAATGAAGCACTATTGATAGGATTAAACTCCCGCAAATCCGGCTCCCCTATTCCGCAGTGGCTTCAACCTTCTCCGGCTTTAATACCCGCTCAAGCTCCGAAGGCTTCATGGAGACAAGAAATCCCCTCTTGCCGCCGTTGATAAAAATAACAGGGCGATCGAAGATCGTCTTCTCTGCATAAACCCTCATCTTCTTCTTTGTACCGAAGGGTGATGTACCGCCGACAATATAGCCAGTGTGCTTATTGGCAATATCCGGCTGGCAGGGCTGCATCTTCTTTACGCCGATATGCCTTGCAAGGTTCTTTGCCGAGATCTCTTTATCGCCATGCATAAGAACGATTGCAGGATTCCCGCCCTCATCCTCCATAATAATCGTCTTGATAACGTTATGCTCATCTACCCCGAGAACCTCCGCACTCTGGGCTGTGCCCCCCTTTTCCTCATAGTCGTACATGAAGGGTTCATAATCCACTTTTTCCTTACGAAACACTCTTACTGCCTGGGTTACAGGGAATTTATCCGCCATAGCTCACCTCATAGTCAAGTAGTCATTATCCGAAACCTTCCAGGGGCTGTCAAGGGTCTTGGGGGTTCAAAAAGGGGGCACTTTGTGCTAATATCTGGCATGGCTGTGAAATACTGCCGCGACTGCGGCGAGAATGTGGATGCTGAAAAGGTTTCATACTACCCGGGGGTTGCACTGGCCGTGGCGGCGGTGTTCTTTGTACTCGTACCCTTCTTCGGTACGGTGATAGGCATACCCGCCCTATTCCTGTCGTTTATATGGTTTCTGCGTACTAAGTCGGTATGTGCAAGATGCAAGAGCGATAAGATCGAGAAACGACGGGACCTATAGTTCTTACCACCCCTTACGGAAGGCATCCAGAAGCCTTTTAGATGCCGCACCGGGCGTTGTTATCCCTTTGGCAACGGCCTCCTGAACCGATTCGAATATACCCTGAACGTTCTTGTTGGCCATGAACATCCCCTTAAGGTCGTCCATGAGGAGGCTCCACATCCAGTCCACCGCCTGGGACTTTCGCTTCTCATCGAACTCCCCCGATTCCTCCATGACACCTTTAAACTCTTGAAGCATTCCCCAGATATCCTCAATACCCCTGTTTTCGAGGGAGCTCACCGGATAGACGGGCACGGTCCAGTTGCGGCTTTTGGGGCGGAGTATATGAAGTGCATTAAGGTACTGCTGTTTCGAGAGTTCCGCTTTCTGCCAGTCGATATCCGCCTTATTTATCACAATGGCATCGGCAAGCTCCATGACACCCTTCTTGATCCCCTGAAGCTCGTCCCCCGCTGTTGCGAGCTGAAGGAGCATGAAAAAATCCACCATGGAGGCGACCGCTATCTCCGATTGGCCTACCCCGACAGTTTCAACGATAATAACATCATAGCCGGCCGCCTCGCAGAGGAGCATAGTCTCCCTCGTTCTTCTGGCAACACCTCCGAGCGTGTCCCCTGCGGGGGATGGGCGGATGAATGCGTTTTCATCTCGGGAGAGCTCCTCCATACGGGTTTTATCCCCGAGGATGCTGCCCCCCGTTATCTGACTGGAGGGGTCAACGGCAAGCACAGCTACCCTGTGACCGATAGAAGTGAGGTATTTGCCGAAGGCTTCGATGAAGGTTGATTTGCCCACACCGGGGACCCCGGTGATGCCCACACGGATAGAGTTGCCCGTATGGGGTAAAAGAAGGTCGAGCAGAGCCGAAGCATCCTTGGAATGCTCCGGCTTTCTGCTCTCTATAAGTGTAATACCTTTGCCGAGGGAGCGTCTGCTCCCCTCGATTATCTTATCCGCTAAAACGCCGAGTTCCATCAGCCGGAGATACCCGCCTTCTTATTGCGTATGGCCTCGAGGGTCATCTTCGCCGATTTGGTTATGGGGGTTCCGGGACCAAAGATACAGGATGCGCCCGCCTTGTAGAGTGCGTCGTAGTCGTTTCTGGGGATAACTCCGCCTGTAACAACAACGATGTCCTCCGCATCGAGCTTCTTAAGCTCCTGCACAAGCTGGGGCACAAGGGTATTGTGGCCTGCGGCGAGGCTTGATACGCCGATAGCATGAACATCGTTTTCAACCGCCATCTTAGCCGTCTCTTCGGGTGTCTGGAAAAGGGGACCGACATCCACATCAAAGCCCGCATCCGCATATGCCGTTGCAACAACCTTGGCTCCTCTGTCGTGGCCGTCCTGACCCATCTTCGCAACGAGGATACGGGGTCTTCTCCCCTCTTCCTCTACAAACTTTTCTATCTCTTTGCGTATCTCTGTAAAGTTTTCGTCCTCTTCAAACACTTTGCCGTACACTCCGCTTACAAGCTTTATCTCCGCCTTGTGTCTTCCAAAGACCTTCTCCATCGCCTCGCTCATCTCGCCGAGGGATGCACGTTTTCTTGCTGCATCGACACACGCCTCAAGGAGGTTCCCTTCACCCGTTTCAGCAACCTTAGTGAGCGCATCAAGGGCGGCCTTGCAGTCCGCATCGTTCCGCTCTGCACGGAGCTTCTGGAGCCTCTTCACCTGAGAGTTGAGAACGGCTGTGTTGTCGATGTTGAGTACCTCGAGGGGCTCGTCCTCCTCTACACGGTACTTGTTGACACCAACGATAACATCCTCGCCGATATCGATCTTCGCCTGCTTTCTGGCGGCTGATTCCTCAATGAGCATCTTGGGCATTCCGCTTTCGATGGCCTTGGTCATCCCACCCATGCCTTCGATCTCTTTTATCAGCTTACGGGCTTCGGTAATAAGGGAGTTGGTGAGGCTTTCGACGTAGTAAGAGCCCGCAAGGGGATCCACAACGTTGGTTATGCCCGTCTCCTCCTGAATGATGAGCTGGGTATTTCTCGCAATCCTTGCCGAATGGTCGGTGGGAAGAGCGATCGCCTCATCGAGTGCGTTGGTATGCAGAGACTGGGTTCCGCCAAGAACTGCCGCCATAGCCTCCACAGCGGTTCTCACTACGTTGTTGTAGGGATCCGCCTCGGTGAGGGACCAGCCGGAGGTCTGGCAGTGGGTACGAAGGGCGAGGGATTTCTCGTTCTTAGGGTTAAACTGGGATATAAGCTCCGCCCAAAGGTATCTCGCCGCTCTAAGCTTTGCTACCTCCATGAAGAAGTTCATGCCGATGGCAAAGAAGAAGGAGAGACGGGGGGCGAACTTATCGATATCAAGACCTTTTTCAATAGCCGCCTTAACGTACTCCACGCCGTCTGCGAGGGTGAAGGCCAGCTCCTGAACGTTGTTTGCACCCGCCTCCTGAATATGGTATCCAGAGATGCTTATGGAGTTGAAACGGGGCATATATAGGCTTGTGTACTCAATAATATCCGAAACGATGCGCATGGAGGGCTCGGGGGGATAGATGTAGGTGTTGCGGACCATGAACTCCTTAAGGATATCGTTCTGGATAGTTCCCGCAAGCTTATCCTGTGTTACCCCCTGCTCCTCGGCGGCGACTATATACAGCGCCATAACGGGGAGTACCGCACCATTCATCGTCATGGAAACAGAGACCTCATCCAACGGAATATCGCTGAAAAGGATCTCCATATCAAGGATGGAATCGATGGCAACCCCTGCCTTGCCCACATCTCCCACAACCCTCGGATGATCGGAGTCGTATCCTCTATGGGTGGCAAGATCGAAGGCTACGGAGAGCCCCTGCTGCCCTGCGGCAAGGTTACGTTTATAGAATGCGTTGGATTCCTCCGCCGTGGAGAATCCTGCATACTGCCGAACCGTCCATGGACGTCCGGCGTACATGCTGGCTCTTGGTCCCCTGGTATAAGGGGGAAAGCCGGGCATAGTATCGAGTTGCTCAAGGTTCTCAAGGTCATCCGCCGTATAAAGGGGCTTAACCTTGATACCTTCGGGAGTGTTCCACTGCATTGAGGAGACATCGTCCTTCTTAATCTCCTTCGCCGCTTTGGACTCCCATTCACTAAAGGTCGGTTTCTTGAAGTCAGCCATAAAAAACCTCACACTCACAATGGGTTAAATTAGGTGTCACCGCAAAAGACACCGGGAGGGCGAAAGTCTCGCCCTCCCAAATGTATACCCGTATTTAAGTTTTTACCAGAAAGAATATTCTACTCTACGATGGCAAGCTTATCGCCGGCACCGACAGTATCATCGGGCTTAACGAAAAGCTCCTGCACAACTCCGGCCTTGGGTGATTTGATCTCGTTCTCCATCTTCATGGCAACGAGGATCAGAAGGGGCTCCCCCTCTTCCACTTCCTGGCCTTCCTCAACGAGAACCTTCCAGATCATTCCGGGCATCTGTGCTTCGATAACCTGACGACCTTCTAGACCCGCTTCGGCTCTGAGCTTCATGAGGCGCTTCATGTCGTTAAGCACCTCAACATCGTAGTGATCACCTTCGAGGAGAACGGAGAAGTTGTCTCCATGCTCGGTGATGTCGATATCGTAGGATCTTCCGTCAATAATAATCGAATAGAGGTTGTCGCCTGTCATGGCAAAATCCACAACATGCTCCTCACCGTCTATATCAACCTTGAAAAGATCCGTCTCGGACTGCTCTATATGGACGAGGTATTCCTGCTCGCCCCCGTCCACTGTGGCATAGTATTTTCTTTTCGTAATCATATCATACCCCCTTACGCCAGCTTGTTTCCGAGGCTCGTAAGCCTTCCGAAACGCTTCCAGTTGCTCTCTCCCACATCCCTTCTGGTAACGGAACGCTGGGCGCTGAGCTTCTCGCTCTGAAGCTGCTTGATAGCCGCCGCAATGAGGGGAATGGTCACATCCGCTTCCTCTTTGCGCTTCAGATCCTCCATATCGAACTTGGTGTCGATAAAGCTGGTGTCGTAGTGCCCCGCAAGGAAGGTTTCATTGTTGAGAACCCTCTGATGAAAGGGGATGGAGGTTTTGATACCGGATACCTTGTACTCCGTAAGGATACGCTTCATGCTGATGATGGAGCTCTCCCTTGTCTTGCCTATGGCGCAAACCTTTGCGATCATAGGGTCGTAGAAAAGTGGTACCTCGTATCCTGCGAAGGCTCCTGATTCCACACGAACGTTGGGACCTTCGGGAGTTTCGTATACGGTGATAAGCCCGGGTGAGGGAGCGAAGTTGTTGCTAGGATCCTCGGCATATATACGGCACTCGATGGCGTGTCCGTTTCTGTGAACCTCATCCTGCTGATAGGAGAGCTCCTTACCTTCGGCAACCCTAATCATCTCCGCAACTATATCCACCCCTGTGATCATCTCTGTGATGGGGTGCTCAACCTGGAGCCTTGTGTTCATCTCAAGGAAGTAGAAGTTCTGATCCGCACCAACGATGAACTCAAGGGTTCCTGCGCTTATGTAGCCGAGGGATTTAACAGCCTTAACGGCAACCTCATACATCTTCGCCCTTGTGTCGTCGTTAATGAAGGGTGAGGGAGCTTCCTCGATAACCTTCTGGTGACGTCTCTGGATAGAGCACTCACGCTCGAAGAGGTGCAGAGCGTTTCCATGCTTGTCACCAAGGACCTGAATCTCAACGTGGTGGGGCTCAACGATGAACTTCTCTATATACATGTCTCCGTTTCCGAAGGCGTTTTCCGCCTCGGAGGAGGCCATGCGGTATGAGGATTCGAAATCCTCTTCCGTGTTTACAAGGCGCATACCCTTTCCGCCGCCGCCGTGTACGGCCTTAAGCATGATGGGGTACCCGACTTCTCTGGCTACCTTCTTAGCATCCTCTACATCACGGATGGCGTTCTTTGTACCGGGCACAACGGGAACTCCCGCATCAACCATGGCGTTTCTGGCGCCGGTTTTGGAGCCCATAAGAACTATGTGCTCTGCGGAGGGCCCTATGAAGGTTATCCCCGCCTCTTCAAGTGCACGGACGAAATCAGCGTTCTCTGCATAGAAGCCGTAGCCGGGGTGAACCGCAGCGCCAGTCTTCTTTGCTATATCGATGATCTTATCCTGCTTGAGGTAACTGGTATCCGTCTCGCTGTCTGTGACACAGTAGGCCTCATCCGCATAGCGTACATGGGGAGCCTTCCGGTCTGCATGGGTGTATATGGCAACGGTGGAGATACCCATCTTCCGGCATGTTCTGAAAACCCGGATGGCTATCTCACCCCTGTTTGCAACTAAAACTTTTTTAATATCAGGCATTATATCTCCTCCTTATCAATTAAAGCGGAAGGTTATCGTGCTTCTTGGGCGGGTTGCTCTGTCTCTTGTTTGCCAGAAGCTCAAAAGCCTGAATCAGCTTCGGTCTTGTATCCTCGGGGAGGATAACCTCATCTATGAAACCGAGTTCGGAAGCCTTATAGGGATTGGCGAAGGTCTCTCTGTACTCGTCCACCTTCTCCTTAAGCATCTCTTCGGGCTTCTCCGCCTTCATGATCTCTTTTCTGTAGAGGATCTGGGAGGCTCCATCCGGTCCCATAACGGCGATCTCCGCTGTGGGATAAGCATAGTTGATATCACCCCTTACATGCTTGGAGCTGAGAACGTCATAGGCTCCACCGTAGGCCTTTCTAGTGATAAGAGTAACCTTGGGCACTGTGGATTCGCAGTAAGCATAAAGGAGCTTCGCACCGTGCTTGATGATACCGCCGTACTCCTGGGCAACGCCGGGCATGAAGCCGGGAACGTCAACAAGGGTGAGCAGGGGTATATTGAAGGCATCGCAGAAGCGAACGAACCTTGCCCCCTTAACGGAGGAATCTATATCAAGAGCTCCCGCCATAACGCTGGGCTGGTTTGCAACGATACCCACTGTTCTGCCGTTGAGCCTTGAGAAACCGATGAGCATGTTCTTTGCGTAGTGCTCCTGAACCTCAAAGAAGTTTCCATCATCCACAACCTTGGTGATAACATCCCTCATGTCGTAGGGCTTGTTTGCATCAACGGGAACAACCTGCTCAAGGCTGGAATCGGTCCTATTGGGGTCATCCTTGGTTGCGCCGATTGGGGGCTCCTCCATGTTGTTTGCGGGGAGGTATCCCATAAGCTCACGGATACGGAGGATACAGTCCTCATCGTTCTCCGCTGCGAAGTGAGCAACACCGCTCTTTGTGTTGTGGGTCATGGCTCCGCCGAGCTCTTCTTTGGTTACCGTTTCGCTGGTAACGGTTTTAACAACCTCGGGGCCTGTGATGAACATGTAGCTGGTGTCTTTGACCATAAAGGTGAAGTCGGTGAGTGCGGGGGAGTAAACGGCTCCACCTGCGCAGGGTCCCATGATTGCGGAAATCTGGGGAACAACACCGGAGGAAAGGGTATTGCGGAGGAATATGTCTGCGTATCCGGCGAGGGAGTGCACACCTTCCTGAATCCTCGCACCGCCGGAATCGTTAAGACCGATAACCGGACAGCCGAGCTCAATAGCCTTGTCCATAATCTTGCAGATCTTTTTAGCGAACATCTCGGAAAGAGAACCGCCGAAGACTGTGAAGTCCTGTGAGAAAACGAAGACTGTGCGACCGTTGATCTTACCGTATCCGGTTACAACGCCGTCACCGAGAATCTTGCTCTTGTCCATTCCGAAATTGGAACAGCGGTGAACTACGAACTTGTCGAGTTCTACAAAAGTACCTTTGTCGAGGAGCTTTTCGACTCGCTCCCTTGCAGTGAGCTTGCCTTGCTCATGCTGCTTTTTGATTCTGTCTAGCCCGCCTCCAAGTTCGGCCTGGCTGTTCAGTTCCTTCAGTTGTGCAATCTTTTCTTCCATGGTTTGTCCCCCTCTGAAACTTTAGATGGCAAATTATAAAAACATAATTTATTCTGCCTGTCAATAAGCAATATAAGTATAGATTATCACGGGCATACCGTATTTTTCAAGATAATCTACAGTTATTTATAGCGATATTCATTTCATAACGAGATTTTGTCAAAGCCATATTTAACACACAATAAAGGCAATTTAGAACAGGAGCGACAACTTGTCGCACTCATATGGAGCGGTTTTCAGGATATTCAAGGATTTATATATAGTTTCTTATCAGGAGATTAGGTGATTTTATAAAGAACTTTGAAAAAATGAGGATAAAGCAGAGAAGGCTTTTTTGATATCCCACTGTTGAGATTCCCTCTCACCGCAGTAGTTTGAAACAGCTCTCACATGGAAACACTCTACACCGAAACGCTGTGCCGCAAGCCCGACAGATGCGCCTTCCATGCTCTCCACGGAGGCTCCGGTCTTCTTCCTGTAAGCCGAGGCGAGGTAGTCGAAGGATGAGAGGAAGGATACTGTATTCCCCTCTGTGCGGGGAAGTTTAGGCCATGGCCTGAACTCAGCGCAGTTCCCCTCCGTTACAGGGAACCCCTCTTCGCCGATGAGCCTTATACCGTCGGGGAGCATCATACCCTCGTCCACGAAGTAATCCCGCTCAAGACACAGGAGGTCCCCCGGTGAATAGCCACTCCCTTTGTATGACCCACAGATCCCCGCCAGCAACGCTTTCTGAGGCTTAAGCCTGTCAATGGCTATGGCTGAGGCGAAGGCGGCGTTCGTTTTGGAAACGCCTGTGACAATAACATCATACCCCCTATACTCACCTCTGAGGATGCCGAGCTCCCATCCCTTGAGAGTGATATTCGGAATAGAGGCTTTCGCCTCTTTTTTTGTGGGGAAGATGATTAGCATACTCAGAATTCCTCGTAGAAATCGGGGTAATCCTCATAGACACCTCTCTTCTTTGCGTCCTCAATGGCGGAATCGATCTGCGCCAGAAGCCGCTCACGATCACGGTCGAGGATCCCCTTGAGCATGAGAAAATTGGATACATGGTTGGAACGGAAAACGATGTTCGTGCCTCTGACGCCGTCCACAAACATTCTCGCCTCCTCCAGAAAGTCGCCTATGCGGGGAGTTTCGAGTGAGTCGAAGTAGTCTTTTTTGCGTCTGAGGAAAAGGGTGAGCAGGCTCGCATATTTCGGGTTAACCTCGTTCAGCCAAGCCGTTGTATCCCGCATATGCTCGGCGGATAGCTTCCTTCCGCCGCCTCCGAGGATTACCATTATGGAGAAATCGATCCCCTGCTCCTGTATCTCTTTTATGCGGGGCAGGATCTTACCCGCTTTCATCCCCTTGTTCATTAGTGCTAGCACCTCATCGTTGCCGCTTTCCAGACCGAAATACAGCAGACGCAGACCCTTATCCCGCAGGGTCTTCCACTCCTCCGGCTTCTTCTTCAGAAGAGCCTGCGGCCCGGCATAGGCACTGATCCGGCGGAGGTTCGGAAAGGTCTCATTCAGCTTATCAAGGATACGCACAAGGCCGTCGAAGTTATAGACAGCGCCGTCTCCGTCCGCAAGGAATACCCTGTGGATCCGCCCTCTGGCCGTTTCTGGTATCCCCTCTATCTCGGCGAAGACCTCATCCACGGGCTTTTCACGAAAAGGTTTGTTGATATACATACCGCAGAAGGCACAGCCGTTGTAACTGCACCCTTCGGTTATCTGGAATATGAGGCTGTCCGCCTCGCTGGGGGGTCTGTACAGGGGCTGGGTATAGCTGGGAAGCGGCATCAGAACACCCTCCCCAGAACCTCCTCTGTGGCTCCGGAACGGTTAAGGGTATAGAAATGAAGCCCCTCAACACCCTGCTCCCAAAGGTCGCTGGACTGCTTTGCGGCATAGTCCACACCAATCTCGAACATATCCTTCTCCTCCGCATTCTCCATCCTTTCGATGATATGCTTCGGAACCTCCACGCCGCACATTTGGGTGAAGCGCATAACCTGCTTTATGTTCGTTATGGGCATTATGCCTGCGATTACGGGCATCTTTATACCGGCAGCTCTAACCCTTTCCATAAATCTGTAGAAGTAGTCGTTGGTGAAGAACAGCTGGGTTATGGCAAAATCCGCACCGAGGGATTCCTTAAGCTTGAGGTGCTCTATCTCTTTGTCGATATCCCTTGTTTCTAGATGCCCCTCGGGATAGCAGGCAACGCCTATACAGAGATCCGCCTGTTCCTTGAGATATGGGATCAGATCCGATGCGTTTCTGAATACCTTGCTGCAAAGCTCCGGCGGAACATCAAGGGGTATGTCCCCTCTGAGAGCGAGGACGTTCTCGATGTCTATCTCACGAATCTGGCGGACTATACCGGCGATGCTCTCCCTTGTGGCGGCTATACAGGTGAGGTGCATCATAGCCTCAAGGCCGTAGTCTATGTGGGTGCTTCTCGTCCATTCAATGGTTTTATCCCGGGTTCCGCCACCTGCTCCATAGGTTACAGAGACGAAATCGGGATCGTATCCTTTAAGCTTTTCAATGGTTTCAAAAAGAACCGATTCCCCCTCCTCTTTTTTGGGGGGGAAGAACTCGAAGGATACAGTTCTCTTCTTTTTTAGTATGTCTATAATCTTCATAGCTTCTCCCGAATCATGTGGTGGATTATTACCCTAATAGCGATTGACTGCAACAGATAATTGTGGGATATATCCTTTGATGACAGCCGAAAAGATATATAAAAGAATACTTACCGCCTTCATAGCATACGTTCTTCTGCTGAACACCCTCACCTTTCTGACCACCTTTAACCCGAAACAGCTTCTGAACCCCTTCCATATAAGAAACAGGACCATCAGTGTATATCATCTCACACGCCACGTCATACTGGTTTCGGGGATAGCCTTCCGTCCCATACCAAGGGAGGTTGTGAATGAAAAGGCTGTGAGACTCTCCGAGGAGTTCGGCATAGACCCGGAGCTTGTTAAGATAGTCATCGATGTTGAATCGGAGTACAACAAGTTTGCCATATCCAGAACCGGCGCCATGGGGCTTATGCAGTTAATGCCAGCCACCTTCAACGATATGAGTGACGGAGACCCCTTCCTCATGGAGGACAACCTGCGGGCAGGCATCAAATATCTCACCCAGCAGCTTGCACGCTTCCGTAATACGGAGCTGGCACTATCGGCATACAACGCCGGCCCGACTACGGTCACCTCCTTCGGCAACCGCATACCGGACTACGGCGAAACACAGCACTACGTCAAAAAGATAATGGGGCGCTACCGCCCCAAAGGGAACTAGCCCAGCCTCTCCAGAACGAAATCCTCATCCGCAGTGAAGGGGGTGAGCTTTGTGTTCGGCTTTGCCAAAGCGTATTTAACCATCTCCAGCTTCTCATCATCGCTCAACGTATTATCAAGGCTTTCAGCACCCAGCCTGTCCAGCCACTTCTGCATATCAAAACCATGCTTACTGAAAACAGCGGGAACAACACCAAACTTCTGAACGGACTTATCCGAAAGCATCTGCATGTATCCCTCAAGTAGCATGGCATTTGCCGTTCCATGGTGGATACCTTTCCGGTTGGTAAGGTAGTAGCCGAGGGCATGCAGGAGGGTGGTTCCCGTATGCAGTATCACAACACCGGCAAGGGAGGATGCGTACATGAAGTTCATGAGCGCGTCATCGGAGGTCAGGTCGTCTGTGGATGCAAGGGTGCTTGCTATAAGCTCCATGGATGTCATCGCAGCCATATCGCTGAAGGGGTTCGCCTTCGTTGAGATAAAGCCCTCCATGGCGTGGGTAAAGGCATCGAAGACCGTTGCGAGGAGAGTTTTTTCATCCAGCGTGCGGAGAAGGCCGGGATCCAGCACCGCCCATTTCGGGAACATCCCCTCCTTGCTGAAGTTGATCTTATCGAGCTTCTCCGTATCGGTAATGATGGAGTATGCGTTCATCTCGCTACCCGTTCCGCATGTGGTGGGCACTGCAAGTACAGGGAGCGGAGGCTTGGGGAGCTCCTTTTTATAGTGCAGATCGTAGAATCCCTCATGGTTTGTGGCAAAGGCGGCTATGGACTTAGCCGCATCGAGGGGGCTTCCGCCGCCGAAGGCGAGGATAACATCGCACTTCGATTCACGCATGAACTTCCCCCCACGGATAATCGTATTGATGGAGGGATTTTCCTCCACCTGTGAGTAAAAGCTCAGGTTCTTGCTTCCTGAGAAGGTTTCCTCCAGGAAGCTACGAAAGCCGGTCTTCTCGATGGCTGTTTTACCGGAGACAACGCCGACGCTCTTATAGGGCTCAAGGATCCCCTTGATCTCCTCCATGGCGCCGAAGCCGAAATGCGCCTTTACCGGACTGCGAAATACAAAGCCTTCCATACCTACACCCCTTTGAAATAACCGTTTTCGTACACAAGCTCACCGTCAACGTACGCCTTGCCGTTCTTCATATCCTTTATCATATCCCAGTGGATGCCCGACTTGTTCTTTCCGCCGGCTTCGGGATAGGATGCACCCACGGCCATGTGGATACTGCGCCCTATCTTCTCATCGAAGAGTATATTCTTGGTTGCCTTTGTTATCGTCTCATTCAGGCCGAAGGCGACCTCGCCGATCAGTTTCGAGCCCTCATCGGTTTCAAGTATCGATTTCAGGAATGCCTCACCCTTCTGCGCCGAGGCCTCAACAATCCTACCCTTTTCAATTTTGAGGCTGATTCCCCCAGCCTCCACACCAAGATAGGATGTGGGCACATCGAAGAATATCTCGCCGTCAACTCCATCCTCTACGGGGCTGGTGAAGACCTCGCCGTCGGGCATGTTGTGGTGGCCGTTGCAGTTTATCCATTTACGCCCCTCCACGTTGAAGGTTATATCCGTCCTGTCCCCCACAATGCGGACCTCTTTGCTTCCGTCAAGGATGCCGATAACCTTCTTCTGATACGCATCCACCTCCTGCCATGCGGCAACGGGGTCATCCATGTGGAGCTTGCAAGCCCTGAAAACGAATTCAGCGTATTCATCCAGAGACATCTCCGCATCCTGCGCCATTGCGGCTGTGGGATAGGGGCATAGCGACCAGCGGAATTCACCCTTCGATTCACGCTCCATCATGATATCACGAACCTTGCGCATCGATTTGCTGTAGGTTGTAACCTTCTGTTTATCCGCATTGGTGAGCTCTTTGGTGTTTGCTGTGGCATCAATGAATACGGATGCCGTTACATTCTCCGCATCCGCCATTACGCTGTGGGGGATGAATTCGAGCTGCTCCTTCTCGGCAAATTTGAAGAAGCTCGCCTGCTGACCCTTAAAGGCCATGCGCAGAACAGGCTTAACTCCGAGTTGCAAAGCCTTCTCGAATAACGCCTTAACAAGGGGCTCCGAGCAGGACTCAGCACGTATGAGGAGTATATCCCCCTTCGTAAGGTTAAGGCTGTATCCGCATATGAGTTCCGCCATCTTCTTTTCTAACTGCATAAATCGATCTCCTTATAACGAACAAGGGGAAGCCCGAAGACTTCCCCCATGATAATATTTGTTAGTTTGTAATCAGTTAGCCGATATTATAAAAGGCCGCAAGTCCTTTGTAAACTCCCTGGTCCAGAAGCTCTTCCTCAATACGAAGGAGCTGGTTATATTTCGCAACCCTGTCCGTTCTGGAGGTGGAGCCTGTTTTGATCTGGCCTGCGTTGGTGGCAACGGCAAGATCTGCAATTGTGGTATCCTCGGTCTCTCCGCTCCTGTGGGAGATAACGTTGGTGTAGCATGCGGTTTTGGCAAGCTCGATGGCGTGAAGGGTCTCTGTGAGTGAGCCTATCTGGTTGAGCTTAATGAGGATGGAGTTTGCAACCCCCTCCTGAATACCCTTCTCAAGCCTCTTAACGTTGGTAACGAAGAGGTCGTCACCCACAAGCTGAACCTTGTCGCCGAGTGCATCGGTGAGCTTCTTCCACCCTTCCCAGTCATCCTGATCAAGGCCGTCCTCAATGGAGATTATGGGAAACTTTCCGCAGAGGTAGCTGTAGTACTCCACCATCTCATCAACATCCTTAACGGGGTTTTTCTCCGCATTAAGGGTGTACTTGCCGTCCTTGTAGAATTCGCTGGAAGCAGCATCAAGGGCGATCATGATATCCTCGCCGGGCTTGTATCCCGCATTTTCCACAGCCTTGAGGATAACCTCAACGGCCTCTTCGTTGGACTGAAGATTGGGGGCGAATCCACCCTCGTCACCCACAGCGGTGTTGTACCCCTTGGAGCTGAGAACCTTCTTGAGGTTATGGAAGGTTTCTGCACCCATACGCAGGGCATCACGGAAGGTTTCCGCCCCAACGGGCATGATCATGAATTCCTGAATGTCCACGTTGTTGTCCGCATGCTCTCCGCCGTTGATGATGTTCATCATGGGGACGGGGAGTGTATGTGCAAAGGAACCGCCGATGTATTTGTAAAGAGGGAGTGAAACTGCTTCTGCGGCGGCCTTGGCGCATGCAAGGGAAACGCCGAGTATTGCGTTTGCTCCCAGCTTGCTTTTGTTGTCTGTTCCGTCCATCTCAATGAGAAGCTCATCTATGAGCTTCTGCTCTGTAACGTCAATACCCTCAAGCTCATCGGCGATGATCTCATTAACGTTTTGAACTGCCTTGAGTACCCCTTTGCCGAGGTATCTTGTCGCATCGGCATCTCTGAGTTCCACAGCCTCGAATTCACCTGTGGAAGCTCCCGAAGGCACTGCGGCTCTCCCCACGTGTCCTCCGCTTGTGACAACCTCAACCTCAACGGTGGGGTTGCCCCTTGAGTCCATGATTTCTCTGGCGTAAACTTCGATAATGTCGGTCATTTCCCTCTCCTGTTGTTATCTTGTTGTTTTTTGATCGCAAACACCCAAGTATATATTGAAAAATCTATAAAATACAATATCATTTGTTGACGCAAGAATTGACCAAGAGGTTATATGTACGAGATACCGAATCTCCTGTTTGCTGACAGACAGGGAAATATATACGATCACCCCACGCTTAAGATGACCGTACGGAGTGAAAACTTCAACTTCGTACCCTATGAAACCGAACTTATAGAACTGCCGGAGCATTCGAAGCTGTTCTTTGTTCCCGAAACACACCCCATCGCATACAACGAAGAGACCTCCAATATGGAGACCTTCACAGGGGGGAGTGCGGTTAGCGCATTCCTTGCCCCGGGATATCTGAGGCTTTTCCTCCCGGCGATGGAGAAGCAGAATGAAACCCTTCTCCCCCTCTTCGCCTATACAGCTGTGGGCTGGCTGAACGGCAAGTTTGTTGTACCCGCAATAAAGATCGACGATGACAGCCGGTGGAACCCCGGGCTTTATGACTTCACGGATAATTTCGCACCAAAGGTGCACGCCGTCCTGGAGAAATACCCCAAGAACAGGCTGTATAAACAGCTCGCCAAATGTGCCCTTGAGTATCACTGCACGGCGGCAAAGAACGTTTTTGAGGGTAGATGGGAGTGCCCCCTCCCCGTGGCACCAAGCTGTAACAGCCGCTGTATAGGGTGTATATCCCAACAGCCCGCAGAATGCTGCCCCGCACCCCAGTCACGCCTCGATTTCGTACCTTCGGCAAGGGAGATAATCGAGATTGCGCTGAACCACCATGAAACAGCGGGGAATGCTGTGGTGAGCTTCGGTCAGGGGTGCGAAGGTGACCCCATTACGGAGGCGGAAACAGCGGCCAAGGCCATACGTGTAATCAAAAAGAAGGCCCCCGGCCTTACCGTTAACTTCAACTCCAACTGTAGTAATCCGGAGAAGATGAAGATGATCCTGGATGCCGGAGCGGACAGCATTCGAGTAAGCATGAACTCCGCCGTCCACTCTACCTATGAGTCATACTACAACCCGGTGAACTACGAGTTTGATGATGTGCTTAAGAGTATCGAGCTGGCAAACAGGTACAACGCCTATGTATCACTGAACCTACTCACCATACCGGGGGTGAACGACCGTGAGGGGGAGATAAACACCCTTATGGATTTCCTCGATGCGTACAGCATTGATCTTATCCAGATGCGCAACCTAAACATAGATCCGGACTTCCTTTTTTCTAAGCTAAAGTTTAAAACTGAGGAAATTCTCGGTTTAAAAAACATGCTCAAGCTGATAAAAAGAAAGTATAAGAATATAAAGTTCGGGTACTTCAACAGAACCAGAGAGGATTTCCACAAGGACTTCGGCTATCCCGACCTTAAGAAAAGGGGATAAGAGCCCTTCGGCCATCCTTTCGCAAACAGGAGAAAGACAATGAAGAAGCTTCTCGTTCTGCTATTAACGTTCGCATGTTTCACGGCGGCTTCGGCCGAGGATATTGAGCTTCAGGCGGCCATGGATCAGGAGGACTTCGAAAACCTCACCAGACACATCGGCTCCATGATAACCTTCGACCCCAACGCTCCGGCGGATCCCCTCGGTACTATCGGCTTCGACGTTAACGTCGAAACCACGCTGAACATCGTCGATGATGACGCCGATCATTGGGTGAACGCAACCGACGGCGGCGATGCCTCCCAGAGCATCCTCACCTACAGGCTCCATGTACGCAAGGGTCTGCCCGGCAAGTTTGACATAGGTGCAATGTACTCCAAGGCAGTCAACTCCAACTTCCAGACCATCGGCGTATCACTTCAGTATGCTATCCTAGAGGGAACCGTTGCAACACCCGCCCTTTCCGTTCGCGGTACATACTCCCAGCTCATGGGTAACGACGACCTCAGCGCATACAACGGCTCTGTGGGAGCATTCATAAGCAAAGGATTCCTCATGCTTAAGCCTTACGGCGGTGTGAGCGCAGGTCTTACACACATGAGCGAGGATTCGGACAAAGTGGACCTCGATTCTGCAAGCGAGGTTACATATAAGGGAATCGTCGGTCTTCAGGTCGTGCCCTTCCCCTTCCTCCGCATCAACGCAGAGGCTGGTTTCAGCGACATAACACAGTTCAGCTTAAAGGCAGGTTTCCGTTTCTGATGCAGCATAAAAAATTCGATTATATAGTTCTCGGCAGCGGCGTTGCCGGTCTGAGGGCGGCTATTGAACTGGCCGCCCACGGCGACGTCGCAGTCATAACAAAGTGCTTTCTCGGTGAAAGCAGTTCGGAGTACGCCCAAGGGGGCGTTGCCGTTGTTCTCAACGATGATGACGACATCTTCCTTCACATAGACGACACACTCAAGGCGGGTGACGGCCTGTGCGATCGTGATGCCGTTCTTACCCTCGTGGAAGAGGGTCCCAGATATATCAGGGAACTCATCGCATGGGGCGCCCAGTTCGATATGCATGGCGGTAATCTCTCCTTCACCAGAGAAGCGGCCCACTCCGTTAACCGGATCATACATGCCCAAGGGGATGCAACGGGGCATGAGATAGTCCGCTCGCTCAAGGAGCATGCTGGCAAGTTCCTCAACATCTACCGTGTGGAGTACATGTACGCCATTGACTTCCTCGTTGAGGACGGAAGGGTTACGGGTGTTCTCACCGTGGATGAGAAGACGGGTGAGCAGTTCGCTTACTACTCCAAGGCCGTCGTGGTCGCCACTGGAGGAGCTGGCAGACTGTTCAACAGAACCACCAACCCCGAGGTTGCCACAGGGGACGGTGCGGCTATGGCCTTCAGGGCCTACGCAGAACTCGAGGATATGGAGTTCTACCAGTTTCATCCCACAGCCCTGCACTTCCCCGGCGCTCCCGCATTCCTCCTTAGCGAAAGCATGCGTGGAGAGGGGGCATACCTCAAGAACCAGAATAATGAACGATTCTGCACCAAATACCATGAAGACGGCGAGCTTGCACCCCGAGATGTGGTGAGCCGTTCCATATTCTTTGAGATGCAGGAGCTTAATACCGATCACATGTACCTGGATCTAACCCATCTCGACAAGGACTTTGTCAAGAACCGCTTCCCGAAGATACACTCCACCTGCCTTGAATACGGCATAGACATAACGCTCGACCTTATCCCAGTTAGTCCGGCCGCACACTACTACATGGGTGGAATCAAGACCGATACCGAAGGCAGAACAGCTCTCAAAGGGCTCTACGCCTGCGGCGAAGCGGCCTGCACCGGTGTTCACGGTGCAAACAGGCTCGCTAGCAACTCGCTCCTCGAAGGTGTCGTATACGGCGGAAGAAGTGCCAAGGCAGCTGTGCGTGAATGCAACGGTTTTGACATACTAGAGACAGAGCCGGAGGATAGACCCCTCATTAAAGAGGAGGACTACACAAAGGCACTCAGGGATATACAGAACACCATGTGGCTCTATGTAAGTGTCTCACGCAACGAAGAGGGGCTGAAAAAGGCGATAGACTTCCTTGAAAACTACCTTGTCCACTTCGAAGGGAAACGTCCTGCGGACAGAAAGACAGCGGAGTTGCGCAACCTCGCCGAAGTGGGGCTTATGATGGCAAAGGCCGCACTCGCAAGACCCGGAAGCAGAGGCGGACACTACAGGGATGACCTCCCCGAACGGATGAGTGAGAATACACACATATACTTCAGCGATGCCGAATATAATCCCCGTATCCGATAACAGGGTCGAGGTGCTTACGGGGGATGGCTCCCTCTCGTACTACAGCAAAGAGTACAAACAGTCCTACCACGCCCGCAGTATCGGTGCATACACCGAGAGCCTTCATAAATACGTTGTCACAACGGATATAGTCAGCAGGTTGAAGACCGGAAATGTGCGTCTGCTCGATATATGCCTCGGTCTGGGTGCTAATCTGGCGGTAACCTTAGAAGAGTGCGAAAAGGCTGGCGCTAAAGGCTCCCTTGAGATAACAAGCGTGGAGAAGGACCCTTCGCTGGTTCAACTGATCCTCGATAATAAAGGTTTCTGGCCGCTCAGGGGGTATTCCCTGCTCCGTGAGCTTCTCATGGAAGGAAGGGTGCGCAACTACGGTCTTGATGTGGCTGTGGGTGATGCGGTGAACACCTTTAAGAGGCTAAAACCGCCATTTGATATCGTATACTTCGATCCGTTCAGCAAAAGGATGAACCCCGAGATGTGGACGCCGGAGGTGTTCGGCGATATGTACAGACTGCTTGGGGATAAGGGTATGCTTGTAACCTATTCCAGCGGAAAAGGTGTAAGAAGAGACCTTCAGGAGGCGGGGTTTGCCGTCTCAGACATACCCCGCCTGCCTAACGGTTTTCAGTCAGGAACTGTGGCTATAAAACCTGATTGACTTAATGGGTTCTATTTATTGCCTTTTACGTAAACTAGTGTCCAGTATCCGGCAAAAACACTTAAACATATTATTCCGAGTGCAGTGTGCATAATAAACCTCCCTTTTTCGGGCATTTTACGGCTCGGGGCCGAAGTACCTATCAACACTCGCTATATCAGCAAATGTATCTATCTATAATCAGAAGATAACATCAACAAAATATAAAACAACAAGAAGTTTTTGTTCGTATTTTACGCATTCACAGCAAAACATGTTTTATTGTCATACTTAATTGATGGTAAAAGAATAATCACAGGATTAACAGGATTGGCCAGTAAAAAGAAATAACTCTTTTATAAACCACTTAATGGATACTATGGTAATCGGCACTTAAAAAGAGGAAGTTCTTAATGATATTAGATCTACATAGGCAGAGCCGTAACACGGGTTGCGGCTTTGCAAAGTAAACAATTTAATCCCTGCAAAACCCCCGGAGTTCCCGCTTCGGGGGCCTTATTTCTTAGCACATTCCCCGAGGGCTGCCACCACCTTCTTAATAAGAAGCGGTTTAGCCAGAACAACATCCGCATCCTTTGCAAGCTCAGCCTGATCCTCAAAGGCTGTGAGCACGATAATTGGAACATCGCCATAGTATTCCCGCAGACGTTTCATAAACTCAACACCGTTAAGCACCGGCATCTCAAGGTCCGTAATCACAGCATCATGGCGGCACTTTTCAAAGAGCTCAAGCCCCTGCAGACCGTTCTCCGCCACCGTTATCTCCTTCACATGCTTGCCGAGAACCCTTGGAAGGGAGAAGCGCATGAGGTCATCATCATCCACGTAGAGAATACTAAGCTGTGAAAGCTCTTTCATATCTAAACTCCGTATCGATCTTTATTCTGTTTATAGAATATAGCATACCGGCTCTATTTCAAACTGAAATACATATTTACAATGAGAACTAGCCGAAACGATACACCCGGTGATCCCGGCTTCACCAACCAGAACCACGTCCATACCCTTGTACATAGGATTCAGAAAGGATATAATGGTCAATATTTGAACAAAGGTATCTTATGAAACTCCTCGTCCCTGCCATACTGCTGCTTATGCTCATCTCCGTCCAGGTCTATTCGGAATCGGCAGATCTTATTCTCATAGAAAAAAGTAAACGCAGACTGACGTTGTACAGCGGTGAAAAGGCCATCGGAAGCTATCCTATATCCCTCGGTTTTGAGCCGGAGGGTGCCAAGCTTTGCGAAGGTGACGGTAAGACGCCAGAGGGGCTGTACAGAATAAGCGTCAAGAACCCCATGAGCAGCTATCACCTGTCCCTCGGGATCTCATACCCCAACAAAGATGACAGAAGAGCCTCCATGGCGGCGGGATGCCCGCCGGGGGGTGATATCATGATCCACGGCTTGCCTCCTAAATACAGCTGGGCGAGGAGGCTGCACTTGCTAATTGACTGGACAGCTGGATGTATTGCCGTTACAAACAGAGATATAGAAGAGATTTGGGAGCTTACCCCGGTCAATACAAAGGTGAGGATAGAACCATAGACTCTGAAACCGCAGGCATATGGGGGGTAGTACTCCTTACGGCCGCCTTCTGGGTAATACTTCTCAGAAGATACGACAAAGTGCACCCGGAACCGATGCTTGCCGTTGTCAGCATGGTCATAATCGGCGGTGTGGGGAGCTACTACACAGCGGGGTACACCAACGCTGTCCTTGAAGAGCTCACAGGCTTTCGCTTTGCCGATCCTATGCTGAGCACCGCTTCGGCCGTTAAGATAACCTTCCTTATGGGGCTTAATGAGGAGTTCTTCAAAGCGCTTTTCACCCTGCTTATCATAAAGGATGCGAAGGTGTTCGACGAGCCTGTGGACGCCGCTGTATATGCCGTTTCCACAGCCATAGGCTTCGCCGCATTTGAGAATGCGGACTACGCCGTACGCTACGGCTCAGCCGTTCTCTTCGAACGCTCCCTTGCATCGATGCCTCTGCATATCTCCCTCGCCTCCATCTGGGCACTGGGGATAGCCAAGGGTAAGTTCGCCTACGGGGGCTACATCAGAAACGCTACCCCCTATATCCTCCTCGCTGGAATACTCCATGCATTCTACAATTACGCAGTAATCTTTGCACCCGATCCACTCTACTCGTACGTATTCGCAGGTGTCATAATACTAATGACAGTGAGTTTTATGTTTTTTATTCTGAAAAGACTCGAGGCTCTAAGTACATAGCAGTGTAGTGATAATCTTTATCACATCCAAACTATATAAAATCGTTCTAAATATTCCCATTTACAATCAGTTAAAATGAGATATTTTTTGTATTAATTCGGAGGGAGACTATGATACCCGGCAAAGATACAAGCAAAGCGAGGGAAGAGGAATACTACCACAGGCGGTTTGATATGCTCTTCAACCTGCCGCTGGCGGGCTTTGCCATCGCTGATGCCCAAAACAACTGGATGGAGTACAACAGGAAATTCACAAGCATACTCGGCTACAGCGAAGATGAGCTTCAGTCTGTCAACTTCCAGAGCCTTACCCACCCCGATGACCTCTCCATGAGTACCGAACAGCTCCAACGGATCTATGATGGGGATATTGATGAATTTACTGTTGAGAAAAGGTATATCCGCAAAGACAAAGCCGTTGTCCACTGCGAAACATCCGTTAAGGCGTACAGAAAGGATGACGGGGAGATCGACTACTTCGTAATCATGCTCAACGATATTACAGAGAAAAAGCTTGCTGAGGGGTTACTGGGGGAATCGAATAAAAAACTTGAGCAAAAGGTTAATCAACGTACAGCGGAGCTTCACCAGACGAATAAGGCCCTCATGAGTGAGATAGATAAGAGGAAGCGTACTGAAAGAAACCTCCACGAAGCCACAGAAACCTTCATGGCGATGTATCAGCTTGCCCCCGACGCTGTATTCATAGAGAGCATCACAGGAGAGATTATCGACTGCAACCGCTCCGCAGAAAGAATTTCGGGATATTCAAGGGAGGAGCTCATAGGGATGAACGCATCCGAACTCGTACCCGAGGATTTCAGGCCGCAGCTAAGGGAAAACCTTAACAGGATACTCATGGACGGCAGTATGGACATCGGCGCAAGGAATCTTCGTAAGAGCGGAGAAAGTTATCCAGCGGATATTAAGGCGAGGCTGATCACTCTGCAGGGGGTTAAGGTTATCCTCGTGTCCGTCCGGGATATGAGCGAGTACGTAAAAACAATAGAGGATCTAAGGGACAGAGACCTTATATTCAACCAGCTTATGGAAAACATATCGAGCGTCTTCTGGCTCAGATGCCTTAAAACAGGAAGACACCTATACGTCAGCCCTGCCTACGAAGAGATATGGGGCAGACCGGCTGCGGAGCTGTACAAGGATCCGAACTCTTTCATAAAGAGCATCCATCCTGATGATCTAAAGGCTGTTGAAGAGGCCATAGAAAGGCAGAAATTGGGAGGTATTTTCGACGAAGAGTTCAGGATAATACGACCAGATGGTGATATACGATGGATTTGGGCAAAAACCTTCACGATCCCCAACAGCGAAGGGAAAAGCTACCGCTTAGCCGGCACAGCCGAAGATATTACCGAGTTGAAAATACAGCAGGAAGAGATAAGGCGCCTGGCAATGCATGATCCCATGACAGGGCTTCCCAACAGAGCGCTCTTAATGGACAGACTGGAACAGTCCATAGAAAGAAGCAAGCGCAATGGAACGAAAACCGCTGTTCTTTTCATCGATCTGGATAACTTCAAACCCGTAAACGACCAGTTCGGACATAGAATTGGGGATAAAACACTCATTCAGGCGGCAGACCGGATAAAGAATGAAATGCGGAGTGTTGATACAGCTGCCCGTGTGGGTGGAGATGAGTTCGTTGCGGTTATCCACGATATTGGGGATAACAGCCCTTTATTAAATATTGCCTCCAGGATACAAAACTCTCTTCTTGCCCCTTTCGTCATTGATAACAAGAAGATAACCCTCGGAGCCAGTATAGGCATAAGCATCTGGCCCGACGATTCAAACTCGTTGGACGAGCTCCTAGTGCTGGCAGACAAGGCTATGTATACCATAAAAAAGAGCACAAAGAACGGAATAGCCTACGCAAAGAATTAGCTATTTATAACCAGATTTAATATCTATTTAATCTCCTCATAACAATTACTGCACCCACAAAGGTATTATATGTCCTATGAAGGAGATGTTAGAGACGATTCCGTCAAAAAAAATCAAGAGATACCTCTTCAGGGTTTCAATCACCGGAATTCTTTACTTTGCATCCGTATTCATGAGTTTACGTCTCTCCTCATTCTCCGACGAGATCGCCTCGGTATGGATACCCGCCGGAATCTCTGTGGGCTACCTTTTCATATGGGGTCTTAAAATGTTCCCCGGCATATGGATAGGGGATTTTGCAGCAAGCCTTATCAACATGGACTTCTCCACCGCCACGATTGTAATATCCACAGGAAACACCGCCGCATACATGACTGGCGTTTATGTAATGAAGAAGATTCTCAGAAAAATTAAAATCTTCGAAAGCCCGCCGGGGGCATCTGTTTTCATTGGAACGGGGTGTATACTCCCCTCGCTCATCTCATCAGTTATCGGTGTCACTTCAATGCTGGCCGCCGGAATAATTTTAAAGACTATGTATTCAGGCGTATGGTGGTCATGGTTTCTCAGCAATGTAACAGGAACAATGGTTATCGCACCCTTGATTATTGTTTTTTCCAGAAACTTCCGCAGAAAGGGAAACGACCTTATGAACAAGGAGACCTACTTCATTCTGGGGTGTATAGTCTTCTTCGGCTGGGCTGTTTTCTGGAGAGACTACAGCAACCTTATCATACTCCATGCCCTCCCCTTCGTGTATACCCCGTTCATGGTATGGGCTTCCTTCCGACTCCAGACACACGGTTTTGTTCTGGTTATATTCCTGTCCTCAGCTATCTCCATACTGGGTACTGTGAACGGACACGGCCCATTCTCCGTATACCCTGCGGGCACCTCCATAGTTCTCCTGCAGCTTTTTCTCGCCGTCATAATATCCACCTTTCTGTTCCTTAAAGCCGCCACAAGGGGCATGAACAACAGGGAGGAGGAAACCCTTGGTATTATTGGCAAGGCAGCGGAATATAACGACTCAGAAACAGGGAGACACATCACCAGGGTTGCACGGTACTCTAAACTGATTGCCCAGGCACTCGGAACCTCTGGAAAGTTTCAGGAGCTTATATATAATTCAGCGCCTTTACACGATGTCGGCAAAATCGGTATAAGCGAAAGCCTTATACTTAAACCTGCAAAGTTGACTCCGGAGGAGTTTGAAGAGGTGAAGAAACACTGCGGGATCGGACACCAGCTCCTAAAAAGCTCAGACAGCAAATACCTGCAGGCAGGGGCAGAGATTGCATACACCCACCATGAAAAATACGACGGAACAGGTTATCCCAGAGGGCTCCATGGGGAGCATATACCACTAGCCGGAAGAATTGTTGCCATTGCAGATGTCTTCGATGCGCTTACAAGCAAAAGACCCTACAAAGAACCATGGAGCATCGATAATGCGCTCGAATTTATCCATTCCCAAAGAGGAAGACACTTCGACCCTGTCCTTGTGGAACTTTTTCTTAATAACAGGGAAGAGGTTCGCAGCATATGTGAAAAATACAGAGACATTAGTGATTAATCTTTAACAACACACCTGAGCCAATCATCCAACGTTCATAAGCACAGATACACCCTAACTCTTGATTTGCATAATAATTACATTTATGGATATAATTGCTGAATACGAGGTGGGTAATGCAGAGGAATCCGGATAATTCCGGCAAAAACAGCAATTATTGCGAAGAGCAGAAGATACTGACAAATCTACACAATATCTTTGAGTTCTCCCCTGCCCCCCAGCTCACCTTCGACAACAGCAAAACAGTAATTGATATCAATATAAAAGCACAGGAAATACTTGGCTGCTTCGCAGCACCCGGATTGAGCATCAACCTTTGCTCACTGTTAACTACAGAATCATGCGAAAGGCTGGAAATCCACATAGAAAACTGTCGGGATAAAGGTTCGGCAGAGACCATATTGGAAACAAATACGGGTGTTTTCTCCTTTAAAACAATCCTCTTCACAAATTCGCCCGAAACCTTTCTTTCAGTAGCAGAAAGAATCGATGGCAAGGATAAAATTGAGGAGCATGAATCTTTTACAAAAGCTGTATTCGAGCAGAGCGCAAACGGAATAATCGTAACGGATCTTAATGACAGGATAGTACAGGTTAACCGTGCTTTTCTCGATCTCTGCGAAATGGATAACGATGAAGTTGAGGGCAAAAAACCGGGTGATATTCTCCATAATACCTCGGGTTCACGTGAAGATTTTATCACGAGGCTCCTCAATGGCGAGATCAGTTACTTCACAAGCGAATCGGTTCTGGCCGGGAATACAGACTACCCCGTTTGGCTGCTATGCTCAACATCGCTAATTCGGGATAACGACGGCATCCCCCTGTACACACTGATCTTCATAGAGAACATAACCAGCCAGAAGGTGCTTGAAAACCAGCTCGCCGAAAGCGGAAGGCACCTTCAAAACCTCCTCGACTTCCAGAAGAATATCATCATAGTTTCCGACGGCAAAACTATGATAAACGCAAACCTCTTCATGCTCGATTTCTTCGGGTTCAACTCACTGGAGGAGTTTAAACAGAAGCATGAATGCGTATGCGAGTTCTTTGAGGAGCTCGAAGGATACTTCTGCGAGAAACGCAGAGGGGTCTGGCTCAAAAAAGCCCTCGATAATGAAAGGCTCAACATAGATACAAAGGTCATTCTATACGACAGGAAAATCAATGAAAACCGGGTTTTCCTCCTTGATGCCCACGAACTCCCCGGCGAAGAAAAACGGTATATTATATCTTTCACAGATGTAACAGAGATGGAGATCCAGAAGAAACTTCTTGAGGATACAAACATTTTTCTTGAGGAAAAGGTAGATAAGAAGAGCAGGGAACTGCTGGAGAGCTACAAGAAACTCGCTTCCAGCGAGATGATTCTGTCTGCAATCTTCAATACAGCTGATATTGGCATCGCTCTTATCGACTCCAACGGTGTACTCATAAAGATGAACAGGCACTTCTGCCAAATGTACGAAATTGATATGCACACCCTCACAGGGCGTCATTTCACAGAAGTATACCACCCCGAAATATCCGATGATCTCACCAGGATCTTTATGGAATACAGAGACGGCACATTGGATAGCCTTCGCCCCGAATGGACATTGACCCGGCATGACGGCTTAATGATGGAGCTTTTTATAACCTCAGACTGGGTGAACATAAAAGGGGGCGGGCGCTTTCTTGTTGTTACCCATACGGATATTTCAGAGAAAAACTCCCTCATATCAAAACAGAAAGAACAGGAAAGGATGCTGGTACAGCAGTCGAAGATGGCCGCCATGGGGGAGATGATAGGAGCCATCGCACACCAATGGAAACAGCCTCTGAACTCCATAGCCCTCATAGCTCAATGCATTGCCGATGATTACGAATTCGATGAACTCAGCGAAGAGCTGGTCGAGGAGCATGTCACAGGGATAATGAAACAGGTGGACTTCATGGCGGATACCATCGATGATTTCAGGGGATTCTTCAAGCCCTCCAGAGAGAGCCGGGAATTTAATCTGCTTGATGCTGTAAAAGATGTCTCACTTTTGCTTGAACCTCAGTTCAAATCAAACTACATTAATATAGAACTTGATGAGTCTTGGGATAAGCACAGTGATCTCCTTGCCGAAGGGTATCCCAATGAGTTTAAACAGGTTATTCTTAACCTCATGGCAAATTCGAAGGATGCGATCCTGGAACGTAGAGAGCGGGGGGATATGCCCCGGGACATACCCGGTGTTATACGCTCATCCGTTGAGGAGCTTGATTCATCATACGAAATAGGTATTACAGACAACGGCGGAGGTATACCCCCTGCCGTTCTTCAAAGGCTTTTTGAGCCCTACTTCACCACAAAAGGGGAAGGAACGGGAATCGGCCTTTATATGTCCAAAACAATAGTTGTGGATAAGATGGGAGGAAGCCTCAGCGCAGTTAATGTTGAGGATGGTGCGAAATTCATAATAGAAATCAATAAACACATAAGAGGATCTGACAATGGCGGAACTTAAGGATTTAAACCTGCTTTATGTAGAAGACGAAGAGTTTATGCAGAAGGCTATCACAAAGATAACCTCAAAAAGTATCGGGAGCCTTACCATCGCAGATAATGGAATGGACGGACTTGATAAATACAATGAATCAAAACCCGATATAATACTCACAGACCTTGAAATGCCTGTGATGAACGGCCTTGAGCTCATTAAAGAGATCCGGAAAAATGACAAGGACACACCTATCATAATAATCACTGCTTTCAGGGATCAGGCAGACTTCGCAGAGGGGGCAGACTTTGTTCTTATAAAACCTGTTTTGAAGGAGAACCTCATAGAGCTTCTTAATAAATCAGCGGCCAAGGTCTGAAACAAACCTTAATAAATGCATTCTTAATCAAGCTGCAGGTGGGCTGAAAGCTGAAACAAGAGGGGCTCTATAATGTAGCAGGTGCGGCAGTAGCCGGCACCACAGCTCATCGGTCCTTTTGGGGGCATTTTAACAACGGAGCTAGCCAAGTCGACAGCACTAAAACCGCTCAACAGTCAGCTTAATAACGAAGCTATACCAAGCAGTTGGCATTAAAACCGCTTAGCAATCAACTTAACAACTGAGCTATACCAAGGCACAACAGTCAGCCCCTCTTATCCTCATCATGCTCATTGTATTTCTCATCGATGTACTCCTCCGCACAGCATCCACCTGTTTTATCAGGGTCGCAGGCGCAGGAGCCTTCATCGTCATGGCTCCCTTCGGAGCAGGAGGTGCCCCCGCATCCGCAGGAGCCTGTCTTACCCTTCTTCAGGGTCATAAAAAAGAATCCAAAGGCCGCAAGGGCCACAATAACGCCGACTATAAATAACTGCATATCAGCTCCCGAAATCGTCAAAGAAAATATTCTCAGGCTCAACTCCCAGCTGGTCAAGCATATCCATGGTAGAAGCCAGCATAGGGGGTGGACCGCAGAGGTAGTATTGGCAGTCCTCCGGTGCAGGATGCTCTGCCAGGTATTTATCTCTGGCTATGGTGTGTATGTAGCCTTTGTATGAATCCCAGTTATCCTCAGGCTTCGGGTCACTCATGGAAACAAACCATTTAAAGTTCTCATGCTCCTCTTCGAGCTTGTCAAAATCCTCTTTATAGAAAAGTTCTTTAAGGTTTCTTGCCCCGTACCAGAATGATATCTTTCTGTCGGTATTAACCCTTTTAAGCTGATCGAAGATTATCGAACGCAGAGGCGCCATACCGGCACCGCCGCCGATGAAAACCATCTCCGAATCCCCCTCCCTTGCGTAGAAGTCGCCGAAGGGTCCTGTTATGGTGATCTTATCACCCGGCTTACGGCTGTGCACATATGCAGAGCCCTTTCCTGGTGGTGCATCAGGCTTATCTCTGGGGGGCATTGCTATACGCACGTTAAGCTTAAGAACACCCTTCTCAAGTGGGTAGTTCGCCATTGAATATGCTCTTGATACCTTCGCTTCGGTCTTAACCTTAAGATCGAAGAAGCCCGCATCCCTAAGTTCGTCTCTGTATTCCTCTGTTACATGCACATCCTTAAAATCCGCCTCATAGGAGGGTGCCTGAACCTGGATATATCCACCCGCCTTGAAATCGAAATCAGCACCTTCGGGGAGTTTCAGTACGGGCTGTTTTATGAAGGTGGCCACATTCTCGTTTGATTCAACGGTGAGCTCGTATTTTTTGGCGCTGAAGACCTCTTCGGGGACCTCTATCTTGAGATCCTCCTTCACTGTGAGCTGGCATGAAAGCCTGTATCCTTCCCTCTCCATTTTCTTGTTGATGTGAGTCTTTTCAGTGGGCAGGAGGCTGCCGCCCCCTTCATGCACCTTAACCTTACACTCGCCGCAGGAACCGCCGCCACCGCAGGCGGAGGATATGAATATGCCATTATTTGCCAGTACACCGAGGAGTTTCCCACCCACAGGGGTCTCTATGGCACCCTCGTTGTCACCGTTGATAACAATATCTGCACTCCCCGAGGGCATAAGCTTCGATTTGGCAAAAAGGATAACAATTACAAGAAGTATGATAACCAGCGTAAATACAGCTGAACCTAACAGTATCTCTATCAATGCAAACCCCGCTTAAAGCTGAATTCCTGAAAACAGCATGAAGCCGATGGCCATCAGCCCCGCTGTTATAAAAACGATGCCGAGGTTATCCAGATCCTTTGGAACATCGGCATACTTCATTTTTTCCCTGATCCCCGCAAGGGCGATAATAGCCAGAGCCCACCCCGTACCGGAGCCAAAGCCGTAAAAAACGCTCTCGGTAAAGGTATAATCCCTCTGAACCATAAACAGCGTTCCGCCGAGTATTGCGCAGTTCACCGTTATAAGCGGCAGGAAGATACCAAGAGCGTTGTATAGTGCAGGAACGTATTTATCCAGAGCCATCTCCATAATCTGAACAATGGCTGCAATAACCACGATATAGGTAACAAGGCCTATGAATGTGAGATCAATATTTGGAAAACCTGCCCATTCAAGGGCGCCGTCACGCAGTACGTAGCGGTAAATGATGTTGTTCACCGGAACAGTGATGGTCTGCACAACAACAACGGCGATGCCAAGTCCCGTGGCGGTCTCTACCTGCTTGGATACGGCGAGGAATGTACACATCCCCAAAAAGAACGCCAGAGCGATGTTTTCAACGAATATCGATTTAACAAGGAGACCGAGATAAGCTTCCATCTACCTCTCCTCCTTTTTAACAAGGGCGTGCATGCCCCAAATGATAACTCCGATCAGAAAGAACGCACTCGGAGCCAGCAGAAACAGGCCGTTAGGCGTATACCAGCCCCCTTCGGTGGCGATGGGAAGAACCTGATATCCGAAAAGCTGTCCTGAACCGACCAGCTCCCTGAAAAAGCCCACAACGATAAGGACAATACTGTATCCTGCTGCTGTGCCAACAGCATCGATGGTGCTTATAAGTGGCGGATTCTTCATTGCAAAGGCCTCTGCCCTTCCCATAATGATACAGTTTGTAATAATAAGCCCCACGAATACGGAGAGCTGTTTGCTTATCTCAAACATGAAAGCCTTGATTATCTGATCCGCTATGATAACGAGAGATGCGATAATGGTCATCTCCACGATGATACGAATGCTCGATGGTATATAGCTTCGGATTAAGCTGACAAACATGCTCGAAAGACCGAGAACGAATATAACAGCCAGACACATTACCACCGTGGTTTCCATCTTGGAGGTAACGGCAAGAGCCGAGCATATCCCAAGCACCTGAATGGCGATGGGATTGTTTTCGAAGATCGGCTCCGAAAAAGTCTTCCAGTAATTAGCCATCTATGCCCTCCTCCTTAAGCCTGTCCAGGAAGGTTCCGAACCCTTTATCACTCAGCCAGAATTTGACGAGGTTCTCAACGCCTCTACTTGTAAGCGAGGCTCCGGAAAGTGCGTCTATCTTATGCTCCGAGCCGGGCTTAGAGGGGTCCACACCCCCTTTTACCAGCTGTATGGCGACTTCATCCTTTTCGTTATATATCTTTTTGCCTTCCCATTGGTCCTGCCATCTGGGATTGCTAACTTCACCGCCAAGTCCGGGGGTTTCCTGCTGGTCGTAGAATGTAAGTCCGCTGATGGTTTCAAGATCACCCTCCACAGCCATAAAGCCGAACATGGTGGACCAGAGACCTGAGCCGTATACTGGGAGAATAACCTGCTCGAGCTCTCCGTCATTGAACACCAGATAGACGGGGATCTCCTTTGCGATACGCCCTATTCCGGCTATATCCTCTTTCTTGGTAAGGTTTATGCTGGTTTCCGGCTCGGTGGTGATGGAGTTGAAATCACGGAAATACTTAGCATCATCACCCCCCTTCTCAAACTCGCCGGTTTCTATATCCACGAAATAGACGGTGACCTTCTCGAAGGCATCGTCCACCGACTCCCCCTCACTACGCAGCTCGGCAGCAGCAAGAACGTTCTTCTTCCTCTCAAGGCTTCGGTTTTTATCCTGCATAGGCTTTAGCAGAACTGCCGTGGCGGAAACGAGTACGGAGCAGACCACCGAAAGCACCAGCGCAACAATTATGGTATTCTTTCTGCTGTCAGTCTGCATATCTGCGCTCTCTCCTTTTCATATTCGCCTTGATAACGTACTGGTCAATAACCGGTGCGAATACGTTGCCGAACAGAACGGCCAGCATCGCACCCTCGGCAAAGGCGGGGTTCACCACCCTTACCATGGCGGTAAGAGCACCCACCATGAAGCCGTATATATACATCCCCGGGCGCGTTATCGCCGCAGAGACGGGGTCTGTCACCATGAATACTGTGGCAAAGGCATATCCGCCTAGAACCATGTGCCAGGCGGGACTGAGGTTCATCATCGGGTTGGTTTCACTCCCGATGGCGTTGAACATCAATACTGTTAGCACGAGACCCACAACACTGCTCAGCATAACCCGCCATGACCCGATACCACTTATTATAAGGAATGCCGCACCGATGAGACACGCCAGTGCGGAGGTTTCACCCATGGAGCCGGGTATAAACCCCAGGAAGGCATCCATGAAGCTTACGTTTATCGAGCCACCCTCAAGGGCGTTTGCCCCTAGAGGCGTTGCATAGGTGTACGAATCCGCAGCCACCCAGATAGTATCCCCCGTGGCGGTTGCGGGGTATGAGAAGAATAATACAGCCCTTGATATGAGAGCCGGGTTAACGAAGTTCCGTCCTGTTCCTCCAAACACCTCCTTGCCCATAACAAGACCAATGGATATGGCAACGCCTGCTTGCCACAGGGGTGTTGTGGGGGGGAGTATAAGGGGGAACAGGAGGGATGTTACAAGGAATGCCTCTCCGATCTCATGTCTGCGAACAACGCTGAATAATAGTTCCCAGAAGCCCCCAACCGCAAGGGTTACAATATACAGAGGCAGGAAATACATCGCCCCGTGTACAGCGTTGGAGATAAGACTGTCGGGATTAAAACCGCTGCCAAGGAAGTTTATTACAGCTGTGCGCCACCCGTCGGGTATTTCACCGCTGCCGGCTATGGCCAGGTTTGCCTGTAATCCGGTGTTGTAGAAAGCCATCAGAACGCATGGGATCAGCGCATAAACAACAAAGGTCATTATCCTTTTAAGGTCTATGCCGTCACGTATATGAGTATGCCCCTCAGTAACCGTTCTGGGGGTAAACATGAAGGTATCCGCCATTTCAAAGACAGGATAAAGCCTTTCGTATTTCCCACCCTTCGTAAAGAGATGTTCTTTACTCTCAAAAAAGTCCTTTAGAAAGCTCATCAGCTCTCCTTCTCTATGGTTTCAAGAACCTGCTCCAGCATAGGAGCGTAATCGTTCTTTCCTGCACAAACGTAGGTACAAAGGGATAGATCCTCTCCGTCCAGCTCAAGACACCCGAGCTTCTGGGCTGTTTCCGCATCCTGCACGGAGATGGCCCTAAGAAGATAGGTCGCAATTATATCCAGGGGCATAACGCTTTCATAGTTGCCCACGGGGATGATCGGTCTGTGGCTGCCGTTAAGGGATGTATCAAAATCGGGTTTCCCGAGCCCGAAGGCCGTTGCAAAGATCCTTTTCTGGGAATGCATATCAAAACCGGGTCCCGCCCAGCCGAGGAGTTTTCTCTCCCGCCCTTCGGGAATAACGGTTATCTGAGGTATGTATCTATGGATGTAGTCTACGGGTGCTTCCGCCTTCCTGCCGTATAGAACGGAACCGGCGATAACCCTCTGCTCACCCTCTTCCAGACGGTTTTTAAGGATGTCCGTTGTACTTGCGCCTATGTAGGTTCGCATGTAGCACGGCTCCTTAACACCCTTGCCGCCAACGGCAATTATCCGCTTATCTGGCATCCTGCCGCTAAGCATCGTATAGCCTATATCAGCAGTGTCCTGCCAGTTTATGTGCCAAATTATCCTGTTTCTGTGAGCGGGTCGGAGGAAGTGCATATGGGTTCCGACGAGTCCTGCGGGGTGTTTCCCTGTGAAACAGACGTACTCAACCCCGGGGATATCCTCAACGGGGACATCATTCTCATCGGAAACGCACACATAAACCCTCTGGGCAAGCTTTGACAGAGCCTTAACACCGAGGAGGAATTCATCCCCCCTCCCCTCAAGACCTAGCTTAGCGGACAACCCGAGGGGGCGTGATTCCGCAGCGGTTACAAAGATGCTGTCCGGCTTATGGGCGGGGTTTGCTGTTTTGTTGAACGGCCTCGCTCTGAGGGAAACCCAGTGGCCTGAGTCCATGAGATACTCGCGGAGGATCTCTTCATCAAGGGATTCCAGACTTTTTGAGTTATAGGTACGAAACTCAGCACCGTCATAGCCGTCGGGCTCAATCTCAAGGGATAGAAACCTTCTCTTCTCCCCCCTGTTAAGGGCGATAATCTTTCCAGAGGCTGGGGAGATATACCTGACACCATCCATCTTCTTGTCGGTAAAGAGGACATCCCCCTTTTTCACCGAATCACCATCCCTGAAATTGAAGGAGGGTTTCATGCGGATATAGTCATCACCAAGGACAGCTATACGGCTTGGCTCAGGAGCATCGATTATCTTTTTTGAAGGGGCACTCCCAATGGGAATATCAAGACCCTTATTTATATGTATCTTTTTCATAATCAAATAAAACTACCTTCCCAAACAGAATTAAATGCACTCACAATCAAAGGATAATCTATATAGATAGACTGTCAAGATAATGTGATTAAAAAGGTAGAATTAAATCCCGGCGGTTTTCTCCGGTCTTCCGATAAAGTAGCCTTGGGAGTAGTCTATCCCAAGCTCCTCGGCAACTTTCTGGATATCCTCACTGCTGACAAACTCAGCAACGGTGGAGATCTCCATAGACTCTGCAAATCCTATAATACTCTTAACAAGCCTTTGGGCATGATCATCGTGGATCATGTTCTGTATAAGGCTTCCGTCTATCTTGATATAGTCGAAATCGAGATTCATAAGGTGTGTGAAATTTGAGTACCCCGTACCGAAATCATCGATGGCCACACGGCATCCAAGCCCCTTCACCTCTCTAATGAAGGAGCTGACATCCTCGTAGTTGCCTATATTCTCTGTTTCGAGGATCTCAAAGGTCATGTTTCCGCCGTAGCTAACAGATGTAAGGGTGTTCCGCACAAAGTTCACAATATCCTTGTTCAGGATATCTTCGGTGGAGATATTTATAGAGAACTCATAGTCCGTTCCTTTAAAATAGCGCACAGACTTCCCTATCATAATCTTTGTAAGCTCAGGATAAAGCCTTGTCTTCTTTATAATGGGTAGAAACAGACCCGGTGAAACCACATTGCCGTCCGGTTCAAGCATACGGAGGAGGCATTCGTATTTCTCTATCCTGCCCGTTTTGTTATCCATAATAGGCTGGTAGTAGGGGACTATCCTGTCCTCTTTCACGGATTGCTTAACCTTGTTAATCCAGAAAAAGTTGTTTGTCTGGTGCTGGCTGAACTCCATCGTTTCATCAAAGACAGCATAGCTTCTGTTTCTGTCTCTGGAGTATTTAAGGGCTGTATCAGCGCACTGCAGAAGCTTATCCCTCTGCTTTGCAACACCTATGCTTACGCTCAGTGAGATCTCTATACCCTGATACTCCACAGGCTCCGCATCTGTACGCATGGATATGTAGTCTGCTATGTTTTCTTCTATGCCGTCCAGCCTGTCCATGAATATAACGAACTCATCCCTTCCGAGCCTGTAAAGAACTCCTGCCACGGGAACAGTCGGGTCCTTCTCGGCGAGTTCCTGCAGGTAATTCAGGATCCTTTCGGAATAGACCTTGAGCACATGGTCCCCAGCCCCTATACCGAAAACTTCGTTGATATCCTTGAAACGATCAATATTTATGAGAATGAGAACAGGGTTAACAGAGCTGTCCAGATCCTTGATCAGTGCGTTACGGTTGGGGAGGGATGTTAGGGTATCGGTCCTCTGTTGCCTAGAAAGGGAGCGTTTCCCCTCCTCGATCGCCCTGAGCATCCCCTGAAAGCTGTAGTTCAGGATAACAGCCGCAGCAACCATAAAAGTGAAGACAACAAGAACAAGGTACATCTGAGCCCGCCGGAAGTCGAGCATCTCACTGGTTACATCCTGTGCAACCACAAGCCAGGCAACGGCCTCACCTCTGTGGTTTTTGAGTGTAAGGCCAGTGTGAAGGCTGTAATAGCGGTCTGCATGCTTCTCCATAATCGTTCCTGCGGCGGGTTTATAGGTTTTACCCAGGCTTTCGAATACAGGATCGTTATAGGTAACTAGGGTGTAATCCCCCATTTTTTGGTATTTGTGAGCGGTTCTGGTATTCTTCAGGGATTCACTTTTGATATATATAGCACTTTTAAAGCCCAGGTTTGTGCTTATTGTGTCGGTGAGCATCTCCGAGCTGATACCGAATTCTGTGATCGCGGCATATTTTCCCTTATAAAAGGAGGGGACATCGAGCCTGAAAAAAACGCCGTTTCTACCCACCTCAAACCCTGTTGCGAGCTCCCTCTTTTTATTGGCCTCGGCCATCAGTGGGCGGATCTCCGTAAGGTTGTCGCCAAACATATCCGGTTTATGCATCCGGAGCACGGTGGTATTGGATGGGTCTATAAAGTGCAGAACACGCATATGGGGGTTCTCGCTCCTCCATTTGCGGTAATACGGGAGAACCTCAAGGAGAAGGTCTTTCCTTTCAGAGCTATACAAAGCCTCCATGGCCGACTCGTCGTTAATAAGCTTCTCAGCGTAGCCGGAATACTTCCTGTAAATGTCCTTGAGCCCTTCCCTATAGGCATGTTGCAGCTGAAGGTCAAACCTGCGAAAGGAGTAGTTCACATACTTCTTTTGAAACAACTGACCGGCAAAGAGAAAGACAGCCGAAAGCGACAACATCACAATAAAGATTAAAAGCATCGCCCTCGTTTTTATGGTCATATCTTCTCCCGAGCAGGTATTATCACTTTGATAAATATCTTTTATTATAACTTTTTTCTTAGATTATGGCAATAGACCAAAATGGTATTTTTCTGTGGTGACATACTGCTTGACTTTTCATTGCTGTGTCATATGATCAAAGGGATACAATAAATATTATCATGAAACCAGGACTGTAAATGAAGATACTTATTATTGATGATTCCAAGTTTGCCAGGAGGGGTGTGCTTAAACACTTTACTTCCATATTTAACGGCGAATTTACCCATTTCGAAGCTGATAACGGCGAAACCGCCTTAGAGATCCATAAAAGGGAGGAGCCAGAGCTCGTTTTCCTGGATCTTACCCTTCCTGGAATTCGGGGACAGGACGTTCTGGGGAATATCAAATCCAGTGGAATCAAGAGTATCGTCATAGTAATAACAGCGGATATACAGAAGAAAACAAAGGAGGAGGTTGTTCTCCTCGGTGCAGATGTTGTTATCAACAAGCCGATCACAGCGGAAAAGCTGAAAGAAGCCCTTAACTCCTTAAACACACAGTGAGATCAGATGAACCAAACCAACCTAAGCGAAGACCATATTGATGCCCTCGGTGAGATCATGAACATCTCCTATGGTCTTGCCACCTCAATCATTTCAGACAGCATCGAAACCCAGGCAACCCTCCATGTACCAAAGATCGAGGTACTTGACGTGGACGAACTCCCGGAGTTCATAAACAGCAAGACAGACCCCGGTTCCAGGTACTATGTATCCATACAGGTTTTCCTGAACAGGATGGACGGCGAAAGCATTTTTATGATCGATGAAACCTCTTCTAAGAATGTAGCCTCCATATTCATGAACTTCGATGATATTGAGATTGAAAATGAGGATGATGTAAGGAGCTGTATCCATGAGCTTTCGAATATCCTCACCTCAGCCTGCATAGGCAAGCTTGCTGAACTCCTTGAGCTTGATGTTTTCTTTCACCCCCCGAAAGTTGAGATAAAAAAGGGTGCAAAGGTTGCAGAATACAAGACAGACAAGTTTTCAAAGGTTATAGTTGTAGAAACGGTCATGGACTTTGAGGAGGAAAAGGTGAAAGGACTCCTCATTTTCCTCATGAAGGAGGGCTCATTCCAGTGCCTCACCGAGGCTCTGGATAACTTTATCGAGAATTATGAAGTTTAAAGCTGATCCCGAATACTTTCTGGACTCCATACACAACGGGGCGTTCATCCTTGATGATGAGCTTAAGGTGTGCTACTGGAACAAATGGATGGAGGCGCACACCTCCATGGACAGAAGTGAAGTTACGGGCAAAGCACTTCAGGAGCTTTTTCCTGAGATTAATGTAAACCAGCTCAAACGTAAGATCCGCTCCATGAGGGCTCTTAAGTCCCATACATACTACGATGCCGGCTCCCACGGATACCTTCTCAAGATCAAATCTGCAAAATACACCAACTCCGTCTATGAGTACATGAAGCAGAATGTTGTAATCTCCCCTATAGATGAGGAAATGAAACACGCACTGATAATGATATATGACCAGACCCCCCTCTTCGAAACACAGAAGATGCTGGAGGAGAACGAATCATTCCTGCGTGCTGTCTTCGCCAGAAGCATAAGCGGTATCGTTGTTATGGATATGGACAAGAATATATTTATATCCAACAGAGCTTTCCAGGATATGCTCCAGCTCGGTGCAGACGAGGTGACAGGTACGAGGCTCGACAGCTTCCTTTCCGATGAAGATAAAAAGAAATGCCTTGAGCTCCACAAAGGCCTTCTTAGTGGGGAGATAGAAAACTTCACCGAAGAGCTTCTGTTTACTCCGCCCGAAGGCAAAAGCTTCTGGGGAACAATGCGGGCCTCCCTCATCAAGGACAGAGACGCAAACCCGGTTTACTGCATAGCCACTGTGGAAGACATTACAGAGAATAAACGCATATACGAAGAGCTTGAGAAGAACAGGGACTACCTCCAGAAGGTTCTCGATTTCCAGGCTAGCATCATCGTTGTTACGGATGGTGAAAAGATACTCAACTGCAACCGAAGCTTTCTGGAGTTCACCGGTTATGAGTCACTGGAAGACTACAGCAATAACCTCAGTGTCATTACGGACTACTTCGAGCCGGACGAAAACACTATTACCGGAGAAACACGGGAAGGATGGTTGGAAGAGGTCTTCCAGAATTATTCCATAGGTCTTGATAGCAAGGTCAAGATGCGCTCCGCAAGGGATGGAGCTATCAGAACCTACCAAATCGATTTCCGGATCCTCCCGATGACGGCGGGGGAGTATATCGTCTCCTTCACCGATATCACAGACATGGAGAACTACCAGAAGATACTGCGTGATGCGAACCGTGTTCTTGAGATAATCGTCGGCGAAAGAACCGAAGAGCTGCAGAAAACCAACGACAAGCTTGAGAGCAGCAGCAGACAGCTTAGCCTTGCCCAGGAGATCGCCGGTATCGGCAGCTGGGAGATAGTACAGGATGAAACCATACTGCGGGCTTCGGAAGAGGTATTCAACATCACCGGCTTAGAAAACTGCAACGACAATATAATCGAACGGGAAATGCTACTCGCTCTCTTCGACCCGGCAGACAGGGAAAGGATCTCAAAGGCATTCTCTCACTCCAGCGGGGAGGACTCCGGCACAGATATATATGCTGAGTTAAATGTAGCCGAAGGCGAGAAAAGAATACTGCATATACAGAGCCGGTTTTTCCCCGGCACGGAGAACGCTGAACCTAGAATTATCGGCACACTCCACGATATAACGGAGATAAAAAAGGCTGAGGTTGCGGTTCGCAGAAACGAACGTCTCCTCTCCTCTGTTTTCGATTTCGCCGCCTTCGGCGTATGCCTGACTGACACATCAAACAGATTCCTGAGGGTTAACAAAACTTTCTGTGACATCACCGGTATAAACGAAGAGAAGCTCACCGGCATGAGCCTCGAAGAGGTTATGACGATCCACGAAACAAAGGCTGTGGACGAAAACACATCCTCTGTTGAATGGGCCGTTACCATGAAGGATGGGAGGAGTGCCGATCTGCTCGTAAGTTTCGGAGAGCTTAACCTGGAGGAGGACGGGCATATCACAGTGTACTCTTTCGCAGACATAACAGAAAAAAACAGCGTTGAAAAGCTCCAGAGGGAGCAGGAACAGCTCCTCGTACAACAGTCTAAGCTTGCCGCACTTGGTGAAATGATCGGCGCCATCGCCCATCAGTGGAAACAGCCCCTTAACTCCGCAAGTCTCTATACCCAGCTCATAGAAGATGATTACGAGTTCGAAGAACTCACAAAGGAGAAGCTGAGCGGATACGTCAGGGAAATCATGAAGCAGATATCCTTTATGGCCCATACGGTAGAGGATTTCAGAAACTTCTTCACACCGGGGAAGAGTGAGGTGTCCTTCCATATAAACAAGGCCGTTGAGGACGTTATCGCACTGCTTGCACCACAGTTTGAGAAAACAAAGATCGACACCGTGCTATCATCACCGGAAAACGACCTGACGGTTAAAGGATACCCCAACGAGTTTAAGCAGGTTATCCTGAACCTTCTCACAAACGCAAAGGACGCCGTTTTATCCAAACGTTTCCAGATGCCCCCCAGAGAGCGTAAAAACGTGGGTAGAGTAGAGATAACCATTGAGAAAGAAGGTAACGAAGGCTTTATAAGGGTTTCAGATGACGGTGGAGGAATACCCGAAGATGCCCTTGAGAACATATTCCAGTCATACTTCACAACCAAAGGTGAGGAAGGCACAGGGATAGGCCTCTATATGTCAAAGATGATAGTTGAGGGGAAGATGAGAGGGGAGTTATCTGCTCATAACACCGATAAAGGCGCTCTTTTCACCATAAAGTTCCCTCTGGATTAAAGACCAAGCCACTTTGAGAGAACCTTCTCAAGCCCCGCCTGTTCAACAGGCTTGGCTATGTAGTCGTCCATCGATGCGTTTAGGCATT
Organism: Limisalsivibrio acetivorans; assembly: GCF_000421105.1. Lineage (NCBI taxonomy): Bacteria > Pseudomonadati > Deferribacterota > Deferribacteres > Deferribacterales > Geovibrionaceae > Limisalsivibrio > Limisalsivibrio acetivorans. Next base: position 783,047 of record NZ_ATWF01000001.1, read on the forward strand.
TTTCAAGATCCCCGTTCATGGCGTGTGCTGTTACCGCAACCACCGGACAGTGGGGGAGTCCGTTGTTTTTTTCATGTTCCCTTATCTTAGCGGTAGCCTCGTAGCCGTCCATTCCGGGCATCTGTACATCCATAAGTACCAGGTCGAAGCTGTCATTAATAAAGGCTTCCAAAGCCTCCTTACCATTCTCCGCCGTGATAACATCAAAGCCCATGTTACCCAGCAACAAAAGGAACAGCTTACGGTTCACAGCGTTATCCTCCGCAACAAGTATACGCCCCTCCCCTTTACCAGTTAATGGAGATTTAACAACCCGCTTATCTTCAACGGGGCTATCACATTCCTCCAAAAGAACCTCAAACCAGAAACATGAGCCGTTCTCAAGCCTCTTCATGCCTATGCTTCCACCCTGCATCTCAGCAAGCTGTTTGGATATGGCAAGACCGAGACCTGTTCCGCCGAACCGTCTTGTATGGGATGTATCCGACTGGGTAAACATCTCAAAGACATCCTCCTCCATCCCTTCAGGAACGCCGATCCCCGTATCGTTTACCTCTACATGGAGATACTGGGCACCATTCCTCCTGTCCAGCCTTGCATCAAGGGCCACAGAGCCCTCTTCGGTAAACTTTACAGCATTGCCGGTGAGATTTAGGAGTATCTGCCACAAACGTCTTGCATCACCGGAATAAACCTTTTCCAGCTCTTCGGAAAGCTGAAGTGTGATCTCTATCCCTTTCTCCGCTGCCTTAAAGCGCATCATCTTCACAATATCACGCAGGATATGCCCCGGAACATATGGTTCCCTCTCTATCTCCATGGCTCCAGCCTCGATCTTAGAGAAATCCAGAATATCGTTCAGGATTGAGAGGAGCTGGTCTGAACTGCTTCGGATATAACCGGTGTACTCCCTCTGTCGGGCATCGAGCTGTGTCTCACTCAGAAGACCAAGCATCCCCACAATGCCGTTCATGGGGGTTCTTATCTCATGGCTCATATTCGCCAGAAACTCGGATTTGGCTCTGCTAGCCTGCTCTGCAGTCTCCTTTGCCTCAATAAGCTCCTCTTTCGCCGAGTTATGCTCCCTGAAATACTGAACGATCCGGCCAAGCTCCATGCAGAGATACTCAAGGGCTTTCAAAAGCTCTGGCGTAAAGGTCTCCTTCCTGTCGGAGTAAAACATCACTCCTCCCTCGGACGCCCCCTTAATAGTGAATGGTATGGCGGAGTTGGAAGCATACCCAAGCTCAATGGCATAATCCCTCCATTTGGCAAAACCCGGGTCCTCAGCAAGATTGGCATATGTAAAGGGCTTTTGATCAAGAATCGCCCTGCTCATGGCACACTTCGCATCCTCCGATTCGGGCTCCTTTATCTCAAGGATTAACCCATTGAGGTATTTGTCCCCCTTTCCGGCGGTGTACTCCGGTGTTACCCTCCCATCTTCGTATCTACCGTACCAGGCCATAACGAAGCCGTAGATATCAATGGTGCTCTGCAGAAAGGTTTCCCAGAGCTTCGCCTCCCCCTGTTCGGGCTCAACGGAGCGAATGCGGGCGAGTATTCTCTGCAGGTTTGAATCGTACAAGAGCTTGCGTTCTGCCTCTTCTTTCTCCTTTACCTCTATCTCCAGCTCCGAATTCATTCTCCTGAGTGCGGCTTCCCGCTCTCGAATCTTTTCGCTCAGTTCGTGGATAAGCCTTGTTATACTGGAGATCTCATCATTACCCGAAGGGGGTAGATCGTCTACGAAATAGCTTCCCCCTGCGATATCCTCAAGGAGCTTTTTCTGGGCCACGATCCTATCCATGAAGTATTTCTTGATGAATATTGAGCTCAGAAGAATGAGTAACAGACAGAGAATAATGGCGACAGCCGCCTGCTTGGCCACCGTTGATGCCACTGCGGCAGAGATGGGAGAAAAGTCAAACACGGTATAGATACATATACCCTCACGTGCCAGTGTTGAGCGTTGCAGCCCGGCGGGATTCATAAGTGTATATACGTGAACTATACCGTCTTCATATAAGCGGTACTCCCCTTCCTTCAGAACAGCATCTTTTATTTCGGGGCTCAGAGGCTTGTTTTCGTTAAGGAGTGACCACTGTCCTACATTATTAAAGCTGTATATGTCCAGCTCCTGCAGGTATGTGTTCATCTCTATAAGTTCGTTGAAGTAGTCCTTGAAGAGGTAATCCCTGTAGCTTTCACTGAAGGTTCGGCGGATATACTCACGCATGCGGACGGAGACTTCGATAATATAGTCCCATCTGGAGGGGCCGTAATAGGCGTATTTATTGAGGGTTCCGGTGAGGGAGGATACACCGTAGGTATCTATATGGATCCTGCCCGTACCGAAAATGGATGTGAGAAGTGCCTTGAGCGGAGCGGACACCTCAAATAGATTAAGCCCCATATCCTTGCGGAACGTTGTGTTTACGATAAACCCTTTACGATTAACAAGGTATACCTCATCAAAACCATATTCCGCCGCAGTTTTTCTCAGGGTTTTCTCCGGTATATCACTAGGTGAGCCCTGAAGCTTACTAAGGCTGTCATAAACCTTTGGCAGGTTCTCCTCTATGCGTTCGTTTATCTTTTCCTCACTTTTAGAAAGCAGGATGTCGAATGATTTGAACTTACTACCCACCTGAAGGGTTATGTCCGTTATAATCCCCTCGGTGAGCCTCTGGTTGCGCTTTCCTGTCTCATATATACCAAGCCCTGCAACACAGAATGATGTTAGTACAACGGTAAACAACAGATAAACAATGAGGCTTTTCTTCATATAAACCTATTCCATGCTACATAGATGTCGCAACGCCGTAGAGGTTAATGTACCCCTTTGCACCAAAGGGTGCATCGGTATCCACAACAAACCTGGTAGGGTGCGCTCCCCCTGCCAGACTTGGATTATATCTCAGCTTAACCGTGCATGATTTCTGGGGTTTCAGAGTAAAGCTGTTTGTATCGCATGCACTTGAGGAATACCCGGTCTCCATGCCGTACTCTGTTGAATCCTCAAGGGATATGTTCACATTCATGTCGTTGACTCCGTTGTTGGAAATGGTAACCTCCAGCGGGTTCGATGATGAATACTGGGGAACGGGGCCGAAGGCTGCTGTTATATGCGAAAGACCGAGCACAGGCACAAGGGCATCCGTAGAGTAGATAACCGACTTACCGTCTTGATAGGCTGCATGTACGGTGTTTGAGGAGGCATTTACCGCCAGATCGTACATGGAGTAACCGTTGCTGACAGCCTTGTTCGAAAGTGTGCCCACATATGCAGAGGCGAAGTTGTCCGAGTTTGTGGCGTATTTAAGCACCCCGTTATCATAGAAGGCAACGTGGTAGAAATCTGAACCGTCTCTATCGATCTTGGGGCCTGTTATAACCGTCGAAGGAGTTGCCAAAAGCGTAGAGGCACAGGATCCTCCTACAGGGCACTCATAGAAGTACAGTGATTCATTCAATGCATTAGTAAAAGCTGCCATTATCTGACCGCCGGAGCCGACGGTCATAGAGTTATCAATACCATCGCCACTCGTTGATGCTATCACATTTGTCAACGAGTCTACGGTATCGGCGAGGGAGAGCGTACTGGAATTGTTATAGTATCCAATATAGTTTTTTGTACTCCCCCTCACAATGCTCACCTGACTGTTAGCACCCGCAACCAGAGCAAGACCAGTCGCATTGCAGTTGATACCGCTGCATTCCGCCTTGCTGACAACTGAGCCTGTTCCAACGTATGCCAGAACACTCCCTGCGGCTCCATCTGACGCTATATCACAATAGGGAAACCCGTCTACAGATGTAAAATTCATCGATTTATCACCGGTATTTTCAATATAGCTAAGCCAGCTCGCCGAGGAGCCGTCTGTTATCACAGTGCATGCATCAATGCCCGTTCCGTCGAATTTCATAGCCAGGCTCTTGAGCTCGGATGAGCTGGAGTTATGAAGAAGATACTCCGATGTATACTCGTTACCGCTCACATTGTTCGTTTCCATTACCCTTATATTGTCGGGAGAGATCTGGTCGCTGGCAAGGACATACACCTCATCAAGAGCATCGTTAACATCCACAGATACACGGGTTTTTTCATTATACTTGTGCATCTTGTCCACACTCTCCTCCGCCTGCCATGCTGCGGAGTAGTAGCTCTCGCTGTTCAGATCCGCCTTATCAATATACAAGGTATAAACATCATCGATATTGCTCGCTGCGACTATGCCGGATACATCCCCTGCATAGGAGAAGAGCGGTCCTGCGGAGGACAGGTTGTAATCGCTGCCCCACGTACCCGAGTCGTATTTCTTATAGGTTATAAGGCTGTGGTCCAGGGCACTCATAGCAACATGAACAAGGTTACCTCCGGCAAGGGCCGGGCATCCGTAGGAACCGGATACATCTATATCTCCATTCATCCACCCCGTTGCGCTGGAGGAGAATTTAATGTAATCGGTGACGGTATCCCGCCATGCCACGTACATGTTATCCGTTCCCTCTACAGCTATGGAGGGGCATGTTCCCGTAGACGTAAGTACCTGTCCGGTGCTCCATGATCCGCTTGTTCCGAAGAGGTATTTAACCTGCGAACCGGTGCTGTAGGTCAGGTGCAGGACGTTACTGGAATCGATGTCCATCTGCACATCAACACCCGTGGCACCTGCATCGGTGTTGTCATCGAGTATCTCGGTAGAGAAGGATGCGCCCGAATCAGTGGAGAAGGAGTATTTAAGGAATCCGCTGGTGGCATCCTGATAGGCCGCATGTATGCCTCCGGAACTGTCAACCTGTACGGTTACACTCGCCCCGTCCACATCTCCGTCACTCTCCACGGTATGATGCTCCCAAAGACCAGAGTTTGTCCTGTTTGTGGCATAGAAAACATCGCCGTCGGAGCCGTTCGTAACCTGATAGACAACATGGGGGAAGCACTTTGAGTCCACAGCGATGGCCGTATAACCGATATAGTATCCCGATGGTACTGTTGCACCGATATCCTGGGTATACCACGTTCCACTGTGGAAGTAGGCGTGCATAACACCCTGACCGCCGTAAACTGCATGGGCAAGACCGTTGTTGCATGCCGCTATGCCTGATTTGGATAGTACGTTTATCTCTTTACTCTCACCCAAGACGAACTCAGTGAATGTCCCGGCCTCCACCGCATAACCGTCAAGGGATACCGTGGATGTTGGCGTATCAGGATCATCGGAGTTAATGCTTACAGTGGCACTCCTCGCTCCCGTTGTCCCAACAGGTTCATAGGTAACGCTTATCACACAGCTTTCACTTGGTATCAGAACATCGCAGTTGTCCGAGTATGTAAAGTCCGATGAGCCAGCGATACTTACACTGGAAACGGTGAGATCGTCATTGCCGGAGTTTGTTACGTTTATGCTTCCTCCAGAGGTGTCTCCTGTTTTAACCGACAGGAAGTCGTAGCTTACAGGGCTAACGCTTATGTTGGGGTCAAGTCCGTTGTCTGTAGCACCGGAAAGAGCGTAGTTGAAGATGGCGTTATCGGGATCATTCGTATGAATGTACAAGGTCTCGCTGTATGTGTTTTCGGTACTGGAACCAAAGTCCACGCTGAAGGTGCATGAACCGGACGGGGGTATCTCCTCTGCGCAGTTTCCGCCGTCATACGGGGTGAATACAGTGAGATCCGTATTGTCGAAGCTTACGGTAAGATTGTCGTTGCCGTCGTTGGTTATTGTAGCGTTCTGGGTATGGGTTGTTTCAACCCCCACCGTACCGAAATCCATGGACGCAGGGGAGACTGTGAATATCGAGGCGGGCTGATCCGTTGCAGTGCCGTAAAGGTTGGAGACAGCCGTTCCGTTGTCACTAAGATCCGTACTCACCGTCATTGTTCCCGTCTTCGCCCCCGTTGTTAAGGGCTCAAAGGAAACAACCGCATAGCAGGCTGAGGATACGGGAAGGTTCGTACAGTTGTGTGTTGCAGAGAAATCTCCGGTAAAGGCGATCGAGGTAACGTTAAAAGGTGCCTCGCCGTCGTTTCGGATCTCGAATGTATGGTCTACAGAACTCCCCACAGCCGCTTCACCGAAATCATACTCCGGAGGCGACAGTGTCAGCTTTCCAGAAGGGGGCTCATCCGCATAACCGAAAAGGCTTATACTGTATTCGCCGTCGCTGTTATCGTTACTGCTTATGATAAGCTCACCCTCTTTATCGCCGATCTCCTGCGGTGCGAAGGTTATGTGGCTTGTGCAAGATTCACCGGGGAGGATCAGAGAGCACTCCGCATCATAGGAAAAGGAGCCGTTGTCGATTATCTGATAACCGTAGATGCTGAGCTCCTCCTTGCCTACGTTCTCAATTACAAGGGGGAGGGTTGAACTCTCTGTAACACGAACAGTGCCGAAGTCCAGTGTCCTGTTATCCACAAAGATGTCAGGGTAAGGGGAGGCTTCAGCGCTTCCTTCAAGGTTTATCCCGAAAACAGGGTTTAGGGGGTCGTTTGAGCTTATGCTGAGTATGGCGGTGAAATTACCCGCATGCTCTGGTGCGAAGGCAACGGGGAATGTGCAGTTATCCCCGGGGAGTACCTCGGGGCAGATGTTATCCGCATAGAAGTTCTCGCTGTCTGCTGTTATATTGTCAACCTTAAGGAGTGCATCTCCAATATTGCTGAGGGTGATGTTATCCGTGGCGGTCTCATGAGCGAAAAGGTGTCCGAAATCTACAGACATGGGCTCCGCAGATACTATGGGCGCAGGTTCAGGAAGACCCTCTCCTGCAAGGCTAAGGGTTTGATTATCCGCTGTGGAAAGGGGTGCGATTATCTCTATACTTCCCGTATACGCTCCCTCAGCGGGGGGTGTGAATACTGCGGTAAAAGTACAGTTGTCACCGGGCTCTATGATAGTGCAGTTATCAGCATCGGTTACGCTGAACACCTCGCTGTTGCTCGATATAAAATCTGTTACACTCCCCGCAAGCGTTCCTGTGTTGTTGAGTCTGAATTGTGCTGTGTCGGAGAGGGTCGCCTTCACCTGACCAAAATCGTAGAAACTCTGTTCCAGAACTATCTCAGGCAGGGGTGTGGGTTCTGCCACACCACGCAGTGCAACATTAATCGTCTGAACCTCAAGCCCACGGCTGGTTATAATGAGGTTGCCTGTATATGTACCGACAGATTCAGGGGCAAATACAGCATCGAAACTGCACTCCGCACCCGGTTCAAGGGTTCCGCACCCTTCCCAGCCGGAGACACTGAATACTCCGGTATCCGTTATAACGTTCTCGATGGTTCCCGGCTGTGCGCCGTCATTCCTGAGAGTTAATGTCTCCTCAGCTTCGGTGTTCTCATAGATAGCTTCAAAATCTATAGATGCAGGATTAGTAACTATATCCGAATCGGGGGGCTGGAGACCGTTCATGCTGAGGGATATGGTGTGATTCGGGTTGGTAGCATCGCTGGAGGATATGGATACGGATCCGCTGAAGGAGCCGACACTCTGGGGTGAGCCGGTAACGCTGAACGTACAGCTCTCACCGGGAATCAATCTGAAAGAACCATCACCGCAGGGGTTGACCCCGCCGTCAGGGTTCAGGACAAAGTTAACCGTATCCGAAAGGGTTATGCCGGAAACGTCAAGTCGGTAGTTTCCGCTGTTATAAACTATGACCGTGGAGGGCTGGGTGTTTTCACCTGCGTAGGTATCATTAAAGCTGAGCGAGCTTTGGGGCTCGGTAAAAATCTCCGGTTTGAGACCCTCTTCATCGATGTTCTCTATTATCTCAGCAGCCGCTTCTAGCTCGGCGGTGTTGTCTAAGCTGTCTACAAAGTTGCTGAACGCAGTGAGCGCCTCGGGGCTTGCACGGAAAAGCTTGATCAGGCTCTGCACAAGTCTGTTGTAGGCGGCCTGATCCGCAACTCTAGGATATCTCTGTGCGGCGAGCAGCTTCGCCTCGGCAACGGCTTTCTTTATATCGCTAAGGCTCAGTCCGGCTTTAACTGCGTCCACCGTATCCTTCATAACATCCTTTGTTTCCTGAAGGTTTTCGAACTGAACAAACTCCATGAGGATCTCAACATCATCCTCATCAAGCTCCGACTCTATTCGGAGTGCACAAAGCAGGGTGAGTTCCACAATGGAGTCCGCCGCAACAAAAACAGATTCACTCCCAGAACAGAGAAGCAGGTTTTCGGCACCGTAAGCCTCTATGGTAAAAAGATATGTGATGCCGGCTGTGAGGGTGAGCTCAACCTCTTGATCACCTTCATTGAGAGCCTGGGTGAGATCAAGACGAACTCCCTCAAACTCAGGAGCGCTAACCTTAAGGATAAGCTCCTCAACCTCGTACCCTCCAACATTCGCCCTCGTATCCCTTATATCTTTATCGGGGAAGAGCTTTCCTATGCTTAGCGAGACGGAGACATCCTTGCCCGATGAGCTTCCGGAACCACCGCCGCCACAGGCAGTTAAAATAAAAAACATACAGATAAACAATGCTATATATTTGACATTACTGATTCTTTTACGATTTTCCATGGTATGCTACCTCAGGATAATATTACTTATTCTTATAATACCACCCGGGTTAAGTAAATAAAGGTAAATTGCCCCTAACTATTAATAACTATATCAGCAAGGACCCAAATCCATATAACCGTGGTTAAAACAATGCTCATGAAAACCATGGCACTCGCCGCATCCTTGGCCTTCTTGGCAAGATCATGGTAGTCCTGTGTGACAAGGTCCACAGTTCGCTCAACGGCGCTGTTGCCCAGCTCGGCAACGATGGGAATGAAAAGGGATGTGCTCATAAGAGCAGTGTGAATAAAGGACAGGGGGGCAATAAAAACACCCGCCTGAAATATGAGAAAGACTACTATCTCCACACGAAAGGAGGTCTCGTTTTTTACAACCTCCGCCAGCCCCTGCAGAGCGTAGGAGAAGTTTTTGAAGAAATTGAAGCCGCCGTTCTTCTTCAGTGTTTCCTTTGCCATGGTCTCAAGCCCCCGGTTTAAACGCAAAGAAGCCGTACCCTGCAAACAGTCCGAAAAGGAATGGTGACGGGTACAGGAAATAAAGGATCGTAAGGAAGAATACGGAGATGAACACGCCCCCATGCTTAAGCTTGGAATAGAAGGCTCTCCCCTCTTCGGGATCGGGATTCTCACCAAGCTTCTTTATGATAAGCCACCCCTCTATCCTTGTGCAGGCTACACCACCGAAGAGGAAACCGCTGAGAAAGATAAGAATCGAGTTAACATCCATATGATCCTCTAGAGGGTCTTTGCGAATCTGGTCAGATGCTCCGGCTCGCCGAGAAGAACGAGGACATCCCGATCCTCAAGAATGAAGTCGCTTCCCGGATTGGGGATAATCTCTCCCCCCCGGCGTACAGCAAGCAGGTTCACCTTGAACTTGAATCGAATATCAAGCTCACGCACGCTTCTTCCCGTTTTTTGGGATCCGACAGGAACAGTAATGTTCTCCACATCCATGCCCGCAAGGTTTATACATGTGGCTCCGTCCTCGGGTGAGCTTGCATTGGATCTGTTCTCCTGACGAAGCCCTGAGATGAGCTGATCTATATCCTCTCTCGGAACAAGATACTTGCGCAGGATAAGCCTGAACAGCTCAACGGATGTCTCAAATTCCTCAACAACAACCTCATCCGCTCCAAGCTCCCTGAGCGGTTCCGCCTCGGAAAGATAGCGTGTTCTAGCAAGGATATGTATGGTGCTGTTCTCCCTCCTCGCCGTCTCCACGGTTCTTCGAACCACAACGGGATCGGGTATCGTTATTACGATGGCCCTTGCACTCTCCAGATGCGCATGCTCCAGCACAGCAGGCTGGGAGGCGTCGCCGAAGAATATCGGTATGTCGTTCTCCTGTTCCTTGCGGACGGTGTCGGGATTCATCTCAATGATCATGTATTTTATGCCTGCCTTGGTGGCTGTTTCCGCAATATTACGTCCGTTTACACCGAAACCGACGATTATGAGATGGTCGCTCAAATGCTCCTTCGCATCCTCGGGGTTATAGAAAAACCCTTTCTGCAGGCTGGAAGGGATGGGGAGTTTACGGGAAAGCTCTGCAAGGCGGGGTGCAAAATCCATAAGGAAGGGGGTTACCGCCATGGAGAGAACCGTAACTGCGATTATAACCGGATAAAGGTTGTCATCAAGGAGTCCGGCAGCAGCGCCAGCCGCACCGAGGATGAAGGAGAATTCACCCACCTGCGCCATGGATACACCGGATTGAACGGCGACCCTGGACGGATAGCCTATCAGGTTAACAACGCCCCCCATGATAATAAACTTAATCAGGACAACTCCTGCTGTTGCGGCGATTATTATAACCGGCTTTGCCATAACCACTTCGGGATCAAGCAGCATACCGATGGAAACAAAAAAGAAACCGGTAAAGACATCCTTGAAGGGCACAACATCCCCAAGGGCCTGTTGGCCGTAACCCGATTCGCTCACAACTATTCCCGCAAGGAAGGCGCCAAGTGCCAATGAAAGCCCCGCAGAGGAGGTTATCCACGCAACGCCGAGGCAGACAAGGACAACGGTGAGCAGGAAAAGCTCCCTGTTCCTTGAGGAGGCGGCATGGTAAAGGAGCCTCGGCACTATGGTTCTTGCGCCGAAGAAGAGAAGGATCACGATCCCCACAGCCTTGAGGAGAAGAAGCCCCATGTCAGCACCGGAACCACCCTGCCCCGCAAGCATAGGCACAGCGAGCATCATGGGGATAACAGCAATATCCTGAAAGATAAGAACTGCGGCGGATATCCTTCCGTAGGGGGAATCGATATCACCCCTGGAGGCCAGTGCCTTAAGCACTATGGCAGTACTGGAGAGGGAGGCCATCATACCCATGAACAGAGCGAGGGGGAAATCCATGCCGAAGAAGTAAGCTCCCCCTGTCACAAGTCCCATGGTGAGCCCCACCTGTAGCGAACCGCCTAAGAGTGCCGGACGCTTAAGCGAGATAAGCATAGCGAGGGAAAACTCAAGGCCGATGGTGAAGAGAAGGAGTACAACACCTATCTCCGCCATCATCTCGACCTCATGAACGGCATGGATGAGTCCGAGTCCGTTCGGCCCCACAAGGATACCAGTGGCCAGATATCCAAGTATCTCAGGTATCTTTGCCCTGCTGCAGATAAGCAGACTGAGGGCGGCAAAAAGGAAGATTATCGTTATATCATTAAGAATCGGGATATGCATGTTCACTCCGAATGACAGATTTATTACCGCATTAAAACATCAGTGCGGCTCATCACCTTCGGAGTATATAATAACATCCCCTCGGGGTGCAAACAACGCTAAAAAATTAACAGGACTGAATTATCTACGGGAATCCACACCCGTATAGAGGGTCTGCCTGCCGGGGATTGTCCTGATAGAGCGGGAGCATTTCTCGCATACGCAGTACATAACGCTCAAGTTTATGTCATCGTTATCAAAATTTCCTTCGCTCAGCCAGGGACCTATCTCCTTCCACCCAGTACCGTCATTAAGCTTAGTGCATATACTGCACCTCTTAATTATCTTTGCGAGGGACTTACTCTTAATGCTGAAATAAACCTCTGGGCTTCTCGTCTCAACCCTTTCCACGGAGCTGTTGAAGAGAACCCCTGTCCCTTCCTTGGTTATATTCATATTCATGAAACGCTTCATGCCGGGGGAATCGCACCTGTAACGGAAGTTCACAGGCTCTGCGGTGTCAAGAACACGAACGATTATATCCTGATACAACTTCCTAGTGGATGAATCGATAATGTAGGTCCACAAGGATGTGCCCACAACATTACTGCTGAGCAGATGCGGACCTTCGTTCTCCTTTGCGAAAAAATCCCAGGAACCGCCTATATCCTGTATCACTGCATCACTGTCAACTTTATATATAACGTTCATCAAACTACCTCTCGTGCAAAACTTGTATCTCTATCTATTATAACCCGAGGCAATCGTGTTACAAGTTTTAATCCATAACTGATATACTTATCCTGAAAACAGCTTTAACAGGAATGGATATGAAACGTATGTGCTTTATTTTGATAACCGTAATGCTTATCGGCTTCTCCTGCGCATGGGGTGAAAACGCTTTGAGCTTCGGTGTTGTGCCCCAGCAGAGCACATACACAATCCTGAAGAAATGGACACCCCTCATCAACGAACTCAGTACCCGCTCAGGGGTTAAGCTGACACTGAAAACCGCCCCGAGCATACCGGAATTCGAAAAGCGGCTCGCCGAAGGCGGATACGATATTGCGTACATGAACCCCTACCATTACATCACCTACCACGAGATATCAGGCTATAGAGCCTTCGCCAGGGAAAGGGACAAGAGTATCGTTGGTATTGTGGTTGTCCCCAGTGATTCGCCCTACAACAGCCTGCATGATCTCAAAGAAAAAAACTTGGCATTCCCTTCCACAGGAGCATTTGCCGCCAGCATGCTCGTACGCTCCATGCTAAGTGAAATGGGAATCCCGCACAGTTCAGACTACGTCGGCTCCCACGACTCCGTGTATTTGTCGGTGGCAGGGGGTATCCATGACGCAGGAGGGGGGATTCGAAGAACCTTCAATGAGGTCGATGCATCTGTTTCCGGCGAACTCAGGATACTTGCAGAGACTAAAAGCTTCACCCCCCACGCCTTCGCAGCCAGGGGTGATACCAAAGAGGAATTGCTTGATAGTTTGAAGGGTGCGATGCTAAGTTTCCACATGGATATAAAGGGGCGTAAACTTCTGGATAATGCAGGACTAGCAGGGTTCATATCCGCCTCCGATGAGGACTGGAACGATATACGCAGTCTTGGTAAGAATAATCTCAAATCTTTGCTGGAGAAGTAGATGTCCTTCCGCCTAAAAACCGCTGCTGGCATACTTATTGTTCAGGCTCTGTTGCTCTTGAGCATGAACGCCTTTATCTTAAACCTTATTTCAAATACGCAGAACTCTTCATTTGAAAACAGGGCGGAGTTTACCTTAAAGCTCTACGCCCAGAGCGCTCTGGATGATATTGTCGCTGGTGATCTCGCAAACCTGCGTTCGCTTACAAGGCTTATAGCAGAGGATAACGAGATAGCCTACGCCAGGATATTCAACAACCGTGGACTTATCCTCTCCGAGGAAGGGCTTATCACAACGCCGGCAGAAAGCCTTATAAGAATGGAAAGAAAAATAGAGCTTTTCGGTACAGAGTACGGAACAGCAGAGATAGGCTTCTCTAAAGAGGAACTTAACGCATCCCTCAACAAAGTTAAAGAGGAAGCATATGCTCTCATAGCAGCTGAACTCCTCGTTACAGCCCTGCTCTCCTTTTTCCTCGGGCATATTCTGACACGTCAGGTTCTCCACCTGGGAACGGGTGCGGAGAGGATAGCCTCCGGTGAATACGGATACCAAATCCCCGTTAAAGGGAATGATGAGCTGGGCAGAACCGCTGACGCTTTCAACAGAATGTCCTCAACGGTAAAAGAGAGCCACGAAGAGCTCAGCAGAACACTGGAAGAGGTTCAACACACAAAAGAGAAGCTCGAAAAAAGCGAAATGCGGTTCAAAAATATCCTCGAAAAAGCAGAGGACGGGATCATCACTATTAATGGAAAGGGTGAGATTGTTACCTTCAACCCCGCTGCAGAGAAACTTTTCGGATACAAAGCGGGCACTGTTAAAAGAAGAAACATCTCCATACTGATGCCCCCTTCGGTGGCAAAGAATCATCAGTATTTTATCGACAGAAGTACCCAGGCCGGGCAATCTAAAACAACCGGACTGCTGAGGGATATCATGGGAAAAAGGAGCGACGGTTCGGAGTTCCCTATAGAGATCTCTCTTAGCAGAGCAAGATACGGTGATGAATGGCTTTTCACAGGGATAATCAGAGATATAACCGAGAGGAAGATACAGGATGAGCTTACCAAAAAAGCCAGAGAAGAAGCGGAGGATGCCAACAAGGCAAAATCAAACTTCCTCGCCATGATGAGCCATGAGATACGAACACCCCTGAACATCATCACCGGTATGGTGGAAGTCCTAAAGGAGGATGAAAAGAATCCTGAAAAGCTTGAGCGGCTCAGAACCATAAGCGGTGCCGGCGACAGTCTCCTGGCTCTCATAGGGGACATCCTCGACCTGTCAAAGATAGAATCCGGCAGATACGAGGTAGAAAACAGAAACTACTCACCCACCAAGGTTGTTAAGGAGGTCTGCTCCCTTCTCAGCCATAAATCAGCCCAAAAGGGGATTAAGCTTTCGTGGAAGGTGTCAGCCGATTTCCCCGAGGTTATATCAGGTGATGAAAACGCCCTTCGGCAGGTACTTGTGAACCTCGTAGGGAATGCGGTCAAGTTCACCGAGAGAGGCAGGATCGACGTCGAAGGTGTTCTCATTGAAGAGGACGAGGAATATATCCTTCGCTTCGATGTTTTCGACACAGGTATTGGCATAGATAACAGCAAGCTCAAAAAGATTTTCGAAACATTCACCCAGTCCGATGCGAGTATAAACAGGAAATACGGCGGGACAGGACTCGGGCTCTCCATATCGCGAAACCTAGTAGAGCTTATGGGTGGAGAGCTTAATGCGGCAAGCACACCCGGCAAAGGGAGCGTTTTTACCTTCACCCTCAGAGGCGGAAGACCTTCCGAGGAGGAGGTCCAGGAATCCGCAGAGAAAACCATTGATGAGATAATGAACGAAACACCCGAGATCCTTCTGGCCGAGGATGATCCTGACAACAGAAATATCTTCATGCATTACCTCAAAGACACCCCTGTCAAACTCACAACCGTTGAGAACGGCCTGCAGGCCTTCAGACGATACAAGGACAAAAGTTTCGACCTCATCTTCATGGATATAAGAATGCCCGTTATGGATGGGATGCAGGCACTTGAGGCTATAAGGAGATACGAAGAGGAGAAAGGTCTGGAGAAGGTGCCGATAATCGGCTTTTCCGCTGATGCACTCAGGCAGGATTTGGAAAACGCCGAGAAGATGGGCTTCAATGGATATCTCGCCAAGCCGCTAAAGAAAAAGGACTTAAAGGAGTTCATGATACAGTGGTTCGCATCCGCCCACACATGGTTTCCCGATGAAGAGCCTGTGAACAGGCTTGAGGTTAAGGTAGATGCAGAGATTGCAGATATGATCCCGGGATACCTAGAGCGCAGGAAGGAGGACTGCTCAAAGATTCATACCCTTGCCTCCGAGGGTGAGTTTGAGGAACTGAAAAGGCTTGGGCACACCTTGAAGGGGACCGGAGCAAGCTACGGGTTCCTCGAAATCAGCAGGATAGGCAAAGAATTGGAAACAGCCGCAGACAACAGGGATAACTCAGGTGCTTCCGCTTTGGCAGAGGAGCTTCAAAACTATCTTGACAACGTCGTTTATTCCGTTTAGGGAAAATGCTTTAGCCCTTGTTTGAGGCGGGTCTTGGAGTGGTGGTTAAAAAAAATCATAAAAATATTAAATTTTAGCGAAACTACTTATTGACAATCAGGTAGCTGTTAGGTATATATATCTCCCTCACGCGGGTGTAGCTCAGCTGGTAGAGCGCGACCTTGCCAAGGTTGAGGTCGCCGGTTCGAGTCCGGTCACCCGCTTTTTTTTTATATTTTCCGGCGACGTGGCCGAGTGGTTAGGCAGCGGCCTGCAAAGCCGTGTACCCCGGTTCGATTCCGGGCGTCGCCTTTTATCTTTCCTAAACTTTATCAACCGAAGCAATCATTCTCTTTAGCACAGGAAAAGCCTATTGGGACACAACACAGGTGTTTCATGGGCAGGGAGTGAGCGTTTAAGCACTAATTAAACGGATACTTCTAGGCAAATACCGTACTCACAAGGTAGACCGTATAGCCGGCGTAGAAAGCAACGAGTAATCCCCCCTCTATGCGGTTTATGCGCCCCTGCCCCTTTATCCCGTAACCGATGATAAACAGAGACAGCGTAAGCACACCCATCGCCATCATGTCACGCTTAAAAACCTCCGGCGCAACCGTCATGGGGTGGATAACTCCTGCGATGCCAACAACAGCCAGCGTATTGAAAAGGTTGGACCCGATCACATTCCCAAGGGCGATGTCGTGCTCACCCTTGCGGGCGGCTATTATGGACGAGGCGAGCTCCGGAAGAGATGTTCCCACTGCTATGATGGTGAGGCCAATTATCAAATCACTTACTCCAAAAGCGTTTGCGATCTCAACCGCTCCCCAAACGAGAATGCGTGAACTGACGACAAGCAGTACCAAGCCGGCCACCAGCCAGAATAAAGCCCTGCGAAGAGGCATTGCACGTTCAGTAAGCTCCTGAGCAACCTCTATACCTAACGAATCTTCATTCTTCTTGAGCCCCTGCCATACAGTCCAAGCCATCAGTCCGCAGAGTACAGCCAGAAGAACCAAAGCATCAAAGCGTGTGATCTCACCATCCCACAGCTGAAATCCGGCAAGTGCTGTAACAGCCGCCAATATAGGGAGCTCCTTGCGCAATACCTGTGAATGAACGGCGATAGGACTTATTAATGCTGTCACACCAAGAATCAGGGCGATATTTGAGATGTTCGAGCCGTAAGCGTTACCCAGTGCGATACCCGGGTTACCCTGCAGAGAGGCAAGGGCTGAAACAACCATCTCCGGCGAGGATGTACCGAAACCCACAATAACCATGCCGATCAACAAAGGCGGCATACCATAATGACGGGCGGTGGAGGCTGCTCCCTCAACAAAACGGTCGGCACTCCAAACAAGCAGTAAAAGACCAAAAATAACAGCAGCAAAAGCAATTTCCATATCTAAAGAACACCCCTGACTTAAGCAGTTAATAAATACCGATATAAAACCTTACGACCCTCGGCTGACACAACAAGAGTATCAAGTAATCATTTACTTATACACAGAATTCCCAATATTACGACTAAAAAGAGCCGCCCTTTTCAGGCGGCTCTCTGCGTCTAATTGATATATCCTATTTCCTTGAGGGTGGAGCCATAAATTCCGGCCCTACAGGGTCTTTCACATTTCTTTCGATGATATTGTCGATCTCCTTCATATCCTGTGGCGAGATGGACCATCCGAAGACTTCCTGGATATTATCGAGCTGATGGGGCTTTCTCGCACCCCAAAGGGGTATTGCACCCTGCTCAATCACCCAGCGGACAGCCAGTTCGAGTACGGTCTTGTCGTAGTGCTCTCTGGCCAGCTTATCCAGCTCGTCCACCGCATCAAGATACTGACGGAAACGGGGCATCTGGAACTTGGGGTCCACCTTTCTGAGGTCATCACCTTCGAAGTTCCTGCCTTCGCTCATCTTTCCGGAAAGCATTCCCCTGCATATGGAGCTGTAAGCCAGAACAGTTATGCCGTGATTCTTCGCATAGGGGAGAACATCATCCTCAATACCCCTTTCGAAGAGGTTATAAGGTGGCTGGACACTTGTTATCGGAACACCTTTAGTGAAGGCCTCCATCTGTTCGGGTGAGTAGTTGCTTACGCCGGCAGCTCTGATCTTCCCCTCCTGCATGAGCTTATCCAGAGTCTCTGCCGTCTCCTCAAAGGGTACTAGGGGATCGGGCCAGTGAATCTGGTAAAGGTCTATGTAGTCTGTCTGGAGTCTTCTGAGGGAATCCTCAACCTCTTTGCGTATCCTTTCGGGCGTGGAGTTTCTGAATACACCGTCATCGGTCCATTCAAGGGCTGTTTTCGTGGCAAGAACCACCTTCGACCTGTCCACATGGTCCTTGACGGCTATGCCCACAACCCGCTCGGACTCGCCAAAACCGTATACAGGCGCAGTATCGATAAAGTTTATGCCGTTGTTGATGGCCTTGCGGATAGATTCAACGGATTCCTTCTCATCGGATCCGCCCCACATCCAGCCGCCTATGGCCCATGTTCCGAGGCATACCTTACTCACTTCGATTCCGCTCTTGCCTAGAATTGTCATTTCAACGTTACTCATAATAATTCGCCTCCCGTATTAATAATCTGCAATTCAAAACATAAGAAGCATGTCTATGCTGTCAACGGGGGGGGGGAGGTAATCTCAGGATTTGGAGCAAACATCCTCAGCATCATCAACTATGCGGAGTGTGATAACAAATTTAGCGCCCACAGCGGTGTTCATAACACTAATGCGCCCTTTCATATGGTTTTCAATAATAATCTTCGACATATACAGACCGATCCCCGTACCCTTGCCCTCCTCCTTTGTGGTGAAATAAGGCTGAAAGACACGGTTAACAGGCTTAACTGGTATTCCGCCCCCGTTGTCCTCAAAGGATACGTTCAGGTAGCCATCATCATAGGAGGCGGTTACATCTATACGCCCCGACTGCTTCTGGTCCCTTATGGCATCTGCGGCGTTCTGCACAAGGTTGAGCACTACCTGCTTAAACTCCGATGAGCTCCCGTATATCTTATGCTGGCTGAAATGACCGGTATCAAAGTCCGGATCGGTGTGCAGTATGGAGCCCCCATCCTTCTTGAACATAAGCCTGAAGTCTATGCCGTCCTTGGTCATTTGGGGCTGGATTAGGGTGAAGGACTGAACCAGGGAGGAAGCGGCATCGAAGCAGAGGTCATCGGGTGAGGACTTGAAGAAGTTGCGGAAATCATCAATGGTGCTGGACATATGCATGATAAGCTCCATGGCGATCCTTTCGTAGTCCTTTTGCTCATCAAGGTCAAGATCTCCGGAGAAAAAACCCTGAACAAGCATACCAAGGCTGTTCAAGGGCTGACGCCACTGGTGGGCAATGGCATTCACCATACGCCCCATATCGGCAAATTTCTTCTGCTCAAACAGAACCTGCTCATTTTGCAGACGCTTCTCTGTCTCTTCCTGAACCCTTTTTTCAAGGTATGTATTAAGGGTCTCAAGCTTCTCGTTCTTATGTTCAAGCTCTGTATGGAGAGACTTTATCTCATCTATATCCGCAAGGGACATAAGATAAAACTTTTCACCATCCTGAGAGAAATGATATTTAATTGAACATTTAACCCAGCGGAAATCGCTGTTCTTCAGCTTAACTTTGAGCTCGAAATCCTCTTGGTTATAGTATGTTGTCATGCTCAGCTTCTCAAAGAAAATGGCATGAAACGCAGGCATAACATAAACGATAAAAGGTTTACCGAGTGCAATATTTTTTTTAACACCAACAATTTCGCAGAAGGAATTGTTAATACTTCGAAGAATTGCCTTAGAATCCAGAATCACATAACCTGCCGGTGTTTCCTCGAAAAGAACCTCGTATTTATCCTTCTCACTCTGGAGCTTATCCTGAGTGTTAAGAAGCTCTTCATACTGAAGCTCCAGTTCGGTCTGGTATGTAAGCAACTCATCTGAGAGCCTCTGCACATCTTCAGGCTTAACAAAACCCTCAGGATCCTTATCCCTAGACTTGAGAAGTTCGTGAGCCCTCTCTCTCAGCTGCTTAAGCTTTTCAGACATATGTGTTTCATCGACCATTATAACAAAGCTCCAAAGATTAGCTTTTTATTTATCTTTTATTAATATAGCATAGTATCAAGTACGTATTCCAGCCAAAGAGCGAGGTTCAAACATGAAGGATACTGAAAATGCTCAAATGCCCGATTACTATGTTGCCATAGGAGCTTCTGCCGGCGGGTTGGAAGCAATTGAAAATTTCTTCAAGCATATGCCCCATGAAACAAACATCTCCTTCATTGTAATCCAGCATCTCTCGCCGGACCACAAAAGCCTGATGGTCGAGCTTCTATCAAAGCATACTAAAATGGATGTACACCGTGCGGAGGACGGGCTCCCCGCTGAAGCCGGCAAGGTGTACCTCATCCCTCCCAAGAAAAACCTTACAATATTCCACGGTAAGCTCATTCTCAAGGATCATGAACCAAACCGTGCCGGGATAAACCTCCCAATAGATATCTTCATGAATTCCCTCGCAGAGGATCAGGGGGACAAGGCAGTGGGCATTATCCTTTCTGGAACAGGGAGTGACGGCATGCGGGGAATCCGCTCCATAAAGGAGGCCGGAGGAATGGTAATGGTGCAGACCGAGGACAGCGCAAAGTTTGACGGTATGCCCAAAAGCGCCATATCCACAGGGCTCTCAGACTTTATTCTCCCCCCCGAGGATATGCCCGAAACACTCCTGAGCTTTATCAAACATCCGAACATTACCAAACAGGAGGTTACCAGCAGCAACGAAGAGGATATGACAAGGATCTTCGCCCTCCTTAGGGAGCGAACTAAGGTTGACTTCACATACTATAAACCGAGCACCGTTGTCAGAAGAATAGATCGCCGGATAGCCGTTAACCAGCTGATGAACACCCACGATTACGTGAGATACATGGAAAGAAGCCCGGCCGAGGTGAACGCCCTTTACAGAGAGCTTCTCATTGGCGTCACTAATTTCTTCAGGGATAAGGAAGCCTTCGATACCCTTAAAACATACGTTGAAAAGATCATCCATGAAAAGGATGAAAACGAGGAGATACGTGTCTGGGTCGCCGGATGCTCCACGGGTGAAGAGGCCTATTCCATAGCGATACTCTTCCTTGAGTCCCTTGAGCAGATGGGGATTAAGCGCAAGCTTAAGATATTTGCCACC
This sequence comes from Limisalsivibrio acetivorans, assembly GCF_000421105.1. NCBI lineage: Bacteria > Pseudomonadati > Deferribacterota > Deferribacteres > Deferribacterales > Geovibrionaceae > Limisalsivibrio > Limisalsivibrio acetivorans. The sequence continues at coordinate 803,652 of NZ_ATWF01000001.1, forward strand.
GATGTGGACAATAACGCCGTGACCTATGCAGGAAACGGTGTATACTCCGAAAGCATAGCCGCTGATCTTTCCCCCCACACCCTGGCGAAATATTTCTCAAGAAAGGACGATACCTTTGTAATAAACAGAAACGTGCGTGAGCTTGTGGTCTTCGCACAGCATAACCTCATAAAAGATCCCCCTTTCACAAAGATGGATCTCATATCCTGCCGGAACCTTCTCATATATCTACAGCCTTTGCTCCAGAACAAGGTACTTGAGATGTTCAGCTTCGCCCTCAACACAGGGAGCTATCTTTTTCTGGGAACTAGTGAGACCACAGGGGATCTTTCGGACTGCTTTGAAACCGTCCACCCGAAATGGAAGATATACCTCGCAAAATACAGACGGAAAGCAACCCTTGAGGAGAGGAATGAAAGTGCTTATAAGAACGGATCATCTTATAGCCTGCGAATGTCTTCCCCAAGGCTCGATATAGGGTCACAGGCCTTAAAATACTACGAATCCGAAAAGCTTTATGAAAGGTTGCTTGAGACCATTGCCGGCGATTACATGTCCCTTGTTCTGGTAACAAACGAGCAGAATGAGATAATGCACACCATAGGCGAAACTGCCCGCTTTCTGCACTTCCCGCCGGGGCGGATGACGAACGATATCACAAAGATAATCCGCAAGGAACTGGCAATCCCCCTCGCCACAGGATTGCAGAAAGCTATAAAATCAAGGGACGAGGTGAGATACTCCAACCTCCAGCTGCAGGACGGAGGCACCGTAGCCGAATATCGTATGCGCATCAAATTCCTCCCCCTCAAGAAAGGGAGAGAGCCCCTTCTTGCTATATTTATTGACGAGATCTCAAAGCAGGAAAGGGGTGAATCCTCACAGAAGATTATGGATTTCGATGTGGGGGCCGAAGCGGAGCAGAGGATAAACGATCTAGAACAGGAGCTCCAGCTTACTAAAGAGAATCTGCAGGCCACCATAGAAGAGCTCGAAACCTCCAATGAGGAGCTGCAGGCAACAAACGAAGAGCTTCTGGCCAGCAACGAGGAACTGCAGAGCACAAACGAGGAGCTACAGTCTGTAAACGAGGAGTTGTATACCGTAAACTCTGAATACCAGAATAAGATAACAGAGCTTACCGAGCTCAATAACGATATGGACAACCTCCTCAGCTCCACAGAGATAGGCACGCTCTTCCTTGATGAAGATATGAACATCAGAAAATTCACTCCCCTGCTTACTAATATATTCCGCATTATAGACAATGACATAGGCCGTTCACTCGAAGATATAACCCACAATATCAAAAACTGCGACATATACGCCCTTGTTAAGCAGTGCTGCAGTGTGGGGGACGTTGTGGAGCAGGAAGTAAACACAACGGACGGAAAATGGTACCTCATGCGTATCATCCCGTATAACGTAGCACCAAACACCTATGCAGGACTGACACTCACCTTCATAGGTATCGACAAGCTTAAGATCTTCCAGAAACAGCTGGAGGAAAACCAGCAGAGATTCCTAGAAACTGAGAAAGCCGCAGGCGTAGGAACATGGGAGCTTATGCTTAATGGCGGCGAACTTCGCTGGAGCAACGTTGAGCCTATCTTCTCCATGGAGCCGGGCTCCTTCAACAATACATACGAGGGCTTCATTGAACTTGTTCATCCTGATGACAGGGATTCGCTGGAAGCATCTGTTGATAAATGCCTGAAAGATAGAGGCAAGTATGACATGGAGCACCGCATTATTACCCCTGATGGCGAGATAAGATGGATGCATGAAACGGGAAGTGTTATAACAGATGAACAGGGGGAACCCGTTAAGATGCTCGGTGTTGTAAGGGATATTACAGAACAGGTTGAGACACATACTGAGCTTGCAAATTCCATAGCCACAACAAAATCTATCCTCGAAGCCGCAACCATTGGTGTTGGTATGGTTAGAAACCGTGAATTCATATTCATCAACAAGAAGCTAAGGGAGTTCACCGGTTACGAGGACGAAGAGCTTGTAGGACATAGTGCGGAGATGCTTTACCCCGATCACGAAGAGTTCGAACGTGTGGGTGAAGAGAAATACGGAGAGATTGAGCAGAAGGGGATAGGACGAGTATTCACTAAATGGAAAAATAAGAGCGGCAAGCTTATAAATATCCTTCTTACCTCCGTTCCGCTAAACCCGGATAACCTCGAAGAAGGTGTTGTTTTCACAGCCATGGATCTCAGCGGTATCAGCGAGATATGCAGCTCCATGAACCCGGGGAATGAGTGCATGATGAAAAAGAAGAATAAAAAGAGTAAAGATACGCCGTAACACGAAATGCCTACAAACGCCTCCTCCCTCTCTTATTGTGGAGGAGGCATCCTGTCCAATAAACCCCTCATCACAATATGTTAACACGACTTACCTACGCTAGTACTTTGTCTGTATTTTTCAATTAACATGATATAGAGCATCTTTGTTCACGATTATTTCATGTTGCCCATGTATACTGTTATAAATAAACAGCATACGGGGGCATTTCATGAAAGTTGATTCAGTTTTCTTTGAAAGATACGACTACCCTGTACTTATCTTTGACGATAACGGCTACCTTCAATACATGAACACAAGAGCCGGCGAATTCTTTGATACGGAGTCTAATAATACCAAATGCCACAACATATTCCGGGGTCTGAACTCTGAGTGCAGAAACCACATAAACTGCCTCTGCGGAAGGGAGCTTATAAGCTGTGCAAACTCGGACAGGGTGAGCTTTGTGCGCAAATCCAAAACACTCAAAGGTGATCTTTTCTTCATCGTAGACAGGCAGAAGGATGGTGATGCCCATATCGAGTTTTTGACTGACATAAGCGACACGGCAAAGATGTATATCGAAGAGGGATGGATGACAGAGGAAGAACTGGAAAACACAGTCATCGAACCGGACCGGGACACCGGCCCCTTCTATCTGCTGGACAAATACATGGATAAAACCAGCAAAACGATGCACTAGCTCAAACCACCCTAGCATGTCAACCCAGCAACCCCATGAAGAGTCCGGTTAACATTAGCCTCCTTCTGTAAGTGTGGTGTGTTTTGAATGCGTACGGTTTAATTCATGCCAAGATGCCCAATTCAGTAGACGTAGTGCTCAACGGAGATTCGGTCTTATATAAATGCAGAGGCTTTATATCCTTTAATTACGCTCAGGCCTTATCATCAAGTGTATAGCCAGCTTCCGGAAGCGTTATTATAAAAACAGCCCCCTTCTCACCGCTATGATACTCGAGTTTACCTTTCATATGATTTTCAATAATCGATTTTGACATATAAAGGCCGATACCTGTTCCGCCCCTCCCCTTAGTGGTGAAATACGGAAGGAATATCTTACCCAAATTATCCTCGGAGATCCCTTGACCAGTATCCTCAACGGACAACGAAACTGTGTGGTCGTACTTCTCCATCTTGAGAAGAATTGTTCCGTTGAAGTCCCCCTCTTCAGGATTAGCAAGAACAGCCTCCCTTGCATTGTGTATTATATTGAGAACGACCTGTTTCATCTCATTCGGGTAGCCACTCACGAAGGTTGAGATAAATATACATGCTTCCTCAATGTTGTGGTGACAGAGATCGCAACGTCCATAGACCTCCTGGTCGGTATTCTCACTGCATGTTATCAGCAGCCGGATCCTGTCCTTCTCAAGCTGGGGAGCAACGATCTTAACGGTCTCCACGAGCATCTCACGAAGGTTAAAGTCGGTCTTGACCCTGCTGGGGGTTAAGAAGCTCCTGAAATCATCTATAGTCTGGGACATATAGTTAAGCTGTCCCATACATTTAGCCACAGACTCCCTGAGGTATTCCTCATCAAGCTGGTCGAAATCTATGGCATCCTCAATATCCTGAATGTACCCCGTCAACGCCGCCATCGGTTGACGCCATTGATGGATCACAGCCGAGAGCATCTCACCCGCCGCAGACATCTTGGTCTGCTGGATAAGGAGTTGTTCCTGCTCCCTCCTCTTCCAGGTCTCTTCCTCCACACGTTTCTCCAGATTGGCGTTTAGATCCCTGAGATCCTGCTCATATTTGATCTTTTCGGTAACATCGTGGAGGATGGCAAAATGGTATACCCCCTTCTCAAAACGGACAGGAGAGGCGTGTACTTCCATATCCCGAACGTCTCCATCCGCAAGTCTGTCCTTAACAATAATGCCTTTTATGCCTGTTTTGTCGATCTTTCTGAAGGTGTTCTCAAGGGTAGAGCTGTTCATTGTGCTGATATCACGCACGTTCATCCTCTTGAACTGCTCCCGTGGATACCCGAAGAATTCGCTGGCGGCCATATTAACATCGACAATATCACCCGTTTCAGGCTCATAAAGGAGCATTATAGCCTGATGATCGAGGAACATATTTTTAAAACGCTGATAAAGCCCAGATATCAGCTCATTCTGCTTAACGGCCTCCTCTTTGGAGCTGAACAGCTCTCCAGAGGTAAGCTTATGTTCAGCCACCTCTTCCTGAAGTTTCTTAGTCAAGGCAACAAGCTCCGTTGTCCGCTCTTCCACCCTTTTCTCAAGGTCACGGTTAAGCTTGTCCATCCGGCCAATCATATTGCCGAAGCTCATGTAAAGTATTAAAGAGCTGAGGATTATAACAAAGACTGCAAGCCCGATTATGCTCATGATATGAAAGAAATGGGAATGTACCATTTCCGTTAGATTTAATAGGATTACAACACTTCCAAGAACCCTCTCATCGTAGGATGTAAGCTTCTTCGTTATGGAAACATAGTGTCTGTCTTCTATCTCTATTTCTGTAGAGTACCTGTAAAAATCGAAGTTTTCCGGAATATCACGCAGGGTGGTGGAGCTATACTGAATAAGTACATGGTCACCAAAGCTTTCGTAGTCCTCGAAATCAGCTTCTCTCGTATTCTGGACAAATATACCGTATTCCGAACGTACAAACCGCTTAACAGTGTCTCCAATCTGGGCAATATCTATGGAAAAGCCAATGAGCCCTATGAACTCTCTATCCTTGTAAACAGGGGCTACAACCCTGTAAAAAACGCTTGATTTGGTGTATACGAAACCGGAAACCATCTTTTTGGAATTAATGACATCATCAATAAATGCCAGCCCGCTTACATCATCTCCAAATTCATCCGGCTTGTGCATCCTAAGAAATGCTTTGGCATTTGAAGTTACATAGAATATGGACTGAAAATACGGGTTCTCCCTCTGGAGTGTTTTATATTTAGGAAGGGACAGTTCGTAGAGTTTATCTCTGTCCCCCTCGGCAAAGGCGTTTATAAGTTCGGTATTAGTCTTGGAAAATCCTCGTATCCTTGATGAATATACACTTCTCATGGAGTTGAGCTCACGCTCGAAAACGGTGTCGATAAGCGTTTTCTTTTCAGATAGCTCTCTGCGGTAGTTATCCCTGTATTCAGTGACATTTATGTATAAATATACACTGGACAGGAGAAGAATAATAAAGATAACCAGGGCAATTGCCTTGTTTCTGGTGTCTATAATGCTACCTCTTAATAAAATTTTAGAATTGTTTGTATGTATTTTATCTAAACTTTCTTCACTTATTTTACTAGCTTTGGAACAAAAATGAAACTCTTTTTGAAAAGATAATAAGGCCTGTTAAAGGCTTTTGGGAATGAAAATCCTGAACTCTGTGAATTTGCCCAGCTCTGAATCGATCTCGATTCTCCCCCCATGCCCCTCGATAATCCTTGCCACTATGGAAAGACCCAGACCACTCCCGGGGAAATCACGCTTGGAATTCATTGCCCTGTAGAACCGCTGTGTAACCATATCTATCTCATCTGCGGGTATTCCTGCACCGCTGTCACGGCATACAAAGCAGATATGTTCTGTCGTGCTGTTAAGGGTGAGGATAATCTCACCATTCTGCTTATTAAACTTTACTGCGTTGGAAATAAGGTTCATCACCACATGGCGGAACATGTCTCCGTCCACGGAGATATACATATCTTCGGGCATATTCAGCTTAACATCCAGCTCCTTCTCCCGTATCTCCTGCTCAAAGATCTCCAGAACATTCCCAGCCATCCTGGTGATATTAACCGGTATGAAGTGATACTCGTGCTGTTTATGCTCGAGTCTGCTGAGTGTTATAACCTCGTTAACGAGCATATTCAGAAGCCTTGCATTGCGGCGTATCGTCTCCACAGATTTCTTCTTAAGCTCCTCATTATCCTCCAGTTCAGGCTGCTCTAGGATCTCGCTGTAGCTCATTATCTTGGTGAGGGGGGTTCTTATTTCATGGGAGACGGAATCGATGATCTCCGTCTTAAAGCTGTTCATTGTTCTGAGAACTTCGTTATTCTCCTTAAGCTGCTCAACCAGAAGGACATATTTGCCCGTAACGTCCTTAAGCCTTCGCTTAAGGTTCTCTTCATTCATCAATATACTCTCACGCATGAGGTTGAAGGCATCGGCAAGCTCACGGATCTCATCCCGAGACTTTACATCTGCGTTGATGTTGAAATCGCCAGACTTATACCCTGTGGCGGCATCGGTAAGCTTCTTTATATTCTCAAGGACAAGCTTTCTGAGGAGAATAATAACGGTGGCCAAAACGCCAAGGAATGTAAGGAAGCCGACAATGTAAAAATATGTATTGCTCTTGTTGATAGTCTTCTTGATATCTTCAAGGGGAACTGTTATCGATATCCCCCCACGGAGATCACCCACCTGATACCCTTGATAAACATGGCATTCCATGCACGCCTTATTAACGTAAAGGGGGGCCATATAGCGATAGTATGACTTCCCATCCTCCTCCACGATCTCCTCATACTCTCTAAGACCGCTCTTAAGCTCAGAGAGTGCACGTATCTCGAACTCATCGGGGGCATTGTCGGGGTTTATAAGCTCTGTACTGGTTATTCCGAAGCGGAAGTCGGACATAACATCGGCGTATTCAGAAAGGACCTTGGTGACCACGGCGGGGACAGGACGAACATCATCACGGTTTTCCGCCACCCATTGGCGTGTGATAACGACCATCTCAAATAGGGTCTGAGCCTGTATGTGTGCCTGCTCCATCAGCAGATTGCGGTTGCTGTTCCTTATTAATGCCAGCGACAGGATGGTAACTGCCGCCGTAACCGCAGTAATGCTGAAAACGAGCTTAAAGGTAAGCTTCATTTTTTAATCTTGTAGCCCACTCCGGAAACCGTCTTGATAATATCTGGATTCTTGGGGTTTATCTCCACCTTCTGCCTGAGGTTCTTAACATGAACATCGAGGCTTCTCGACCATGAGTAAACCGTATTCTTCCCCCATATATCCTTTACAATATCGTCCCTTGAAAGTACCTGCCCCTTCTTTTCGCTGAAATAGAGGAGAAGATCAAACTCCTTCGGGGTTATGCTGGTTTTCTCTCCATTGATGTAAACGTTTCTTTCACATTTATCGATGGATATATGGAAGAATTCCACAACGCCGTCCTGACACTGCTCCTCCTCCTTCTCTGTGCGCCTGAGGATAGCCTTGATTCTGGCTGTAACCTCGATATTTTCGAAGGGTTTGGTCATGTAGTCATCCGCGCCGTATTCAAGGCAGACAACCTTATCGGAGACATTGTCCCTGGCGGAGAGGATCATTATCGGTATTTCAAGCTCCTCTCTTATGATACGGCATATCTGCTGGCCGTCTATATCGGGGAGGTTGAGGTCAAGAACAATGAGATCAACACTGTTGTTCCTGGCAAGCTCAAGCCCTTCCGCACCGCAGGAGGCTGTGAGAACTTTGTACTTCTCAAGGGTCAATAAAAGTTTAAGTATATCCAGAATCTCCGGATCGTCGTCCACAACAAGTATTGTTTTTGTCATAATTACTATTAGTACTCCTCACCATTTTTTTTGCAAGATAAACAGTAACTTCGGCACATGTAAAATATGTAAACGAACACTCTTCTAAACTTTAACATCACACACACAGACTTAACAGCATCTTTTGATTCTTATCTTTATTATTACGATTAAATACTTGCGGGAGGTTGATTTTATGAAGAAGTACTCTTGGTCATTTCCACTCCTCGGTTTGCTTGCTGTACTCGTAGTTTATGCCTGTACAGGCGTAAACGCCAGCCCCAAGCAGTCCGCAGAGATGGATCTTGATGCAGAAACAAAGGCTTGTATCGATTGTCACGAAAATGAGCGTGTAGCTCCCAAGGTTCACGACCAGTGGGCGAGCAGTGCACACGCTAAGAACGGAATCGGCTGTATGTCATGTCACATGGCAGCGGAGGACGACTTCGATGCATACCAGCACGAAGGCGGCCCCCTTGTAGCCAGCCATCCTACACCTAAGGACTGTGCAACTTGCCACGAAAAAGAGGTTGAAGAGCACACCAAGTCCAAGCACGCTTATCCCTTCTGGCTTTATGCCGCAGCGGATAGAGCTGTTTTCGAGCCCATCGTTGGTACGAAGCAGGGTTGTGAAAGCTGTCACAACATCTCCGCCATGTGGCCCGACGGCTCCGTGGGCGAGTGTGACGTATGTCACTCCAAGCACAGCTTCGATCTTGAGCTTGCACGCCACCCCAACACCTGTGGTGAGTGCCACCTCGGACCCGACCATCCCCAGCGTGAGATCTACTATGAGTCCAAGCATGGTAACATCTTCGCAGCCAAAGGGGACAACTGGGATCTCGACTATCACTCAAGCGAAATGGACGAAATCCCCCATGAAGCACCCGTTTGTACAACATGTCACATGGATGCTTCACCCGGACTTAAGTCCACCCACAATGTAAGTGAAAGACTTGCATGGGAATCCCAGGCACCCTGGTCCTATAGAACCATCTGGTTCGAAGAGGAGCTCGGTACATGGGAAGAGAAGGAAGAAAGGATGAAGACGGTCTGCTATAACTGTCACGCACCCTCCTTCGTAAAGGATCACTACCTGATGTACGACCTCGTAAACCTTCAGTACAACGAAATCCGCAGACAGTTCGTTAAGTGGATTAAGCTTTACACCAAGCTTGGTCTCATCGAAGTTCTCAAGGACCAGACTATCCAGGGAACCGAGAAGACCTTCTCCGGTACTGTTATCAACGGCAGCTGGTACACCACAGCATCCGAGCTTATGTACAACAGCTGGCACCATGAAGGACGCCGTTTCAGAATGGGTTCCGCCATGGGCGCAGCAGACTACGTACAGTGGCACGGTATCTGGGAACTCCAGCATAACCTTCAGGAAATGATCGCATGGGGTGCAGAGCACGGTGTTGAAGAAGCGGAGAAGATCTACAAGTCCGATTCACCCACCAAGTTCTTCACCTACAAGCTCTATGACGTACCCGGCGGACTCTATTCAGTGGTTACCGCAGAGCAGTTCAGCGTACCCGCCCTCTACCAGATTATCCCTAACTACTGGGAGAAGGTTAAGGCGAACGTTGACCAGGCCTATAATAAGGGTCTGCTCTCCGAGGAAACCTATATGCGCTGGCTCGAAAGATACGAAAACAGGGACGAGTATCTCGGCAAGAACTACGATGCTCACCCCATCTTCGAGAAGTACAAGAAGCGCCAGAAGATGGAGCTTGACCTTAGCGACCCCAGCACACCTCTCTCTCAGGCGGTTGGTGTAGGACTACCCTCACCCACACCCGCTTCAGAGAAGATAAAGTAAGCTAGGCGAAAAAACGCGATACCAACCGGAGGGGCCTTTACGGGCCCCTCCATTTTATCAATCTATCAATGATTCGGAGGTAAACTCACATGAAGCAGTTCAAAGCGGCAAGAATACTGTTTCTCACAGCGTTCGCTCTTATCCTGAGCTTTCAAACGGTTATGGCTCAGAACGTTGTGGCGACACTGGACGGAAAAGAGATCACAAAGGCAAAACTTACTGAATACGTAAACAAGAAGCTCGGCGAAAGGTATGAGCACCTTCTTAAGGATGGGGAAGGACTCAGAAAGCTTGCCGGCTATTATATAGACAGGCAGATAATCCTCGAATACGCCAAAGAGAACGTGGACACAGATAAACCCTTTATCAAGAACCACATCTCCTCAACAGGAGACAAGGACACAGTTCTCATCACAGCGGCACTCAAGGAGGCCGTGAACGATAAGGTTGAATACACCGAGCAGGACGTTAAGGATATGTTTGCTAAAGGTGGCTTCGGAACCATTAAGGATGCGGAGAACCACATAATCACAAACCAGAGAAAGGAACTTTTCAAAGACTTTATTACAAAGTTGAGAAGTAAACACGATATTAACTATAACGGCTGAAAACAATAAGGGAGCCTTAAACGGCTCCCTTTTTTTTATCCCTTCTTGATCTTTTCCAGCGACTCGCTGAACTCTTTGTAACCGAAATAACCGTGGTGTTTTAGAAGAACATCCCCCTCGTTTGAGAGGATAACCTGAACCGGCACAGCCGTTATCTGAAAAGCTCCTGCTATCTTTGGATTAGCATCCACATCAATCACCTCGAAACGGTAATCGGAGGCGTACTCACCGGTGAGCTTTTCGAAGGTTGGCTGCATCCTGCGGCAGGTAACACATCCATCGGAACTGAGCTGAATAACAAGGGGCTTTTCCGAAGCACCCGCCATCGCCAAAAGCTCCTCCGGCTTCATACCACCTCCGGCTGCGGGCATCATTGAGAAAGTTATAACAATAGCAGCGGCGGCAAATATCGCCACCGGAACCAGCATCTTCTTCATATGGGGTCTCCTTATTGTTTTTCGATGATTTTAGCAGAAAAAAGCGATTTCAAGCAAGGGTTCATCAACAGCTAGAGCCCATGTACTGCGGCAAAAATAAGTACAGCACCTGCGATGAAGATACCCGCTATAAAAAGGTACTGCCCGGTGGAGAACCGGTCGTAAAAGAAGCTAACGCCCTTCTCTAGAAATCGCCTTCCCAGAAGGGTGTTCAGAATTATAAACGCGGCTAACCTCATCACTGCCTTCATCCACATTGCGCCGAAGACCCCCTTTGCTGTATAGTAAATATTATCTTTTCAGGAGAATATTACAAATGAGAATAATCAATTCCATCGCATTAATTTCACTCCTTTTCGTCATGACAGCCTGCATAGGCACAACGGACTACGATGATGCGGACACCGAAAGCGGCACTACGAAGCTGAGCGATACTGCAAGCTTCCATGGAACCTATGAACTCGTGAGCGCCTTCGGTTACGATACTACCGTACTTGAAAGCGGCGGAAGAATGCACATAGATCTGGACAACGACACCATCGTTATGGATCTTCGCCTGAACACCGTAAGCTTCTATTACGACCAGACCAATAACTGGAATGTCGCCTACGACACCTTCAACAACTTCTACGCCGTCGGCAACCAAAATGTTACAAACAAGTATGCCGTCATCGTTGATGATTACCATTTCGAGCTGGATTACAGGATCGATTACGGAAGCTACCCCTACGATTTCAACCTCGACTGGCAGAAGGTAAGTGACGAACTGAAATGATGCGCAGGATAACACGTATAGGCGTGGACGAAGAGGGGAAATCATATTTCGAAGAGATAGACATACCCCTCAAGGACGGGGGCGATATAGGCCTGCTGTCAGAGGCTTTTCCGGTGAAATCCATCATATTCCGACGCACGGAAAGCGATTACGACTACGACTGGCACAACGCTCCGAGGCGGCAGTTTATTATTATGCAAAAGGGTGGAGTGGAGATAACCGCCGGAAGCGGCGAAACACGAACCTTCACCACAGGGGATATTCTCCTTGTGGAGGACACCCACGGCGGGGGTCACATAAGCCGGGCAGTGAACAACGAACCAAGGGACTCGATTTTTGTAACCCTTGAATAAAAAGGCTGGACCCTCGACCCAAGAGAAGATCCGGCCCCTTTAAAGGAAGCTCTGATTATAAAATTCAGATAAATGATATAATGACCGCACAGCCGACAGCTGTAAAAAGTCCTAAACCATAGAATTGAGCCATAATTTTCTCCCTGCCGGCGAATAGTAAATTCCCTGTAAGCAGTTTTTTTCGTCGACCAACTATCTCCGGTATACTCCTGTTGTCCAGGATTGCAAGCAATTTCCAATAGTTGATATTATGTTTTTTAATCGGCAGGCTTAAAAATACTGTATACAGCCGGTATATCACTATCAGTTCATATTTTTTGTGTACATTGGTGGATGCTTCAGTGAGAATTTATTCAGTGAGGCTTCACAATGTCAACTGTGGATGAATGAAAGAGATAGAAGATATAGGCAAAACTCTCTACTACTATACGTTTAAGTCCTGCCTCGGTTTTCCACCAGTTCGTCTCATCAAAGATGTCATTAGGCGCAGCGGCCATGGATATTGAAAGATCTGTATCCGCTTTATCCAGCACTTTTCTGAATGCGTACCGGGCTCTCATGGTATGATAATCGCTTGTAACTATAATAACACTCTTGTAGTCATGCTTTTCTGCATCACGAACAAGTTCCCAAGCCTCGTCAAAGGTGCTTGTGGCCTGTATCGTTGTATCGAGGAAACGAAAGGGAACACCCTCTCTCCTGAGAAGCTCGGCGACGAGGGTATTTTCATCCATGACCATATCAGGATGGCGCTCCTTAACCCACTCAGGATACATAATATCGTTAACCCTTGTTAGCAGAACCCTCTCCCCGTAGCCCCGGCGATAGAGTTCCATAGCTTTCTTTGTCCGGTTAAAGACACTTCCCCCCAGAATGAGCATCCTTTCACTCTTTTTCGGATTATCCACGATAAACATGGAGCCGTAAGCGGTGAGCATTCTGTCCGCATTCATGTATAAAAAAGCACCAAGGGCGATCAAAACCATTACGATATTCAAAGCTATACGCATCGGAACTCCTCCTCTTATAAAGAATAATACCTGGACCTAACTATTTCCACAGAAAGAATTTGTGGGCTGAGTCAATACAATCTTGCATTTTCATCCGCCCTTGGATATTCTTTTTCAGGCTTTCATGGAGGTTCCTATGAAAAACAGATTCGCAGTATTCCTAATACTGGCTTCACTCCTTATCTTTCTCGGAGGGTGCGCCACAGTTTCATCGGTTTTTGTGAACAATCTGAGCGTCGACATAACGGATATCAAGGTAAACAAGGTAGACGGTTTCAAAGAGGTTGACCTTTCCGTGGGTATGTTCATCCGGAATGACAATATGGTTCCCATCTATGTAACGGGGCTTACATATAACGCAGTAGTCGGCAAGTCGCTGGTAGCCACCGGCAAAAACTCCGACAGGGACAGCTTCATGATCGGTGCAAAGAGCGGCAAGCGGATCGTCTTCGATATGAAGGCACACCCGAAGAAGGCTGGGCAGGAGTTTCTTAAGGGCTTTATAACAAAGAACCTTGAGATGAAGGTCTATGGAAAGATTTTCGCCCACACAAAGATAGGCAAATTCACATTCAACTACTCGAAGACAAGGAAACTGGAATAAAAAAGGGGCTCAAAGGAGCCCCTTAACTTTTTTCATAACTCTATATGCTCAGCCTTTGACATCGAGGATATTCCCCGTTCTGCCTCCGGTATTCTTAGGCATCTCCGCTGATTCCATAAGCTTCAAAACTGCCTCTCCCTGCTTTTCCGCAAGGTCAAGTGACTTCTTAGCCACCTCAACAGAGGCCTGCTGAGCATATTCTGCCTGTTTCATGCCGGTAAAAGTTCCGGCTAAACTGCTCAGATCCATTGGCACCTCCTTCGGAGCATTAAAGTTCCGCCTATCACGGCGTATCGTCCAAAAGGGTGAAAACTTTAGGGCAAATCAGAGAATATTCACCATAACCCTGTGCCCGCATGTTTCGGCAAAACATACCTCCACACCGTAAACCTCTCTCACGAGTTCCTTTGTGAGGATATCAGGTGCTCCGGAGGCGGCAACCTCTCCATCTTTCAGGATCACGAGCTTAGATGCAGCTCTGAGGGCAAAGTTTATATCGTGGAGCACGGTGACAGCAATGATGCCGGTCTCACGTGTCAGGTTGAGAACAGCATTCATAACAAGCACCTGATTACTTATATCCAGATGATTTATAGGCTCATCGAGGAGCAGAACCTCCGGCTCCTGCGCCAGTGCTCTGGCGAGGGCAACCTTTTGGAGCTCCCCGCCGCTCAGCTCATCGGTATACCGGAATGCAAGGGGCGCAAGCCCCAACCTATCCAAAACCTTCTCAGCCACCTCATGGTCGTGTTTTGTCATGCTTCCCCCGCTCATCCAAGGCTTTCTACCCACTAGAACGGCTTCATAGACGCTTACAGGGTTCTCATAGCTGCTCTGGGGCATGTATCCGAAAACCTTCGCCGCCTCCCTGCCGGGTATAGACGAAACATCACGTCCGCCAAGGCTTACAATGCCAGCACTGGGCTTGAGCACACGGTTAATATTCTTAAGAAGCGTAGTCTTCCCCGAGCCGTTCGGACCGAGGACTGCAACGATCTCACCACGCTCCGCCTCAAAGCCGACACCCTTAAGAACCTTTTTTTCACTACTGTATGAGAACTCTATAGAATCCGCGCGAAGCATTATCTCCCCTTCTTCATAAGGAGATAGATAAAAAGCGGCGCACCGGCAAAGGAGGTTACGATACCAACAGGAAGTATGGCGGGTGTCATAACCTTTCTTGCAAGCACATCTGCAAAGAGGAGCAGAACCGCACCGAACATGGCGGAGTACGGGACAAGGAAACGATTGTCACCTTTGATAAAAACCTTAACTATATGAGGCGCCACAAGCCCGACGAAGCCGATAATCCCCACAAAGGCAGTCGTGGCGGCCACGAGGAGCGAGGCGGCGGCAAGACCTATGCACTTCATTGTGAACGTGTTTACCCCGAGGCTCCTTGCAACGTCATCCCCCCAGTTGTAGGCGTTGTAATTCCAGCTGGAGAGGAAGTAGTAAACAAGGGCAGGCACCAGTACACCGAGGAGGAGGAAGGCTTCGCCTGTTCGGAGTTTACCGAGATCACCGAAGCTCCAGTGTACAGTGGCGGCGACCTCCGTATCGTTTGCGAAATACTGCAGAAGCATGGTCCCCGCACCGAAGAATGCACTGAGCGCAATACCCGTTAAAACTATCGATTCCGGACGCATATTGAAATAGCCAGAGAGAACGAGTATGAGAAGTGTCGCTACCATGGCACCGCCGAAGGCACAGAGTGTGACAACATAGGCGGAACCACCTGCGGCGCTCCCCGCTCCGAGTATAATAAAAGCAAAGGCCGCCCCGAACATGGAGCCCTGTGATATCCCTGTGGTGAAGGGTGATGCAAGAGGGTTGCGCAGAAGGTGCTGCATAGCAAGACCGGCAAGTCCAAGGGATGCACCAGACACCGCCGCACCGAAGGCTCTTGGCAGGCGTATATTGTATATAATCCCCGCCATTCCCTCGTTTTCAATGCGTCCGAAAAGGGCTGAGACAACCTCCGGAAGGGGAATGGAATACGCCCCCACGGAGAGGGAAAGCATGAAGAAGAGAACAAACAGAGCGGCAAGGACAACACCGAAGAGCGTTCTGGCGGCGATCTGTTTTTTGTAGCCTTCGCTAAGGGTTATAGAGGGGTTACCCTCCAAAACCGATTCCTTCATCCTTAAACTCCATACGCTTGAAAACGGGCAGGGCACGCCTTATATCATCAAAAACATCTTTGCCATAGAGAAAGTTGTACACCTCGTCCCCTTTGACGAAGGGGTCGATATCTTCGAAGCGGTCAGGATAGAGCACTTTACCCATGAAATATGCATCGGCATAAACACTTCCGATGTTTGAATTGTAATAGTTGTAGGGCATAACCGTGTAGATGCTACCCTTCTGTACAGCGGGAAGCGTACGGAAGAAGTCCCTGTTCCTTATATAGTCCTTTTTTATGTTGCCGAGGCTCATGAGGTCTATGAAGAGGAAGTCGGGATTCCAGACGATAATCTGCTCCCTGTCCACTTCAAGGTGCCCGCTTTCAAGGTGCCCGCTCCTGTTAGCTCTATCAGCCACATTCACTGCATTTATCATATCGAGCGCAGGGTAGCCCGCCTCGGTACTGTTTATATCCCTAGCACCCTGGAAGGCTATACCCCCGACATAGGCGGAATATCGCTCCTGCAAATCGGCTGTGCGGCTGTTGAGGTCCTCCTCAAGCTTTTTGAGATAGGCCTCGATGGCATCCGCCCTCCCCTCTTTACCTGTGATTCTGCCAATGAGCCTCAGTGAATCGAAGGCTCTGTCACGAAATACCCCCAGCTTGCCGTAGGAGAGCAGAACAACCGGTATGCCTGTGGAGGACGTTATCTTGTCAGCGTTTCTGCCGCTTAGTCCGATGGCGAAGATAACATCCACACCGCTCATGGCGAGCTTTTCTGCATATGGCATCTTGCCGGGACCCCCTTGGGAAATCTCTGGGAGTCCGGCTATATAGTCTGCATATGCAACGGCGTATGGCCGCATCGGTATATTGAGCCTGTCGTGCTCGTAATTCTCAGTTGCCTTAACCATGTCCATAAGACCCATCATGGCAAGCATACGCAGTGCACCCGGCCCTATGGCTGTGATGTTTTTCACATCATCCTTAATCTCAACCTGTCTTCCGCTCATATCCTTAATAGTCTGGGCATAAGCGGCGTTTACACTGAACATCAATGTCAGAAAAAGTATCAGAATCCTCATGTCATCACCTGTAACACGAAATATTATATTCGTATTACACCATAGAAAATCCGGGTATGCAAGTTGATTATTGATTAAAAAGAAGGGGGTCTGCCGGACGGCATAGACCCCCTGTGGATTAATATTATACAAGCATTTTTTCGGGGGAACAGACATTCCCCACGTTGAAGTATTTTACACTCTGGACGAGATCGGAAACCTCGTTTATAAGCTTCTCCGAAACATTCTTAATGTGAGTCGCACTGTCTGCAACCTCACCGCCGAGCCCGGCCTGTGTCTCAAATATACTGCTCACATTCTCTGCGGATACACGGACACTGCTCACCGCCTCTCCAAGGTTTCGCAGTGACTCGGATACCTTCTCCGTCTTTTCGATACTCTTCTCCGTAATTCCGGCTGTGTTTTCGACAGAATCGATGAAGTCGTTGGACTCATTAAGGAGTTCGCTCAGAACGGAGTCTATCTCTGCGGAGAATTCATCCGATTTTTCCGCAAGTTTGCGAACCTCATCGGCAACAACGGCAAAACCTCTCCCAGCCTCACCCGCCCTTGCGGCCTCGATGGAGGCATTGAGAGCGAGCAGGTTTGTCTGCTCAGAGATCATACGTATATTCCCCACAAGTTCACTGATTCCACCAAGGGAGCTTCGCAGGGACTCAACCCTTCCTGTAACGGCGGAAAGGCTTTTGTAAATCTCCTGAACACCCTGAACGGTGGCTTCGATATCCTCACTCCCTTCGGTGAAGATTCGTTCCATGGTTTCCCTTGCGCTGGTAAGTTCGGGGATTGTGTCCTCCATCGCCCTTTGGTTCATCCCCTCCATTTCGGTGCTCGCCCTTTCAAGGCCCTGCACATCATCACCGAGGTCTCCGGAGACCTCCTCAATAACGCCAATCGCATTAAGGGTTTTCTCAACTATGGCACGAAGGCAGACAACCATGTTGGCAAGGGCGTTGGTGAGCAGATCCTGCTCCCCTTTGGGTAAAACCTCCGGCGTCAGATCCCCTTTGGATACACCGTCCATTACCGTTATCTTATCCTGAAGCTCATCAAGGAGGTCGTTGAAGCATCTCGCAACCTCCCCCGCTTCGGTTCCTGTCTCCACCTCCACCCTTTTGGTTAGGTCTCCGTCACCGATGATCGAACGTATAGTATCAACGGTGCTGAACCAGGACATCTTTGCGCCGTGCTCTGCTATATTAAGCCCAATCTCTTCATCATCGGGTTTAACACGAAGGAGATCGGTGAACTTAAGGGTTAGAAAGAGTGGTACGGCAAGCCCTGCGGACCATACAAAACACGATGCCACACCGATAAACTGAGTAGTAAGGGATACATCTGCGGCGAAGATTCCAACGGCAAGGGTGCCCCATGCACCGCAGAACCCGTGGACAGGTACAGCACCCACAGGGTCATCGATATGGGCAAGGATAAGCGCACGCTCGCTGAGGAAAACAACTATTCCGGCGATAATCCCTATGACAACAGCCTCCCAAGGCACAACGTTGGCACAGCCTGCTGTTATACCCACAAGTCCGCCGAGGATACCGTTAAGCATCTTGTCAACGAGAACCTTCTTCGTCACGAGAAGGGAAAGTATAAATGAGCCCGCTCCACCGGCAGCGGCGGAAAGCATCGTGTTAAGTATAATAAGTGGCACGCTGCCGTCTCCGGTGAGCGTACTTCCGCCGTTGAAACCGAACCAGCCGAACCAGAGTATAAATGTACCAAGGGTGGTAAGCGTAAGGTTATAGTGCGGTATCTCGGAGGGTTCACCCTTTTCGTTAAACCTTCCAATCCTCGGCCCGAGGATAAACGCCCCCACAAGGCCTATCCAGCCTCCAACGGAATGGACAACAGTGGAACCTGCAAAATCCACGAACCCCATCTTTGCAAGCCATCCATCGCCGTTCCAGACCCAGTGGCCGAAAACAGGATATATGGCGGCTGTTATCACAACAGATGCAAAGGCATAGCCTATGAACTTCATACGCTCCGCCACTGCACCGGACACAATGGTAGCCGCTGTACCTGCAAATACCAGTTGAAATATAAAGAATGCATAATCTTCAGAGGAACTAAAGCCTTCTAGGAAATACCCGGTCACACCGGAGAAGCCTCCGGCACTCTCGCCGAACATCAGAGCAAAGCCAACAATCCAGAATGACAGTGTTGCAGCCACAAAATCTGTGGTGTTCTTCATTGCAATGTTTATAGAGTTTTTGGCTCTTACATACCCTGTCTCGAGCAGTGTAAAGCCTGCCTGCATAAAGAAAACCATGGATGCCGCTATGAGTACCCATATGGTATTCAGATTTGCCTGAACAGATTGAATCTCGTTCATTTCACTCTCCCGCAAAGTGATTTCAGCCCATAGACCCTCCCTGACTTACGGACCTGTACATTAGAGCACCAGATCGAAACCGAGTGCCGGGTTGTCTCTCTTCATCCTCGTAAAGAATTCCTTCGCATCCCTGAAGAAGTAAACATCCCTCCCTGCAATCATGCAGAAAGCCTCTCTGTTCTGTTCAATACCCGATTTAAGCGCCTCACTGGAGGGCATCAGCGCACTAAGCACCCTTTTGCCCGATTGCAGCGTTACGCTGGTGGTGGATCTTCCTATATCGAGATCGGTGATAACACCTTTTAACAGTCTAGTTTTGTGTCCGTTGATAATCTGATCATTCATACTGAAACCTCCTCGCTTGCAGTTTTCATCTTCTTCTCTTTACAGCTTCCTTTAAGATCCTTGCCCAATATTCCGGCGGCATCCGCCCTGCACTGCTTACAGTGATGCATCACTTTATTAAAGCCGCCCATCTCCGAAGCGCAGAGCCTTCTGACCTCTGCTACCTCCAGCTCCGAGGGTTCTCTAACCCCTTCTTTTGCAAAGGCTGTGCCATATTCCGGCTTGGAGAGAAGGGGTATCACATTATGTATGAAAACCCCCATACGCCTGATTTCCCGGGATACCATGGGTATCTGCTCCATATTCTTACCCGGAGTCAGCACTGTATTAATTTTGACCAGTATCCCCGCCTCGGCGAGTTTTGCGATACCCTCCTTCTGCCTTTCCAGAAGATAGGCCGCACCCTCTTCACCGGTAAGCCTTCCTTCCGGTGTTCTGACCCATGCATACATAAGCGAAGCCGTTTTTGCATCCACTGCGTTCATGGTCACCGTCACATGATTAATGCCGAGCTCCCTTATCTCATCGATATAGTCCGGCAGGTTCAGGCCGTTTGTGCTGAGGCACAGATGGGTTTCAGGATCGAAACCCTTTATCATCTCAAAGGTTTTGAAGGTCTTCTCCGGATTCGCCAAAGCGTCCCCGGGTCCTGCTATACCCGCAACGCTGAGATTAGGCAGAAGCTTCTTTGTGGACATGTATCTGTGAAGCGCCTCTTCGGGTGTTATCACACCACTTGTGACGCCGGGCCTTGATTCGTTGGAGCAGTCGTACTTCCTGTTGCAGTAGTTGCACTGAATGTTGCATGCCGGAGCAACGGGAAGGTGTATCCTTGCGTACTTGTGCTTTGCATCGGCACAGTAGCAGGGGTGTGTCTCTATCTTTTTCTTCAGTTCCTCGTCGGGATTAAGAAATACCTTGCTCATACGCACCTCCGCCGTGTGTATAAACAATAGCTGTGCCAAAGACTGTTTCTCTTATTATCAATAACTTACAAGACATAGTGTAATGTAGCAAACCTTACAATTGGCATGTTTACTACATTACAATACAAAACCTGACTGAGGCATACTCACAACTTATCAGGCACTTACTTCATTGGCACACCTTCTGCTTAAACCAATGCTTATTAAGGAGTGTGCCATGAAAGGAATAATCATCGATGACACAACGCTGAGGGACGGTGAACAGACCCCCGGAGTATGCTTCACAAGGGAAGAAAAGCTTGAGATAGCCCGCAGGCTGGACAGTATAGGGGTTCAGGAGATAGAGGCTGGTATACCCGTTATGGGAAGGGATGAGGCAGAGGAGTTCTCCGCAATACTCGATCTAGGTCTCGATGCGAGGATAATAGCATGGAACAGGGCTATGGTAGACGATGTGAGGGCATCCATAAATGCGGGTGCGGACTCCGTGGAGATCTCCCTCCCCGTTTCGGACATACAGATAAAATCCAAACTGGGCAGGAGCAGGGAATGGGTGCTTAAAAGGCTCAAAACCGTTCTGGACTTCTGCACATCGAAGGGGCTTTATACCTCCGTTGGAGGTGAGGATGCTAGCCGTGGAGATATGGAGTTTCTCATAGAGTATGCAAAAACGATCAAAGAGCACGGCGGGGCACGCTTCCGCTTCTGCGACACCGTGGGTGTGCTTGATCCATTCAAAACCTACGAGATGGTGAAGACTATCATTGACGAAACCGGATCCGATATAGAGGTACACACCCATAACGATTTCGGGATGGCGACGGCAAACGCCCTTGCCGCTGTGAAGGCGGGTGCTAGATACGTAAACACAACCGTAATCGGTCTTGGGGAGCGTGCCGGCAATGCCCCCCTCGAGGAGGTTATCATGGCCTCCAGACACGTTTACGGGATGGAGAACCCCTTCAACACCACCGGCCTCAAGGAGCTGGCAGATTATGTTTCCGCCGCATCGGGCAGGCGTATTGAGCCCTATCGCCCCATAATCGGGGAGTTCATGTTCACCCATGAATCGGGGATCCATACGGATGGTGTTCTCAAGAACCCTGCAAACTATGAGCCCTTCGACCCCGCAGAGGTGGGCTCAAGCCGCAAGCTTGTTCTGGGCAGGCATTCAGGAACGGGTGTCCTCAAGCATAAACTGATGCTTATGGGCGTTAAGCCCGATGAGCTTATTCTACGCAGGCTCCTTGGCGAGGTGCGAAGCGTATCCTCCAAGGGTAAGCGTCTTTTGAATGATGCAGAGTTAATGGATATGTACAATAAACTGCTCAGGGAATCTGAAATGGCCAAGGGTGCTTAAAAAAAAGACCGCCTCTTGGAGTAAGGGGCGGTCGGCTGAATTGTTTTCTATGCAGTAATCTTAAGCTCTTCCGCCTTTTGAACGGCCTCCGCCGCTATCCCCTCACCCTCGAACATCATCTCCTCAAGGCTTTCAAACCCGAACTTATGGGCATTTCTTAAAACCCTTTGGGAGAGTATGTAGTCTCCGGTGACAATGAGAACACGGCCGAAGCCCTCATGGTTTATATCCGCCACGGCGATGCACATCAGCCCTGTCTTCATCTCGATAAGCTGGGCGGAGGCTTCGTAAAACATTCTGATATAGAACATCTTCTCCGTCTTCACAGCGCCGGAGGTGGAGATCTTCTTCTTATCCTCCCTGCTCAGAACATACTTCTCAAGGATACGCTCATCGCTGAGACGCTTCCACGTTCCGAAGGTGTCAAAGGAGCGGAGCTTCTTTGCTAAGGTCTGCAGGTACTCCGACTGAGAGGCGAGATCAGAGTTATCGAGCCGAACCCGCATACGCATGTCATCACCCCTTCATCATAGCTTTTTTAAGCCATGGGGGAGGGTTATCTCCCAGTACCTCGACGATATTGTTAAGTATATTATCGATGGCGGTTCCCGGCTCCACCTTAACGGGATGGATCCCCTTGCGCACTACCACAGCTGCGGCGGGTCCCCCTATCTGCTCCATGTATATCATTGCGCAATCGCTCAGCTTCTCCGCCTTCGCCTCCGTATCAAGGCTGTGATCCTCCCTTGAGGAATCCACTGCGGTCATGGGGCGCATCTCATCGAAGGAGTGCCCATCGGGTGAAACATCATATATGGCGATACTCTCTGAGCGTCCGAAATGCTCATCCACGTGGGTTTTGTTGTTTGTACAGAACGCTACTTTCATATTACTGCCTCCTTTTTGGCAAACATCTTATTCTCTTCCCGCTCCAGCATGATATTCCCTATGCTGAAAACAAGGCTCATTGTTCCTCTATACCCCGCCGTTGAGCGGAGATGATGTCCTAGCTGATCCTTTACTGGAAAGCCCGCCTTGTAGTGGGCGATACCCTTTTCTCCACAGAAATGCGTAAGGGCGGAATTCCCTATAACTATATCCGACTTACTGCAGTTCACCTGCAAATCCTCAAGATCGCCTACTAAAAGCTCTTCGGCATCTAAACTTTCCATTACGGAGGATTGGGCTGGGGAAACGGCACACTCACATTTCATTCCCATCTCCTTTGTAAGGAAGTCCACATAGCAATAAAGCGCCGAAGCTTCTAATCCTGCTGAGAAGTATCTCCCCCCGCAGTAGAAATGGGCATCGAGCATCGCATCCTGAAGCCTCGCCCTGCGTAGTGAATATTTCTCCGGTACATCTGCATCGGTGAGCTCCTTCAGATAAAGGAGAAAGGTATCAGTATTCCTTATACCGACAAGGCTGGGGAACAGCTTGTAATCTACTCCGTAAAGCTCCTTCAGCTTCTCTGCGGGGCGCCTCATCTCCTCCCCCACAGCGATGGTAACTGTGGATTCGGAGAGCTTCCTTATCTCCTCAAGGCTGGTTCCCCCTTCGGGGACGGAATAGAAATGTCCTGTGGCCCCAGCAACGGATCTTGACAGATCGGGGAAGACTGTAACCGCAAGCCCGAAGTCCTC
This sequence comes from Limisalsivibrio acetivorans, assembly GCF_000421105.1. Classification (NCBI taxonomy): domain Bacteria; kingdom Pseudomonadati; phylum Deferribacterota; class Deferribacteres; order Deferribacterales; family Geovibrionaceae; genus Limisalsivibrio; species Limisalsivibrio acetivorans. Next base: position 826,941 of record NZ_ATWF01000001.1, read on the forward strand.
AAGCATCTCGGTTATCTCGTCAATATCTCCGGCGGTAAGGCTCATGCCGGGAAAAAGATTTACCTTCGAAGGCTTTATGGAAGAGCCGATCTGTGTAACAGTCTCAATAACATCGGCTGCGGCATCGGCGTAGCCCGCCTCCGCATCACCTTCAAAATCGGGGCAGCGAACCGGAACTATGGGAAGTTCGTTCCATTTGGGGTGCTTATTACGGAACATTTTGATGGAGCCTTTGAGGTCATCCCCACGTGTCTCTGTTATCCCGGTAGTCATAAGGCCAATCATGGAGGGGCTGTGCTTCTCGGCCACGTTTATAATCCCCTCAAAGAGGTTTGTGTCTTCGCCTATGATCGTTGCAATGTCCGTTAGCGCAGTGGTCTGCATCGGAACAATCTCACGGAAATGCTGGGTGAAAAGGTTTTTTGCAAAGGCTGTACACCCCTGTGAGCCGTGATGCATGGGCATGGAACGGTCTATCCCGAGGAAAACCAGCGTGGAGCCAAGTATGCGGCTCTTTTTGAGCGGATTTATAAGGCCGGGCTTGGTCTTGCTCATATTCTTCATTTCGCACCCTCCTTCCAGGGATCTTCACTGCGTGCAAGATCAAACACGGGGCTTTCGAGGGTGTTAACAAGGCACTCTGCCAAAACAAGCATCCCGTCGTATCCTGCGAAGGCTCTGATCCGCTCCTGATTCACATCAACAAAGGGAATCCTCGCCTTCATGGCGGTGTACATGTTGCGTCCGCCGGCAAGAAGGAGATCCGCTCCGTTCTCTTCCATGAGTGCCAGTATCTTTCGTCCGTCACCCTTGGGCATAAGAACCTTATCGGTTCCCTCAAAGGCTCTCTCGATACGCTCAATATCCCCGTCGGTGGATTTTCTGGTGCTGGTTCCGATAACCTCCATCCCCAGCTCCTCGAGCTGATGAATAACCGACCAGCTCTTTACTCCGCCCGTGTATACCATAACCTTTTTGCCGTGGAGTTTCTCAATATATGGTCTGAGCTTCTCACTCATCTCCTCTTCCTTGCGCATGATGAGCTGTTCGGTACGCTCTATAAGGTCGGCATCACCGAGCATCTCCGCTATCTGGATAAGAGTTCTGCCTGTCTGACCCATGCCGTAGAAGCTCCCCTCGAGCCAGGGTATTCCGTAGTCCTCCTCCAGCCTTCTTGCGAGTGAGAGTAGTGCCCTTGAGCAGCTAACAACGGAGAGCCTGCTCCTGTGGGCCGAGGCTATATCCTCATATCTGGCGTTTCCTGTAATCCTTCCGGCAAGGTTTATCCCGAGCTCTCTGAACAGGGGCTCCACCTGCCAAAGCTCCCCCGCAATGTTGTATTCACCAATTATGTTAATATCATGCGGTGTGGGATTCTCCGGCTCCTTTGTACCTATTACATATTTTGCAAGAGCATCCCCCGCAAGCTTGTTGCCGAGGTTTTTACTCCCGATGAAACCGGGGGAATTAACGGGGATAACCGGAATCCCTGTCTTTCTGCGCACCCTGTCGCACCATGTATCGATATCCTCACCGGTCATGGCGGTTACGCAGGTGAGATACACGAAGATGGCGGAGGGATTGTAGTCCTCTGCTATGCGCTCACACATCTTTGTAACCTTCTCCTCGCCGCCGAAGATGATGTCCGTCTCCGAAACATCTGTGGAGAATCCTAGGCGGTGGAAGTCACCGTGCCTGTTGAGGGTTCCTCTGTTACCCCAGCTGAGTCCGGCGCATGTGGCGGGACCGTGCACGAGATGGGCCGCATCCGCTATGGGTACAAGGACGATCTGTGCCCCGTCAAAGGCGCATCCTCCCGCAGCTGCACCGGGGACAGGCTTGGCGCACTTCTTCATTTTATCCTTCTTCGATTTATTCCGATTCACCGAGCAGGTCGGCTCGTTTAACAGTCTCTCTAAATCAGCAGACATATTCGCACCTCCGCCTATATACAATGCAAGGGGCATGCCATGATGCATCTCTGTAAACGACTGATATGATTGGATTGTAATATTGTAAGAAACCTTACAATCGGGGGAATAGCAGGACAAAAAAAGCCCCCGGAGAGGAGTGCGGGGTTCTCCGGGGGCAATATGCCGAGGCAGGAACCGCGGCTATTTTCGGCAGAGGCCCTCAGGGACCTTTGCTCATATTTTAGGCAGGAGATGCCTGTTATTTACTCAAAACCTTAGCGTTTATGGTCTGCGGGAAGTCGGGTTCCGCATCCATAGGTGGTACATAAAGAACAAGGCTGTTCTCGATCTCGAAGGTGCCTCCCCATGCGCCTTCGTTATCATGTTTAGTCACCATAGCCTCAAGGTCTTTCTTGGCAACATATATACTGAGGCCGGCATCGGTCTTTCTGAATGTAACCTTCATGCTAAGTTCCTATCTTATAAGGTCAAAACTGGTCGTATGCATCGTCTTGCGGTCTATCTCATCAAGAATCGTATTCACAATCCAGTTCAGTAGGTTTAGTCCGCCCAAATATCCGATGGTGGAGTACCTGTGCAGGTGGTGCCTGTCGAACAGGGGAAACCCGATTCGGATAAGGGGCGTTTCCGTATCCCTGTGGAGATACTTTGCAAAAGAGTTGCCAATTATGTAGTCCACGGGATCGGTGAAAAGGAGTGAGCGGAAGTGCCACATATCCTTTCCGGGCCATACATTCGTCTCCTGACCCTGGGGATACTCACCCAGCATCTTCTCAATATACTTTTTGTACGCCTTGTTCGCATTGGTCACGAGGACGTGCTTAGGCTCACCACCCATCTCCATCACAAAGCGGGAAAGGCCATAGGCCATGTCCGGATCGCCGTTGATTCCGAAGGTTCTGTCGTGCACCCAGTTGTAGGAGTCACCCATGGCATCCACCAGGCGTCCCCTTTCGTTCTCTATCTCGTAGGGGATCTCTTTGCCGGTGAGCTCGGAGATAGCCATCATAAGCTCGTCGCTCCCCTTAAGACCGAGGGGGTTCACAACCTTTACGGGGTGCTCCCAGTTCTTCTCGATGTAGTCGGCAGTTTTGGTGGCAGAATGCTTCTGGAGGATAAGGGTAGCCTTGGAGTTGGGCGCATCCTTGAGATCCTCAAGGGGCGTTCCCCCTCTGAGCATCTGATAGTTGCCGTCGGTGGGTGAATCAAGGTTCTCTGTGGGGTCGGACAGGAGGAGGCACTCCGCACCGAAGAGCTCGAAGATACGCTTTATCTCACGGTAGTTGCCTATATAGGTATCAAATCCCATGATTACGTTGATCCTGTCCGTCTTCGTGTCCTTCTTCTCACCCATCTGGGAGAGGATACCCTGCATCATGTTGTCGTAGCCCACAACATGGGAGCCGACAAAGGAGGGTGTATGGGCATAGGTTACGGGGAGATCCTCGGGGATCGCTTCCTTCTTCCTTGCGCCTTTGATGAAGTTGTTGAGGTCATCACCGATAACCTCAGACATACAGGATGTACATATAGCTATCATGGAGGGCTTGTAGAGCTTGTAAACGTTCTCAAGGCCCACGTTCATGTTGTTATGTCCGCCGAATACCGCCGCATCCTCTGTCATGGAGTCGGAAACGGTGGGAAAGGGCTCCTTGAAGTGCCTGGTGAAGTGCGAACGGAAGTATGCCGCACACCCTTGAGAACCGTGCACGTAGGGCATGGTGTCCTCGAAACCTATGGCGGCAAAGAGTCCGCCGAGGGGCTGGCATGACTTGAGCGGGTTGATCACAAGGTGCTTACGCTCGAAGTTCTTCTCCTGATACTCCTCGGTCTTTGTCCAGTCGAGTACCTTCTGAACCTCTTCCTTGGTGGCGCAGCTTTCATACTGACGCTTGCTCTCGAACATCTCCTCGTAATCCTTCTGTACGAAAAGATCTATATGGTCTTTTACCCTTCCGGGTTTAATCTCTGACATTATACTTCCTCCTTTACGGCGCTCTTCCACGGGGGAGTTATCTGGTTCCAGATGTAGCCGTTAATCGCCATATCCATATCCCTTGCGAAAACCGCAAATCCGTCCACTCCGTGGTAGGGACCGGAATAATCCCATGAGTGCATCTGGCGGAAGGGGATACCGCTCTTCTGTGTCTGGTATTTCTCTTTGATACCGGAACCGAAGAGATCGGGCTTGTACTTCTCGAGGAAGCTCTCCATCTCGAATTCACTCATGTCGTCCACAACAATCGTCGTTGTATCAACATATTCGAGGGTTCTCTGGTAGTCGTCCCCATGGGCAAACTCGTATCCGGTGAGGATTATATCAACACCGAGGTCACGGAAGGCGGGCATGGTGTGTCTGGGTCTCAGGCCCCCCACGAAGAGCATTGCGGATTTACCCTCAAGACGGGGCTTGTACTTCTCCAGAATCTCGTTGAATCTGGGCTCGTACTTCTCTGCGATGATCTTCTCCGTTCTCTGCTGGATCTCCTCATCGAACATAGCCGCAACCTTGCGCATGCTCTTCTTGATCTGAGTCGGCCCGAAGAAGTTGAACTCCATCCAGGGAACGCCCCACTTCTCCTCAATATATCTGGAGATGTAGTTCATGGAGCGGTAGCAGTGGAGAAGCACAAGTTTCGCCTTGGGAACGTTCTTAAGCTCGCTCATGGATGCATCGCCCGTGTTCTGGGCAACCACACGGAGCCCCATATCCTCAAGGATCTTTCTGGATGCCCAGGCATCGCCGCCGATGTTGTAGTCGCCGATGAGTGCGATGTTGTGGGGGTGGTCCTCTATTTCAACGCTTTCGACCACGTCCTTCTCGTAAACCCAGTCACGGATGGTATCGTTTGCGATGTGGTGACCGAGGGACTGGCTCACACCCCTGAAACCCTCACAGCGTACCGGAACAACGGGTTTGTTGATCTCGCTGGAAGCCTCTCTGGCTACGGCTTCGATATCGTCGCCGATGAGCCCGATGGGGCACTCGCTCATTACGGAAACACCCTTGTTGAGGGGGAAGAGCTCCTCCGCCTCAAGGATGAGCTCCTTGAGCTTCTTGTCGCCGCCAAAAACAATGTCCCTCTCCTGAAAGTCGGAGGTGAACTGCATCGTACCGTAGGTATCAACACCGGTTTCGCCGTTGTAGTAGTTTCGTCTGGAGGACCATGAGTACTGGCCGCATCCCACGGGACCGTGGCTTACGTTTATAACGTCCTTCACAGGCCCCCAAACCACACCCTTTGCTCCGGCATAGGCGCATCCGCGCATGGTGATAACACCGGGGCGTGATTTCCTGTTGGATACAACCGAACACTTCTCGTCCGACTGATCCACAACTTCTATATGCTTCGCCCTGTCCTTCTCGGTTTTATCCGGATACTCCGCCAGAACCGAGGAGACGTATTCCTTAGTTTCTTCTTTTATCAGTTTAGGCATAATTTCTCCCTATCGTCAGGATACTGACTTGGATTTACCCACGAGATCTTCGTTGTCGTCTGTTATGATACCGAACTCCATAAGAAGCTCCTCAAGCTCGTCCATGCTGAGAGGTGTGGGGATTGCGAACTTGTCGTTCTCGACGATCTTATTGGCAAGGGTTCTGTACTCATCCGCCTGATTACATTTCGAATCGTACTCAACAACGGTCATTCTGCGCAACTCTGCGTGCTGAACGATGTTGTCTCTGGGAACGAAATGGATCATCTGGCTCGAGAGCTTCTCGGAGAGTGCGGCGATGAGCTCGTCCTCACGGTCGGTCTTTCTTTCGTTACAGATGATACCTGCAAGACGAACACCGCCGGAGTTTGCATACTTGAGAATACCCTTTGAGATGTTGTTGGCCGCATACATCGCCATCATCTCACCGGAGGCAACGATGTAGATCTCCTGCGCTTTACCCTCACGGATAGGCATTGCGAAACCACCGCAGACAACGTCGCCGAGGACATCATAGGAAACGAAGTCCAGATCCTCTTCATAGGCACCCTCTTCCTCAAGAAAGTTGATTGCGGTAATAACACCCCTTCCTGCACAACCTACGCCGGGCTCGGGACCGCCGGACTCAACACATTTGATTCCGAGGTAGCCCTCCTTGAGTACATCGTCAAGCTCGAGATCCTCAACGGAGCCAGCCTCTGCCGCAAGCTCCATAATAGTAGCCTGAGCTTTTGCGTGAAGGATAAGCCTTGTGGAATCCGCCTTGGGGTCACAACCCACTATCATTACCTTTTTGCCCATCTCTCCAAGAGCAGCGATTGTATTCTGTGATGTTGTTGATTTACCAATTCCGCCTTTTCCGTAGAATGCGATCTGTCTGATTGACATAAAAACCTCCGTTTAATTTGATTACGCAAACAGTATAATCAAGAGGCATGCCAAAATGCAAACAACTGGTACAAAACGACTTATTCTCAGAGACCCCTTTTGTGTAAGGTTTGCTACAATGAACTTGTAAGCTTTATAATCAAACGGAGCCACCCTTTTTCGCGCCAAGGCGGAGGAGTGCGGAGGTCTGCATGCGAATCTCTGTTTTCACATCACTGCTAAGCCGGCGAAGCCATTTACGGGGTATTGCGCTTGTGCCGTACATTGCTCCGGCGAGCATCCCGGCAAGTGCACCGTTTGTGTCCGCATCACCCCCCTGATTAACTGTGCGTACGAGGATATCCTCGAAGGATACGCCGTCGAAGAAATGATGCATAACGGTTTTGAAGGTGTCCTTTATATATCCGCTGCATTCACCTTTATATCTGGAGAAGGAGAAGTGGGGATGCTCCCTGATAAATACGGAGGCTGTATCGAGGGCCCTGATCTTGTTTCCTGTGAGCAGGAGCTGTCTTGTTATGTCGCCGAAGGCAAGGGTTGCAAGATCGGAGAGTTCGTTATTGTGGGTTATATGACATTGGGCGAGGGTATATTCCGAAAACCTGTCCCAGTCCTCCATACAAAAGAAGATCATGGGGAGGTTTCGCATACATGCACCGTTCCCTGCGGAGAACTCGCTTTCGGGGGAAATTAGCTGCCCCTTCAGCATATAGTCACGTATCCCCCTGCGGACGGTGGAACCAATATCCACAGGCTTCGAGCGCATCCACCGGACAAACTCATCCGCCGCACTCTCAACACTGAATCCCCCCTGGGAGAGGATACTTCTTCCGAGTGCGATGCACATCTCCGTATCGTCCGTAACCCTGCCGGGTCTGAGTTTCAGCCAGCCGCCGCCGATGATCCTGTTGTGGACACCGTAGGTTGTCTTTATCTCCCGCTCTGTCATGAATTCCACAGTTGCACCGAGGGCATCCCCCACAGCGAAACCGAGATAGGCTCCCTCCGCCCTGTCAAATATATCAGCTTCCATGGTAATTGGCCTTTTTATTGCTTAAAATACTGCTATGGACATCAAAAAACCCTTCTACCACCACACAAACCGGATAAACATCCCCTCCTGGCTCTTTGCGAGCAGGGTATATAATACGAGTGCACAGGAAATACATATCAGCGGCGTAAACGAGTACTACGGCGATATATTTCGAGCCATAAGCGAATGCGGCGATATATCCGAGTCCTGTCGTATCTTCGAATCCGCCATGACCGAGCTTTTCAATCTCGACCTTCGTCACAGGGGGAAGCGGGTGGGGAGCTACCTCCGCCTGCTCAAGGGGTGGCTTTTCGATTCCAACAATATTGAGGGGGCTGTCCTCAAAGGATGGGTGGAGAGCCGCTTCGGGCTTGTCCCCTTCTTCCACAAGGAGATTATTAAGGATATTAACTGTAAGGAATACTACGACTATATGGTGGAGAAGATGAACGGCAGGCACAACAAAAATATGATGTTTCATCAACTGGATCTCCTCTATACATATATACAGACGATGCTTGGGGGCTACTTCGGAGAATACACCCCCCATGTGACCCTCTACCGGGGTGTCAACAACCTCGAGGAACACAGGATAATCGAGCGAAAAAGCAAGAGGGAGGTCTGCATTGAGCAGAACTCCCTCGTATCCTTCACAGCATCCAGAGAGGTGGCTGAGTCCTTCGGAGACTATATTCTGGAGGTGAAGGTTCCATATACAAAGGTGTTTTTCTTCGCCACCGCCATGCCCACAGTCAGCTTCTGCGGTGAGGATGAATTCATCATCCTCGGCGGCAGGTACGACACAACTATCAGATACTACTGACAGCTCCCCCCGCAGGATGCCTCAACACAGCCGTCATCAGGCACGCTGAGGGGCTCATCTAGCTTTGTCCACTCCCCCGTATCGGGATTAAAGTCCTCAACAATCTCAAGCTCCTGCTCACGAAAACCGAGGATCTTTCCCGATTCCATGAAATGTATGACAATAACGGGCTTGAACATGAACTCCGTAATCTCCCTTACAAATCCGGAATCGCCAATCTCGGCAACCTTGCTCCCTCTGGAGCATCCTGCACATGTTCCATCACTCCTTATGAGCTTCTTTACCCTTACCTTCTGATTCTGCTTAAATATCATAACTCACCTCACGCCTGGGCGGCGGTTGCAGGGACTTCCTCAAAGGTGAAGCATTTCTTCGCACAAGCCTTCGCACAGGCACGGCAGCCTATACAACGCTCCTCACGCTCGATACCCATGAAAACCTTGAGGGTGTCGGTCTCCTCGTCCTCCTCTTCCTGTATGCCGAGAGCTCCCTGAGGACAGGCTTTGAAGCACCTTCCGCATCCTATACAGCTCTCCTGATCAAGATCCTTTATAAACTTGGGGGTCCATTTGCTTCCGTCTTTCCTATAACTTTCAAGATATTCCATATCATTACCTCCGCATTTGTTTCGGTCTTATAAGCAACCCCCGTACCGTTCTTGATGAACCATTTTTATCAACATGTTACGGAATAACAGTCACATTACGCACCACCATTGTAATAAACCTTACAAAGCGCACATTCTGCCTGCGTACATAAAAGAAACAGAGACTGCACTTTTTTTAAGCAATTATTTACTTTTAAACCCTCAAAGCCGCTGAATACGCCTCCGTTTTTTGGCACGTCCATTGTTACTTACCCAATGTGCATTTCGATCCCTCCCGCAACAGGGGGGTCGTCAATCCGATCGATGTCATATATGAAAAATGAACTCAGCTATTACAAAACTGCCATAGAGACCATCTACGAGATAAGCATGGAGTTCTACTCCTCCGAGGATCGCAAGAGTGCTTTGCGTCAGGTTTTAAGCATTCTGAGCGACAATCTTGGCATGGAGCGGGGCTTCATACTCCTTTATGATGAGAACGCAAAACAGCTATATATCGAAGCATCCCTTGAAAACACCCTCGATAAGGGTGGAAGGGTCTACTACAGGCTTGAGGAGGGGATCGTGGGCAAGGTGTTTCGCCTGGGAATGCCGATTCTCATCCCCGACATAAGCAAGGAACCTATCTTCCTCAACCGTATGCGACGTGAACTGCAGAATCAGGCCTTCAGCTTCCTTGCAGTCCCAATCAAGGAGGACCACACCACCTTCGGCGTGCTTGCCGTGGATAAGAACGCCGCCGATATTTTCAGCACCACAACCGAGATAGACCTACTCAAGATGATATCAACACTCCTCGCCTCATTCCTTCGCAAAACGGGAGAGATCGAGGAGGAGAAGAAGATCCTCTCCGACGAGAAGGAGCGTTTGCAGAATCAGGTGAGGCGCAAGTTCAGCTTCAAAGGGCTTATCGGTACGGGGAAGACTATGCAGACCGTCTTTGAGCGTGTTGCAATGGTCTCAAGGACGAAGTCCACAGTGCTTATCAGGGGTGAAAGCGGAACGGGAAAAGAGGTTGTGGCAAAGACTGTCCACTACAACAGCGAAAGGGCAGACAAGCCTTTCATCGCCGTCAACTGTGCCGCCATACCGGGGGAACTCATTGAGAGTGAGCTCTTCGGCTACCAGAAGGGAGCCTTCACAGGTGCCACCCAGGAGAAGAAAGGGAAGTTTGAGATGGCGGACGGCGGAACGCTTTTCCTCGATGAGATAGGGGATATGCCCCACGAGGCCCAGAGCAAGCTTTTGCGTGTTTTGCAGGAGATGCGTGTGGAACGCCTCGGCGGAACCAGATCCATAGAGGTAAACGTACGTGTTATCACGGCCACAAACAAAAACCTCGAGGAAGAGGTTCGGGCGAGCCGTTTCCGTCTTGATCTATACTACCGTCTCAACGTAGTTACCATATTCCTCCCCCCTCTGCGTAAAAGGAAGGAGGACATACCCCTTCTTGCTGAAAACAAGCTTAAGCGATTCAATGATGAATACGCCACGGAACTGAGGTTCGCCCCCGAAACACTGAATGCAATGATGCACTGCAACTACCCGGGCAACGTTCGGGAGCTTGAGAACTGCGTTGAAAGAGCCGCACTCTCAGCCATTGGCTCAAAGGAGATACGCCCCCAGCATGTGAGCTGTCTGCGGGGTGATGTCTGCTACTCCCGCCTTATGGAATCGATGTTCAGCGACGCTCCGGCACAAAGCGCAGAGACCCCGGCACCAAGACCACCCGATGCCGATCCGCCAAGGATTCAGGAGGCATACTCCCCCCCTCCCCCCATGGAGGAGAGATCACTCAGCAGTGAGCCGATACCGGATATTAAAGAGCCTATGAGTGAGCGTCAGTCCATAATTGATGCCCTTGAGAAATCAGGCTGGGTGCAGGCGAAGGCGGCAAGAATGCTCGGGATGACCGTTCGCCAGATGAACTACCGGATCAAGAAATACGACATCCACGTCCGAAGATTCTAGGCAAAAAAAAGCCCCGCTTGTCAAGACGGGGCGAGCGTTTGCGATGCGATAACTGGAGGCTATGCGCATATCTGCATCGATACCCAAAGACCCTTTTTGAGGATCCTCAAGCATAAACACAGAATATAAAGGCGGGGGGCATTAAAGCCCCCCCTTTCAGATTTTGATTATACTGTTACTTCAGTTCTGAAAGCATCTTCTCCGCCTTGGCGGTGTTATGCGGCAGAACTGCCTTGATTACATTGAGCCTGTCGAGCATATCCTCGTTCTTAGCCTTCTTGTACTTAAGGGTAAGATTGTGGATCTTGCCGTAGAGCATGTTGTATTTACCCTGAACCTTCTCCACCTTGTCCTCATCGAAGGGGATGGACATATCAACGCCCTTAACATCCCATACGTTTCCGGTTACGAGATAGGGGGCGAAGTTCTCCACACTCTGACCATCCACGGGAACGGGTGTTTCGTTCATCCAGTCCGTAAAGAAGAGACCGTCCTTTGTGGCCTTGACCCTGTAGCTTCCGCTGAAGGGCTTCTTAACATCTGTGGCGTTGAAGTAGGTGTACCATGTGGTAGCTTCCTGATCGTGGCTGGAGTGGCAGGAGTCGCATTTTCTGGGCTCGCCGAGGGCGTGGCTGAGCTTATCCATCTGGATCCATGCGAGCATGCTGTCGTTCTCCTTGAGGTTCTTCTTGAATGTACCGTTTATTACGTACATGTCGTTAACCTCGTCACCCTTTCTTTCCACAGTGAAGTCCTCTTCGCCGAGATCCTTGTTCCCTTTGATGGTCTGCTTCTCGATGGTTCTTAGCATAAGACCTGTAGGCTCCATATCCTTCTTGATATTCATAACGCCCATGGGGTAAGGCTTGAGGGGTATCCAGAGCCCTGTTTCAGGATGCTTAACAAGGGTGGGCTGGCTTCTTACGCCATAGTACTGCTTGTGCTTGGTGTATACCTTCTTCTGCGCTTCCTGCTTTCCAGGGCCCCAGAAGGTGAACTGGTATGCACCTGATTCCTGTATGTGACATGATGAGCAGTCCACACTGCCGTGTTCATCGGAGGACTTGACGGCATCGTACACCTCGGCGTGGCAGTCCTTACACGATTCTCTGGCCTGTTCCGAGCTTAGATGACCGTAGGAGTGGCTCTCCATCTTATGGCAGTCGCTACAGCCTACTCCCGCCTTTGCATGGGCGCCGGTGGGGAGCTCATGTATAGGGAATGCAAACTCCTCTCTCATGTAGCCCGCACCCCTTCTTCTGTCGTTGGGGCCTGCGTGGCAGATGGTTCCCTTGCCGCTGCCGTAACAGGACATGGGCTCAACCTCTTTTGCAAACTTGTGGCTTGCGTTGGATTTCTTGTAGCCCTGATAGTGACAGTCGTTACAGCTTGCGTGGCATTTGTTGCACCCTCTTGCAGAACCCTTGGCGGATTCTTCCTTGTACTCTCTGGTGCAGTCCTCTTCGAGCTTATCGTAGTTGTCGCCGAACCATGCACCGCAGTTCTGGGGCCCGGGAGGTGAATCGGTGAAGCTGGTGAATCCCCTCTGGTATTTGTTAAGACCCATGCCGGACTTGTTGTAGTCCTCTACCTCGCCCATATGACACTTACCGCAGGTCTGCTCTGCGATCTCGGGGCTGTATGCCATAGTTTCGGGGTCACGGTCGTGGTAAAAGAGCTGAATAATACGTTTGATACCCTTCTCTTTGGCCTTTTCTGGATCGGGCTGGCGGAGAAGTACCTTAAAACGGACATCACCCTTGGGCTGGATACGGTCGTAATTGGTTATGTCTCTGCCCACAGCCTGATACTTGTGGTTTTTACCCACAGCGGCATAGAAGGGTCTGGGCATTCCTTCGTGTGCCTTCTCTGCCACTATCTCCTCGTTGTTTCCAAGGTGACAGTCTACGCAGTTGATATCACCCATGTTTACCTCTTCCTCAACCTGATCGGGGTCGAGGTAAAGCTGGGGATAGCCGAGCTTTTCCATTGCGGCTTCGTTTCCATGGCACTGCACACAGCTTGAATCCTTATCGTATGCGAATGCGCCGGAAGCTAAAAGCGTGAGAGCGAAAACGGTTAAAATAAACCTTTTCATATCTACCTCCTGTAATCTCAATATCCCTTAACGCAAGGGGTGTGCCAAAGAGACTCAGGGGGAAGACGTGCATAATATTCGCTTTGCACCAGTATTTTAGACAAACTAAAAAGGAAGGGTAATTCCTAGCGGAACACAAGGAGAATTGCACTATACAACACTGCACCCTTGCATAATGCAAGACTACCTTACGCCGTACTCCTTAAGCCTGCGGTGGACAGTGGAGGCATCCACTCCGAGGATCTCTGCGGCTTTGGTTTTGTTTCCGCCGCACTCATCAAGGGTGGAAAGGATATGGTTTTTGATAACATCCTCAAGCCTGCTGGAGCCTGCCGCTCTGGCAGATGGGGATGAGATACTGAGGGATGCGGGGGTTATCTCTTCACCGGTTTCAAGGATCATGCTTCGCTCGATAATGTTAGCAAGCTCACGAACGTTACCAGGGAAATGATAGGAACCCAATAAAGCCTCAGCATCCGCAGATATGCCACGCACATCGGGATTGATATGACTGAATTTTTCCAGGAAGTGAAGAGCAAGGGGCATGATGTCCTCACGCCGCTCACGCAGAGGGGGGATCGTTATGGTGAGCACATTAAGCCTGTAGTAGAGGTCCTGCCTGAACTCTCCGCTGGAAGTCTCCTCCTCAAGGTTCCTGTTTGTGGCGGAGAGCACACGAACCCTCGCTGTCTCCGGCTCCAGACCGCCAACGGGATAATAGCTCATGGTTTCGAGGAAGCGGAGGAAACGGGGCTGTACGGGATGGGGCATCTCCCCTATCTCATCCAGAAAAAGGGTTCCGCCGTCTGCGGTGGCAACAAGCCCCCTTTTGTGCCTGTCCGCACCTGTAAACGCCCCCTTGCGGTATCCAAAAAGTTCGCTCTCAAACAGCTGTTCCTGAAGGTTTCCACAGTTCACCGGAACGAAGGGCTCCGCATATCTCTTTGATTTCTCATGGATATATCGTGCAAGAACCTCTTTACCCACACCAGTTTCACCCGTTATGAGGATTCCCGAATCGGATTGTGCCGCCCGCTCTGCAAGCTTAAGGACAGAGGCGAAGCTGTCCGAGGTGTAAACAGGCTCCGTTCCGGTTCCAGCTATCTCGGACCGGCTCAGCTTCTGGCGCACATCCTGCAGCTTGCGACGCAGAAGTTCCACATCCACAGGCTTAAGGAAGTAGTCCGATGCGCCGGATTTGATCGCTCGCACCGATTCCTCCACGGTTCCGAAGCCCGTTATAAGAAAGAAGAACGTATCCGGGCTCTCCTTCTTCACGTTTTCCAGCAGTTCAAGACCGGAAAGGCCGGGCATCTTCATATCGGAGATAACGGCATCCGCCCCCGATTTGCTGAGATGCTCAAGCGCCTTGAGCGGATCATTAAAGGTTACTATATCAAACTCGTCCTCAAGGCTTTTCTTGAGGAGCATGGAAAGCGTTACATCATCATCAACAAGAAGAACTTTCATCGAATTCCACCCTTATGGTTGTACCCCTCTCCTTCTCCGATTCCACGGATATGCGTCCGCCGTGTTCGGTGACAATCCTGTGCACAATACTCAAACCAAGCCCTGTGCCTTTGTCCGGTGATTTGGTTGTGAAGAAGGGGTCGAATATATTCTCCATCTCTTTCTCATCCATACCCCTGCCAGTGTCCGAAACCTCCAGCACCGCAGAGCTGTCGATGCAGAATAGCTTAATATTCACCTCACCCTCGGGGTAAACGGCATCCACCGCATTTATCAGGATATTCAGAACAACCTGGGATATGAGGGTCTCATTAGCTGTTATGTATACATCATTAAGCTCTGCTTTTAGTGATATCTTTGCATCCACCTCAAGGAACCGCATGATGTTCTCTATGGTTTCACGAAGGTTTACGTTGGTTTTATCCTGCGCCGAGCTGTCGGTCATAAGCCTCTTCATGGCTGAGAGTATATCCACACACCGCTCCGCCTGAGCCCGAACCGCCGTAAGCTCCTCGCTCTTTCCGTACTCCTTTTCCATGAGGGTGCAGGCCACCAGAATGGAGTTCAGCGGTGTTGCAAGCTCATGGGATATGCCTGCACTCAGAACGCTCAGGGAGCTGAGTCTGTCCACTATCTCCATCTTACGCCTGCTCTCCTTCATACCCTCGATATGGTGTTTGAGGGAACTTGCCATCTCACGTATGGAATCCGCCATATCGTTGAGTTCATCGGTGAAATCCCCCTCAAGCTCATGGTCGAGGTTCCCCTCGCCGTACTGCTGGAGAGAATACTTTATATCACCGATGGGCTTAAGGAACCTTGCGGAGAATATGAAGGCTGTTATCACGCTCATGAAGAGGGATACCGCCATTACAATTATGAAGTTGTATTTAAGACCCGAGAGGCTGCGGAAGATGAAATCCCCGTTAAGAACTGCGGCAATCTTCCATTGCCTCCTGACGTCGTTGTAAGGTGAAATAGTTGTGAAGGCGAGGTAATCCTTTCCGTTGTTAATCTTCATTAGCCCGTTGCGGTTATTCTCAAAGGCGTGCATAACATCTTCGCCATAAACCGAAATCACACGCTTGTTATGCTCCATCTGGTTTGCAAATTCATATGTTTTATCCCGATGGAAAAGGAATATCCCGTGGCGCATCGGCTCCTTCCTATTCATCTCGGCGATGAAGCTGAAACCCTCTTCTTTGCGCATCTTATCGATAACTGCGCCGATACGCTCACCCCAGAAGTTCACCACAAGGAAGCCCCTCTTCTCTCCGTTCTCCATAAATGGGATAACAGCCCTCAGCATGGACGGGCAGAAGCTTGTAGCGTCTGGGAGGTGACCCCGCTCGAAGTTGGAGAAGATTATACTCTCCTCCTCCAGCTCAAAGGCGGGCTGCATAAACTCTTTGTCGGAGATATCGATGGGCTCGTAACCCTCCTCCCCGGTGAGGTTTACGCATTCCCTGATGAATATACGGATAACGCCGTCACTATCCACAACACGCAAAGCCTGAATCTCGGGTATATTGGCGCAGTAGTTCATGAAAAGGTTTTCTATCTCGTCCTTCCCCTCGCCGGAGTCGAGATACATTGTAAGGTATGGGTTATGGAAAAGGCCGAAGGTAACGCTCTGCATGTGATAAAGGAAATCCGCAACAGTCTTCCTGTCCGCTTCAAGAAGCTCTGTGGCACGCCTGCCTATCTCCCTCTCTATGACAGCACGGGACTGCGCAAAATAAATACCGGTGGAAAGAAGAAGGACCAGCGCCACAAGGACGCTGATCCACATAGCTAGTTTTCTGCTCATGTAAAGATATTACGCCGTAAAAACACGGCGGTCAAAAACTTTAGTGTATATCCTCCGCAAGCCTGCGATATACGGTTCCGTAGAACATCTCAAGGTAACGCCCGGTCTCCTCGCGCTCCAGGTTTGTGACATACTTCCAGAAGCCGTAAACCCTTGAAAGTGTGAGCAGTTTGCGTGCATAAAGCTTCCATGTGTATCTGCTCTTAACCCTCGCCATCGCTCCATCGGATATATAATTCCAGTGGTCGGGGTTCTCGTTGCATTTTCTGAAAAACTCAACCATCTTCTCCGAGGAGGCCTCGCCGTTACCCGGGTCTATATGAAAACCGGATACCCCCTCTTCGATAATCTCAAGGGGACCGCCGTAAAGGGTTGCGAATACGGGGAGACCGGAGGCCATAGCCTCGATAACCGTTAGACCAAAGGCCTCAAAGAGTGCGGGCTGAACAAAGGCACCCTGCCTGTCCGCAACGTACCGGTAAAGCTCCCCCGCCTTGTTCTTCTCGAGGTGTCTGCCGAGCCAGCGAACCTGTCCGTCCAAATCATAGTCGTTCATCAGCTGGTGCATACGCTCGATCTGATGACGCTCCTCGTTGTCGCTGGACTGCTCAACATCCACCTTACCGGCAACCACGAGAAGGTTAGCCTGCTCACGAAGCTCATCATTCTTGGCATACCACTCCACAAGACCGCTGATATTCTTTACGGAATCAAGCCTCGCCATGGTGAAGAGGAGAGGCTTATCCTTATTCTCAAAGGTTCCTCTGCAGTCGTGGGTTTCGCCATAAATAAGCTCCTCCAGCTCGGGGTGCATATCGGTTATTCGGCGTTTTTCGTCCTTGTAGCTGAAATACACCTTTTCGTCCGCACCGGGAGAGACGATGTTGAATTTCGGATCAAACACGTCTATTCCGTTCACAACCCTGTACATGTCGGGCATGGTGAATGATGTGTAGCTTTCGTACTGGCCGAGGGAGTCCTCGGTGCCGGCTATCTCCTGATAGGTACTCGTTATAATGAAGTCGCAGGCGTTCATGCTCACAAGATCCGCAGTGAACTGGCATGCGAAATTGTTCTCACGATTGTCCTGCCAGTACAGATCGCTGTAAAGGTATTTTGCCTTCTCAAGGGCGTGGGCGATGTTGCACTGGGTAACCTTCATCCGCCTAGAGAGAAGATAAGCCACGAGGTTTCCGTCGGAGTAGTTGCCGAGGATAAGGTCCGGTCTCCCGCCGAGGAGTGCGTAAAGCTCCTTCTCGGACTCGAGGGAGAACCTCTCAAGATAGGGCCATACCTTGAATCGGGAGATCCACTCCTGCTTAACCTCTCCGTGCTCACCACGGAAGGGTATACGCAGGATCTTCGCATTCTCCGTGCCGATGATATCCTCAAGGGGTTCATGGCATGAGGTGTTGCCCGATTCGGGTATCTGCCTTGTCAGCACAACGATCTGGGGTGTTATATCGATCCCCTGCGCCTGTATCTGGCGTTTCATCTCCGCCTCAAGAGCCTTCACCTGATCAAGGATATAAACGATCTGTCCTCCCGTGTCGGGCATACCGAGGACGTTCCCCTGCCCGAAATAGCCGTGGGGTGAGACGATAACAACGCTGTATATCATGGGGATCCGCCCAAGGAAGCGCTCGAGGGTTTTAGGATCGGGCACCTCAAGGATATCCATGAGCATGCTCATCATCTCCTTAACACGGCCGGCGTTACTCCCCCAGCCGGGCTCAAATCCCAAATTCTTCAACCTATCGCTGAACTCCTTGTACTCCGTACTGTTAGTGATGCTTTTGAGATATTTTATCGCCTTTCGCAGGCTGTCACGAAGCTGCTGGATATCCTCGATATGACCGTTAAGCATAAGCTGCTGGCCGGATACCTGATGCACACGAAGGAAATCCAGCATGCGGTTTCCTCCGTTGTCCTTCTCGCCGAACATCTTTCCGGAAAGGGTACGGTTAAGGAACTCAACACCCCTTCCTATACTCCGGTTCTCTGTCATTCTGGGAAACTCCCTGCTGAACGGAAAAAGGTCCAGTTCAAGGGCGAAGTTGGCATTCTCCTTTGCTCCCACCACGAGGCGCTCCTTCTGCTTCAGGTAGTCGGATATGGAGATCTGCTCCCCCTCCATAGCCTCGGTGTGGATCTGGTAGTATTCCCAGATGCCGATGGCCGGTCTGCTGGCAACATATATCCACGGTGCTCTTACCGCCATCTCCTGACAACCGGGAAAGAAATCCTCGCCGTAGGTTCCTTTAAGCTGGGAACCTCCTTCTGTCTCAAGGAATTTCTCCCATGCGTTATAGATGTCTGTACGTAGAAAAAAATGCCTGTCCGCCTCAAGAAAGAAGCTCTGGAAAAATGTATACAGGCAGTTTCCGTGGTTTTCAAAAAGCTCTTTAAGTTTCCTCTTCATATTCTCCCCATTCATGTTCTTTGACGACCCCAAACAGGTCGTAATAATTTACCCCCTCAATAATGCCGTCCGCATATGTCTTTTCGGCAAAATAAACGTTATATCTTCCCTTGAGCTTAGCAAGCTCCTTGCTGTGGTTCCCCACCACAACACCGAGGAGGTTTCCGTTTATCATATCCTCATCATTCCCTGAATCTCCGGCAACGAGGATATGGTCCATGGGCACACCCCATTTCATGGATACATACCTTACAGCCTGCCCCTTGGAGGAGCGCACCGGAAGAATGTCCAGAAATTCGCCGTGGCTCATGATTATCTTGGCATTAAGATCCTTTTCCCGCAGCATACGCATGATCCTGCGCTTGCCGGGCGTTTTCTTCGGATCATAGTAGAAGCTTATCTTATGTTCACGCTGGTTTTGCTCTGGCTGAAACTCAAGACCCGGAATATCAGCCATAACCTTTTTCACCTCATCGGGCTTCCATCGCCAGTCGAGTCTGGAACGCCAGCCCGTATCCGCCACAAGGTTCTTACCGTAGTTGATCTCGGAGCCGACTGAGGTTATATAAACGTCTGGCGTTTTAATGTTCCACTCCTTAAGCACCTGAACAGCGCTGTCAAGACTACGGCCAGTGGCAACCCCGAACCCGACGGTATCCTTGTGCTCTTCCAGAAACTCCACAAACCTTTTTGCCGCACCCTCATCTCCGAGAAGCGTGTTGTCAATATCCGTTATTATGAGCTTCTTAACAGTGGGGAGCACGCTCTTAGACCGTATGATATTGGTGGCCAGTTTCCTGCCTCCCACCTCTTTCTTTATCGCTTTTATGTACTTATCCGCATGGCTCTCCCAGCTGTAGTGCTTCTTTACACCTCTGATACCTGCGTTTGACCATTTGCGCCACTGATCCTTATCCGCAAGTGTCTGGATAAGCCGTTTAGATATATCCTCCCTGTTTAGAGGGTCTATGAGAAATCCGTTTTCACAGTTTCCTATGATCTCCTGGGGTCCGCCATCATCGGTGGCAACTATGGGCAGACCGCACGCCGCCGCCTCAATGAGTGTCAGCCCAAAGGGCTCTGTTAGTGCAGGATTTATGAACACGCCCTTGAGCTGGGCAGCCATTCTGTAAAAATCGGGTACATCATCCGGCTTATGCTGTTTTGGATAGGCAACCTTACCGTAGAGATCGAACTTGTCTATATTAAGGAGCATGTCCTTCAATACCCTTCTGGCACCTTTGTCCATCTCTGTGATGTCCTTTCGGTTACCCGCAACAACAACGAGGTTTGCCATCTCCTGCAGCCTAGCATTTTCGCCGTAGGCCTGTATGAGGGTATTGATGTTTTTACGCTCATCCGCCCTGGAAATAGCCAGAACCACCGGCTTCTTGGGTTCATGAAGGAACCTTTCGATCTTCTCAAAAACCGCAGGAAGCTTCCATCTGCTCTTAGGTGGGTAAAACTTCTTCAGATCCGTCCCCGGAGGCACAACACGCATCTGCTTCGGGCGGTAGTTTTCATAGGAGGAGTACTGCTTCTCTATCTCCTGGCTGGTGCTCGCCACAACGAACATAGCCGTGTCAAGGGCCTGCTCCTCCGCCTCAATGCGGGTGGAGATGTTGTAGCGCTTCTCTATATCCTCCTGGCTCATCCCTTTATCAAGAAGAAGCCTGTTCTTCTCCCTGCCGAGGGAATGCCCTGTAAAGATAGTGGGAACACCGAGAAGATTGCCGAGGCTTGCGGCGCAGAGTCCTGCATCTGCGTAATGGCCATGGAGTATATCGGGCACAAGCCCCTTCGTTCTGAAATACTTAAGGGTTCTGTCCATAAATTCGTCAAGGTAGTTCCACAGAACCTCCTTACGCAGGTATCTCTTGGGACCGAAGGGGATCCTTACTATATGGGCATTATCCCCAATCTCCTCCTCGGGCTTCGAGTAATCCAGATCCACCTTGGGATCCTGCACCAGCCTCGTGAAGAGATCCACCTTTGCAACCATGGGGTGATTACCCAGGGCTCTGGCAAGTTCCACCACGTATTTTGTCTGCCCGCCTGTATCAGCATCCCGCCCGAGCTCAAGGTTTTCCCCCCTGATGAGCCCATGGATGCTGAAAAGTGCAATATAAAGTTTTCCGTCAATCATTCCACCCTCTCAAATAATAATCGTAAAATTCGATACTCTCAGTGGTTGCACCCCTTATGGTGCACACACCCGCAGAGAACTGGACAGCACGCCTCAGAATGCTCTCCATACTCCACCCCTTTAACATGCCCATTACCGCAACGGAGGTGAAGGCATCTCCAGCCCCCACGGTATCTTCTATCTCTATCGCCCCGTCGGGCTTTTCCATATACATATCACTCTCAGTAACCGCAAAAGCCCCCTCCTCTCCAGAGGTTATGTAAAGAACGCTCAGGTTGTAGTTGTCAAAAAGCTGTCTTGCGGTTTTCAGGATATTCCCGGTTTCGATGCCGGAGAGCTTCGCAGAAACTGTCAGCTCCTCTTCGCTCATCTTTACGTATGTGGAAAGACCGAGTACGCTTTTGATAAGCTCCTCATTCCAATGGGGATCACGCAGGTTAAGATCCACAAATGTGGGCGCTCCGGAGAGCGCTTTCATGCTGTACAGAGAATCCCTGTTGAAATCGGTGCGCAGAGCCAGTGTTCCGTGGCAGATAACAGGAGCGGCATCAACACTTACAGCGGGCTCGATATAGTCGTAGGCCTGATTCTCTTCAATGGTATATTCCGGCTGTGAGTTCCTAAAACCCACACTGACACGCCCAGTGGGGTAGTCCTGCAATACCTTGACAGAGCTGGTGTTCATACCAGCTGATTCCATGGTTCTAATAACAGTGTTGCCGTCCTCATCGTCTCCTATGCAGCTGACGAAGACAGGCTTCATACCGAATTTATGCAGATTCCAGGCTACATTAAATGGCGCGCCTCCAAGAATCTTTTTGCCATCGGGAAACGTATCGAAAAGTACCTCACCGAATACAAGCGGCTTCATGAACCCTCCTTATAATCGTTGAGCGGCTTCATAAAAGGTTCAATGGGTTCATCGGGTTCAAAGTCTCTCCCTCGCCACCAGAACATGAGAGTCCGTGTTTTCTCCACCCATTCACCCTCTCTGCCGTCACTTACAGTTATATTATAAATAATAAGATTCTTCCCCGAGGCCTTCCAGTTTGCCTCAAAGGAGTAGGGAAATCCTCCGTAATGCACACTCAAAGGAGCCTCAAGCACATTGCTGTACCCCTTGCCGAAACGCATCCATATCTCAAGATAGCTTTCGCTTGACTGGTTCCCGCTTATATCCCCTTCAACTATAAGCTCATCCTCGGGGCCTCCGGCAATATCTTCCGTAAGGAAGCGAAGCCCTGCGTTCTTACCTCTGAAAATCCACTTCCCCGCCTTGAGAAAACCATGTTCCCCCTTTATCATGACAAACGCCACGGTAACCGGGTCTAAACCTTCATTCATGTGGAAGTCGAAATATACAATCACATCACGCCACATCTCCCCGTCCAGCTCCGCACCGATACCCTCACAGCTGTAGGATGCGTAGTCGTAATCCTTTCCTGCAACCTCACGGGCGAGATCCGTAAGCTTTTTATCGCTGCAGGGATGGGGAAGGACAACGGCTGAGCCCATCCTGTAGTCAAGCCGCCACGGTTCGGAGGCTACCACACTCCCAAGCTGTCTGCTATATGGTGTCCATGTTGTGACGTATCCGGAATCAGCTGTGATAAACCCCCTCGTACCCTCCTTGAGGTCGAAGTATATCTGTCCACCTTCGAGCGGTTCTTTCCCGGGGGGAACATTATGAAATCGTACCCAGATACGGCTCTCGCCTATACTCCCCTCAAGGGGATCCAGCACATCAACCACCGCCTCCTTAAGGTTTGCATACTTCCCTCTCGACAGTGTTTTTACCTCGACAACACGCACCAGAGCCTTAAGGGGAGACTTCTGGGCAGTCTTCCGGTAATGGGAAGGGGGCATAACAGAGTGCACCTCAAGTGCTGTTGAGAAAAAAAAGAAAACCGCCGTTAAAAGCAGTGCAGGACGAATCATACCCCTTCCCCCAGAAATAGCGTTTATCCGCAAAAAGCTGAATAAGACTGCGGCGAACTGATTATTAACAGTCGCCCGGTTTTTATTAATCATACGGAAATTATAATAGCTTTAGCTCTCTTTTTCAAACCAGCTTGCGAACCCTGTTATCAACAGAGACTTTTTAAGTGTTATCCTGTTTGAAATGGAGGGAATCTCTGGTAAAATCAGAAGTAAACAAAAAACATTTCGGAAGTGCACTATGAGAAGATCTTTGCTGGCCGTTATTATAACAGTTCTGTTCACCTTTATGCTCACCGCAGGCTGCGGAGGGGGAGGTTCCTCCACTGCGGACAAGAAAGAAAGCGTTCAGCTCGCCTTAGGTAATGCTCTCCCGCTTGTGGAAGATGATATGAACCTTGGTCCGGTGAGCGTTGACAAGGTTTATCTGGACATCCTCAAAGAGGGGAGTGTGGATGTTAGAACGGATATAACATCTGCGATGATGCGTGGTGAGAGAAGTGTCAGCGTAGAGATAACCTCTGGTACGCAGTATGATTTTCGAATCAGAGCATACGGCAAAGGGTCTGATCTTCTATGCGAGGACAACGCCACCGCTTTCGTTGAAAGCAACGCTGTTACAGAGATAGACCTCCTCTGTGCCTTTCAGGACCAGGGTGTTATCTCCTCGCTATTCTTTGAGATGTTCAGCTATCTGGACAGCGAACAGGTTACAACAGAAGGTTTCGGTGAGTTCCTTGCAGCAGACTTCGGAATGATGGACGGAATGGACAGAAGCACTTTCATAGATCAGATCGTTTACGATAACGACCGTAACGGTCCCGCACCACTTCAGGACACCGAGGTAACAAAGCTGGAGAAGATATCGGATACTGAATACGAAGGCGTTGTAAAGGCAATATACGAGGACGGAACCACCGAAAGGTTGCGGGGAATAGTGAAGAACGAGAACGGCAACTGGTACATGGCTGGTAACGGAAAAGCATTCCACTCATGGGTCCGCAGTACCAACGTCAAGGTGACAAAGGCGGACGATTCCGTTGTGAAGCTTGCCGGTCTTTTCATTGAAGCGGAGAATATGGGGGATAAGGACATATCCTACATAATGGTTGTGGGCGCCGGTCTCCCCGAAGGTGGGCTTAAACTCGTCCCCAACACCTATGACGACGAGCACAAGGGTTTTGTAATCGCAGAGTACTATAATGCAACGGACACCGATCTCAGCAACATGAACCTTTACCGTATGCAGGATACGCAGATAACCCAGATATCAGACGGTTCGATGTATACATTCAACGCATACGACAATAACGGTGACCTTACGGCATCCACCACCGAAAGCATCGGCGCAAGACCCTACACCACCGGTGAAATGACATCTGCCCTTTTTGCTATGCCGTCAGAGACCCTCAGCCACGATGCGGCGGAGTTCTTCACCAACCCCTTCACTGCGGAGATAAGCAACCCCGCCGGCTACACGCCCCTGAGGATGGAGGCGGAACTCTCCGCATACAGCGAAAGCGGACACTATGACGAATGGAAACAGCTCAGGGTGGACGGCAATGCTTCCGTATCCTTTAATACCGGAAGCCTCAGCGATACACCTATGCTCGCATACTTCAAGACAGTAGCACTCGACAGCAGCGGCAGAGCATCAGTCTGGAAGTGGTACGCCAAAAGCACATACGAAAATATACACCCCGTTGTCAGCATATCCCAGCCGGCTGAGCCGACCGTTACCGCCGGCGTTGTCTTCGACCTGGTGGCCACAGCCTATGACGCAGACGGCCAGATCACAGGATGGAGCATAAACTTCGGTGACGGAACGGTCATAACATCGGATGACAACATAACCCAGACCGTACAAAGGGAAAACAGCCTTACCTTCCACGCATCCCATTCATACTCTGAAAAGGGAACATACACTGTGACGGTTACAGCCTTTGATGACGCAGAGGGGAGCGGAACCACGACCGTATCCCTTAACGCCACAGAACCCCAGAACCCATTCGTTGTGGAGATACTTAACCCCTCTGACGGCGGAAGCTTCCAGACAGGAGAGAGCGTATATTTCAATGCAGACATACAGCCTGTGGAGGGGGAGAGCCTGAGCAGTGTCCAGTGGAGCTTTGGCGACGGGGGCTCATCAACGGATAACCCCACAAGCCATACATACAGCGCCGCCGGAACTTACAGCGTTCTTGTGGAGGCATACGACACAGCCGGAAACTACGGATACGACTACACCACTCTCACAGTGGAGCAGGGGCAGACACCCCCGTCCGTTGAGATCCTGTCACCCGCAGACGGCTCCGTATTCACCATAACCGGCACAGGCATACCGGTAACCTTTGACGGTTCTGCAACGGACAGCGATGGAACCGTAAGCTCTATCAATTGGAGTTTCGGTGACGGCGGCACAGCTTCCATTGAGGATCCCACCCATGAGTACACCACACCGGGAACTTACACTGTGAGCCTCACAGCTGTGGATGACGATAACCTCACCAGCACAGACAGTATCAGCATAACCATTGATTCCTCAGGTACAGCACCGACAATAAGCATTACGGAGCCCACTGACAATGCAGAGGTTTACAAAGGAACGGATGTGACATTCAAAGCCACAGCATCGGATCCGGATGGTGGAGCTGTTACCATAGGATGGGATTTCGGAGATGGAAGCTATGGAAGTGGAGCTGAAACAACCCACCCCTTCAACTCCACAGGCACATACACCGTTCAGGCGAAGGCGGAGGATGAGGACAATATGACAACTACCGCTTCGGTTACCATTAAGGTTATTGAGTCCAACTCTCCTCCATCGGTGACAATACTTGAGCCCGGCAACGGAAGCACCTACTACACCCATGAAACAATAAACTTCGATGCCTCGGCCACAGATCCCGAAGGGGACAGCATATCAAGCGTTCAGTGGTTCTTCGGTGACGGCAACACGGCTGGAACCTATAACGCATCTCACTCGTATCCAACTGCAGGGACCTACACAGTGAAGTTCCAGGCAACGGACTCCAACGGCAACACAGGGGAGAGCACCATATCAATCTCCATACTACAATAACACAGAACCTTTGTTATAAACGCAGGGGGCCCCTGCCCCCTTTTTTATTCAATTATATTGTCAGAGATTAAGAGGAGGACTATATGATAGAAACTTTCAGCGGCTTCAATCCCATACTGCAGGCCTTTCTGGCCACACTCTTCACATGGGGGATGACAGCCGCAGGCGCATCACTCGTTTTCTTCTTCAACGAAATTAACCGGAAGGTGCTGGACGGCATGCTCGGCTTCGCCGCAGGTGTTATGATAGCTGCCAGCTACTGGTCTCTCCTTGCACCTGCCATTGAGATGGCGGAAAACAGTGGCGGTATACCATGGATACCCGCAACAGTGGGCTTCCTTACAGGAGGAGCCTTTCTGTGGGCTGTGGACAAGGTTCTGCCGCACCTGCATCTCGGTTTTCCGAGGCAGGAAGCAGAGGGAATAGAGACAAACTGGCACAGAAGCATACTCCTTGTGCTCGCCATAACGCTGCATAACATACCCGAAGGTCTTGCCGTAGGTGTGGCGTTCGGTGCAGTTGCCCACGGCCTCCCCTCAGCTGCCCTTGCCGGAGCAGTGGCCCTCGCCATCGGTATCGGTATACAGAACTTCCCCGAAGGAACGGCGGTATCCGTACCCCTGCGCAGGGAGGGGCTCAGCAAAGGGAAATGTTTCTGGTACGGTCAGCTATCCGGGGTTGTGGAACCCATTGCGGCGGTTGTCGGAGCGGCGGCTGTTATCATGATGGAGCCCATACTCCCCTACGCCCTCTCCTTCGCCGCCGGTGCTATGATCTACGTTGTTGTGGAAGAGCTTATACCCGAGGCACAGCTTGAAAAGAACACCGACATAGCCACCATCGGAACCATGATCGGTTTCGCCGTTATGATGACGCTCGATGTGGCACTCGGCTAAGCATTAAATACTTACTGCATTACAACAAAAAAGGGGCCCCCTGGGGCCCCTTTTTTATTCTGAATCAGTTGCAAGAGAGGTACTCCCCTCTTAAAACTTTTTACTTATCCGAACCTTTGGCAGGCTTTGGGCTCTTTGTCCCCTTGAACTCAAGGTAGAGCTTCTGGAACATCACAAAAAGAACAACAAGCATGAGAACCAGAAACGCTATAAACATACCGAAGGAACCCCACTGGGCATCTACGATAAGGCCGTTGTAGTCGAAGTATCGGGAGAAATAGCCGTGTTCGACGGTCCTGCGAACCAGAAGCATGGAAATAATCGCCACAAGCATAAGAGCGGTAACATGTGTTGTGTCCGCCTTCTTGTTCTTCCAAACAATAATAGCAGCGGCAAGCCCTGTTACTATACCGATAAACAGAAATGCCGTTCCTATCATACTTCTGCCCATGAGGAGCATAAGCAGGTCTCTGTCATGGGACAGAAGGAACCATATTCCTATGGGGATCTGCATGAATGTGGACCAGACGAATGCCTTCGCACCGAAGTCCTTCATCTCTTTCTTAAACTCGGGAGTATACTTCTTTCTAAGCTCAGAATAGATCATAAGAAAGAGACCCGTTACGGCTATGGAAGCGAAGGTGAAGTGAAGGTAACGGGGTATTATCGTATCCAGACTGAAGGCGGAACGCTCTCCTGTATAGATTGCAGCCCACTTTTCGGGCTGCAGCGAAAGGAGAGTGTTTGTAACAAGCATAAACGCCGTAAGCATGAAGAGAACAGCCGCAGCGGTTATGAAGAAGCCGCCTCCGTCCACCCTGTGCTTAAGGTAGCCCGGTTTAAACTTGTAAACATAGTAGCCGTAATAGCCCAGAATTATATAGGCCAGAACGAAGAGCCACTTCCATCCCAGGATAATCGAGGATGAATAGAAGAACTGACCGTATATAACCTGCAGAAAGAGCAGAGGTGCAACCCCTGTGGTTATCGTGAGCGAGATATTGAAGGTATTAACCCATCCGATCTCGCCAGCTATCTTAGTATAGTTTTCATTCCCCACATTCCGGCCGAAAAATCTTGCCAGAACAAGGAGTATACTCCCGCCAAGGGTCAGGTTCACAAAAAGGATGTGCAGGAAGAATGTGAACACATAGAAGAAGATGAAGACCATCGTGTGGCTGGGGAGCGGAACCGCATCGGGTGCGGGTATCAGTGAGAGAATTCTTTCCATTTCCATTTTATCGCTCCTCCTTAATTAACCGTATCGGCGAGATACTCAGCCAATGCTTCACGTTCTTCATCCGTTCCCACAAAGGGTGGCATAAGCGGATTGGCATCCAGATACATGAACATATCGTTGAGATCTGCAGCCTCCAGACCCTCTATTAGCGGCGCAAGGGCGTTGAAATCGTACATATCATGACAGATGTTGCACTGCGCCTTGTATACGGCAAAACCTATCTCCTTGGTGCTCGTATGCTCCTCAACGTTTGCCCATTTCGCCTTCGAAAGGATACCCTCCTCATTCAGCTTGTCCACCTCGGAGAGAAGGATACCGTTGGAGTACATGTAATCCCTTATGATATAGGGCTTACGCACTCGCTCTCTGGTGAACTCGTAGTAGCCGAAGCTTGTGAGGCCGAGAGCCATGATGACAAAAGCCACTATCACATGGTTAAATTTGGGAAACAGGAGGTTGAAGAAAACACCCAGAGCCGCTGTTATGAGCGTAAACAGAGCCGCATTCTGATAGAAGCCGCTGAGGGTCTCGTTACCTCCGAAGAAGTTTGCACGAACCTCTTCGGGTATGGAATAGCTCCACCAGTACATGCCGATATAGGCGATTATCGTACCCGCTACGATGAACCATCCTGTAAAACGCCCCATCTTGACCTTTACTTCCTTGTCTTTGGTGAGCGCAACCACAACACCGGCATATATTCCTGCTATGAGAAGGGCTACGCCGGTTCTTCCTATGAGCGAGGGCCAGAACGTTGCGTTAAAAAATCCGTCCCAGAAGGAACGTGTCTCAACCCAGTTTCCGGTGGTGAGCTGGAAGGTGATGATGCCGTTGATGATAAAAAGGCTCATCCATGCGGAGATAAAGTAGATCCATCCTATAAAAACATGAAACTTGTCGCTCACCTTACCCCATGTGTAGTAATAGATAAGCAGAGCAACAATCTCAAGGACGAAGAACGTCCACTCCGATGCCCAGCCCCATACATAGATGTGTATCAGCGCCGATGTTCCCGCCGGAGAAACCAGAGCGATGCTGAACCATATACCCACACCGGTGAGTGCTCCGATAACGGCGGAAACCAGAAGGAGCATAAGGGCGTTCCTGCGCACAAACTCCCTAAACGACTGATCTCCCGTCTTGATAGATTTCTTTTCAGCCAGAACAATATAAAGACCCATACCCACGGCAAAATGGGATATGAATACGTGGATAACGGCGATGGTGGCAATAACCATCGCACCCCCTATCCCCGGGATATACCACAGTGGATAATCCATAAAACCCTCCTCTAAAAGAATTGCGTTGTGCATAAAGCGGCTGTTTTTCATGAAATTAAGGCAGATAGCGATGTAAGTCCGCAATACAGCTTGTAAAAACAACCATTTTAATTGTACCATTTCAGTATCAAACTTCAAAGATAATCGGATTCTTTTTAAAACTTTTCAGGGGTGCTCTCTTGCATAAAAAAACCGTGACTGTCTTTCTCAAAGCCGGAGCAATAGGAGATACTTTGATGACTACGCCCGCATTGAGAGCCTACCGGAAATCATTCCCAGAAGATGAACTTGTTTTCATAATAGGTAAGTCTTGCGAAAAGGTACTCACCATGAACCCTCATATTGACAGACTGCTCACCTTCAGCGATGAAAACATCTACAATGGATCACTGATTGCAAAAGTGAAGGAAACCCTTCACCTCATTCGCCTTCTGCGGTCGCTGAAAGCGGAGCGGATCTTTGTGATGCAGAGGCACTGGATGTGGAACCTGGTATCCAGACTCTCCGGCATCTCTGTTAGATACGGTTTCGGAAGGGACAAGAATGGAAAGTACCTCACACACCCGGTATACAGTATAGACGACTACCACGAGATCGACTCCTATATTGAAGTCTGCAAACTCAAGGATGGCTTCAAGCCGGACGGCCATGGTATGGACATGTTCGCATCAGAGGTAAACCGTAAAAGAAGCGAAACGCTTACCGAAGGCCTGTTTGATAAGGATGTTATCGCCCTTGCTCCAGGAGGCGGCGCAAACGTAAAAACAAAGATGGACATAAAACGCTGGCCCGGCTTCAACGAGCTGGCAAGGCACATCCTCGAAACGACGGAGATGAACATTCTCTTCATCGGAGCCCAGGAAGACAGGGATCTCATCGATTTCAAATCGCTAGATAAATCCCGAACAAGGGATCTTTGCGGCAAGGTTTCTCTGGGAGGCTCCTATCATATACTTAAAAAGTGCCGACTCCTCGTCTCCAACGACAGCGGAGCTATGCACCTCGGCGCAGCCGCCGCCATACCCGTTATCGGCATATTCGGCCCCACAGACCCCCACAACCTCTACCCCATAACCCATCACCAAAGCCGCTACATCTGGCTGAACGTGGACTGCTCCCCCTGTTACAAGGATGGAGATTTTCCCTCGAAAACCGATCATAAATGCATGACAGGCATAACAAAAGAAGCAGTCTATGCACAAATTGAAGAGATACTGAAAGGAAAATAGCGTTTTGTTTGTTGACAGAAGCGGGATAGAGTATTAACTTTACAATAAGCAGACAAATTAGGTCTTTTTAATACTCTTATGTTCAGGGGGCGGGTATTTGAATAATATCGATAATCTGTACAAGACCCTTCTCGATGAGATTGCGGACGGAGTCTATTTCGTGGACACCGAAAAACGTATAACTTACTGGAACCATGCGGCAGAATCTCTTACGGGTTTCTCCAGTGACGAGGTTCTGGGCAGGCACTGCAGCGACAACATACTTATGCACATAGACCGGCAGGGGCGAAACGTCTGTAAGGATCGATGTCCCCTTGCTTTAACCCTCCTTGACGGCGAGAAACGTGTCTGCGAGCTTTTCATGCACCATAGCAAAGGTGAGCGCATCCCTGTGGAATCCTCCATAACAGCCATACGGGACGATTCGGGAAAGATAATCGGTGCCGTTGAGCTATTCCGTGACAACACCCACTCCCTTAAGCAATCCAAGCAGATCAAGGAACTGAAATCCGCCGCACTCACCGACCCGGGCACCAAGATCGCCAACAGAAGATTCCTCGAGATGAAGATCTCAACCTCCTTTGAGGAGATGAAAAGATACAACATACCATTTGGCATACTCTTGATAGATTTGGATAACTTCAAGCAGGTGAACGATACCTTCGGCCACGACACAGGGGACGATATCCTCCGTGCTGTGGCAAGAACCCTGAGCGCAAACTGCCGATCTACCGACCTTGCCGGACGCTGGGGTGGCGAGGAATTCCTTGTTGTTGTAACCCATGTTGACAAGGAGGAGCTTAACGCCATAGCCGATAAGATGCGCCTGCTCATCAAACACAGCTTTATCGAAAAAGACGATATGACAGTAAGCGTTACAGCGACCATTGGAGGATGTCTCGCCGCAAAAGACGACACCGCTGAAACCCTTGTTAAACGTGCGGATGAGCTTCTGTATTCGGGCAAGGCGTGGGGTAAAAACAGAGTTGTAATCTAAAAACACTGTGTGTATCATCCAGAATGATATACGCAGACAGAATACCTCAGGACGCCTCGCCCATAGGGCACACGGCGAACTACATCAAACGGAACTCCCTCACGGGAAGGGACTGCATGTGCATTCTTCCCACAGGAAGAAACACCCGCTCACTCGCAAACAGGCTATCAAGCTCAAAAGACTCGCCGGACATATATAACATATCCGACTTTTACCGATACCTATTCAAGATACCCGCACCCCTCGTGCCGAGCGAGCTTCGAAGCTATTACCTGCGTAAAGCCGCCCAAAGACTCAAGGCGGATGAGCAAACCGCCCTCTTCAAGAAGGAGGAGCCCTCCTTCATGGACGACTTCATATCCTTCACCGGAACCGGCACCACCTTCCACCGATTCTTCCGTGAGCTTTCCGCAGAACA
Source organism: Limisalsivibrio acetivorans (assembly GCF_000421105.1). Classification (NCBI taxonomy): domain Bacteria; kingdom Pseudomonadati; phylum Deferribacterota; class Deferribacteres; order Deferribacterales; family Geovibrionaceae; genus Limisalsivibrio; species Limisalsivibrio acetivorans. The sequence goes on from NZ_ATWF01000001.1 coordinate 858,661, forward strand.
TATAACCCCGGAGGATCTCCGCAAAGCCTCCCTTTACACAGATTATGAGCGTGAAACCGAGCTCCTCCACGTCCTTCTCGGGCACTACAGGGATATCCTCGGAGAGAACGGGCTTTGTGATGATATGGATATACATGAAAACCCCGTTGTCGATGAACGCTGGCTGAGCAGATACAAAAAGGCTGTCATACTCATTTCCGGCTATCTCACCAGACACGAAAACAGAACCCTTGCAGAGCTCGGAAATCAACTCGAACTGCACATTATTTTTAATTTCTCAGGCTCTAAAACATGGAACCACAAAGAAACGGAACAAGCCCTCGCCATAGAGATCCCCGAAAGGGATCAGGTACCCCTCCCCCCTGTAACCCTATCCTCTGCGCCCACAGCTGCCGAGGAATACGAAAGGGTTATAGCGGCGGTTTACAGTTATATGGAATCGGGAACCGAACCTGAAAAGATAGCCGTACTCCTCCCCGATGAATCGATGAAAGAGATGTATCTACAGCACGACCCCTACAACCTCTTCAACGTATCCGCCGGTATGGATGCCATATCCTTCGAGCCACTGCAGATAGCGGAAACCATCGCCGAGGCCCTGGAGAAGTCCACAGAGAGGGGACTGCCCATCGAATCGGCGATGAAGATTATTCGCCAGCCCGCTTGCAGCAAACTTTTCGGAAGCATCGGCATTGAGCAGAGGGTTCTGAAAAGGATGGAAAACGGCGCACTCTTTGTCTCTGCAAAGGATCTGACGGCTGTCCCCGCCGTAAATGATACCATCGGGATCTATTTCGCAGAGGATGAGGCGGAGCTTTCCATGGCGGCATACATGATGATCACCTCGATTAAGGCCTTCAAAAAGATCCTCGATTCCGACAGGGAGATTCAACACGCAAATACAGTGATAACTGAGCTACAGCGGCTGAGAATCATATATTCCGCCGCTAATGACACCTTTCCTCTGTATGTTTGCATAAGACAGATACTTACCTCCCTCTCAGGCGTTCGCTTCCACCATCCGGGGGGGCCGGTAACCGTTATGGGGCTTCTGGAATCGAGGAATATGAAGTTTGATGCGGTCATCGTACCCGGAATGAATGCAGATACTTTTCCTCCGGTCAGTGAAAAGGATCTGTACCTCAATACAGAGCTCAGGCAGAACCTTAAGCTCCCCACCTTCATGGATAGAGAACACCTTGCAATAAACTATCTGGATCAGATCCTCCAGCGGAGCAAAAGTGCACAGCTTATTTACAGGGAACAGGGGGATGCCCACTTCCCAAGCCCATATATCGAAAAGCTGAGAACATCAAGAAAGCTCGAAACGATACAAAGCCCATACGGCGGGGCTCTCCTGTTTGGCAAAAAAGGGAGAAGAGGATACGAGGATATCGACACCCTCCCCCCTGTTAAGGATATTAAAGAGAGGCTCAAACGGAAAAAGATCAGCGCAACAATGCTTCAGGATTATCTGGATTGCACTTTCCGCTTCTGCCTTAAATATCTTTACGGACTCAGGACACCACCCGAGCCTCTGCACAAGATACCAGCGTATGAGTATGGTAACGCTCTGCACACGCTACTTGAACATATCTTCAAAGATGATATCGACTACTCACCCGAAGAGCTTCATAAGCTTATAAAGGAGGGCTTTCTCAAAAGTATGGCAAGATTCGATGCCTACAGCGCAAGCCCAGTGGAGCAATTCAAGTCTGAGATGACCGCCGAAGGATTGGTGAGCTTTGCTCGTAATGAGGCAGAGCGAAGACGGGAGGGGTGGAGAACCATCGAGTTTGAAGAGAAATACGAGGAGGAGCTATTCGGCTTTCCCTTCAAAGGGATCATCGACCGGATAGATCAGTCGGCGGATCATACTATTATCGTTGATTACAAGTTTTCAAAGAAAGATGAGAACTCAAAGGGGTTTGACCCGGAGAACCCAAAAGAAATCCAGATGCCCCTCTATGCACTGTTGTATGAAAAACGTCACGGTAAACTCCCCGATGGAGTTTTCTGGTATGAACTGAAGAACAAGTACAACCTTGTGAAGGCCTTTGACATGGCAGATATTGAACTGTTCAAAGGCTTTATAGAAACAGTAATCGGACGTATGACAGATGCACAGCAGGAGTTTACCAAAACAGAAAAAACAAGCCGTTGTCAGTATTGCGACTACGCAGACATCTGCGCAAGGAGCAGAAATTGAAAGCATTAAGAACAGATAAAAACATTGCCCTCGTTGCCTCTGCGGGAACGGGGAAGACATACAACCTTGCCTTGAGGGTTATAAACCTTCTAATGAACGGGGCGAGACCCCACGAACTTCTATGTATAACCTTCACAAACAAGGCAACGAATGAGATGAGGGAGAGGATCCTGCGCAATATTGATGATATTATCAACTGCTCATCTGTGGACATGATCAGTGAAGGCAAGGTGCTCATGGAGCTAAACTCACTGGATTCTGAAGCATTAAAGGCCAAGCTTTCCGGTGTCCGTGATGATGTGCTCGAAAACTTTTCTTCATTGCGGATAAAGACGGTCGATTCCTTCGTTAACCTAATCCTCACGCTCTTCCCCTTCGAAGCGGATATACGCCCCGGCTATACCGTTACAACTGATCAGGAGCTTGATGAGTTGCGGGAGGAGGCCTTTTTCGAAACGTTCCAGGTTTTCCGTGAGGAGAACAGAAACGTCCTAGAGAGTGCGTCTGTCGGTTTGGATATGAATGTTTCAAGCTTCCCTGAGACTCTGCATACTCTGGTGAAGAAGCTGGAATCAAGCTCCACCTCCTCCAGGGCCCTGCTCGCAAAGTATTATGCAGAACCAGGTGAGCTTGCGGCCATCTGCGAGAATGCGGGTCACGTTGCAGGAACCGCTGTGGAGCATGTTAAATCCTTCGGCACAATAATGAAGAAGGAAACCCTCAACAAAAACCAGCAGAAACAGATAGACAAATTCTGCCGTCTATACTCCATAAATGAAGTGGTTAAGATCCAGTTTTTTCTGAACGGAGATATCCAAAGCGGGTATTATAAAAAGTTCGTATTCGATGATGCACACATGTACATGTATGATAGCATTCATAGCAGCATAACACGTTTCCTTGAACTCAGGAACGAGATAATGACCAAGCTTGCCGTGAATTTCTTCGGCAAATACAAAGAGCGGCTAGAGTCAAAGAAGAAGGAAGCAAACACTCTCTCCTTCACCGATATAACAGATAAGGCCTACGAACTCCTTGTGGAAGGCTCCCTTGGTGGTGATAAGGACTATCTCTATTTCCGTCTGGACGGCAGGATCCGTCATATACTTATCGATGAGTTTCAGGATACCAGCCTCGCCCAATGGAAGATTCTGGAACCGCTCGCCTCAGAGGCAATGGCGGGTATAGGCCAAAAGGACGAATCAGGCTCATTCTTCTTCGTTGGCGACCCGAAACAGACCCTTTACCGTTTTCGGGGAGGTGAGCCGGGTCTTTTTGATAGGATAACCGATTCCTTCCCAGATAAGATCGAACGGCAGGAGCTGGATGTAAACTACCGGAGCAGCAGAGCCGTTATGACTGCGGTAAACGAACTCTTTTCGAGTATCAACGATTTCAGCTATACTATCCAGAGCTCCCATCGTGAGAACGAAGGATATGTTGAAATCACTGAGAGGGATAAGGATTCAGACATAACAGAATACTGCATAGACAAATGCCACGAACTCATAGAGGCGGGCTACTCCCATGGCGACATAGCAATTTTGGTGGGGGATAATAAGAAAGCAGCTACAATAACAAACGAACTTAAGCAGGCTGGTATACAGGCAAGAAGTGAATCGAGTGCGACCCTTGACAAGAGTCCGGTTTCCCTCGTTCTAAGGGCGGCACTCTCCTATCTAAGCAAAAGAGATCCATTCAGCCTTTATGAATACCTCATGCTTCCACCCGCAGAATGTATGAGTGATCAGGTGTCCAATCCCGCATATGTAAAGAACACAGTGTCTATGTTTGATTCTTTATCCGAGGAGCTGGAAACAAAAGCGGGGTTGTCTGTAATAACCTGCATAGTAGAAGCCCTCAACCTTGCCGACAGATTCGACAACGACCCAAACCTTCTGAAGATTATAGACATTGCGGCATCCTTAGAGCCATACAGAAACCTCGATATTATTGCAGAACGCCTTGAAAAACTCTGCGCGGTTGAGAAGCTTGTGAGCAGTTCTCAGAATGAGGCAGTAACACTAATGACAATACACAAATCCAAGGGACTGCAGTTCCCTGTGGTATTGCTTCCTGAACTGAACATTGGCATGAGGCCGGATTCTAGAAAATCCAAGCTTTTCTTCGGATCAGATGATGGAACTTCCGTTCCCGACAAGGTTTTTATAATGCAGAGCAGGGAACACAACGAACTCATGGGAAATGATTATCTGGAGGCTTTTGGCCACGAAGAGAAAGGCTACTACAGAGACAAGCTTAACCAGCTTTATGTGGCTATGACAAGGGCTGAGGATGAGCTTTACATATCACTCAGCGAGGGTGATAAAAAGGACAACTTGGAATCAATTATCAAAGAGAAGCTTGGAGGAGACTATATCTGCGGCGTTAAAGGAGCTCCGGACAAGAGCCGAATGGCTGTCAAGCCCTCCTCCAAAACAGTGGAACAACCTATCCCCTTGGCAGAGCCGGAGGAGGAGGTAACAGAATCCATTGACGACCTCCATGGTGAAACCTTCGGAAACGCCCTGCATGAAGCTTTGCAGAAGATGACAACCTTCACTCCAGACGAGATCGATGAGATTAAAGACTTCATTCTGCGCAGATTCTATCCTGTCTTAAAAGCCGAGGACACGGCAAGGATAGCGGATTACCTCGATATTATCATCAATGATCACTTGTTCACTTTATTAATTAATAGCTCTGAGATCTTTCAGGAAAGGGGTTTTATGCATGGCGGAAAGTATCGTGTTATAGACTTCTATGCTGTTAAGGATGATAGAATAATCTGTATTGATTTCAAAACCGGCGAGATAGACGAACAGAAACTTCAACTTTATTCCGAACAGCTTAAAGAGTATGCAGTAATACTTGGGGATGTTTATAACCTTCCCGTAGAGACAAGTATTGCCTCCTTCTCCGGCGGCGAAATTAACTGGATAGAAGTATAATGTTTGAGCAGGGTCCGATCCGTCCTCCTAGTGAAGCGGAGAGCCTCTTTATACGTGTTGTTCGCAACTGTCCATGGAATGCCTGTGCGTTCTGCCCGGTTTATAAGGGTGAGAAGTTCTCAAGACGCTCTTTTGCTGATATCAAATCGGACATTGACAATGTTAATAGAATGCTCCCAGCCGCCGCAGTTGCCCATGAAGAAGGAAGCCTCAGGGCCACCTTGAAGACTCTTAAGGAAGCGGATAAGCATCCGTTTTATGCCGCATGCAACTGGCTCTCTGGAGGTATGAAAAGCGTATTCCTACAGGATGCTGACAGCCTGAACGCAAACCCTGAATTGCTGGAAGACGTTCTACGGTATCTAAAGGAAACCTTTGAGACTATCGAACGGATAACTGCATACGCAAGAAGCCGAAGTGCGGCGAAGTCTAAACATATGAAATCCTTCGCCGATGCGGGACTGAACCGTATCCATATCGGCATGGAAACAGGATCAGATAAAATACTTGCACATATGAACAAGGGCTGCAATAAACAGCATCATATAAACGGAGTTGGAAACGCAAAGGATGCCGGAATGCAGGTATCCCTTTATTGGATGCCTGGCCTTGGCGGACTCAAAGACAGTATGGAGAATGCCGCAGAGTCGGCAGACGTTATTAACAAATCCACCCCGGATTTTGTCAGACTTCGCACTGCGGCAGTACCTCCAGACACACCTCTGGAGGAGATGGCGAAGGGTGGGGAATATACACGCCCTTCGGATGAGGCAATAGTCAGAGAGATAAGAAAATTCATCGAGGAATGCAGATCATACTTCATTCTCAAGAGTGATCATATATTAAACCTACTCCCTGAAATAGAGGGAACCATGCCCGATGATAAGCAAGATATCCTCGAATCCATAGATCGATTTCTCAACGCACCCGAGGATCTGAGGCAAACCTACATTATTGCCCGCAGACTCGGCATCGTTTCAGGCTTCGCTTCAATGAAGGATCCTCTCATCCACCAGAATGCGAAACAAAGCGCACAGCAGGCTCTATCCCAATACCCGGATTTTGACTCCCTCTCTCGGGAACTGGTGAAACGGTTTATATAGAATTTATCCTTTCGGAGGATAAGGGTCATTCCCGTGGCTGTCGGAACGCTGGATTTTACCGTCTTTACCATGTACCTGAAGTTCAGTTCCCTGGTTTTTGCTGATTTCACGGCCAAGATTCTCTGCTTCTTTCTTTGTATCAGTAACATGACTCGGTCTTTCATCACCATCACGCTTAACTTGCCAACCTCCAGGATGCTTCATTACTCTGTGAGTATCTCTTTTTGGCATTTTTCACCACCTTTATTCATTTTATGTATATATTAATCACTTATCATGACATTTCAAATACTTTTTGAATGTTGACTTTATCCCGTATGAACTGTAATTATTACTCGAATAATTAATGGGAGTTTTTTTGAAACTTACTACTCAACCTAAAAAGGTGATTGCGTCCGGCCGGTAATGCGCATTTCAGGCGTGTTATCGGTTTAATATTCGTTCACTAAGAATATTTTACGGAGGCAATAATGAATTACGATCTTCAACAGGGGCGAATATCCTTCGCTTCCCACGGCAAATACACTGTAATATGCGGCAGTGAGGAATACCTTGCTGTCCTGCGTGGAAAACACATCTATACCAGCGCATAACCCCTGCTGTCGGGGATTTTGTACGCTTCACACCCAACCAGCACGGCGAAAGTATAATCGATGAGATCCTGCCCAGAAACAGCTGGATCAAACGTAAGTCCGCCGGGCGAACATCCGATGAGAATGTGCTTGCCGCAAACGTGGACTTCATGCTCATCGTAACGCCGGTAGACAAAACGTTCAGCATACGCAGGATCGAACGATTTCTCGTATTAGCCGAATCTGGCAGAGTACGTCCTGTGATAGTAATCACAAAGTCCGACATCTGCGATCCGGTGGATATGGCCGTAAACATCGGCAGTATCGAAGAGATAACCGATGCTGAGGTCATCGAAACCAGCTCGGTCAGCGGGCTTGGCATAGACAGGCTGCAATCTATGATGACGGCCGGAAAGACATTCTGCGCCGTCGGCACTTCCGGTGCGGGCAAGTCCACCCTGCTCAACCGGATTGCCGGTTCAGGCGTCGCCGCCACCTCAGACATCCGCTCCAAGGACAACAAAGGGCGCCACACCACCACAGGGAGGCACATGTACCGGCTCGAAGAGGGAGCATGGTTCATCGACACACCCGGCCTTCGAGAGGTCGGCATAACCGATGATACAGAGGCAGTGGAGGACACCTTTCAGGAGATAAAGGCCCTCGCCCCCCAATGCTTCTTCGCAGACTGCACCCATAGCCACGAACCATTATGCGCCGTTCTGGAGGCTGTGAGCGATGGACGGATTAAACCTGAGCGTTACGAAAGCTATATGAGACTGCGCAGGGAGAGCGAAAACCACGCACTGCGCACCCAGCACAGGTTAGAGAAGAAGCGACAGGATAAGAACCTCAGCAAGCGTGTTAAGGCGGCGGGCAAACGCAAGAAACGATTCTGAAAAATTCATAAAAAGCCCCCGAAAGGGGGCTTCCTCGATTAATAACAGAATTGCATGCCCGACTATTCGATTTCTCTAACACATTTTACACACTTGGCATATATTAGGGATTCATATCAAATAATAAGGATTTGCCGATGCACTTCGCCCTGTTCACGTTCCTGATTCTGTTCTCATACGTATATATCAGCCTCGTGCTGTTCATGCCCTACAGCGTGCTCACAAAGGCGTTCTCCGGCGTACTCATTATTCTTATATGCCTGAAATTCATTATATACGAGAAGATTGGCGGTTTCTTCATCGCACCGGATTTCCCTTCAACCCTGATACTGCTGATGGAGATAATGTATTCGACTGTGGTTATCATGCTCTTCCTGCTCGTAGTAAAGGATATTTACCTTATTACAGCCTGGGGTGCAAAATATATGGGGCTTTCGAACCTGCCTGCTGTGAGCCCTGTTGTACGTAATAATGTTATCGCCGGGGCGGCGTTTCTTCTCGCCCTGTTAGGCACTTATAATTCGATGAAGGTTCCGGATGTTAAGACTGTGGAGGTAAAGATCAAAAACCTTCCGGCGGAACTTGACGGCCTGAGCATCGTTCAACTCACAGACATTCATATCGGCCCCCTCCTTAAAAAGGATTGGCTCGAGAAGGTTGTTGATAAAACAAACGCCCTTGAGCCAGATATTATCGCCGTTACGGGTGATATTATAGACGGAAGCCCCGATGAGCTGGCAGAGGATATCGCACCGCTAAAGGATCTGCGGGCGAAGTACGGAGTCTACGGTGTTCACGGGAACCACGAATATTACTTCGATGACACTGTCTGGGGTCCGGTATTCGAAGGTTTCGGGATCAAAATGCTGGAAAACGAGCATGAGGTTGTGCCGGTTGAGGGTACGGAGATCGTGTTAGCCGGAGTCAACGACAGGAAGGCATCAAGGTACAACCGCCCTGCCCCGGATATTGAGAAGGCGCTGAAAGGCTCACCGGAGGTTCCAAGAATTCTTCTTGCCCACAGACCAGAATTCTATTCAGATAAGGTAGATTTGCAACTCTCCGGCCACACCCACGGCGGCCACCTTTTCTTCATGAAGCCCCTCGTTGGGCATTTCAACGGAAACCTCGTAGGCGGCCTGTACAGAACCGGCGATACCGCACAGCTTTACCTAAGCGCCGGCACAGGCATTTGGGCAGGCTTCTCCTGCCGCCTCGGAGTAGACTCAGAGATAACGAGGATTCTCCTCAGGGGTGAGTGAATATAACTGCCTATCACTTATGTTTTGATCATATGTACACCTGATATCTAACCACCTATTATCCGCTTAAGCTCCCATTCTAGGCCTAAATCACTTGCTACTGTCTCATATTAGACTATATTCTTATTATGGTCTACATATGGAGGACGCTATGGCTAGAGCGAATGACGCTAACCAGGATACTGTCACCAACAAGGAGATGGCATCTGCCGGTTTCAAAGCATTTCTGAATATAACAGATAAATGGGGGCTAACCGTAGAACAGCAGAGAACACTGCTCGGGGGTATACCCATATCTACCTTTCATAATTGGAAAAAACAGGATAAACTAAATCTGGATAAGGATAAACTTGAACGTATATCATACATACTGGGGATCCACAAAAGCCTTCGAATACTCCATAGGGGAGATTCCGTGTACAACGTCATTAAAAGAAATATCCAGAACGACTTCTTTAACGGAGAAAGCCCCCTTGATGTAATGCTTGGCGGGCGTGTTATGGATCTCTATCATGTAAGAAGGTTCTTTGATGGTCAACGAGGATGGTAGATAGATCAAGCATAGACATCACAGGATTTCGCATAATACCCTCACGCTACCCTTCTATCTGGCTGTTCGAGGATGTTTCAAATCCAGAAGAGTTTGATGCTTTATACAAGCTCGAATCGATGACAAACCCCAGAATTTCCGAAGAAGTCGGTGATATCACGCTGCTTTCAAAGGATGAACAGGTATTCGGCGAAGGCACCTCCCCCATTATGGCGGCTTTCACTCATATAAAGCCAGAAGGTGATAGGTTCACTGACGGCTCCTTCGGAGCGTTTTATGCATCGGACTCTATAGAATGTGCCGTGTATGAAACAGCCTATCACCGTGCGCAATATTTTGCGTCAATCAACGAACCCCCTTGCGAGATCGAAATGCGGGTCTATACGGCAAATATCCAAGGGGCACTGGTTGATATAAGAGATCTTGACAGATACGGGGATTATCACAACAAGGATTCCTATGGAGAGTCACAGCGATTCGGAAGGGAACAGAAAGATGCCGGTGAATTTGGAATAGTCTATTTGAGTGTACGATACGACGGCGGTACAAATGTGGCCGTCTTTCGCCCGAAAGGTGTTATAAACAATTGTAAAGAATTGAAGTATCTGAAATATCAGTGGGACGGCAAAAAGATCACCAACGTCTATGAAATCTCCGGTGCTAGGGTTATATGCTACAGGAGCTAGTTGCTGTAGTACCCCCTAAAATAGGGAAGGGGGTGCATCACTGCACCCCCAGGACAGTATTTCGTGATATAGAATCACGCTTTCGACGCCGTAGTTTGCTTTTCCTCCGGCCCTTGTTTGTTCATAACCTGCAAACAATCAGCAGGCGGCCTTCGGTGGAACCTCCTATTCGAAGTCCCGAAACTTCCAGAGGAGCTCAAGTATCCTTCGACAGAAAACCGGAGTAACCCCCCTGCCGGAGAGCCTTTTCATCCTCTCCATCTGGTATCCGACATATTCCCCAAAACTCAGCCCGGGTTCTGCGAATACGTTTCCGTATTTCGTCTCACCTTCTGCGGCCATCTTTGGGAGCGAAACAAGGATAAAGTACAGGTAGTCCATCTCCTTTGAGTTCACATCCTCATCATAGGCCATCTCAACAAATCTGCCTATAACCTCGGCTGGGAAAACATCGGGGAACCGATACACCCTGTCGCAGAAAACCAGTTCCCGCAGGGCGGGGATCCTCGCCGCTTTCCTTTCCTCTGCGGCGGCAGTAAGTACATTTCCGGGCACTTCTGCGGCTTTCATAACCTTGCTCCTATTTCTTATTCAGAAGCTCTTTCGCTTCTGGACTTAATAGAGCAGGTTACGTGCCAGTTTTTTAAGGAAGTTTTTTCCATGATCCGGGGAGATCCAAACTCCCGGGGAAAAGATCTGCAACTTGCAGTAAGGAAAGAATTTCCGGGATCAGAAACCTTTGCCCTGATCCCGAATATCTTGAAATTGATAACCGTCCTCGCAAGCATATTGAGAACGCACACGGCCGGACAATACTGCCAACCGCTTATTTTTGTATACGAAGGGTACAGACCCTTCTATTTCAGAGAGACATAGTTCTTGCACTCTTTAAAACCCTCTCAATATCCCTTTTGAGCCTTCGGAGAACTGCCGCATTTTCGCTTTTATCGCTGATTAGCTCACTACACTTAGAGGCAACATCTTCCAGCCTCTCCAGCGGAGCGGGATCCTTACTTGAAGGTGTTTCCCTTTTCTTCTCAGCCATTTTATCCTCTCCTGCTGTCCTACCAATCGGCGTGATTAAACACCTCTTTAGCTATTATAAAGATTTGCAATAACCATGCCACGCCCTGCAGCCGTAACTACCTGATAAAAAGGCCTATGAAGGTTTTATCTGATACTTTATTCCCCAAGTTTTTTCATAACAGAATCAACCTTTTCGTCCATACCGGGCTCTCTGTCCCTCCGGTAGTCCACCTTTACGGAGACGGAGATCCTGTTGCAGTCGCTAAGCTCCTCCACAGCCTGCCCGATAACACGGAACACATCGTCTATCTTCTCCCCCTCAACGATCGTACCCATGGGGGTAAGCCGCCAGCCAAGGCCGGATTCCTTAATAACCTTTACAGCTCTGGACACATACTGGGACACGCTCTCATCCTTGCCCAGGGGTGTAATGGATACATACGCCATTGCGCTCATTTTCTCCTCCTGTTTAGCTTTTTAATGATATTACTACCGATATGGTGCAGACTAAAGAAAAATCAGCCCTTTTGTTCCATAGGTACAGCTACATTGAAGACCGCCCCGATACCGTCGTTACTGACGCTTATGGAGCCCTTGAACTGATCCTGAATGATGAGTTTTGAAATATACAGACCAAGGCCTATCCCTTTCCCCTCTTCCTTCGTGGTGAAATAGGGGTCGAAGATATTCTGCATAGCTTCCTCGGTGATCCCACCGCCATTGTCGGAGATGCTGACCCTGAGCATCTCATCCGATATCTCTGTGCTTATGCTTATTATGCCGTGTTTTCTCTCCCTCTCACGTATAGCATCCATGGAATTAAGCACGATATTCTGCAGAACCTGCTTGAAGTCCCCTTCATTACCGTAAAGTGCGGCTTTCTCGTTGATACATGGGGGGAGTTCGTAGGAGTTTTCGCAGTTGTACTCCTTCATATCGCAAACACAGTTTATGGAATAACGTATACCGTAAAACTCAAGCTGGGCATGGAGAATGCGCATAATAACGCTGATGGTCATAACAGGGTTAAAGCGCTCCATCTCTTTATCTGAATGGAAATAGTTTCTGAAATCATCAATGGTTCCTGAAAGATGCCCCACAATAGACATAAGGCTTTCGGAATACTCCCTGATCTCCTCATCATTGAGAAGCTTCTCATGCCTATCATCATAGAGTATCTGGTGCAGGAGGCCTATATTATTGAGGGGCTGTCTCCATTGATGGGCGATGGCGTTTATCATCTTGCCCATATCAGAGAACTTCTGCTGCTGCATAAGGAGCTGTTCCTGCTTGAGGTTTTTGTCCATCTCCTCCTTAACACGCCGCTGAAGGTTCTCGTTCAGATCCTTAAGCTCCCTCTCCATCTCTATGGTTCTGGTTACATCCTTGCAGAATCCGATATAGACATTATCCTGAATCCTCAATGCACTGACAATCATATAAAAGTATGAGCCGTCCTTCCTTTTGAAGCGGAGCGTATCCTCAACACTCCCCGTCTCCATCATCTGCATGGCAGCATTGCGGGCTCGTTCTGTGTAGTCCTCGGCAACGATATCAGGGATAGACATGCTGGTAAGCTCATCACTTGAATACCCCATAACACTGACAGCAGCATGATTCACCTCAATATATCTCCCCTCTTCATCGGCCACAAAGATGGGGTCAGGGGCATTATTGATGTAGGTGCGGTACTTCTCTTCGCTCAGCCTCAGCTCTGCGGTTTTAATTTTTAACTCATGGGCGGTCTTCTGAAAGGTTTTGGTAAACTCCCCAAGCTCGTCCCTGCTGTTGTGGATAACCTCAAAATCGTAGGTCTCATCCTCAATGGCTTTGATTGCGGCATTCTGGTTCTTGAGAAAACGTTTGAAATACCCTCTGATGCCCGCCCAGTAGACAAGGGCTAGAACTACCGCGGAGAGTGCTATCAATGAGGAAAAGATCGTAATGGTAAATATCTTCCGTCTGTTATGCTCGTTGAGGTCATCGATAAGTTCATCGGTAAACTGAAAGAATCCTGCAGAGGAGCTCTCCATAAACTTTACCCTGTCCTCCTGTGCAAGATGGTTAAGGTACTTCTTTTCAATGCTTTTAACCAACTCCTCCGTCTGCCGTAAAATCTCACTATCTGGAGCAGCCTCTGCTATAGCCATGAAATCCTCCTTAATCTTCGGCAGGAGGGAGAGTTCATTTTGCTCTATAAAATACCCGGAGTAGTCCGTGAGCCTGTCAATGGAATCACGTAAACCACTACTCCCAGCATGGTGCATAAGGATGTGAAGCCTTTCTATACCACTGTTCACAGCCTTGTTCAGTCCACCTTCATTCCTATTCAGGTCTATAAGCTCCAGAAGTGCTTTTTCATAGTTCTTGAGATGGAAGCTGAAGCTGTCGAAGGATTCCTTCAGTTCCGGGGCACTGAAACGTTCCTCGTTCCTTAGCTTTTCAGCGTAGGCTTTGACATCTGCAATAACAGCCTGAGCACTATGGGCATTAACCTGAGTACCCTTCTCATCAGTTTTAACCAGAAGCTGGAGCCTAGAAAGCTGAACAAGCTCATCCCGGAAGGAGAATACCAGATTCATACTGTCAAGGGTCGCACTCTGCATGCGGTACACCGCATAGATATTTAAGGAGGAGAACAATGTGAGAGCAGTCAGAGTAAAGAAAATCCAGAAAACTTTTCTAGACAGCGACATCGTTCCTCCACACTATTCACTGAAGAGGATCTCATTCAAGGACCCCTCATCTAGCGCCCGCTTGACTGTTCCGGTAAGGAGCCCGTCATCGGCCATAATCTCTGCCCAGATATTCACACCACGTATGTAGGACTCATCAAGCCCCTGCCTGTAGTCTATATTCGGAACCGATGCCTCCTCCACCTCAACGGAGGTTCCAAGCCATTTGGAGACATAGGCAGAGCTCTCATAGGGGTTCTCCTTTATGAAGACTGCCGCCTCTGCGAATATCTCTTTGAGATCCTCAATGATCTCGAGGTTTTCAGCGATAAAGTCCTCTCTGGAGGCCAATGCACAGCAAGGGTACTCATTCCATTTATCCTTGGGGGGGAGCTCGGTGAGCTTTGATATAATCCTCGCATCACCAGAAACCACAGCCTCTGCAGGAAATGGCTGCATAACCACAAAGAAGTCGATAAGACCGTTCCTCATTGCAGGGAGCAGATTCTTTGCCCCGTGGAGATTCATGAGAACAACCTCATCCCCGCTGTTTTCAACATCCCTTGAGAAGGATATTCCGTTGAGCTCCAACGCCTCCTCAAAGATTATATTCTGGACCGAATACTGGATCTTGTAACCCACCCGGACGGGCTCTTCACTCTGCTTGATATACTGCAGAAAACCTTCCCAGTCCTCAACAGGCAGTTCTATATTCCCCACAAGGGCAGCCCCGCCAGTATTAACAGGAGCTATTATCCTCATAGGACTTCCAGAGTCTATCATTTTAAGGATAGCGGGCACACCGCCGAAGGTTACATCCGTCTGCTTCTCATGGAGCTTTCTGATAAGCTGCATCCCGCCTACGCCGGAGTGGATCTTTACGATCCCTTTCTCTTCACCTTCGGAAATCAGCACATACTCCTTACCGGAGACCCGCTCTTCAAGATACTTACCAAGCTTCTTTTTGAAGTATGCAGGGTTCTGTACTGCAACGTACAGGGGGGCATGGTGGTCATGGGGTGCATGGCCGATGCGGACAACAGGTGTCTCTGCATCCTTACAGCCGCTGAGAACAACTGCTGAACAAACTACGACAATAAACACTGCTAAACGTTTCATAATTGCACCCTTGAGGTATTGCGAATGGTGAAGTATAATCCAGCCAAACACTCATAATGCAGTATAGAATACATATATGTGTGTATGCAAATCAAATAACTCCACGAGGACCCTATGGCTGAAACCAAGAAAGTGAATATAAATTTCTACAACATCGAATCCCAGGAGGAATCCTTCTTCCTTACACTATCCGAAAAACTCGCCACCCTCTTTGATGCTGGTATGGACTACGGCTTCTTCGAGGCGAGAAACCGTGAGCTTATGTTCAAGCTGTTCGAAACAGTCGAGGTAAACGGATCCCCATGGTATCTCTTCGGTCTTGTGAAGGAGAAGGCGAGCTGGCCCGTCTGGTACAACCGTGAAGGTGCGATAACCGAGGTTCCCCTCGATGCCGGAACCCTTGGTGATATAACCTATGGCTTCGCCGGACCGAACGACCGCATCCTGCTCACAGGGGCAGGTCTGGCCGGCAGGGGAGCCTTCGCAGAGTTCTTCCGCTGGCTCACCGACGACGCCTCCGCATCTCTAGAGCATATCTTCATAACGGACGCCTACGAGCGTGTGCGCAACTGGGAGGTCTTCCGCAAGCTGGAGCTAAGCGTTGAAGCACCTACGGGTGACTTCGTGGACGAGGTTATGAACACAAGGTCCGGTCAGGAGCTCGGCTCCATATTCACAACCCTCGAGGGTATGAAGCTGGATGTGAGCATAAGCATGGGCAACAACAAGGGCTCCATGAACTCCGGCGCACTCAAGGAGTTTCTGGACGCCATCATCAGCGACAATTACGCAAAGAAACTTAACATATACGGTAAAGGGTTCGAGGAGGAATCGGCGGAGAATATCGATCTCCTAAGCGCAAAGCTGAAGCACACCTCGGAGGTCGGCGTTCAGGGAACCTTCGTGAACGCAGAGGAGATGCGCTCTGCGTTTCTGGATGCCTATTACAACAATCAACAGCACCTGGTGGATGAAGAGGGTTACGAGTAAACCCTCTCCATGGCCTTTTTGAATCCTTCGGCGGCCATACGGTAATCATCCTCCCCTGTCTCCGAAACATCTTCGCCGTAAACGGAGCCCTCGAAGGAGTTCTTGATTATACGGGCGAGAAAGGCGGAACATTTCTCCGGTGAGTTACCCCCTTTAACGGGTGTGAAGTTGATCAGATCCTCACGGCATCTGCACCTCTCCACCATGGGGAGTTTGTTAAAGAACATATCGCTGAACGTTACCGCCGGAATCCCCATAAGTCCCGCCTGATAGGCCACTGTGCCGGTAACTGTGTATACTCTCTCCGCACCGCTTATAAGCTCATAGCTATCCGATTCGGGATGCACGAGTATAACGTTCGGCATCCCTATGAGTGCATTGTAGAACTCCCGCACACGATCCCCAACACCCTGTGGATGTTCCTTCACCACGAGGACCATATCCGATGGAAGGGAGCGTGCTATATCGGATATGAGGGCGAACTGATCCGAATGGTAGGCACCCAGAACATCTATGCTCGCCTCGGGCTGTACATGGAGGAAGTACACCGCATACTTCAACCCATCAAGCACGGAGAGATCTGTTTTAAGGCGCATCCGGCGGAAGCGCTTGGCGTTGTTCCTCCGGAAGATCTTAGTTTCAAAGAGCATATTAAGGGAAGGCCTTGTCATATCCCTGCCGCCGAAGCGGAACTCGTAGTTCAAGTGCTTCATAAGTTTTGCAATGTTGCTCCATGAGAGCAGGCGAAAATCACGCCGTGTACTGCTGTAATCAGGCTTCGGGCGGTGTTCACAAAACTCTCTGTAAAACTCTTCCCCTTCTTTCAGGTCATCGGATGTAAGCTCATCATCGAAAAAGAGTCTCTCCTGAAGTGGGCCCTTGAAGAAGGTGAAGCGTCCGTTAGGTATCCTCGTTGTGGCCGGTGTCAGATAAACCGCCCCGCACGCCTCCGCCGCAGCAGAGGCGGCAAGCTCCGCCGCCCATGTGGACTCGCCGAAGAGGGCCCTTATCTCATTCTCAGTGATAAAATCCTTCACCCTTTTGTAGGCACCGCACAGATAAGCGTATGAGACGTCTCTGGTCTTAGTGGAGAGTATACGATCGCTCATTATGATACCTGCAGCGGTGAAGGGTGTATTTATCTCAAGCTCTGCCAGGGCATCCATATCCGGCTCGGGGTAATCACCGGAGAGGTCGAGTATCCTTGATGCAGGAACCCCCTCCTCCTTGAGCCATTCTATCCAGTAAGGATCACCCGTGGAGATCCAGTATATATCAGCATCAAGGTATCTTGAGATACCGTGGAATGTTTTTGTCCGCAGATAGCTTACTAAAAATGCCGCTTTCAAATCTCACCCCTGCGGGCTTTAGTGATAAGCCCTGTTTTTATAATATATAATGTAAGTGCCGCCGTATATGCTCCCTCTCCGCCAAGAAGAGCAATAGCCGCACCCGTTTTACCAAGTAATGGAACCATAATAATACTCAACACCAGCCCCGCCCCTCTCGCTATAAGTGTAAGACGGAGGAACGCACCCCCCATGCCGAGGCAGACGAGGGTCTGGATCCCAAGGAGGTTATTAACAGAAAAGAAGAACAGATAGAAGGAGAGTATACGGAGAATAACCACACTCTCGCCGAAATCCGCTCCAAGAACCAGGCTAACCGCCTGCTCTGCAAATATTAACAGGCCGAGGGAGAGTAGAAGTCCGGCCAGCGAGGCGGCGGGGAGCATGATACGAAAGAAGCCGAACCAATCGGTGGAGGATCTTGAAGCGTGCTTCTTGGACTGGGGGAAGATCGCCTGAAACGCCGGAGCCAGCATCCCCCGAACTGCATCCATGAGCTTCTCCGCCGCTCCATAGTATCCCACAGCCGCGTCCCCTGCGAGAAAGCCGAGCAGGAGCGTATTGGTAACCTTTGCGAAGTTGTCCGTTATGCTCTTGGCAAAGTATGTAAACCCTTCCCTAAGCCGTTGAACAACCTCTGAGAACGAGGGGAACACAAAGTATACATCGAATTTTTTATAAACAGAGCGAAGAGCCAGAAAGCCTACAACGTTATAGGCGATGAGGTTTGCCAGGGGCACAAGGATATAATCCCCCGTTTCCTTCACAATGAGAAGCACAAGGGCAAGGTAGCCGCTTTTCACTGCTATGAGTGAATATGCGATGAATTTCATCCGCTCCATCCCCCGATAGAACCACTGGGGTATCATAAACTGCCCCCCGAGCATACCGAAGGTGAGCATGAACAGCACCCATTCCTCACGGAACTTTGGAACGAAATACACTAGCAGGGCGAATACACCGAATCCGGCCAGCAGAAGGATAAGCTTCGCCGCCATAACGGAGTGGAAGGTTCTTGAGACATGTTCGCTGTTATCCTGATCCTCCGCCAACGCCATGGTTCCGGAGATGTCAAACCCGTAATCCACAAGAAACAGGAAATACATCGCCGCACTCTGGGCGAAAACAACGGCACCGTAACCGGAAGGACCGAGCACACGCACAAGATACGGCACCGCAAGAAGGGAGATGGCATAGGTTACAAGCTGTAGGCTGAAAAGTGAGGCGGCGTTGCCGAAAACCCTCTTCCATTCGGTTCCCATGCTGGAGAGATTACAGCATTTTGACCCGTTGGGGAAGTACCCAAATAGGGTACTCCCCTTCGGACCACTTGTCAGATCTGCTTTCTCTTCCTCCAAGGCTTGAGTACAGAGATCGCAACCATAAATATAAGTGAAAGAAGCTGTATGGAGCCGGATATAAAATGCCGGCTCTGGTTAAGAAGGTATTCACTGTTGGTTAGAGCCTGTGTACCAAGCTCGCCGGTGAGATTCATCATCCTTGTTTCCCAAGGTCCCAGAAAGAACGTACCAAAGGTGATGGCAGTTATCGTTATGATCCATTTCACCGTGATCCACCTGTGCTTGAAGAACCCCCAGTTAGTGAACACCGAATAGATAAGACCGGTCAAAAAACACCCCGTTGCACCGGGGATTATGATAACCGCCCAGTCAAGGTAATGGGTGCTGAGGTTCACACCGTGCACCACAGCGCCCTCTGAGATGTCCTTTTTGAGAAAGTAGAGCATCACCAGAGACAAGGCACCGCCAACCCAGCACGAGGCTGTTATCAGGTGTGCTATCTTGAGTATCTTCTGGCCGTTTCCGCTTAGTTTTTTCATATCTGACTCCTCTTTAGCTTAAAACCATCCGCCATGTTCATTATAAGCAGAGCAAGGTTTATCCCCCCTGCCAGAAACTCAACCCCCTGAACCACATAAAAAACGGAGCCGAACTCCCCGTTGCCGGCCATGGAGGAGAGCCAAAGAGCTGAGGGTACGAGGATGAATATGCCGTTAAAGGCAATAACAGCCATCCTTACCCTCTTCATTTTGATTATACGCCCCTTTCTCCCTTTGCTGAGGTATGCTCCGCTCATACCGGCTCCAATAACCGAAGGGATCAAAATAAAGAGCCCTGGCGAAACAATAAGCCGCTTAACAAGGGCCACAGTCTCCCTCGGACAGAAAAGCTCCACAGCAGCTGAGGAAACATAAAACAGAGCAACACAAAGGACCGCAACACCGCCAAGCAGTGCATGAAGCTTAATTACGAACATAAATTACTTGACCTCCATGTTTAGCACGCACTATATATTCTATAGCAACACATTTACATATTAGCAACATGTTGTCAAATATTTTCTGGAGAGAGTTATGAATTATTCGGATAATGGCTCTTTATTCACTGATATTATATTGGAATTGTTTCGCTTAAACGGCGTTGTCGTTAATGAGGGTGATGCCCTTGTGAAGGATCTGGGGCTAACGAGTGCGAGATGGAAGGTTCTGGGTGCTGTAAACCTTGCGGAGGCGCCGCTAACCGTTCCCCAGATAGCCCATCGCATGGGGCAGACGAGGCAGGGGGTTCAGCGTCTTACCGATGCCATGGTGAAGGAGGGGCTGTTAATGTATTCGGACAACCCGATGCATAAGCGTGCAAAGCTCGTTTCCCTGACGGATAAGGGGAAGGAGACGGTCAGGAAGACCGAAGAGATTCAGATCCCATGGGCAAACGAACTTGGCGCAAACTTCACAGGCGAGGAGCTTAAAACCGTACTCGATGTCCTCACCCGAATGGAGGGTCTCTTCCGTCAGGGGTGACCCTTGAAGTAGCGCAGCCCTGTGTTCAGATACTTGGAGACGTGGTTCAGCGAGCTCCTGAGCTTCTCCTGATTAAACAGGGACAGAGAATCGGGGTTTACATATTTGCTTATGCTCCTGTCCGTCTTGGCCTGATCGATCTGCTCATTGAGAACTATATCTACCAGGGTTTCATAGGCGTTGAGCGTGGCCTGCATCGTCTCTTCCGAGAGGATCTTTTTACGTTTGAGGTGCTTAAGCCGCTCCACGGTGTTCAGGTCGTTCAGCTCCTTATATAGTGTAAACGCCCTTGTTACATCCACAATAAATGAAAGCGCCGCCACCTTGAGGTTCATCTCCCCCTTGTGCTTGCCGCTCTTCTCGGTGAGGAACCTTCCGAAGAGGTTTATGGGGCGCTTAATGTTCTGGTCGTTCTCCAGCATATAGATGAGGAAGATGGGCTTTTCGGAGATCTTTCTGTTAATGTATTCTCTAAGCTCCCAGACCAGCTTCTCATCCCCTGCAAGGCCATCGAAGTCGAAAACAATATTCGACCAGAGGATGCTCTTGCCGAGGGAATCATCCACCCACTTCTTCACCTGGTGCTTCCACTCAGACAGACGGAGGGACATATCCGGATTTGTGACCATAACATTACCCGGGCATTTGAAATATCCCACGTAATCGAGGTTTTCAACGAAACGCTCACCGAACTCCATAAACTTATCTATCTCTTCATTGGTGACATCATCCCCGAAGATGAATCCGTTATCCTGATCCGGATCCAGCATCATCTCACGCCTTCCCCCGCTTCCCATAATAATGAGAGTGTGGCGCACCTTTGTTATGTCAAAACCTGTCTCCTCAAGATATTTCTCTGCCGTGAGCCTGTAGACACGCTTCTGTATATTAAGGTGAACGGAGGTAATAACGGGGAGTATCTCGTAGGTGAGACGGGTGTTGCTAACAAGGCTTTCGGCGATGAGATAAATATTGTCAAAAGACTTCTTGAGCTCCTCCATGGTGGCTATGCCGTCTATGTGGGTGTTGTAAACGTTGATATTCTTAAACAGGATCCTCATTATATCGTTGTTGGAGATGATCCCCACTGGCCTGTCCTTTTTTGCCACAACAGCATACTCCCGCCCCTTGAACTGCATCTCGGACAGCGCCTCCACCAAGGGAAACTCAGAGGGGAGAACGATGGGGTCCGTATCCATATACAGCTCGATCTGCTGCCTGTCTATATTCTGCTCAAGCTCGGACAAAAACTTCTGAACGATGTTCTTCGATGTAAGAACACCGCTAAGCAGGCCCTCGGAGTCTACAACAGCGAGAGCCCCTATGCCGTGGCTTGACATGAGCCTGCTCGCCTCCACAACACTGCTCCCTTTATCAGCAGTTATGACAGGACTCGTCATATAGCTGGCCACCGCCTTATATGTGGAGGATTCGATGGTTGCCCCCTCCCTGCCGGCGAGGATATTGATACGCTCTGTTACGAGGCCGTAGAACCTCCCCCTGAACTCCTCATAATCCTCCATCAGTTTATATATGCAAAGCTCTGGAAGGAAAATCAGCTCGGTTTCCTTTGAGGTAACAGCGCTTACATGGTAGGTGGACTTCCCCACAAAGTTGGAGAGCCCCACAAAATCGCCGTCCTTGGATTCTGTGCAGACGCCGCTTTCGTTAATCAGCTCAACCAGACCGGAGGTAACAAGGTAGACACCCTTATGGTAGGATTCCCCCTTGCGGAAGATAATCTCCCCCTCCTGGGCATGAACGGTTTCGGACTTGCTCAGCACAAGGGCTATACGCTCCGATGGGATACCGGTAAATATATAAAGTCCCGATACATGTTCCAAAATGTCCTTGTCATCATTAAAGGAGTTGAACTCCATATAAGCCTCCGTTACTAAAAGTTAACAATATATATTATATTTTAATATAATGCAGAATAAACCGTTTTTATAAAACTGTATACAGTATACGCAAAAGCCCTTTCGTCAGCCTATGAAATACTGACATACATCACGGCATTCTTATGAAGAAACGGTTTATAAACATTTTAATGGTTAAAAAAAGTTCACTTATGCTCACCACAAAATAGAGCTCCAACCCTTTCAAAACATAGGGGATATAAATTGGAACTTATAGTGAAAGTCTTTACTGACAGTGGATAGAATAACAAAGATTCTTGACATCTGCAACGCATTCAATTAAACAACCTTTGAAATATTTTATATCTAATAAATCAAAGAACAGCGTCTCATAAACTATTCATAAAATAACCAAGAGTTTACAATTAATATTATTAACCTTTTTCACCCTTACAGAAAGGGTTTCAAGCCTTTTCACAGTAAAGGATTATAAAAACCTGCTTGACAAAGACAGCCGTTTCAATTTAATAATGCGTATATTCTATAAAGCGGTTCTAATTTTTTACTAGATAAGTTTTAAATATGGATTAAACGAAACCTTCGGGTTAGGCCGCTGATTAATGTTTTTCTATTAACGCTCAAACAGGAGGGTCTTAATGGACGCAAAAGAGCTCACAAACTCAGACAAGTTCAAAAGTCTGGTGAAGAAGCGCTGGACTTTCAGCTTCATTATGCTGGCTGTTCTCTTCTTCATGTACTACGGATTCGTTTTCACCGTCGCCGGAAACAAGGACTTCATGGTTAAGCCTTTCACCGAAAACATAACTGTAGGCGTTGTATTCGCCACCGGAGTTATTATAGGTGCGTGGTTTCTCACCATCATTTACGTTATCTGGGCCAATAAGGTCTACGACAAAGACGTAAAAGAACTTATTAAGATGATTGACTAAGGGAGGGTTGTAAACTATGACTAGCGCAGAAAGAATCGCAGAACTAGGTATAGGCAACCCTGATCCGGTTGCCATCGCATTCTTCGCCCTTGTGGTTATCGGTACACTGGTAATCACGTACTTTGCGGCGAAAAAAACTAAATCCACAAGTGAATACTACGCTGCAGGACGCAGTGTTACAGGTTTCCAGAACGGTCTCGCCCTTGCGGGTGACTACATGTCCGCAGCATCGTTCCTCGGTATCTCCGGTATGGTTGCCCTTCAGGGTTACGATGGAATGATATACGCAGTGGGCTGGCTCGTTGGATGGCCCGCACTCATGTTCCTCATTGCGGAGCCCCTTAGAAACCTTGGTAAATTCACCTTTGCAGATGTTGTTGCTTCAAGACTGAAGCAAGGACCCATCCGTATCGCAGGTGCTGTCGGCGGTCTTCTTGTTGTTCTCTGTTACACCATCGCACAGATGGTTGGTTCCGGTAAACTCGTTCAGCTTATGTTCGGTATGCCCTATGAACTCGCAGAGATTATCGTTGGTACTGTTATGCTTCTTTATGTTCTCTTCGGCGGTATGCTTGCGACCACATGGGTACAGATCATCAAGGCGCTTCTTCTCCTCTTCGGGGTTACTGTCCTTGCTGCTCTCGCCCTTGCTCAGTTCAACTTCAACCCCGCAGAACTCTATGCGGCTGTTACAGAGACATATCCTAACGATGACATGATGAGGCCCGGAAAGCTTATCACAACACCGCTTGATGCATTCAGCCTCGGCCTTGCACTCATGTTCGGTCTCCTCGGTCTTCCCCACATCCTTATGAGATTCTTCACCGTTCCGGATGCGAAGGAAGCGAGAAAGTCCGTTGTTTATGCAACCACATTCATCGGCTACTTCTACCTCATTATCCCCATAGTTGGTTTCGCAGCTGCCGTTATCATCGGCAAGCCCGAAATACTGGGTATTGATAAGGGTGGTAACATGGCCGCTCCCGTTCTCTCCGCACTCCTCGGCGGTAGGCCCTTCCTCGGCTTCATCGCCGCAGTTGCCTTCGCCACAATCCTCGCAGTTGTTGCCGGACTCACCCTTGCGGCTTCCTCCGCAATGTCCCACGACATCTACGTGAGTGTATTCAAGAAGGGAGAAGCCTCCGAGGCGGAGCAGGTTAAGGTAGCAAGGATATCCACCGTTATCTTCGGTGTAACAGCGGTTGCCCTCGGTATCATCTTCAAGGAGCAGAACGTTGCCTTCCTTGTTGGTCTTGCCTTCGCCATCGCCGCAAGTGCAAACTTCCCCGCACTATTCCTCTCCATCCTTTGGAAGAACTTCTCCACAAGGGGTGCGGTATGGTCTATCCTTGCCGGTGGAATAAGCGCAACGGTCCTGATTATCCTCAGCCCCTCCGTATGGGTTGACATCCTCGGGTTCAAAAAGGCGATATTCCCCCTTAAGAACCCCGCACTTGTTTCCATGACCCTCTCCTTTGTTGCAGCCTATGTCGGCTCTGTGACAGCACCTGAAAAGGAAGCTCAGGAGAAGTTCGAGGAGGACAAGGTTCGTACATATCTCGGAGTTGGTGCGGAGTAAGCACAGCTTCTTAAAAAAACTTTATCAAGGGGGCGAAAGCCCCCTTTTTATTTTTGTCAAATATTTGTATAGTACCCCCCGGAGGTACTGATGGATAACAAACTTCCCGTTGCACTCCGGGGTGAAAAGATACTGCATCAAAGGGCTGAACGTATACTTGACCCCACCGATCCTGAGATTAGAGATCTTGCCAAATCTCTGCTTATCACCATGCGTGCCACCGACGGCGTGGGCATAGCCGCCCCGCAGGTGAAGGTTCCCGTTTCACTCGTAATCGTAGAATCCAGACCGAACAGACGCTACCCAGACGCACCAGTTATGGAGCCTATAATCATGGTAAACCCCGAAATAACGGAGCTGTGGGGAGTTATGGACAGCGGATGGGAGGGATGCCTCAGTATCCCCGGACTCAGGGGGTATGTTCCCAGATTCACCAATGCCAGAGTGAAATACGAGACGCTTACAGGGGAACTTGTAGAGAAGGATTTCGAAGGATTCCCGGCGAGG
Source organism: Limisalsivibrio acetivorans (assembly GCF_000421105.1). Classification (NCBI taxonomy): domain Bacteria; kingdom Pseudomonadati; phylum Deferribacterota; class Deferribacteres; order Deferribacterales; family Geovibrionaceae; genus Limisalsivibrio; species Limisalsivibrio acetivorans. The sequence continues at coordinate 883,768 of NZ_ATWF01000001.1, forward strand.
ATCGTACAGCACGAGTGCGATCACCTTGACGGAATACTCTTCCCGGTAAGGATCGAGGACTGCTCGGACATACTTTCCGAAGAGGAATACAGAAGACGTATACTCAAAGAGGCATAGAACCCCTGATATAGGCTGTGCGGTAGGTTACGGGGATACTCTTTCCATCACCGAAGATAGACTCGTAGAGTTCGCAGAACTGTCTGTACGCCTCTTTTCCGGCGGATTTCTTTCTGCCTGTGTAAACCGCTCCGGTCCCCTTCTGCTTTTTCAGAAATGCCTTTGCGTCCGCAAAGCGCATAATGTACTCCCGCTCCTCTAAGGTATGCTCAATCCCTTCCCATTTCAGTATTTCAGAATAAGCATCACCGGCTCTAAGTGGGTAAACGCTTCCGAAACCTGTCATACCGTTAAGGATCGCCATCTCTGGGAATGTGCCGTCAGCAAATATGGATAAGTGGAAATCACCCCCCGGTTTCAGGAGCTTCATCATTGCCGGTATGGATCTTTCAGGGTATTGAAGCCATTGGAAAACCGATGAACTGAGCAGCCTGTCGAAGGAGCTCTGTCTGAACGGAGGATACTCAGCATCCGCAGTTACGCACCCGCAGCCGCAGGATGCAGTTTGAGCAGTCATGGCGTGGGAGATATCAAAGGCGCAAAGTTTTTCCGGTCTGCACTTCTCGAGATACATCTCCGTAAAGATGCCGCTTCCGCACCCCGCCTCTAGGGCGAATCCACCCCTGCACTCTATCCCATCTAGCAGATCGGCGGCAACGATACGCTGGATATCCGCCGAGGAATCATAGCTCCCCGCCGCCTTCTCGAAACGTCTGCGTACGTGTACTTTCATCGGGCGTACCCCTCAATCACGGAACCGCCGAAGAAATGACCGCAGTCCATCTCAATGAACTCCGCACCAATACTCTCGGCCGCTTCACGGACACCGGAGATGGGAACAACCTTATCACCCCTGCCGGAAACCACTTTCACAGATGGGTATCTGCCCACAGATTCCGCCCTGCTCCGGATGAGATATTCCAACGAGCCTGCAAGTGTCTCCGTGTACGTATCAGGGAGGATCCGTGGTGCTGAACATTTATCAAGGAAATCCGCAAGAACCTTATCCCTATCCTTTCGAAGCCCCCTTATCATAAGCTTAACAACCCGCTCCGGCGTGTGTTCGCAGAAGCTGGCAAAGGGGGCGAACAGGATTACTCTATCGAATTTTTGCACAGCCTTATCTATATATTTCAATATTATATGAGCGCCTGTGGACCATCCGGCGAGCAAGTCTCCCCCCGCCTCTATACGTTTGAGAACAGCTTTTTCATCGTAGGGTTCTATGATCTCCCACTCTTTCAGCTCGGGGAAAAGCTCCCTGCTTCCGGCAAACCCGTTTATAAGCACTGGCATTTCAGAGTCTCCCGAAGGCATCTTTTATTCTGTCCAGATCCTCTTCGGTGAGGTCGAGTCGCATGGAGAGCCTGAGCCTTGCAGAACCCTCCGGCACTGTGGGGGGACGAACAGCACCCACCGCAATATCTAGCTCCTCAAGCCGCTCACGCATCCTGAGAGTATCCTCATTCCCTCCGATGATTACAGGGATGATCTGCGTGGCGGATTCAGCCGTATCAAAGCCCATCCCTTGAAGTACATTACGGAGATCTGAGCTCTTTTCGAGGAGAACTCCCCCCGCTTCCGGATTGTTCATGACCCAGCTGAGGGCGGCAAAATCAGCCCCAATCACTGCTGGGGGGAGGGATGTGGTGAATATGAAGGCTCGGCCCGTGTTGCGCAGATAATCGAGGATAAGCCTGTCACCGGCTATATATGCGCCGAAGGAGCCAAGTGCCTTGCTGAACGTGCCCATGTGAAGGTCTATCTCCGAGGCGAGGCCGAGATGATGGGCATAGCCCCTACCCTCGCCAAAAACCCCGGTAGCGTGGGCCTCATCAACGATAAGAAACACGCCGTGCTCCCTGCAGAGCTCAACTATCCGTACGAGATCGGCACAGTCGCCGTCCATACTGAAGACAGTATCCGTTATGAGGATCTTATCCTCAACTGCAGAGTATTTTTCCATGAGGAGGGCAAGGTCGTCCATGTCGTTATGGCGGTATCGCACATGCTTCGCACCGCTCATGCGTATGCCATCTATTATACTGGCATGATTCAATTTATCAGAAAACACGACGGTGTTTCTATCCGCAAGGGAGGACATAATAAGCAGGTTCGCCGTAAATCCTGTATTGATTACAAGGGCATCCTCTGTGTTTTTGAAGATAGCAGTCTCACGCTCGAGATCACCGTATAGGGAGTAATTCCCTGTAACAACCCTTGATGCACCGCTGGAGCACCCAAAGGCCTGAACTGCGCTAACAGCCTCGCTAACCAGCTCTTTTCGCTCAGACAACCCCAGGTAGTTATTGGAGCCGAGATTAAGAAGCATCCGCTCACCCTTGAGGATAAACCGCCCTGCCCCTGACTGCATCTCGGGAATTTCACGAAAACGCCCGTCTTTTTTGATTTTTTCCAGTTTTTTTGCTATCTTCTCTCTCATGGCGGGATCATAAAACGCCCTTTTAACCCTGTCAACTTATTTGAAATCCGGAGGAAAACATGAAGAGCCCTACGAATATATGGCACCCCTGCACCCAGATGAAGGATGTGGAGAAGCACCCCCTGCTCGAGATCGAGAGAGGGCGTGGAATCTATCTCTACGACAAGAACGGAAAAAGCTATATAGATGCCGTATCCTCATGGTGGGTAAATCTTTTCGGACACGCCAACCCAAGACTCAACGAGGCTCTCAGCCGTCAGGCTCAGAAGCTTGAGCATGTTATCTTCGCCGGAACGACCCACCCCGCTGCGGAAGAACTCACAGAAAGACTGCTCAGAATCACCCCCGAAGGGCTTACCAAGGTTTTCTTTGCGGACAACGGAAGCTCCGCTGTGGAATCAGCAATGAAGATGAGCTACGGATACCGCTTCAACACCGGCGAAAGGGAAAAGAACCGCTTCGCATATATAACAAACGGCTACCACGGCGAAACACTCGGTGCGCTCTCCGTCTGCGATGAGGAGCTCTACACAACCCTATACGGACCGATAATGATGGACAACCTCTGCGTTCCCGGGCCGGACTGCACAAGATGCCCCTACAATAAAGAACGCCACACTTGCAGTGCGGAGTGCTTCGAACGCTCCGAAAAGGCGCTTCGTGAGAATGCGGAGAGGCTTACTGCGATCCTTGTGGAGCCTCTTCTCCAGTGTGCAGGGGGCTTCAGGATGTATCCTCCCGTATACCTTCAGAAGCTCCGAACACTGACTAAAGAGCTTAATATCCATCTCATTTTCGATGAGATAGCTGCTGGCTTCGGACGAACTGGAACGATGTTCGCCCTCGAACAGCCCGGCGTAACACCGGATCTGCTCTGCCTCAGCAAGGGGATAACCTCGGGCTATATGCCCCTAAGCGTAGTAATGGCCACCGATGAGATCTACTACTCATTCTACGACGACTACGAAACACTCAAAGCCTTCATGCACAGCCACAGCTATACAGGCAACCCCCTCGCCTGCGCACTTGCCGTTGAAACGCTGAAGATATTCGAGGATGAGAATGTCATAGAGAACAACAAGGATAAGTACGGGCATATGCGAAACCTCATAGAAGAGGCGTTCAAGGGGCATCCTAACGTGGGAGAGATTCGTCATGTCGGCTTCGTTTCCGCCGTGGAGCTTGTGCAGGACAGGGACAAGATGATCCCATTTGACTGGAAGGATAGGACAGGTTTTCAAATTTACCGTCAGGCGGTTAAGCGTGGCGCCCTGCTGAGGAATATCGGGGATACGATGTACTTCATGCCACCGTATGTTATAAATAAGGAACAGATAACCACGCTGGTGGGTATAGCTGAGGAATCATTGAAAGAGGTACTCGGATGAAGCTTTTCATAAGCGGCTCAAACACTGGCGTTGGTAAAACGATATTCTCCGCCCTGCTTGCCAGACAGATGATGCAGAAAGGGCTTCACACCGTATACATAAAGCCTGTGCAGACGGGATACCCCGCCGATGATGATGCGGCCTTCGTTAAGAAGTTCGCAGGATTGGCCGATGACAGAGCACTTACGCTCTACACAGCGGAGCCGCCGGTGGCACCATGCCTGTGTTTCGAGAGGTTCCCCCTTGAGCAGGTTGTGGACGCCGTTGACTCTATGAAATGCGACTGTCTTATTGTGGAAGGAGCCGGCGGGATCGCCGTTCCTCTGGATTATGAGCAGATGACCTATGAGATCCCTAGGCAGTGCGGGCTTGAGGTTATTACAGTCCTGCCCGACAGGCTCGGCTGTGTGAACGAGGCCGTTTTGAACAGAGAGTTCATGGACAGCCAGGGGCTGGAGTTCCACGGTTTCGCCCTTAACAGACATTTCAGTTCAAGCCCCAACGACAGCGAAAACGCCGGGATCATTGAGAAACTGATGCCCGGCTCCATACGCTATCTTTTCAGCGACACCCTAAGCGGATATTAGCCGAACAGGTTTACCTTGCTGATGCTCTCCGTAAGGTAACCGCCGTTTGCCATCTCTTTATTGGCCTCTGCAACGGCTTCGAGGATGCTTTCAGATTCCCCCGCCTCGCCGCTTTCCTTAAGCTGTGCGATTACAGCTTCAAGGTTAGTCATGGCACTTGAGGAGCTTTTCTGGTCCTCATTCATTCCCATAAGAGACTGGAGTGCTTTATTCTGGGCCTGTAGAACAGGATCTGCCGAAGTGCCCGTTGTAGCCTGGTCCAAGGCATTCTGAGCCTCGGGCGATATGTTCACTGTATCCTTGAAAAGACTGCTGATGCCGTTGTCGGAACCGCCGCTCTCCGCTTTCTTAATAGCCTCAAGAAGACCGCTGCCGTTGGCGGCATTTGCCTGCGCCGAAGTACCTTCGTTGCTGAACATCTTCTGGTAGGCCTCAAGCTGGATATTTTTTCCGTTTACGATCATAACTACCCCCGTTTGTTACGGTTTTGGGTATTAGATCGCAAGCGGCGTGCCAAAGATCCCGGGCAGAAATTGCCTGATCAAAAAATGGAAGGCTTTTAGCCCCCCATCCGTTTGAGCATCTCGTCGAAGGTTTTGCCCGCTTTCTGGGTGAAGGGGAAATCATCGTCCAGTTCAACGCCCTTATGCTGGACAAGGACAAAGAAGTTCTGGCCAAACCCACCTTCGGGCATGATAAGTGATTTGATAGAGGCCTTCTCAAGGTCCGTACCGGCGTTCTCGATCTCGCCGAGGATCCCAGCCTGAACAAGAAAAAGCCACTGGGGAAGAAGAGCCGCAGGTTCAAGGCCGTTATCCTTTCCTGCGTTCTCGAGGCTTGTGAAGTCAACAAAGGCGGTTATATCCTGATAACCCACACGCTCGAAAAAGTCGTTATTCTGTGTATGTTTGAAATAGCAGGTAACCGTGCCGTCACGCCTCCATGACTCGAAAAGCTGCTCAGCCGGATAGCCGTAGTCCACTGTGAAAACAACGCCCCTGCTGATCTTTGAGGCGAGCTGCTTCTGCCATTCCAGCATATTAAGGTTTATCTCAACAATCTGACCCTCCGCGACACGGAGGCCTATGGCATCTAGATAATCTTTTATGGCGGGATCGGATATATCATCGGGCCAGAAGGTAAGCTTTCCTTCGTGGTGAATCACGAATAGCTCCTTCAGCTCATCGTTTATACGTATTACCCTGTGCACCGGGAAGGCGTCCACAAGCTCATTGGAGAAGAAAACACCCTCGAAGCCGTTGAGCTCCTCGAATGCTATCCATTTTACATGCCCCTCATGCTCTTTGAGCACCTCTTTCTGCCTCTCGATAAGATAAGCACTCTTCTCGATGATGGTATAGCTGAGCCCCTCATAGAAGTCGGGATCCTTTTCCTTCACCCTGTCAAGCACATCGCAGGCGAGCATTCCACTCCCCGCACCCATCTCGCAGAAGTTTGCAGGAAGGCTCAGCCGCCTAACAGTGTCGCGCATCGCATCGGAGATTGTCCTTCCGAAGGATGAGGAGGCATCCACAGAGGTATAAAAACTCCCCTGTATGCCGAAGGGGTTCTCCTTCTGGTAATACCCGTGTTCTGGGTCGTAGAGGGCTTTATCCATGAATTCGGCGAAGGTCATTCTGTTCTCCTTCACCATTTCTATAATTTTATCAGTAAATTCGTTCATTACCGCACCCTGAAGTATAGTGTCATCTCTGCCTGATCAGGCTTCGCATAGCGGACAGCATTAAACCTCAGCCTGCTTACAAAGTCAATGGCGAGCTGTTCTATCTTCTTGTCCGTTCTGGTGATAGGGATAACGGCGTAGGTTTTCCCCTCTTTGTCGATCTTGAAACGTACGGTCATCTTCGTATCGTTCTGGAGTGAGAATGAAGGTCTGGGGGGTATGTATGCCAGCTTACGCTCGACGTTTGTGATATTTTCCATAACGAAGAAGTCGCTGTTTTCGTATTCATCACTCTGGATATCGCTAGGCTCACCCTCACCCGCCCTTGAATCCTGAACAGTATGCTCGGATGTCTCGATCTCCGCCAGAAGCTTCTCGTCTACTTGGGCTTCGCTGTCCGTATTGAGCCTGCGGCTCTGGATATCGGGTATTGTGACATCCACATCCGTATTAACGTCCACCCTCGGAACATCGACATCGGGCAACGCCATGGAGGGCTTTGGAACCTTAACGGGATTTTCCGGCGGTTTAACGGGCTTTCCGGGTTTATTAACCGGGGGTTTGGGCAGAATTTTAGGTTTCGGAGGGAGTATCTGCACCTCAACCACATCCTGTTTCCCCGAAAGATTTATATCAAACGCAGGGAGATACAGGAAAAAAACAAGATGCGCCAAAATGGATACGACCATAAAAAGGGCGATCCTGTGCAATCTCTACTCCTCCTCCACGGCGATGGCAAACTTCTCAAAGCCGTTCTTACGGCTTGCGTCCATAACAAAGACCACCTTGCCGTGGGTTACACCCTCATCCGCTTCGATAACAACAGTTGCGTTGGGGGTGGACTCTTTCAGGTCGCTCAATACACCGGGAACCCTTTCCTGGGCATACCTCCGGCCGTTGATATAGATACCGCCATCCTCCGTAACAGATATGCGGATGTTCTTCTTCACCTCAACATTCTCACCCCTCGCCTGGGGGAGATCCACCTCGATGGAGCTGGAAACGATAAAGGAGGTGGAAACCATGAAGAAAATGAGCAGAAGAAAAACGACATCGATAAGCGGCGTGATGTTTATATCAAGAGCCTGCTTTCTGTCATTTCTACTGAATTTCACGCATCACCCTCTTTGAATATAAGGTTCACTATCATACTGGTTGATTTCTCAAGCTCCATGGTAACCCTCTCGGAACGGTGACGGACGATGTAGTAGAAGATCATCGTGGGGATAGCAACGCTGAGCCCCGCCGCCGTTGTAAGAAGCGCCTCGGAGATACCGCCGGCCAGTGCCTGGGCATCACCCACACCCTGGGATCCTATAATGATGAAGGTCTTGATCATACCGATAACCGTACCAAGCAGACCGAGCAGAGGTGAAACACTTGCGATGGTCTGCAGGGTGGGGAGGTATCTGTCCAACTGTTTTGAATGGTAGCGTCCGGACTCCTCTGCCGCTTCCATGAGCCTTGTGAGGGGGAGATCAAGGTTGTGCAGGATATCCTTTGATATCTTTGCAACGGCGCTCTTGTCCGCCTCGGCAACGGCTGCCGCTGTCTGGAGATCCTTTTTACCGAGAGATTCATAAAGCTTTTCCAGAAATGCGGCGGGTGCATAGCGCTCCGCCCGGAGGGAAAAGATCCTCTCAAGGAATATTGCGAGTGATACAAGGGAGAGTAGTATAATGGGATACATAAGCACCCCTCCCTTCTCTATAAGCTCTAAAAAAGAGTCGAACATCGTGCCCTCCTTATCTGAGACTCTTCAGTTTCTTTTCTAACACCGAGGCTTCCTTCTCACGCCCCAGCTTCTTATATATATCCACCGTTCTTTCAAGACTCCTCTTGCTGTAGTCGGAATCGGGGAAGAGGTAGTGGCTCTTCATATAGAACCTTGCGCCCTCCTTGAAGTTCTCTTTTTCCTCAAGAAGTCTTCCAAGCTGGAAGTATGCCGCAGGCATTATGCGGGCGTTGCGGCTGAGAACCATATCACGCACAAGCCCTTCGTTATTTACAAGCTGTTCGTCCGAAAGGAGTGAGAAGTATCTTTCAATTCCCCTATAGTACAGCTCCTCATCCTTACCCATAAAGTAACGGGCGGAACGCAGAACTGAGGCTGGGCTTGAGGAAATCTCAAGTATGCGGCTGTGTGCCAAATCGCCGAAACGCATTGAATCGGAGGCAAGCTCTTCGTATATCCTGAGCGACTCTTTCTTATCCTTAGCTTCGAGGCAGTCCGCCTTTAGGAAAAGGGCATCCTCACGTGACTCCCCCCTCTCGATAAGCCTTTCGGCATCGTTAACACACTGCTCAACCCTGCCCGTCTCTTTGAAGAGGCGTCCTCTGAGCAGATAGCCCTCACCAAGGTATGTGGACTCGGGAAACTCGGAGAAGAAGCGGTTCACAAGCCTTGTGGCAAGACCGGTTTCGCCGATATCTATGGCGAGCCTGGCCGCCTGCAGGATGAGGAAGTCCTTCTTCTCAAAACGCTGCTCCAATGTGAGGATACGTGAGCCCGTTTCGAGGAACCTGTCCTTCTCGTTCTGTGCCGCATATATGGAGAGAAGCCCGTAAACGGAATCGAACATCTCATAATCTCTTGTTATCAGCTCGGAATAAAGCTTCTCCGCCTCGTCATAGCGTTTGAGGGAGGAGAGGGTCTTTGCCTTAAGGAGCATATATCGGGAGCTGGAACGGTCCTTGTTGCCGATGAGGTTAAGTACCTGCTGATACTCACCGGCAAGGAAAAGGTTCTCCACGATGGTTTTGTAGAACCGGTCGCTTTCGGCGTTTCTTTCGAATACGGCAGATGCCTCCTCGTTTCTTCCCAGTTTCAGGTAGGTAAGCATGAGGAGGTAGTCCGAATCCTCCGTCGGCTTCTGGATGGAGGTAAGCTCCCTGAGAGCCGCTTCGTACTGCTTTCTATTATAGTCCACAGTCCCTCTGAGCATATGCGCCTGATCACCCTCAAGCCCAGTGAGCAGACCGTCCGCCGCACTGTACTGCTTGCGGCTGATGAAAATCTCAGCTTTTAGAAGCTTGCAGTGAGGCTCGAAGCAATCTTCTATTAGGACTAGGGCATCGTTCTGTCTCCCCTTAAGGTTATAGAGCTGGGCGAGCATGAACCGGCTTGTCCGCACCTTTTCCTCATCCTCGCCGTTATCGATGTATTTAAGAAATAGAAACTCCGCACGTGAAGGGTCGAACCGGACATAGGTGAGCCCCCGATAGTAGTATGCGGTGTTTATGAGGTTTTTGTTGAATATGATCATATCCAGATACTCCGCCGCTTCTCTCGGTTCACCCTTTGCAAGACGGGACAGACCTACATAGAAATTGACGTAATCGGAGTTCACCTTTGAGTCGAAATCCAGATTTCCGGCGAAGCTTCCATCCAGTTCGGGGAAGTTCCGGGAGACGTAGTAAAAGAATATATTAAGCCGATTCTCATCGCTCTTCACCTTATCGAGATAACTAACGGCCTCCGCATTATTACCCCTCAGGATGGCGAGCTTTGCCGAGAGAACAGCCTTCGTCTCCCCTTCGGGGATCTTGGTTACGATATCTGCCGCCTCGGCATCCCTCCCCTCTGCAAGCATCGTGTCAGCGATTACAGGGCGTGTATTCTCCGTAGCCTTATCCGCCATGGACATAACCTTGCCCCGCTCCCCAAGGGAGTAGTGCGCCATGATCTTGAAGTCGTACAGGGAGGGGTTCTCCTCCGCCAGTGCCTCATGCCTCTGGGATGTTTCGATGATCTCATTATATTCCTTTTTCTGCATGAGCGAATAGAGGAATGTATAGAGGGAGTAGTCTGTGAACACGGGATACTCACGCCCCGTTTCTATGATAGAGTCGTAGTCCTTTATGCCGAAATAGTACGAATAGAGCCTGTCCGCTGCTATCTCGCCTATCTCCCCACCTTCGAGGGCTACCTCTTTAAGGGAGGCCAAACTGGACGAGATATTTCCCGTTTCAATGCCCGAAAGGGCAGCGATGAATTTTGATTCCTGCAGATAGCCGGAACCTACAAGCTTTTCCTGATACTTGTTCCACGATTCAACAACGGCAAGGTGGCGGCCGTTCAGATACGCCTTCACGATATTGTTACGGTACGCCTTGGGCCCCACGAAGACGGAGGAAAGACCTGTTCCGAAGCCTCCGGAGTATATTCCTCCCGGTTCATCGGTTTCATAGTCCTTCCCCTCACCCTCGTTCAGCTTAAACCGCTCCTGCTTGATATAGGTATCAAAGCTGGAGCTCACGTTGAAGTTAAGGGATACGTCCATGAATGTGGGACGTATATCGAATGCGGCGATCTCTTCCCCGGTAAAGGAAAATTCGGGGACGAGCACCTCGGCCCTTGCTGAAATGCTCAGCAGAAATATAAACAAAAAGGTTTTAAAGAGTCTCATTCCTTGGATTGTTTCTCCTCGGGTGAAGTCGGGTTCATATCTGAACACCCCCCATCACACCCGAATATACCGCTGAATGAGGCAACAACAATGGTTAGAATTATGAATTTTTTAAGCAAACTCACCGCCGTCCTCCTGCTCACACAGCTTACCGTAGGTGTCATGGCATGTCATATCATACATAAGAGGGGTTACGGATACGTAACCGTCGTTCAGTATCTTATCGTCAGAATTCTCTCTGGTGTCTCGCTTGTGCTCTTCCCCCACCATCCAGTAATAGGTGTTCCCCTTGGGGTCTTCCCTTTTGGCGAAGGTGTCGAGATAGGTGGTGTTCCCCTGTATGGAGTACTTCCACCCCTTTATCTCATCGTAAGGAAGGAGCGGGACATTAACATTAAGAAGCAGACTGCGGGGGTCTTCCATGGCATGAACCTTCCTTGCAAAGAAAGCGGCAACAGTAGCCGCTGGCTCAAAATCGGCTCCCTTCGCCTTCGGAAGGCTGACAGCGATAGACTTTATACCCAGCATTGCACCTTCGGTAGCTGCTGAAACTGTCCCTGAATATATCACATTTGTCGATAAATTAGCACCGTAATTTATGCCGGAAACCACAAGATCCGGCGTTTCGTCCATGATATGGCTAACAGCGAGCTTAACGCAGTCCGCAGGTGTTCCCTTTATACCAGTACCAAAAAACTTGCCGAATTTATAGAAGTCTTCGGTTCTAAGCGGGTCGGATATAGTTATGGCATGCCCTACAGCGGATTGCTCCGTAATGGGCGCTACAACCGTTACATCAGCAAACTCGGTGAGCTTAAGGTATAGCTGATAGATGCCGTCGGTATATATACCGTCATCGTTGGTAAGCAGTATTTTCATCTTCCAATCACCTCATCCAACGGCAGAATAACCCATACACCCGCATTTTTCAAGCTTGCCCAGCGTGGTGCGAAGCCCTGTGGTGTCATATATTTGTCAACGGTTTTCAAGGATCCTTATCCTGTTCTCCGCCTCCGCCCTGTGGGAACCGCCAAGCTCAAGATGGCGTTTGTAATCCTGCAGGGCTTTACCATCCTCACCGATGCGGTCCCTTGCGGCGGCTCTGTAGAAGTACGCCTCGGTGTAATCCGGCTTTCTGCTGATCGCCTCTTTGTAGTCCTCAATTGCACCTCTATAGTCGCTCATGAGGAACTTTGTCTGCGCCCTGTTGTACCAGGGGGCCGGCTCGGAGCTTTTGAGCTGTATCGCCTTGGTGTAGTCCTCAATCGCCTTCTTCGGCATTGTCATCGCCTTGTAGACGTTTCCTCTGTTCATAAAGACTGCGAAGTTGTTCGGCGCAAGCTGGGCCGCTTTGTCGAGATCCGGAAGCGCAGCCTCTGTTTTACCCTGACCAAGCTTAGCCAGAGCACGGTTTATATACCCCTCTGCCTGATTGGGGAAGTTTGATACCGCATTGGAGGCATCCTGCTCCGCACCGCTGTAGTTTCCCATGGAATATTTAAGGGCGGCACGGTTGGAGTAAAGCCCTGCCATATTGCTGTTTATGCTCTCCGCCTTGTTGTAATGCTCTATCGCTTCACCGGCGTTACCCATCCTCTGCTCGGCAAGCCCCATGTTGTAATAGGCGTTCGCATTCTGCGGATCGTAGTTCACAGCCTGACGGAAATCCTCAATGGCTCCCTGGGGATCCCCGAGGTTCATCTTTGCAATCCCTCTACCCACAAGTGCGGGAGGGTTATCCGGCTGTTTCTCAAGACCCTGACTTAAAAGCTCCAGCGCCTGCTGATAGTTACCCGATCTCAACGCCTGCTCACCCTCCTTAAAGGGATTTGCAAAGGCCGAAAAGGAGATAAGAGTAAAGAGAGTAAGTATCGTGATAATAATTTTCATGTTGCCCTCCCTCTTCTGACAAATACATGATGAAAAAGTTTTATCAAAGGTATTTTACCATTTCGCACAAACATTCAAATTGAACTTATGCTCATTTTGTCCTTGACATTACTCAATATTCAAATATTAATATATCGAGCAGCGGCGAAAATATTTAAGAGATGCTTAAATAAATCCACGCATTTGCTGAAGGAGCTTTCAATGAAGATCGTTGTATTAGGCGGTGGCCCCGGCGGTATTCAGTTCACAAAAACAGTTAAGTCAATGAAACCGGAGGCGGATATTACGATGATAAGGCCCGAGCCTTACAGCGTTGTATACTGCGCCCTCCCTTACGTAATAGAGGATATCGTAAAGCGTGAGTCTATACGCAAAAAGAATGAGATGGTAACTGATACCGGCGCAAAGCTTGTTCTGGACAAAGCACTCAGTGTAGACTTTGGAAAAAGAAGTGTTATTACAGAGAAGAACGGCGAATTCAGTTACGACAAGCTGGTTATCGCCACAGGAGCCTCACCCTTTATCCCACCCGTTTGTGAAGGAAGCTTCAACAACGTATTCACTGTCAAGACCGAAGAGGATCTGGATCATATCCTCGGAGCTCTCAAAGACACCACAAGAAAAGCACTGGTTGTGGGCGCCGGAAATATCGGCATAGAAATGGCCGCAGCCTTCAGGCAGAAGGGGCTGGAAACGGTTCTTGCCGAGATGCAGGAATGGGTGCTTCCTAACCTTCTTGATCAGGATATGGCCGAACTACCCGCCCAGGAGATTCGGGAGATGGGGACAGATCTCCGCCTCGGAACCGCAGTGAAGACCGTTCAAGGTGAAAGACATGCCCGCAGGGCTGTTTTCAGTAATGGCGACGTAATGGAGCTGGGCGAGGACGATCTGGTGATATTCAGCGTTGGCGTTAAGCCCAATGTGGAGATTTTTGCGGACTCAACCCTTGAGATGGACAGCTTCGGCATCATCACAGATTCAAGGATGCATACTAATATTGAGGATGTATACGCCGTGGGCGACTGTGCATCTTTCTTTTCATTCATAGACCAAAAGCCCGTTGGCGGGAAGTTGGCAACCAACGCTGTTCCTATGGGAAAGATAGCCGCCTACGATCTCCTCGGGCTGGATCTTGAGTATCCCGGCTTTGTGAATGGAGCCATTACAAAATCCGGCAACTGGCGCATGGGTGGAACAGGTTTCACCGAGGAAGAGGCAAAGAAAAGGGGCTTCATAACCATAACAGCGAAGGGTGAGACAACCACAAGGTTCCCCATGATGCCCGGCGCAAAGCGTGTATTCGTAAAACTGGTTGCTGATGCAGATAGCGGAAGGATTATAGGGGGACAGGTTGTTGGAGGCGAAGGTGTGCCCGGCAGGGTAGACACCATAACCCTCGCCATACAGCAGAGGATGACCGCAAAGGAACTCTTCCTTTTCAGCTATTCAGCCCAGCCCTATCAGTCGTTCTTCCCCGCAAGCAACGCCATAGTTCAAGCGGCGGAAAAGATAATGCTTACCCTTAAGGAAAACAATCTCCTGAAGGTTTAGTTCTACATTCCTTTTTATGAGGAACCCCTCCTACACACGCCAAAGGAGCCGGTATTGCTCAGTACCGGCTCCCTCTCCTAATCGGTTATCCCGAGTATCACAGCGGAAGCCTTGAAAGCACCAGCGATGGCCTTTCCCACCTTTATATCCATAGCCTCGGCGGATTCCTTTGTCACAACCCCTGTTAGCTCGCTTCCGCCGTTAAGCCTTATCCTTACGGATGTGTTCACGGCCCCCTCTTCAATGCTCTCAACAACGCCTTCGAGGAAGTTGCGAGCACTCAGCCTACCCCTCAGCTCCGGTTCGGCGATGATCACGCTGGAGGATTTCACAATCGCCCATGCCTCCATCCCCTCCTCAATACCGAGCCTCTCAAGCCCGCCGAGGGTTATTACAGAGGCAATCGTATCACCCCCCTTCAGCTCTATCTCAACGGAGGCGTTCACCTCACCTTTTGATACATTAACCACCCTGCCGAAGTACTGGTTTCTGGCACTTGTACGCATACTGAGCCTCCTGAGCGCATCGTAGAGGGATTCGAAATCGTGGAGATTGTCCTGTGCCTCTTTCACAAAGGTGAACAGGCGTTTCTCGATAAAATCATAGGCCCTCAGCATATCCTCTGCATATTCAGTCAGCTGTGCACCACCGCCGCCGGAGCCCCCCGTTTTGCTCTGAACGAGGGTTTCGGGGCTTATCTCGTTCATCGTGTTTATGGAATCCCACGCACCCTTATAGCTCATCCCCGCCTTTTTCGCCGCACTTGAGATCGAGCCGGATTCTCTCACAGCACGGAGAAGCTCTATCCTTTTCCTTGTTATACTCCCCTTACCGGCAAGCTTAAAACCTATCTCACCATCCAGGCTGAAATCTTTGTCCATAAATGCACTCCCTGATAATCTAAATTTTAGCCCATAAGCCGAGACACTTCAAGAACCCGCTCAACCTCCTTCCCTGATCAGGCTTGCTTAATCATATTCGAATGGTAGCATTTAGGTATAGTATGGAGGGATTGACAATGGCACTCAACGATATTCAAAAGAAGCAATGCGAAACATCCAGATGGAACTTCGACTCCTTAAAGGCGATATTCCTTAACTGTACCCTGAAAAAAAGCCCAGAACTGTCTCACACCAGGGGACTTATAGATATCTCAGCAGAGATAATGCGAAAGAACGGTGTTAAGGTGGATATCCTGCGCCCTGTGGATTATGACATCGCTTCCGGTGTTTACCCCGATATGACCGAACACGGCTGGGAGAAGGACGACTGGCCCATGATATATCAAAAGGTTATGGAGGCCAATATCCTCATCATCGGCACACCGGTCTGGCTTGGGGATAAATCTTCCGTAGCTGCAAATGTGATTGAGCGGCTTTACTCAACATCCGGCAACCTGAACGATTCGGGTCAGTACGACTACTACGGAAGAACTGGTGGCTGTCTCGTGACAGGAAACGAGGATGGTGCAAAGCACTGTGCCATGAATATTCTTTACTCACTACAGCATATAGGCTACACGATCCCGCCCCAGAGCGATGCCGCATGGCTTGGAGAGGCAGGGCCCGGTCCCTCCTATCTGGATGAGGGCTCCGGCGGGCCGGAGAATGACTTCACCAACAGGAACACCACCTTCATGACATGGAACTTGATGCACATGGCTCTCATGCTCCAGAAAAGTGGAGGCATCCCTGCCCATGGAAACCAGAGAACCGAGTGGGAAGCGGGTTGCAGGTTCGACTTTGAAAACCCGGAATACAGATAAATACCTATCATCAAAAGACAGAAACATTAATCGTGCATAAAAAAAGCTCCCCGTAAAAGGGGAGCTTCCTATTGATTCTATATAGAATCAGCTTGGCTGATCTCTAATTACATCAGGGCATAAAGTTTGTCAACTGCCGCTTCGATACCTTCTGATATCTCAAGGATATTCTGACCCAGCATATAGGCGGGGCTTGTGATAATCTTATTCGCCTCATCCACAACAGCCTCCTGAACGGGGCACTGTATGTGCTTCGCGCCAAGGGATTCAAGAGCTCCTGCAACACCCTCTTCGTTACCGATAGTTATGCTGGATTCAACACCTGTTCCGGCAAGGGCCTTGGCAACTATGACTGGTGCGATACAGATCGCCGCAAGGGGCTTCTTCGCATCGAGTGTGCCCTTCACAAGACGAAGGACGTCATCGTTTATCTTTGCATCCGGCCCGTCAACGGCGAAGGAGGTAAGGTTCTTGGCTGCACCGAATCCGCCGGGGATCATCAGTGCATCGAAGTCGGAAACGTTTACATCCTTGATATCACGTATATCTCCTCGGCTTATTCTGGCCGCCTCTACAAGAACGTTGCGGGATTCGCCCTGCATAACGTCCCCTGTGAGATGGTTGATAACGTGCATCTGGTCGATGTTCGGAGCCATATAGATTATCTCGGCACCACGCTTCTCAAGGAAGTATACGCTCATTATGGTTTCCTGCAGTTCGGAGCCGTCATAAACCCCGCAACCACTGAGAACTAGTCCTATCTTAGCCATTGGATCCTCCTCTTAATCATTCTTATACAAGATCCTAACAGCGCAGTTACCCCTTTTCAAGGGTATTTCTAATACTCTCTGCTATGTTCCAGCTCACTCTGGTGCAGTCGTTGAGTGCAATACCGTAAAGTACGTTACCACCTATGTGGATACCGCCGATATCCGAGCATATGCTTTCCACACGCTTAACCCTCTCGGAGTGGCCGGGGTAATACTGGGGTATCGCTTTCTCCCAGCGGAAGGACTGCACAACCTCGGGTGCAGCCTTTACGCCAACAGTATCCTTGATCTCCTCAAGGGCAATGGTAATGAGCTCATCACTCGAATGCTCCATGAGCCTGCGTCCACGCTCGGTGTCCCCCCCCATGATTACACGGATAAGCTTCTTGCCGTCGGGGGCTCTTTCGGGAAAGATTGAAGATGTGAACAACCCACCAAGTATTCTTCTATTCTCCAAGCGGGGGATAAGGTAGCCGAAACCATCTAGCTCGTCCTCAATATCCTCGGCACGAAAGCCCATACCAGCAACAAATGCGGGTGAGTAGGCTATATCCGCCATCTCTTTGGCGAGCTCTTCGTTAAGGGGCTTGAGAAACTCCGCAGAGGCATAGGACGGGGAACATATTATGACTTGATCAAATGAATATGTATCCTTATTAGTCTCCACGGTAAACCGCTCACCCTTGTGAACAGCCTTCACCTCGCAGTTTGTCACAAAATCCACACCCTTGCTGAGGGAAGCGATATCCTCGATGGCGTTTATGAGCCCACCCTTATATGATGTGAGCACTCCGCCGGGACCGGCAGGGCCGCTCTTCTTTTTCTTCTTCTTAAGCATACCTTTGAAAAGACCGCCGTAGGTCATCTCCAGATCATATATAACGCCGAAGGCGGACTTGAGGCTGAGTTTTTCAGCATCTCCGGCAAAAACACCTGATACCATGGGTGATATCATGTATTCCATCGCCTCTTTGCCAAGCCTTCTTTTGGCGAATTCGGCAACGGTTTCGTCCTTGTCATCCTTCTTTTTGGAAACGAGAATTTCACCCATAAGGCGCATCTTGCCGCCGAAGGATATAAGGTCTGTCTTCATGAATGACGGTGGAGTTTCGGGTACACGAACCAGCTTTCCGTTGCGCATGATAAAGCGCTTCCTTGCCTTGTCGTTACTTCTGTAGAGCTTGTCCGCAAGCCCTGCGTCCTCGAAGAGCTGCAGAGTGTGGGGCTTATTGTCCAGGAAGCCGTTGGGACCCGCCTCAACGCTGAAGCCCTCTTGTCTGGCGGTATCGATACATCCGCCGAGCTTCTTATCCTTTTCCAGAAGTGTAATATTAAGGCCTTCTATCTGGGAGAGCCAGAATGCAGCAGCCACTCCGGATATTCCGCCCCCTATAATTCCGATGTTCATTAATCAACCTCCGTTAAAGCAGTCTCCTTTAATATCATCCGCATGGTTAACGGGCACAAGAGCCTTGCTCACACCACCATAGGAATCAAGGATAGAGCATACCCCCTTCATCTCCTCCCCGGGGATGACGCTCTTGTCCTGCCATGAGATCCTCTGGAGCTTCACAAGCACCCTTGAAGGCTCCTTAACCTTAGATACAAGGGAGTTCACTATACTGTTAACATAGCTCTTTGTTTCGATATCCGAAAGATTAAGCTCGTTTTTTATCTGATCGTGGTAGCACATAACGGCGAAATAGTCGAAGCCCGCCTTCATCAGCCTGTCAATGGACTGGGAATACCACGACATGCCGATCATATCGTCCAGCGGAGTTTCGTAGTAGACATTTGCTGCAAAACGGATGGAAGGGTTCCGTTTAAGAACCGCCATTCTCAGCTCACCAAAGAACTGCGCGAGCATCTCCGTTTTCCACTTCGCCCAAGGGATGTATACATCGTTGCATCCACCGGGAACCTTGGTACGGTTGTTCCCGCCGCTACATGAGAAGAGGGAGTCCGAATCGAGGAATACGCCCGAATCAACATAGTATCGCTGTATAGCGGGGAGGCTTGCCCCCTCACGATAGCGCATGATGAAATCGTCCTGAAAAAGGATCCCGTCTATATCGTAAGCGGCCAGATCCTCGAAAAGCCTTATCAGCTTCCTCCGTACGGCCGGCTTGAATATGCTTGCTCCGTAGCCTTCGCCGCTTGTTCCGCCGTCTATAAAGGTCCGCTCCATGAGTACTGGTGTTTTGAGGAATGACAGGGTTCTGGTTGCCATCCATGCGTAAAGCTTCATCCCTCGGATCTCAGCCTCAACAACTGCACGCTTGAGCAAATCATCAACAACGCATGCTTCCTCAGTATGGAAATAAACACCAGTTGAGCACTCGGAATCCATACCCAGATGATACCTGTCGACGCTGTTGTGGAAAACACGAAGGAAAACGGTGTTCGCACCGGCATCCTGCACCTCGTCGAAGAACCTGCCCAGATCTCCATTATAGGATGGATCAAGGACAAATATTTGCGCACCAGTAAGATGCGGATACTCACGCTCAAGGAGGGTTACCCCCTTGGAATACGCATTGGATGCGAGGACTGTAAGAACAAAGATAATTGAAAGTATTCTCATTTGTCTGTTTTAACTATGATCGGGCTGTATTTTGTGCTCGATTTGACATTTGCAAGCCTCTTCTTTGCCGCCGTGTAGCCCGGTTCCTCACAACAGCGCACTCTGTACCATACACCTTTGCTTCCCAGATCTATTCTAACCATAAAAACATCAGGAAATACAGACTTAAGGGATCGCATCTCCTCCACTGCCTTGTATTTCTCTTTGTAGGCAACCAGTTGAAGAACATATTTAGGACCCGAATCAACCTTTTTTACAGGCTCAGGTTTCGGCTTTGGTTGTGGTTTTGGTTTGGGAGCTGGCTTCGGTTTTGGCTTGGGCTTAGGCTTTGGGGCAGGTTTTGGTTCAGGCGCAGGCTCAGGTTTCGGCTCAGGTTTAGCCTCACGTTTCGGCAACGGCTTCTCCTTTGCCTCATCCTCAGCTTTGGCCGTCTGAACAGGCTTCTCTTCAGGGGCTCGCTCACCCTCACGTACAACGAGATCGCCATTTCCATCGAGAACATAATGGATTCGCTCCCCTTCGCCGGGATCGGTATAAGCACTTCCATTCAGAGGCTTTTTCAACCCCGCAGTGCGGTTGTCACCCTTCGGGGAGCCGAACATGCTCCCCACATACGCAACTAGAACCGCCGCTCCGCCGAAAAGCAGAAAGAATATGAATACTACAAGAATATTCCTGCCGAAGTTATCCTTGTTTTCGGGCAAATCTACATCCTTTCCGGTGCGCTAACACCAAGAAGACCAAGCCCGAAACGAACAGCAGAAGCTACTGCCAGTGCTAGGGAAAGCCTTGCACCTGTGAGTTCGGGGTTATCGGGCATGATGATTACAGTATTGTAGTAGTATGAGTGGAACATGGAGGCAAGATCCTGCAGGTAATAAACAATCCTGTGCGGTTCCCTGTGTGATGCCGCCGATTCCACGATACCCTTGAGCTCAAGTATTTTTCTGGTAATAGCCTGCTCGTCGTCGAGGGTAAGAAGGGACAGGTTCTCACCACTCTTAAACTCAACCCCCTGCTCCTCCGCCTTGCTTAAAAGACTGCAAACACGGGCATGGGCGTACTGAACATAGTAAACAGGGTTATCGGAGGTTCGCTTCTTTGCTAGATCCAGATCGAAGTCGAACTGCGCCTGAAAATCCCTCATGAGATAGAAGAAACGTGAGGCATCAATACCAACCTCGTCCAAGAGCCACTTAAGGGTTATAAACTCCCCTGCCCTTGTGGACATGGAAACACGCTCCCCGTCTTTAACAAGATTCACCATCTGGA
The DNA here is from genome assembly GCF_000421105.1 of Limisalsivibrio acetivorans. NCBI lineage: Bacteria > Pseudomonadati > Deferribacterota > Deferribacteres > Deferribacterales > Geovibrionaceae > Limisalsivibrio > Limisalsivibrio acetivorans. Next base: position 904,231 of record NZ_ATWF01000001.1, read on the forward strand.
TGAGCACAACCTCAAAATCCCTGTCGTCATACCCTAGGGCCTTAACAGCGGAATCGAGCCTCTTAACGTATCCATGGTGGTCCGCTCCCCATACATCGATGGAGGTCTGAACACCCCTTTTATATTTGTTCCTGTGGTATGCGATATCCGAAGCGAAGTAGGTGTATTCACCGTTCTGCCTCTGCACAACCCTGTCCTTATCATCGCCGAATTTTGTTGAAGCGAACCAGACAGCGCCGTCCTTATCGTAGACGTGCCCTTTCACTCTGAGCTCGTCGAGGCATTCCTGCACATCCCCCTTATCATAGAGGGATTTCTCACTGAACCATTCATCAAATTCCACACGGAACTGGGCGAGATCATCCTTTATACTGCCGCCGATCTCATCAAGCCCGTAGCTCAGGCAGACCTTCAGAGCCTCGTTTTCGCCCATGAGGTAAACCTTTTTCCCCTCATTCGCATATACGACCTTAGCCACATCCATGATGTAATCACCCTTGTAACCATCCTCGGGGAACGGATACTTTTCGCCGATGAGCTCATGGTAGCGTGCGAGAATACTTTTTGAGAGGTTAAGCATCTGCTTGCCGGCATCGTTTACGTAATACTCCCGCTGAACGGAATATCCGGCTGCCTCGAGGATCCGGGCCACGCTGTCGCCGTAGGCGGCGTTTCTTCCGTGGCCGATATGCAGGGGCCCTGTGGGGTTTGCGCTGACAAATTCAACCATAACCCTTTTGTCGCCACCCATGTCGGAGCGGAAGTGCTTGTCGGAATCGATTGAGTCCCTGATCATATCTTCAAAAAATGAGTTTGATATCCTGAAATTTATAAAACCGGGGCGGACAGCCTCGGCACTTTCCACCATAGGGTGGTTTATCCGTGTGCAGATATCCCCTGCAATCTCAAGGGGGTTTTTCCTGAAAGCCTTCGCGAGCTTGAGTGCGCAGTTAGCGGCAAAATCACCGTGGTCCCTGTTGTTGGGTATCTCCACGGTATATTCAGGGAGGGCGCATTCAATCTCCGCTTCTTTGATCATATCATCAAGTATTTTGTCCAGTTCTTTCTTAAGAGCTTCTTTCAACTTTTCTCACCTCAAGGGATTATCAACCGGGATAGTATCAGCTTGGTGCCGCTAATTCAATAATATTATACTTATCACAAAACCTGCTTAAAAAACATTTGCTTTTAAGCATGCCGATGCTTCAGCAGAGTTTTACAGAGGTAAAAAAGAGTTGAATGTTACCATCCGATAATATACATATATTAAGTATATTTTTTAGGGGCGAAATGTTCGTAGGTGTTAATACACTCAAATTCTTAAAGTTTCACATTAAAAACCCTTATTTCAGTGATAGAATAATATTATTAACTCATTGCAGGTTGGTGGTTGATGAACAGCGGCTTTATAGACAAACTTTCCATACTATACGTAGAGGACGAAGACGCCATACGTGAGCGTCTGTCCAGATTCCTCCAGAGACGTACCCAGACCCTCTATCAGGCTGCAAACGGCCGTGAGGGGCTTGAGATGTTCCATGAGTATAAGCCGGACATCGTTATTACCGACATACGTATGCCCGTTATGGACGGCCTCAGCATGGCAGAGCAGATCCGGGAAGCGGATCACGACATCCCGATTATCATCACCACAGGCCACAACGATGAGGAATTCTTCCTGCGCTCCATTGATATAGGCATAGACAAATACGTCAAGAAACCCATCAACTTCAAAGAGTTTATACAGATCCTCCTGCGCACTGCAAAGACAGTAATCCAGCAGAAGGAGATCGAAGCAAAGAACGAGTTCATCAAAACCGTTCTCGACATCAATCCCCAGCTCATCCTCATCACAGACGGCGAAAGGATAAGCTACCTTAACCAGTCTTTCCTGGATTTCATAGGCTGCACCAGTATCGAGGAATTCAGCGACCGTTTCGGCAGTATCGACTACTTCCTCGTTGAAGAGGAGGGCTCCTTCTATAAGAACAAGAATTTCGCCGAATGGGTCAACTACGCCATCAAGGACCAGTCCGGTCAGCTTTCTGTGGTTATGACCAAAGACTTCCAGAACAGAAGCCGTGAGGATATAGACAAAAGCACCTTTATGCTCACCGTAAACCAGGTTCCCTCCCAGGAGGAATGGCTCCTCAGCTTCAGCGATGTAACAAGGATAGAAGAGGAAAAGCAGCTGTACCGTGTTCTCTCTCTGCAGGACCACCTCACAGGAATATACAATCGTAAAAAGTTCTATGATGAACTCTCCAAGGAGATCGACAGGGTAAACCGCTACCAGCAGAAGCTTAGCGTTATCATGTTTGATGTGGACCATTTCAAGTCGGTAAACGATACCTACGGACACCAGGTAGGTGATAAGGTTCTGCAGGATATCTCCCAAATAGTCCGCAGGGCAATTCGTAAAACGGATGTCTTTGCCAGATACGGCGGCGAGGAATTCACTTTGCTTATGCCCGGAACCCACGAACAGGGAGCTGTGGACATTGCTGAAAGGCTGAGAAGAGAGATCGAGGAGTACAGGTTTGCCCACGGCGGCGGTGTTACATGCAGCTTCGGGGTTGCAGAGATTGACCATAACGATGATTCAGACACCTTTGTCAAAAAGGCGGATGTAGCCCTATACAATGCAAAGGAAAACGGCAGAAACAGGGTGGAGGTTTTCAGAACCGGCGGGTTCTCCTGCATTAAGTAAACCGCACCCTTTCCGGGTAAAAACCGTTTGCCTTGAACCTGTTTTAGTTGTACATTCCGGTCAAGTATTCACCAAGCGGGACGAATAAGTATCGTAGGGTTCTATTGATATAAAAGCGTAAACACCGGCGGGTTTATGATCAAGCTATATAATGTCAGCGTATCTTTCTTTGGAGAAAAAAAGGCACTGGACGGCGTTAACATAAAGGTTAAGCCGGGCGAATTCCTCTATATTACAGGGGAGAGCGGTGCCGGTAAGTCCACTTTGCTCAGACTCATCTATGCGGACCTCTACCCCACAAGAGGCGTTGTTATGGTGGATGGGCAGAATGTCAGCAATATGGATTCAAAAAGCATACCATTCCTGCGCCGGCGGATCGGGGTTGTCTTTCAGGACTTCAAACTTCTGGAGGAAAAATCCGTTTACGACAATCTCAAGATGGCCCTCGAGTTCTTCTATATGGATCCAAAGGCTATGCAGGAGAGGATACACCCCCTTCTCAAACAGCTGGGCATCTTTGTTAAACGTGACACAACGGTGAAAAAGCTCTCCGGCGGTGAGAAGCAGAGGGTCGCCATCGCCCGGGCGCTGATCAATGAGCCCCGTGTTATCCTCGCCGATGAACCCACAGGAAACCTCGACCACGATAATGCAGATTCCATCATGAAACTTCTGCTTGAAAACAGGGACAAGGGCGCAACGGTTATAGTTGCCACCCATGACGACAGACTCATGCAGGAATACCCCGCCAGAACCATCGCCCTCAAGTACGGCAAGGTGAAAGAGGACACAGGCGCTGAGGAGTCGGAAGAAAAGGAGGCCGAGGCATGAACAGGCTGAGAATTATGCTCCAGCACGGTTTCCGGCTCTTCCGTGAAACGATGACCCTCAATGTTGCCTCGGTTATAACCGTTGTCACCGTTCTTTTCATATACAACATGTTTGTGGTGGTCGGCATCAGTGTGGACTCCTTCCTCAAGGAAATGACAAGGGTAAACTCCATACGTGTCTACCTTCGCACAGAGAACAAGATCGCCATAGACGAGCTCAGGAAAGACTTCGCCGACCTGCAGGGTGTTGAGGAAGTGGTGTACTACTCCTCCGAGGATTCCTTCAAGCACCTGCAAGAAACAACGGTAAACATAAACTATCTGGACAAGATACCCGAGGATCTCTTCCCCAGCTTTATAGAGGTTAAGGTTGAGGAGGGGTTTCAAGACGGAGGCTACATACGGAAGCTTGAGCGGCAGATAATCGCCTTTGAGAATGTCGATGTAGCCAGCTACGGTGAGAAATGGGTCCAGAACTTCAGCGACATCCGCTCAGCGGTTAAGCTCTTTATGATAATACTTACCATGTTCCTCACTATCTCCATGGGAATAATCATATTCAACACAATACGATTGAGCCTCTTCCGCTACAGGGAGGATATACAGATATACAGCCTGGTGGGGGCTACACGCTCTTTCATTGAGATGCCCTACCTTATCTCCTCCTTCGTTGAGGTAAGTATCGGCTTTGTGCTTTCCTCCTCTGTTGTGTATGGCTTTATGCTATTTCTTAACAACAAACTTCTCGCCCCTGTGGAGCTGGATTTTGTCCTTCTTCCCGGTCTTGGCTACTATATAAAAACATATCTGTTCCTCATATTTGTGAGCATCATAGCTAGTATGTTGAGCGTAACCTCTTTCCTCAATAAGGTGAAGAGCATCAATGATCCGTAAGATCATCGCAACCGCCACCCTGTTTCTGCTGGCTCTCTCCTCATGGGCCGATTACAACGAGGACAGACTGCTCGAAACAAACTCCTACCTCAAAGAGTTGAAGCAGCAGCTGGACGAGGAGCGTGAACAGCTTGAGGAGATCGAAAACACCAAGAAACAGCTTGCCGAGAAGATCGACAACCTGAACGAAACCATAGATTACCAGAAGAAGCTTATCCGTGAGCTTACCCTCCAATCCAGAGAGGCGAGGGAAGCTGTTATGGCGATGGATAAAGAGATGCGTACTCTAGAGGTGGAGCTGCGCAAACTCCGGGAATCCATCGAGCAGAGTAACATCTATCTTATTGACAACATAGACTATGTTAACGTAAAACTCCTTCTCTTCTCCAAACACTCTAGAGATACCATAAAGAATATGGAGATTGTTGAGAACATAAACCTCCAGCTTATCAAAAAAGTAAGCGCCATCAAGGAGAAGACAACACGCCTCGAACAGCTCACCGAGGAAAAAGAGGCTAAAGCTAAGGATCTTGAGCATCTAGTTCGTGTAAAGCGCAGGGTTATGGACGACTACGAGGCAGAGCAGACAAGGCTCGAACAGCTTGTGGCAGTCATGAAAGAGGATGAAGCGAGCAAGAACGAATACATGAGGCTTCTCAAGGAGAAGCAGGAAGAGTTCGAAAACAAGCTCGATAGGATCCGCAAAAAGATCGAACGTGAGAAAGAGAAAGAAGAGGAGAAGAAAGCGGACTCCTCAGGCTTTGCCTCCCTTAAAGGTAAGCTCGACTGGCCCGTTCGGGGAACTGTAATCGAACACTTCGGGCCGAAAAAGGTCAAAGGATTCAAAGGGACTATACAGAATAAAGGTATAAAGATACGCCCCGGAAAATCGGGGGAGATAAGAACCGTTTACGGCGGCACAGTGAAATACGTTGACACTATAAGGGGGTTCGGCAACCTTGTTATCGTTCGCCACCCCGACTCGTACTTCACTCTGTACGCCAATATGGACAGGGTTAATGTAACAGTGGGACAGGAGCTCGCCAAAGGGCAGGCCATCGGCACCGTGGGAGTTGACCTTGGCGGCGTTGAGTCCTATCTTTACTTTGAAATAAGAAGGCATAATGTTGCCGTTAATCCGGCAGAATGGCTGAAACCTCTCTAGGAGAAGATAAATGAATTTTACTAAGAAACTGCTGCCTGCACTGGCCGCCGTTACAATGATTGCGCTGATTGCGGCGTCCGCCTTTGTTATCCGCACAGGGAGTGTCCATGCGGCAAAGGATGAAAGATATAAAAACCTCGAGCTTTTCTCCGAGGCGATGCACCTTATCGAGCAGAACTACGTTGAGCCCGTTGAGAATAAAAAGCTCATCGAAGGTGCCATCAGTGGTATGCTCCATGAGCTGGACCCCCACTCAACATACCTCTCCGCCGAAGACTTCAACGAGTTCAAGGTGGACACCAAGGGAGAGTTCGGCGGTCTCGGTATAACCATAGGGATGAGGGACAACATACTCACCGTTATATCACCCCTTGAGGATACACCCGCCTACCGCAAAGGCATTAAGGCCGGTGACAAGATAATCAAGATCGAAGATAACTCCACAGCCGGAATTACCCTGAACGAGGCGGTTAAGAAGCTCAGAGGGAAGAAGGGAACGGATGTAACGATAACCATCATGCGCGACACGAAGGACAAGCCTTTCGATGTAACAATAACAAGAGACATCATCAAGATACACTCGGTCAAGCATTCCATGATAGGGGACGATGTGGGCTATATCCGTATAATCCAGTTCCAGAACGACGTATCCGATGAGATAGCAGCTGCCGTTACAGACCTGCGGAATAAAGGGGCAGAAGGGTTTGTTATCGACCTGCGAAATAACCCCGGCGGACTCCTTTCCGAGGCTATCAAGGTATCCAGCATCTTCCTCCCCGCAAACCTGGAGGTTGTTTACACCAAGGACAGAAACGGGCGTGATCAGCACTTCCGCTCCTCTATGCTCTCCACAAAGGAGAAGGAGAAGCCTCTGGTCGTACTCGTGAACGAAGGCTCGGCCTCCGCATCGGAGATATTCTCAGGCGCCGTTCAGGACCACGGCAGGGGAACTCTTATAGGTAAGAACACCTACGGCAAAGCCTCTGTTCAAACAATCATCCCCATCGGCGAGGGTGCAGCCATGAAGCTCACCACTGCAAAATACTACACCCCCAAAGGAAGGATGATTCACGAAACAGGCATCAAGCCCGATGTTGTGGTTGAACAAAAGGATGATGAGATGGATATTCAGGAAGGGGAAGATATCGACCCTGAACTCGTATCCAACACCGCAAAGCCCAAGCTCGACCTTGAAAAGGACGAACAGCTCAAGGCCGCGTTTGACAAGATGAGGGAAATGCTCGGCAATGGCTGAAAAGAAAAGAACACAGAGAAAGCCGGCAGCTAAGAAGCCGGCTTCTAATAAAAGAAAAACCACGGGGACCCGCAAAAGGACCACGAGGAAGAAGAATACTCCTATATTTGAAAGTAAGCAGGCGCTTATACTCGGCGGTGTGCTCCTTGTAGCACTTGCTGTTTTCGGAGGCCTTTTCCTTGGGATGAAGGCCGCCACGGGTGATGAGACCCCATCCGCAAGCCAAGAGGTTCAGCCCAGTGAACAGCCCGATGAGGAAGTGGCCCAGACGGACTATGCAGATATAGACAAGGCTCTGAAGCTTGCCATGTTCAACCTAGGCATCCCCAAGGAGAGCATTACCGAAAGAAGCGTTATGCCCGGTGCCGAGAACACAGTCTTCTACACAATGAAGCTCGACAAGGCTGAACAGGAAAAGCTTGTGGAAGCTGCATCGGAAAGCTTTGAAAAGCTCGGACTCAAAAGTAGCGAGGAGGAAGGCGGCCTCATGGCGGGCAACGGGGAGATCTCCGTTACCCTCGTTTTCCCCGAGGAGAAGCGGGTAGAGAAGCCTGTGGAGAAGCCCGAAGCTGTCGAGAAAAAGCCTGAGCTTGGAGATGATGCTCCCAAGATGGCTCTTTTAATCGATGACTGCGGCTATAACCTGGGACTTGCAAAAAAACTCGCTTCCCTTCAGTACCCCGTCACTATGGCCGTATTACCCCACCTCCCCTACGACAGGGAGACGGCGGACCTTGCAAGAAGTGGCGGCAAAACCGTATTCCTTCACATGCCCATGGAACCCCTCTCCTACCCAGATACGGACCCCGGCAAGGGTGCACTACTGCTGAATATGCCCCCTACCCTCATTGAGGCGCAGGTCAAACGCAACGTGGAGTCTTTAGGGATGATCGACGGCTTCAATAATCATATGGGCTCCGCCTTCACAGAGAACGGCAAGAAGATGCAGCAGGTTCTCACCTTCATGAAGAGCTACACCGACACCTTCGTGGACAGCTATACATCACCCCGCTCCGTGGCGTATGAAACATGCGTGGCTGCCGGGTACAAATGCGGACACAACCGCAAGTTCCTTGACAACAAGGCGGATGCTGAGTATATCAAATCGAAGCTCAGAGAGAGTGCGGACTATGCGAAAAAGCACGGAAGCGTAATCGCCATCGGTCACCTGCGTGACAGCACTGTGGATGTCCTCAGCACATACCTGAGCGAGATAGAGCGTTCCGGCGTTAAGATCGTATCTGTAAAGGAACTTGTAGGCGGTTGATTTGATATTCCTCGGTATAGAAACTTCCTGCGATGAAACCTCCCTTGCGATATACTGCACCAACAAGGGCATTCTTGCGGCAAAAACCGCATCCCAGGCGGATATACACTCCCGCTTCGGCGGTGTTGTGCCGGAGGTAGCATCCAGAAACCACATCCTTAAGCTTGAAAGCCTCTTTAACGAATGCCTAAGCATATCGGGCTTGGGTACCTCCGATATCGACTGCATCGGGGTAACCAACGCTCCAGGGCTCATCGGCGCACTCTTCGTCGGTGTAGGCTTTGCAAAGGGGCTGGGCTATTCCCTCGGCATACCTGTGATCCCCATAAACCACCTCTCTGCCCACATACTCGCCGCAGAGATAGAGCACGAGGAGCTGAAGCCCCCTTACCTTGCACTGATCATCAGCGGAGGTCACACCCACATCTACGACGTCGACAAGGCGCTCAACTACAGGCTTCTGGCAAAGACCCTCGATGACGCCGCAGGGGAGAGCTTCGACAAAGTTGCCAAGATGATCGGCCTCGGCTACCCCGGCGGACCTGCCATTGAAAAGCTTGCAAAGGACGGGGACTCCGATGCCGTAAAGCTCCCCATAGCCATGAAAAAGGATGACAACTTCAGCTTCTCCGGCCTGAAAACCGCCGTGCTGAATGCTTACAACACCGGGGAATACAGCAAAGCGGATCTTGCGGCATCCTTCCAGAAAACAACAGCTGAAACCCTCGTTCTCAAAACCATGCGGATAGCTAGAAGGTTCGGCAGAAAGCGGATAACCGTAGCCGGAGGTGTTGCCTGCAACGGATATATCAGAAACAGCTTCGCCGAAGCCTGCAGTGAAGGCGAGAAGGTCTACTTCCCCTCCTTCCGCCTGTGTACCGACAACGGCGATATGATCGCTTATGCCGCCTCAAGATTTTATAACAGAAGGAGATTCTTCCCACTCGAAGGAAGAGCTTATGACACTCAACCCGAGATCGGATAACACCATACTCCGGCTCCTTGATAATAACAGGCTAATCGCCGCACCCCTTGCCGGAATAACAACTCCCCCTTTCAGAAAAATGCTCCGGGATTTCCATGATGGGATTATATACACAGAGATGATCTCCGTCGAAGGCCTCATACGCATGGGTGCAAAGACCCTTGAATACCTTCGTCTTAACGATGCGGATCACCCTGTGGGAATACAGCTCTTCGGCGGAAAGCCGGAATCATACCCCGAAGCGGTTCGTGTTGCCGAGGAATGCAGCAGCCCCGATTTCTACGATATTAACATGGGCTGCCCCGTTAAGAAGGTTATCAAAGGGGGTAGCGGCTCCGCCCTCCTGTGCGACCTTCCCAGAGCAGGGAAAATAATCTCTGCACTCCGCAGAGCTACGGATAAACCCGTCACCGTAAAGATCCGCCTCGGCTGGGATAGGGATTCACTCATATATAACGAGCTCATCCGAATTGCCGCCGAGGAAGGGGCAGACGCTGTAACCCTCCACGGCAGAACTAAAACAGAGATGTTCTCAGGTGTACCCGACTATGAACTCATCGCAGATGCTGTAGCCAACAGCTCCATCTCCGTTATTGGAAACGGTAATGTTGCGGATGTAGAATCCATGAGAAGGATGGAGCAGACAGGATGCGACGGAATAATGATAGGCAGGGGGCTTATGAAGATGCCCTGGATCTTCGAATCACTCCGAAACGGAAAAAACCCCGAAGGATACCTTTCGGGCCCCCAGCTTTATGAACTGCTTCTCAAGCTCTACGACTACACCGAAGAATTCGCTGAAGGGAAAAAATTCATCGATGCCTATAAGAAATACAGCGTATGGTTTTCCAAGGGTTTCCACGGTTCATCGGATTTTCGTACTAGGGTGTACAAATGCGGTGATGAATCCTCACTAAAAAAGTGTATGAAAGACTTTTTTCTTACTAGCGATCCGGTATAATATTTTATATGATAAACGGCCTTCAATCTGAAAGAGCCGATACTTAAATTTTCATTGGATATGATATGAGGCTGAAACTTATACTTACAAGTCTGGTTTCCGTTACAGCCGTGGCCCTGCTTGTGGCGTATTCTGTTCTTACTTTGCGCATCGCAAACACAAAAGACACGCATAACCAGCTTACAGGTTATACATATACAAAGATAAGCTCATCCTTCTTTGAAAAACATCGCTCCGAGATAACAAAACTCGCCTCGCTGGAAACTGTAGGGAAACACCTGAAACTCGGCGAAAACCCTCACGATATACACATCATAACCAAAAGCTTTCAGGATCTTTCCGGTGCACTCTTTACTGGGATAATCCAAAACAGCGGGGCTCTTGAGGTATTCGCTGCCGATCAATCAAACAGATACATAAAAACTTCCATGTCAGAGCACGATCTCTTCATAAAGGGTATGAAGGGTAACGGGCTTGTATCCCCCAACTACGACAGTGTACTGGATAAACGCTACATTACCTTCTCTTCACCGGTATTCTATAATGGAGAGCCGGACCCTGTTGGTGTTGCCTTTGCCAAATTCTCCACAGAAAGCATCGGAAATGTACTTGAAGGATACCCCTACCCCGCCGCACTGATGACACCGGAGGGGGTTGTCTTCGTCTCCAATGTTGAGGAGTGGCTCTTTAAAACCGCCTTTGAAAGTAATGAGAGCACTCAGAAGCCCCAGCGCCTTGAAGGGGTAAAGCTCGGCAGTATCCCCCAGAAACTTGACAGCGATATAATATCACTCAGCGGGATAAAATACAGAACCATTATCAGCGAAATCGGCTCAGATCCCGACAACCGCTGGTATCTTTTCACAGCGTACCCCGCCGGACCCCACGACGGCCTCACAAGTCTGCAGACCAATCTAATTTCCGTAACTGGGCTGTTTGTCCTAGTCATGCTTTTCATCATACTCCTTTACACAAAGAGCCAGCACGCCCTTGTAAAGTCCGAAGAACAGTACAGAAAGATATTCGAAAACGCCCAGGAAGGTATTTTCCAGATAAACACAAGCGGCGAAATAATAAGCATAAACCCCTCCCTCGCAAGGATATTTGGTTATTACTCAACCCAGGAGATAATCGACAATAACGTCCGGGTTACCGATGAGCTATACAACGACCCCAAGGACAGACAGAAACTCCTCGACCTACTCAGAACCCACGGAAAGATTAAGGACTACGAGGTCAGAGTAAGACGGAATGACAACAAGGATATCTGGGTTATGATTCAGGCAAGATCAGTACGAAACAGCCAGAACGAGATAATTTATTATGAAGGCCTTGTTGAGGATGTGACGCAGAGGAAGGAGTCCGATCTTAAGCTTCGTAAGGCGTACGATGAACTCGAAAGGAAGGTTATAGAACGTACCGCAGAGCTTGAGGAGATAAACAGCGAACTGGTTAGAGCAAAGGAGACTGCCGATTCCGCCACAGCGGCGAAGAGCCGTTTCCTTGCGAATATGAGCCATGAGATAAGAACGCCCATAAACTCTATCATAGGCGCATCGGACATGGCGATGAATGAGGAGCTCCCGAGTCATACAGAGTATCTCGTCAAAATAATCCACTCCTCCGCCTACTCACTCATGGGAATAATAAACGATATCCTCGATTTCTCAAAGATCGAAGCAGGCAAGATGGAGGTGGATAACAAGCCGATGAAGCTCAACTCCATCATCCGTAAATCCGTAACCCTCTTCACCTCCCGTTCCGAAGAGAAAAAGATAGAGATATTTACCGACTGCGATCCGGATATCCCAGTCACTGTTATAGGAGATCCGGTACGTTTTCAGCAGATAATCTCAAACCTGCTAAGCAATGCCACAAAATTCACTGGTTACGGCGGGTTTATCATGGTCAGCACAAAGCTAGTCAATAAGTCAGCAAACGCCGTTCAGGTTCGGATAAACGTAGAGGACAACGGTATAGGCATCCCAAAAGAAAAGGTCGACGCCCTCTTTGAGCCCTTTATCCAGTCCGACTTTTCAACCACAAGAAAATACGGCGGAACTGGGCTCGGACTCACCATCACCAAAGAACTTGTGGAGCTTATGGGGGGAACCATAAGCCTCGATTCCGAAAAGGGGCGTGGAAGCTGTTTCAGTATTATCATCAGATTTCCCATTCAAAACGAAGAACCGGAAGAACAGCCTGAGATTTTAAACCCCAGGCAGGTTGTGCTGTTTGACGAAAACCGTGAATTCACCCTTCGCATAAGCCGCCTTCTCCAACACCTCGGCATACCTTGCGAGAGGGCTGAATCGGATGCCGAACTCATAGAACTCTCTATACCAGGAGGCTGTATCATCATCTGCTCCCCCGAATCATTGGAGAAGAGCCTAGATATAAGCCAGATTAACGATATACGTGAAAACAACAGCTTCATCTTCATGCTCAGCTCCGGTGACAAAAACCTCCCGCTTACTCCATCAGCGACAATCAGCAAACCGATATTCAGGGATATGCTCATGGAAAAGCTCGCTCTCGTAAACAGCAAAGGGGACGAACAGAGCCAGCTGGAAGCAGAGGACTCAGAGTTTGACATAGACTTCGATCTGAACGGATATAAAATCCTTATCGCAGAGGATAATATAGTAAATCAGAATATCGCCCTGGCTATCCTTCAGAAGGAGGGAGCAGAGGTTTTTACTGCAATGAACGGTGTAGAGGCGTGCAGGTTGGCGGAAAGAGGAGGCTTCCATATCATACTGATGGATGTACAGATGCCCGAGATGGACGGCCTTGAAGCAACGGCAAGACTACGCCAGAGTTTCACCAAAGAACAGCTCCCCATTATAGCTATGACAGCCCACGCCTCCGAAGAGGACAGAGAGGCTTGCTACGCCGCCGGGATGAACTTCTACCTGTCAAAGCCGGTCAGCAGGGTTAAACTGCTCGAAGCAGTAAAGATGTTCGGGTAGTGTTAAATAACTATGCTTAAAAGACTGATAATTAGAGACTAGTTCAAGCTAAATAATGTATTTATAATAATTTAAGTGGTAAGGAGAAATTTTTAGGGAATACTTTCCCCTTAGAATCACCTTTAAAACTCCTTTATCTATCTGAATAATTTTCCATCCATGGAAATTATTCTGCCGTTCGAAGAAAGAAACTTCCTTCTCACTTGCGCAAGCGAGCTTTCATCCATGAAAGCTTATGCTGATCATACGTTTGAGGTTGAAGCGAATAAAGCCAACACGGATGTTGGCTCTGAAGTGAAGAATATGGAGCTATGCTTCATATTCTGTAACGGAAGTAAGCGGAGCGAAGGCTTTGCCAAGCGTAGCGGCAGGGAAATTCTCAGGATGATAAATTTCCCAGATAGGATTAGTCTGGCTTCCAAGGATGGAAGCCCTGAAGGCGAAAGGAAGAACAGCTTTGCTGGTCTGACGAAGCCGGAAGTACGAGAGGGCAAAGTCCCTTTGCCCGAACAGCAATGGAATTTCCACGGACGGGAAATTCCATAGATTAAAATAGGCTTCCAAGGATGGAAGCTCTGAAGTGAAGAATATGGAGCTATGCTTCATATTCTGTAACGGAAGTAAGCGAAGCGAAGGCTTTGCCGAGCGCAGCGGCAGGGAAATTCTCAGGATGATGAATTTCCCATATAAATTAAGACTTAAGGGGTGCTTTTTAGGAACAAACCACCCCTTAACAACCCCTCAAAAACTCCTTTATCTATCTGAATAATTTCCCATCCATGAAAACTATTCTGCCGTTCGAAGAAAGAAACTTCCTTCTCACTTACGCAAGCGAGCTTTCATCCATGAAAGCTTATGCTAATCACACATTTGAGGTCGATACGTAAAAGGCTTCCATGGACGGAAGCCCTGAAGTGAAGAATATGGAGCTGTGCTTCATATTCTGTAACGGAAGTAAGCGGAGCGAAGGCTTTGCCGAGCGCAGCGGCAGGGAAATTCTCAGGATGATGAATTTCCCAGATTATATGGACGGGAATTTCCATATATTAAAATAGGCTTCCAAGGACGGAAGCCTCTGAAGTGCAGAATATGGAGCTATGCTTCATATTCTGCAACGGAAGTAAGCGAAGCGAAGGCTTTGCCAAGCGGAGCGGCAATGGAATTTCCATGGATGGGAAATTCCATAGATTAAATGGCCCTAGTTCATACTAAGACTTACCCTTCCCCGCTCCTTATCAACCTCAAGCACTCTCACCTTAACGTTGTCCCCCACAGAGACTATATCCGAAGGGTGTTTAACGAACCTGTCCGCCAAACGCGAGATATGAACCAGGCCGTCATTCTTCAGACCAATGTCCACAAATGCGCCGAAGTCCACAACGTTTGTAACCTTACCATCCAATACCATACCAGCCTTAAGCTGCTCGAGGTTTACAACGCCCTTTTTGAACAGGAGTGGATCCAGATCGTCCCTGATATCCCTGTCCGGCTTTTCGAGGCTTTCTATAATATCTTCAAGGGTGAACTCACCCAGATCAAGCTCCTTACCGAGCCCTTTCATGTTCTTATTACGAAGTGCCAGCTTGATAAGTTCGGAGTTTGCCAGCGATACATTCAGCTTTTTAAGCAGAAGATAGGCGGATTCGTAGCTTTCGGGGTGGATGAACATGCTGTCCATGGGCTCTTCGCCGTCATAGACCTTAAGAAAGCCTGCACACTGCTTAAAGGTCTGCTCACCGATACCTTCTACCTCCATGAGCTGTTTACGGCTCATGAATTTGCCAAGTTTTTCCCTCGTGCTGACGATCCTTTCAGCCAGACTGCGGCTAAGCCCTGCAACGTACTGGAGGAGTGACACACTGGCTGTATTGAGGTCCACACCAACGCTGTTCACAACATCCTCAACAACGTTTTCCAGTGATTCCCCCAGTCTTTTCGGGTTAACATCATGCTGATACATCCCTACACCGATGGATCTGGGTTCTATCTTAACCAGCTCTGCGAGGGGATCTATGACACGTCTGGCGATGGAGACCGCACCCCTTATGGATACATCCAGATCGGGGAACTCCTTCTGGGCAATACTGCCTGCAGAATATACGCTTGCTCCCGCTTCGCTTACAATGGCATAGCTTAATTCGAGGGCGCTGTCCTCTATAACCGATGCCACGAACTCCTCTGTCTCGCGGCTTGCGGTTCCGTTTCCGATAACGATGGAGTTAACGCCGTACTTTCTGACCATATCTGTAACAGTGCGCCTGCTCCCCTCGTAATCCGCCTGGGGCTTGGTGGGGTAGATAACGCCGTAATCGAGCAGTCCCCCCATATCGTTGACAACGGCAAACTTACACCCCGTGCGGAATGCTGGGTCGATCCCGAGAATAACTCTGCCCGAGACCCTTGGTGTAAGCAGGAGGCTTTTAAGGTTGTTTGCGAAGACCTCAATCGCCTTTTCCTCACCCTTGTCCTTAAGGGTTGCACGCAGATCCAGTTCTGCGGAAACGGAGAGGGTCTTCCTATATGATGCGGAGGCGCATTTCATAGTCACGTCGTTCTGAACTATCCCTTTTTCGCCCATGTTCCGGAGGATAGCCGCCATACATTTTTCTTCATCGGGATTTATCTTCACACGGAGGATCTTCTCCCGTTCGCCACGAAATATCGCCAGAACCCTGTGCGGTGGTATCTCTTCCGCCTTCTGTTCGAACTCGTAGTAGTCCTCATAGGATGTACGCTCGGTGACATCCTTGCGCTTGGAGCAAGCGAGGACGCCAGTTTCGTGGTA
Source organism: Limisalsivibrio acetivorans (assembly GCF_000421105.1). Classification (NCBI taxonomy): domain Bacteria; kingdom Pseudomonadati; phylum Deferribacterota; class Deferribacteres; order Deferribacterales; family Geovibrionaceae; genus Limisalsivibrio; species Limisalsivibrio acetivorans. Next base: position 920,055 of record NZ_ATWF01000001.1, read on the forward strand.
AAGCTCCCTTATCCTTGTTCTGGTATCCGGATCGTGTCCGATCTCTTCTGTGATTATATCCTTTGCCATCTCAAGTGCTATCTCGGCGGATTCCACATTCTCACCAATGAATTCTGCGCACTTTGAATCGAGAGCTGATAGATCGTCATTCTCCTTGATCCAGTCCGCAAGGGGCTGCAGACCCGCTTCCCTCGCTATATCCGCCTTGGTCTTCTTCTTCGATTTATAGGGTGCATAAAGATCCTCGAGATCCTTCATGGTGGTGGCATCGAGGATCGCCTTTTTGAGCTCATCGGTGAGCTTGCCCTTTTCATCGATGGCGGCGAGCACCTCTTCCTTACGCTTTTCCAAGGCCACAAGATACTCGAACCGTTCTATAATGTTACGTATATCCTCCGCTTCCATCCCACCGGTCATCTCCTTGCGGTATCGGGCTATGAAGGGGACTGTGTTTCCATCCTGATGGAGGGCTATGAGGTTTTCTACGCTTTTTTTGTTTTTAGAAAACTCTGACGCAACGATTTCAATCATACCAAATCCTCTTTCCATAAAGTAGTTATATATTGTTAAAGTTTAGACTCCACCGAGGAGATAAAACCAGACGGGGAGTGTAATAAACGAAAGTGGAATCCCGATGCCCAGCATAAGTGTGGCTAGCGGAGGGTCTAGATCGTAGTCCATGGCAACGATGCTGGAGGTGACCATCGGCCCCATGGCTGCCTCGAAGACGGTTACCTGCACGATCTCCCCAGTGCCCCCCATGAGCCAGACAAAGAGGATATATATCACAACAGGTGCCACTGCAAGCTTATACAACAGACCGACACCGAGCTTACCCAATGCCCCTTTCATATAGCCGAGGTGAAGCTGAAAGCCCACCGAAACCAGCGCAAGGGGTGTTATGGTGGAACCGAGCTCCGACAGAGTTATTATAAGCCATTCGGGATACTCCACCGGCTTAAGCAAAACTGCCACCACAAGTGCTTGAAAGGGGGGGAACATAGCGACCTTTTTGAGCACCTGGGCAAAGCTGAGTTTACCGGATGAGAATTTTGCCGCAGTGAAAATCCCTAATGTTGAGAGGCAGAGGAAAGAGCCCGCCTGATCCGCCAGAACGCCTATGCCCACAAGGGATGCACCGTAGTATGCGTTAATCATAGGTATGCCGACGAAGGATGTATTTCCGAACCCGCCGGAGAGCATAAGGCATCCGATACTCTGCCTTCCCAGACCCATAGCCTTGCCCACTATGAGGAAAAACACAACGCTCACAAGAAAGACTATCCAGGCCATCGTTATGGGGAAGGCGAGGGAAAGGTCTATCTTGAGTTCGTGGATATGGAGCAGTGCGAGTGCGGGGAGCGAGATATTGATAATGAACTGATTGAGTACCGTGGCTGAACCTGAGGGGAACCTTCCCGACCGGCGCATTATCATGCCCGCAAGAAAACACACAACAAGAAGAATTATATTACCCACCTGAACGCCGCCTCCGGGATAGAATGAACTAAAAAAATAGTCTGGGTAAATCAGTGATCCTTTACTAAATCTTCAGGATTTTAACTGGAAATTGGCAAATTAATCAAGTGCCTGTTTCCAGATGTGTTATAATAACCCATATGATTAAAGGTTTATTGCAATGAGAGTGCTTTACTTCGCCGGCCTAAGCCACGTAATAGAAAACAATATCAACCTTCAGAACAGCTCGAAGCTTGTGTACCTGAGCAAATTTCTGGATGTAGATGTGTTCAGCCATACCGGTATGCTTCCCGATGCAGATGGATACGATGCCTTTATCGGCTCATCCTTCGGCGGATTTTTCGCCCTATGGGGAGCCGCAAGATACGGGATAACTGGTATAGGCATAAACCCCTCCCTCCTTCTTCCCGAACGTATCGAACACCATAAGCAGATCTTCCCCGAACAGCTCAGCATATTCAGCCGAGAAAGCCTTAACGCAATGCGCATGGAGAATCCCCACGGCGATCTCCATGTTCTTATCAACATGGATGACGAGGTTCTCGGTGCAGAAAATGTTATTCGAGAGGCTGGCAAAAATGGAATGAAAACATTAGCTTACAATAAAGGGGGGCATGAGGCTGTGAACTTTTCAGAGGAGATGCTTCCGAACATAAAGGAGATACTTAAGATATGAAAGAAGCTGTATGCGTTTTTGTTAAAAACCCGGTTCCGGGAAAGGTTAAAACCAGACTTGCGGAGGGGGTTGGCAATGAAAAAGCTGCCGGCATATATAGGATAATGGCCAGCGAGGCTATTGCTGTGGCAGAGAAATCCGGTGCGGATACCATGATATTCGTGTCCCCCGTAGATGAAATTGACGACGCTAAGAACAGCCTCGGCCTTGAGGGGAAGAAGGTTCTCCCCCAGGAGGGTGAGGATCTGGGGATAAGGATGCTTAAGGCTTTTGAAACCGTATTCGAGATGGGCTATGACAGGGCCGTGCTCATCGGTACAGATATCCCCTCCATAGACTACCTGATGCTCAGGGAGGCACTGGACAGCCTGCACACAAGCTCTGCTGTGATAGGACCGGCAGATGACGGCGGGTATTACCTGATAGGATTCAAGAAGGACACCCTCTCCGAAAAAGCGTTTCTCGATATGACATGGAGCCACAGTGAGGTTACCGGCAACACTGTGGCAAGGCTTGAGGAGGAGGGGTATGAGTATTTTGTTCTCCCCGAACTCATAGACATAGATGACTACGACGATCTGAAACGATACATGGAAGAAGAGGGAATAAACTCCGAAATGGTAGAGGCGTTTAAAGGCGTCATGGAGAATGGAGATGGCACAAAGGTATGATCTCGCAGTTATAGGTGGTGGAGCGGCGGGGTTTGTTTCCTCCAAGCTCGCCTCCGGAATGGGAAAGAAGGTAGTTCTAATAGAGAACAACAGGCTCGGCGGTGAGTGCACATGGAGCGGATGCGTACCGAGTAAAGCTTTACTGAGAGCGGCTTCCGCCGCACATGCAGTTAAAACCGCCGACAGGTATGGGATTAAAACATCGGGAGAAGTAACCGATGCCTCAGGTGCCTTCCAGTACGCCAGAGATGCGGTGCAGAACGTTTACAACGGCCACAGACCGGAGGCCTTCGAAGAAGAAGGTATCGAGCTCATATTCGGCTCACCATCATTCAGGGATGAGAAGAGCATAGAGGTTAACGGCGAAGTTATTGAGGCAGATAAGTTTATCATCGCCACAGGCTCATCCCCATTCGTTCCACCAGTTTCAGGGTTTGACAGTGAGCACCTTCTCACAAACTCCAACTTCTTTGAGCAGACGGATATACCCGAGTCGCTTCTGGTTATCGGCGGCGGCTCCATAGGTACGGAGATGGCTTCTGCGATGAACAGGCTGGGTTCTGCTGTTACCGTTGTGGAGATGATGCCACGGATCCTTATGCCGGAGGATGAAGAGATGTCTGTTCGGCTCCAGGAGATGCTTACAGCGGAAGGTGTATCCTTTTTTACGGGCACAAAGGCCATTTCCGCAGAGATAGGAAGTAATCAAGTTGTCCTGGAAGTTGAGGACAGCAGAAAGGAACGCAGAATACTCAAGGCTCAGAGGATCCTCGCCGCCTCCGGCAGGAAGGCAAACGTGGACGGTCTGAACCTCGAGGCAGCCGGCGTTGAATATACAGATAAAGGGATACGGGTAAACGAGAAACTGCAGACTTCAAACGACCGGATCTTCGCCGCAGGTGATGTTGCAGGCCCCTTCCAGTTCAGCCACATGGCTGAGTATCAGGCGAAGACGGCCGTTATGAATGCGCTCCTGCCCATAGCGGCAAAGCGTGTGGACTATACCCATGTGGGGTGGTGCACCTTCACAGACCCCGAACTCGCCCATATCGGAGTAACCGAAGCGGAAGCCAGAGAGGAGCTCGGGGATTCGATCAAGGTCTACACATTCAGCTATTCAGGCGCAGACAGGGGAAAAACAGACGGAACGGAAACGGGTTACGCCAAATATATCGTAGACAGCGGCGGCAGACTCGTCGGTGCCCATATCCTCGGAGCAAGGGCCGGAGAGCTCATCCACGAGGCTCAGATAATAAAGAGCTTAGGTAAGCCTTTTAAGGAGCTTTACGGCATGATCCACATATATCCGACCTATTCCGATGTGGTAAAACAACCCGCCAAGAACGCCTATATAGACTCGCTTATGAGTAATCCATTCATCAATCTTGCGAAAAGGTTCCGGGGTGATGGAGATTGAAAAGGCTTCTGATACTAGCCCTCGTTGTTACCCTCATCCTCATCCTTCGCTACAGCGGCCTTGGGGATGCGATAACCTTCGAGGCACTCAAGGAAAACCGTGAGATACTCCTTGAGCGGGTAAACTCAAACTACGCCCTCAGCGCCATGGGATTTATCTTTTTATATATTGTTGTTACAGGGTTCTCCCTTCCTGGTGCGGCTGTGCTGACCCTCTCCTCGGGCTTCCTCTTCGGCATGCCCCAGGGGTGGCTCTTCTCTGTGGCAGGGGCCACCATAGGTGCTTTGGCCGCCTTTCTGATATCCCGATACCTGCTGGGGAACTGGGTACAAAGGACATGGCCCCACAGGCTTGAGAGATTCAATGAGGACTTCCGGCAGAACGGCGCAATGTATCTTCTCACGATGCGCCTTATTCCAGCTTTCCCCTTCTTTCTAATCAACTTCTTTGCCGGACTCACAAGAGTGAGGGTCTCCACATATATCTGGACAACGGCAATCGGAATCGCACCGGGGGGCTTTGTATACGCCTTTGCCGGAAGACAGCTGGGAACCATCGACAATCTCGGAGACATCGTATCCGGACGAATGCTCGCCGCCCTCGCCCTGCTCGGTCTGCTGAGCCTTGCGCCGGTAATCTACAGGAAGCTGTTGCGCCGATGAGCTTTTCCGTAATTATCCCTGTGTACAGTGAAGAGAGTACGATAAACCGTCAGCTGGAGCATGTGGCTTCTATCTTTCAGGGACACTGTTTCGAGATAATCGTCATCGACGGCCATCAGGAGGATTCTACCCTCAAGGTAGTAGAGGATAATTCTATCATAAAGGTTAGCAGTGCCAGGGGAAGAGGTATACAGCTCCAGAAGGGGCTGGAGGCCGCTTCGAAGGATATCTGCCTCTTTCTCCATGCGGATACAAAGCTGCCGCAGGATGCTCCCGCAGAGATTAACCGTATCCTGGGAGAATACTATGCAGGGGCGTTTGATCTAAGAATAGACGACTGGCATCCGGCATTCAGGTTTATCGAGCAAACCGCCGCACTCCGTTCAAGGCTCACAAAGATACCCTATGGCGATCAGGCTGTCTTCACCCGAAGGGGTACAGCCCTAGCTATCGGCTTTGAACCCATCCCGATCATGGAGGATGTGACGTTCATGAAAGAGCTTAAGGGTAAGGGTTTCAGCGTGGGCTTTTCGGATAGATGCGTTTACACCTCATCCCGAAGATGGCGTAAAGAAGGTATCCTCAGATGTACACTACGCAACTGGAAGCTGGCTGTGCTGTATAACTACGGCGTCCACCCTTCAAAACTTGCCGAGGAATATAGTCCTAATGTGGATTAGCAAAAAATGAACAAATAAGACCAGTATTTAATCGATACTTATAAACACTTTAGACTTCCCTTAAGCTTTTATTTGAACAAATAAACGAACAAAATAAACGACATAATAAGCCGGACTGGGTATTCACATCAAATTAAGACTTTAGTGGAAACATTTGCTCTGGTTCTCACTTGCGGCGTGGTGAGAGGGGCTCGTTGTATAAACAGCCGTTCTCCTTGAGGTTGGGGAGTGTAGAGGACACGAACTATTCAGACCTGATATCTGTATGGTAATACTCTGAACTGATTCTCATTTGCCGTATGGTGAGCAGAGAACGGACTATTCAGCCCCTCTTTCGTTCAGTTTGCGAACGCATTTATCAAGGGTTTCCAGAAGCATGTCCTTATGCACAGGCTTAACCATAACATAATCCGCCTTATCCACCTTTCTCGCTTGATCGGGGAAGGCTGTGATAACGATTATGGGGATCTCCGTGTCCTCTTTGCGTATCTCATCTATCATTACAAGACCGTCCATAATAGGCATGGCCAGATCAGCAACAATGATATCGGGGCTTTTCTCGCTGTAAACGGAAAGGCCAACCTCGCCGTTTTCAGCCGTGTATATCTCCCCCACCCTGCGGCGAATGATATTCACTATTGAAAGTCTGGCGATCTCATCATCTTCAACACAAAGAACCTTAAGATCCTCAAGCTTGATATCGGACAAGGGAATCTCCTCTGTTTATACTAATAATCATTTATTACTACAGGATTTTTATATAGTCAAGCGGGGAAAAAATCCCGGCCTGCCTGAGAGACGGGATGCTGTGCCTTATTAAGGAATAAGGGAGGCAGACCGGGCTATTATCTGTAAATCGGTATGTCTATTCAGTTATGCAATTTACGCAGAAAGTGAGTTTACAAACCCCTCTACGCTGTCCATAGGCTTAAGCTCGAACTTATCCACGATGATATTCGCAACGTTCGGTGAAAGGAACGCAGGAAGTGTGGGTCCGAGGTTTATGTTCTTAACTCCAAGGGCAAGGAGCGCGAGAAGAACTGTAACCGCCTTCTGCTCATACCATGCCACATCATAGTAGATGGGGAGCTCATTGATATCCTCAAGACCGAAGGCCTCCTTAAGCTTGAGTGCTGTTACGGCAAGGGAGTACGAGTCGTTGCACTGTCCGGCATCAAGAACCCTGGGGATTCCACCTATTTCGCCGAGGTCGAGCTTGTTGTAGCGGTACTTGGCGCAACCTGCCGTAAGGATGATAAAGCCTTCGGGGAGATTTTTGGCAACATCTGTGTAGTGTTCCCTTGTCTTGTGCCTTCCGTCGCATCCGGCCATAACAACAAAACCTTTAACAGCGCCCGCTTTAACAGCATCCACAACGGTTCCGGCGATGCTCTCCACATAATCGTGGGCGAAGCCGCCTGTAACGGAGCCAGTCTCGATCTCTTCGGGTGCATTGCAGGTTTTTGCAAGCTCGATGATCTCGCTGAAGTCCTTCTGCTTACCCGCTTCTCTGTTGGGCACATGCTTAACACCGGGATATCCGGCCATTCCTGTGGTAAAGATCCTTTCCCTGTAATCGTCCTTAACGGGTACGATGCAGTTGGTTGTCATAAGGATGGGGCCGTTGAAGGAGGCGAACTCCTTATCCTGCTTCCACCATGAACCGCCGTAGTTTCCTGCGAAATGATCGTACTTCTTGAATGCGGGATAGTAGTGCCCGGGAAGCATCTCACTGTGGGTATAGACATCAACGCCGGTTCCTTCGGTCTGCTCGAGCAGTTCCTGAAGATCCTTAAGATCGTGGCCGGAGATTAGTATTCCGGGGTTATTCCTGACACCGATGTCCACCTTGGTGGGCTCGGGCTTTCCGTAGGTATTTGTATTCGCTTTATCGAGAAGCGCCATGGTGTTAACAGCATTCTCGCCGCACTTCATAACAAGGCCGAGGAGCTCATCTGCATCGTTTGAAACTGCCGCTGCAGCGAGTGCATCCTTGGCAAAGCTGTATATTGATTCATCCTCAAAGCCGAGAACAGCCGCATGATCGCCGTAAGCTGCGATACCCTTAAGCCCGTATGTGAGCAGCTCTCTGAGTGAGCGGATATCCTCATGCTCTGTGTTCAGAACGCCAACGCTCGCTCCCTTTGAGTCATATTCTTCGGGTGAAGAGGGCTTCCATGTTACGCAGTCGGGAAGGTTAGCGGGGAGATCCGCTTCCTTCGCAAGGGCATCCCTCCTTTCAATAGCTTCGTCTATAAGGCTTGTGATCCTTGCCTTGTCGAAGTTTGCATTGGTGATTGTGGAAAAAAGGGCTTCGAAGGTGAAACGTCCCATTTCCTTCTCGAATTTTCCTTCGGGTGCGTGCTTTCCTGCAAAGGCGGCACCTTTAAGTACATATACGAGAAGATCCATTAGATTAGCCGCATCATCCGGCTTACCGCACACTCCTCTAACCGTACATCCTTCGTTCTTAGCTGTTTCCTGACACTGGTAGCAGAACATTCCCATAATTTTCCTCCTGTGTTGTTTTCGATGTTCTTATGCTATAGTCTTAAGCTAGGAAATAACTTGATCAGGATCAAATATGGACAAAAAAAGTGCTGTTAAGGATTTCACCGACAACTTCTTCGGTGATGGTGATCTTGTTCCTATGATGGAAAAAATCACCCGTGTAAAATATTTATCACAGAAAGAGATACTTTTCCTTGAAGGAGAATCGGGTAGATATATTTACTATTTGCTGAGCGGATCCATAAAACTTTATAAAACCAACGATGAAGGCAAAGAGGCGATTGTACATTTCGTGTACTCGGGGGATATGTTCGCAGAGATCATCCTCCAGCTGGAGTGCTGCTATCCCGTTACCGCCTCCGCCATAGAGGACTGCACCCTTTTGGAGATAGACGCCGCCGCCCTCTTCCGAGAGATCGAGCAGGACCCCAAGCTCGGAATGCGGATAATCGCCCTGCTCTCACGCAGAATTAAAAACTTCGTGAATATGATAGAGAACCTCACCCTCAAGGATGTGCGAGGACGGTTTCTGAACTATCTTGCAAACCTCGCTGAGAACCGGGGGAGCAATGTTGTTGAGCTCCCAGTTCCAAAGGGGGACATCGCCCTTCTTCTAGGCACTACGCCTGAGACATTCTCCCGACTCCTGAAGAAGCTTTGCGATGAAGGTATACTGCGAACAGACGGAAAGAAGATAATCATTCAGGAGGAGATTGAATGAGGGAGAACGCCCTCGAGATCTTCAGACACGCCCTCGATGCTGTACACCCCGAAAGGGCAGTAAGCAGTATATTGCGCATGGATGGGATACAGCTAGTAGCGGGCAGAAGCAGATACACCCTTAAGAACCGTGTTCACTTGCTCGCAAGCGGTAAGGCGGCCGAAGGTATGTGCAGAGGCGCCCTTGATGTCCTTGGTGATAAGGTGCACTCCGGTCTGGCTGTGAGCCACACCGGCGGTGACGATATCGGTCCTGTAAGCCACATAAAGGGCTCCCACCCCGTACCGGATCATTCAAGCATTGAGGCCGGAAAATCCATGCTGGATTACATGAAAGGTATGGGAAACGATGATTTCTACGTATACCTGCTGTCAGGGGGGAGCTCATCCCTGATGGAGCTCCCTGTGCACCCCCTCGGGCTTGCGGATATTAGAGAGATTACCGACCGTCTCCTCAAGAGCGGTGAGGATATACACGGTATTAACGCCGTACGCAGACGCCTCTCCATGATCAAAGGGGGAGGACTGGCCTCTGCGGCTCCATGTCAGGGGATTGTTCTGGTTATCTCCGATGTTATGGACAACGACCCTGCCTCCATCGGCTCCGGCCCTTTCTGGCCTTCGGAAACGGGCTTTGCCAAACTAGGCATAGACCCCAGACGTATTGCTGAGAATGCCAGCGTAGATCCGGATCTCCTTATGCCTCAGAAATCTGCTGAAACACCCCCCCACTACATCGCCGCAGACAACTCCTTTGCTCTCAAAGCGGCGGAGGAGAAGGCTGAAGAGCTGGGCTATAAGACTGTCGTGCTCGATAGAAACCTGTCTGGGGAGGCATCCAGAAAAGGAGCCGAGGTTATGATGCAGATCGCAGAGAGGGATGAGCGTGGACGCATGTGCTACATCCTTGGGGGGGAAACCACAGTAAAGGTAACGGGGGACGGTAAAGGGGGACGGAATCAGGAGTTTGTACTCGGTGCCCTACCCTATATAAAGAAGGGGATGACCATACTCTCCTGCGGAACGGACGGAAGGGACGGCCCCACCGATGCCGCCGGAGCCGCAGCAGATTACGATACATTCCGCACCGCTTCAGAGAAAAAGCTGGACAGCAAAAGGTTTCTGAATAAGAATAACTCCTTTGAGTTCTTCAGCCAGACAGGGGGGCTCGTGCATACCGGGTCTACCGGAACAAATGTCTGTGATATTGCATTAATACTAACGGAGTAGTCCTTGTTCTATATAATCTTCCTTATGGCAGCAGCCGCAGTTATATTTGCCGGTGTTAAACTCTCCATTTACGGAGATGTCATTGCAGAGAAAACGGGGCTTGGCGAAAGCTTTGTGGGGCTCACCCTAGTTGCCGCCTCCACAAGCTTGCCAGAGATCATATCATCCATCGGCTCGGTCACCGTTGTGCAGTCTCCCGATCTTGCCTTCGGAAACGCCTACGGCTCAAACATGTTCAACATGTTCATTATATTCATCCTTGATGCGGTCTACCGAAAGGGGAGCATTCTGGTCAAGGTGAGCCCTTCAAACGTAACCACTGGCCTCTTCTCCATCCTTCTCACTATGATAAGCGGTTTCGGCTTTATACTTGATATGCCCACGATAGGCTGGATGAACCCGATAAGCTTCGCCATCATAGGCGGCTATCTCATAGCCATGTACACAGCATACAGGCTCAAAGACGACATTGTCGAACCCGATGCCCCAAGCGATATAACACTCTCCAAGGCGGCCACTGGCTTTGCCGTTGCGGCTTTCATAATCGTGGTTTCAGGACTTGCCCTCAGCAAATCGGCAGACTACATCGCAACAGACACCGGCCTCGGCGGGTCATTTGTGGGGACGCTTCTGCTAGCACTCGTAACATCACTCCCCGAGCTTGCCTTCTGCTTCCCGGCTGTACGCTCAGGAATGGCAAATATGGCCATCGGAAACCTTGTGGGCTCAAACGTGTTCAACATGACAGTGATCCCCATCGCCGATGCCTTCTACGTCAAAACTCAGGTATTTGCAGATGTCAGCGCCGCACACCTTGGCTCTGCACTGTTTACATCCATTGCGGCAGGTCTGCTTCTGCTGGGTATAGAGGTGGACAAGAAGCTGAGTGGCAGGATGCTCTCAATATCACTGATCTCATGGGCGCTTGCCCTTTTCTACATACTTAACCTCGCATTCGTCTATTTCAAAGGGTAGCCGCACAAGCTGTTGATACCTCCAACTATGAGGGTTTATAATCCTTATATGGGAGGCTTGCATGTGGAGCATAGAAAGTATTAATAACAGCATAGCGGTTCTCTGCTCCCCAAAAACTGTTAATCAGGACAGCGTAATTGAGCTGCAGCCTGTTCTGGATGAGCTTCTTATGAAAAACATCAACAGGATAGTGATCAATATGAGTGCATCAGTTTATATAGACTCCTCCGGGCTGGGCTCACTGGTTAAGAGGGTAGCACATTTCCGCTCCGCCGATGGAGATATACGTCTCGCTTCTCTCTGTTCAGGTATAAGGGATGTTTTCTCCACCACCAGCCTTGACCGAATCATCAAGCTCTTCCCCGATGTTGATTCCGCCGTAAAAAGCTACAGCAGCTACCACGGCCCCTCAGTTCCCATATATAAGACAGAGAAGGACGAGGATAGCTAGATGCCCTTCTTCCGTAAACTTTCAACAGCCGTATTCTTCTCCTTTATGATATCGATCTTCATTACGCTCGCCGCTGCAGGTGCTTTCTGGATAAACGATATTTACCGCTATTTCAGCTTTGAGGCGGATACATTGAAGTCAAATTATATAAGCTCGGTTAAGAACAGGCTCAGAAACAGCGTTCAGGAGATAAGCAACATAATTGAGCAGAACCGTTCCACCGTTGAAGAGAAATCCGTTTCAGCCGTAAGCAAGGAGACGGATCTTGCATCCTTGATGGTAAAAAACCTGTACAGTGAGTTTGAGAGGAGCACAACCGCCCAAAAACTTCGGAGGATAGCGCTTAACAATATCAATTCCCTCATATCAGAAAAGAAACGTGAGCACTGGGTGATCATCTCCTCCGACGGAACGATCCTCCTTGATACAAATCAGCGGCAGAACGAAGGTAGAAGTGCCCTGTCCCAAAAGGACAGCAGCGGCTCTTTCTTATATCGTGAAATGATCGAGAAAAGTAACAACGGCGGGGGGATCGTAAAGGGCTATTGGGGCAACAGAGGGATGGGAACCGGCATGAATCATGAAATAATCTACAGTATCACCCATCTGCCGGAGCTGGACTGGCATATTGCAGCAGGGATTTTTACTAAAAGCATCGAGGAGGAAATAAAGACAGATATGCTCCGGAATGCAGCATCTGTCCGCTTTGGTGAGGACGGCTACATTTTCATTGTGGATTATTCGGGGCATATCCTTGCCAGCAGGGGGGTGTACTTCCAGGAGCCTGTTCCTAGAGAAGGCACCGGAGGGGAGGATACAGGCACTATCTATAGAAAAGCTATGAGTATAGTTCGGGAGAAGGGTTCAGGATTCTTCGAGTACCAGTTCCCCAGGATAGACACTAAGGATCCTGAGCCTAAGCTCTCATACGTATACGGGGATAACGAATGGGGCTGGATCATCGGTACAGGCGCCTACACCAACGATATTGATGAATACATAGCATCCAAGGAGGAGGAGCTCAGGCAGAAAGTGAAAATGAGCTTCATCAAGATGAGTGCGGTTTTCAGCATACTGTTTATCCTGCTTTACCTATTATCCCGAGTCATATACCGAAAAACCGAAGCGGGATTCTCCAAGTTCTCAGAGTTTTTCCGCAGAGGAAGGGAGAGCTACGAGCACATAAACCCCGATGAACTTCCCTATGATGAATTCCGAACCCTTGCAGAGCAGGCAAACAGGATGATAGATGAGAAGCTGAGCTTCGAAAACAACCTCAAGGATAAGCAGGCAGAGCTGGAGAATGAGATACGGGGGCGCAGGAATATTCAGGAAAGGCTGAACACCATATTCTCAACCATGGAGGAAGGTGTTCTTCTACAGGACAGCCGCGGGAAGATACTTGATGTAAACAAAAGCTTTGAACAGATCTTGAGACTCAACAAAAAGGAAATCCTCGGCAAACTACCCCACGAACTCGATTTCAGGATCATCTTCGAGGATAAAAGCTTCTGCCCCCCCGAAGAGTATCCTATGAACCTTGCAAGAAGAAAAAAGAAGAAGATCAGCAACCATATAACCGGCTTCGTCCTTGCCGGTTCGGAGATTGTATGGATACAGGCAACATCCGTTCCGATCATCGATGAATACGGAAGGCTCAGCAGGATTGTAACAACCTTTGCAGACATAACAGAGTCTAAGGAACTACAGGATAAATTCCTTAAGGCACAAGAGAATATGGAGATGGCACAGGAGGTGTCCCATACAGGAAGCTGGGAGATGAACCTTGCCGACGGAAGGTTCTGGGTCTCCGATGTTTTCCGGAAGATATTCGATCTACCCGAGGGTGAGCTTAAGGTGGACGATCCGATGGAGAGAATCCATCCGGAGGACAGGGATATGGTGGAATTGAAGTTCGATGGCGCAGTCAAAACGGGAACCCCCTTCTCCGCCGACTACAGGGTTATAACAAGGAGCGGCTACGAGAGGCATGTCCATGGCCGCATAAAGGCGGATTACAAAGAGGGAAAAGCCAGACGTGTTTTCGGCACTGTCCAAGATGTTACAAACATACGAAAGGCCCAGGAACAGGTTAAGGAAGCCTATGAAAAGCTGAATGAGTATGTGCGTATCGTGGACGAGAATGTCATCACATCAGAAACAGATAAAGATGGAAACATCACCTCCGCCAGCGAGGCCTTCTGCAGAGTTTCCGGCTACTCCAAGGAGGAGCTTATTGGGCAGAACCATAGGATCCTGCGCCATGACGAAACAGAAGAAGGTGTATACAATGAGCTCTGGGAAACCATCACAAAGGGAAATACTTGGCGAGGCGAGCTTAGAAACAAGCGCAAGAACGGTGAGACATACTGGGTTTCCGCCTATGTAAGCCCGAGGTACGACAAGGAGGGGAATGTCTTCGGATACATCTCCATACGTCAGGATATAACAGACCGGAAAATGGTTGAGCGTCTTTCGGTAACCGATGAACTCACAGGGGTTTACAACAGACGATTCTTCAATAAAACCATACAGGAAGAACTGCGCCGGATGAAACGGGAACATGGCTTCTTATCCTTCGGAATGATAGATATAGACCACTTCAAGCAGTATAACGACACCTATGGTCACAAACAGGGTGACACCGCCCTTAGACGTGTGGCGGAGATACTGGACGATATGATGCAGAGGGGTGGCGACTTCGCCTTCCGTTTAGGTGGAGAGGAGTTCGGTATACTCTTCTCGGGTCAGGACGGAGATAAAACCAGAGCCTTTGCCGAAAGGGTAAAAAACGCCGTTGAGCAGGCGGGAATACCCCACGCTAAAAACAGCGCATCGGATTATTTAACGATCTCCTTGGGCGTTGTATGCGTAGACCTGTCCGGCAGCGATGTTAATGATACAGATACAATATACCGCATTGCGGATGAAGCACTCTATAAGGCAAAGAGCGAGGGTAGAAACAGGGTAGTGCTTAACGTTATCTAGCTGTTGCTCTCCCCGTTAAGAAGATCCAGTCCCCATGCGTGAAGTATTGCTGCCTTGATTATGATAAAGAATATCGGTTCATCGACTTCACCCTCCTTCCTTGTCATATAATCCTGAACGATGGGGTAGACATCATTGAAATCAGGGAACGGTTTCCACTTTTCCTCAAAACACTCTATAAATCTGTTATACTGTTTGTATTCTTTTACTGAATCATACTGTTTCTCACAGCCGTCGACCTCAAAAAGCGTTTTCAGGTGTTCGATATTGTCACCTTCCAACTTTTTATCCGTGTCAGTAATAGAGCTGCTTGAACACGGGGATGACTGGGTATCATCTGTCGATTCTTGGTTCAGCTCCTCTGGAGCGTTTCCGGTAGACTGGGTATCTCCTGTACCTTCTCTGCCGTTCTCATTATCTTTGCCAGTGTCACTACTAGATTCATAAAATCCGTTTTCACCCACAATAGGGAATTTCGTTTCCGGTTCAATATTATGGATCTCACTATAGATGTCTTTCAGAAGACCTTTAGCAACCTCAGTTTTCGGGTTTGAAGAACGTTTCAGTTCGATCCGCAGATCATTAGAGCCATACCCGCAGTTGAATGATCTCTGAAGAACCTCCATCACTTTTTTGACAAAAGCGCCAGAATGACTCTTACCGAAAAGTAGGTCCAGATATCCCCACCCGTTTCCTGCCAAAAAGAGAGTTAGCCTGATATTTTTTTTATCTTCTCCATCATTCCAAATGCCCAGTTCAAAATCAGCACCCTTCAGTTGCTTACACCTCTTGAGAGACATACCCGCATAGAACATAATTGCCGAGTAGGAGAAGATAGCCAGACTTTGGGCACTCCTGAGCTCTACAACTGCGCTCGGGCCAGCGTTAACAAGTCTGTCAATAAACCTTGTCCCACCTGCTTTAAAAAGAAGGGAGAGCGTGGATTCGTTTATCGACTCCATAGCACGATGGATATTGTCGAACCTGCTTCTATACTTGCTACCGAACCACTCCAGCTTGTAAGAGAGGATCTTGGGGTTCTCCATAAAGTACTGGTTCATTATGTTTCCGGCAAACTTGACCACGGTTTCAATATAGAGACGTTGCTTTCTCCATACAGCGAAATCGCTTGTTCCTCCGCCCACATCCACCGTAACCACGGGCACGGACGAACCGAGCATGAGTTCCTCCGCCCTTGCTATGGCAAGGCTTTCAGACACAAGCTTTACACCAACATTTGCAAAGATGTTATTTAAGAGCTCCTCCCTGTCGCCATCCTCTCCCATGGGAAGAGATGTATAAACATTAAGGTCCTGAACGCCTATCCTGCGTTCGAAAAGCTCTGCCCGGATAAGGGTTGATATATGCCTCAAATACATACCAAGATATCTTCGGTTGCTTCTGTGTTCCCACTTAACCCGTTCTTTATATCTTGATGCTATCCTTTCAAAATCCTCATCACTAAGCACTCCGTCCTCAACAAATGGTGGAATACTGTTGTTCATGGAAACAATAGCAACAGAATCAAGGACAGAATGGCCTTTCAATTCATGATCCGGCACCCTCAGCTTCATCAGAACAGGGACAGAAGACAGAGTTCCCTCACTATCATTCCTGTAGTAGGGCATGAAGTCCTTGCTGACAAAACAATCAATCGGAACATTAGTTTTGTTATAATCAAGATACCCTGCCTTGTCCTCTGGAACAGTAACCCAAAGAAGCCGGTTCTTGATCCTAAAACCTTCTATTGTGTCTTTCTCAGGATCGTTCTCCATAACAGCAATGTGAGATGTTCCCACATCTACGGATATGTTAGTCTTTTTCCCCGGCTGTGTTCCTTTGATATTATTAAGGATCTTAGGCATCAGAAGAACACCTATCTCTCTACCCTTATACTTCACAGAAACCCCTGTGGGGGGAGTGCTCATAGTCCAGGTAATGGCAAACCGGCCTTCGGTGTGCTGGGTATCGCCATCGACAATGGGGGTAATCTCGAAATCATCCTTTTTAACCACCCATATGTAATACTCATGCCATTCATCGGAGTGGAAATCGGGCCATGAACAAACCACAGGGAGCTTCACATCCTGGGATGATGTAAATTCATGGCGGAAAGTAAGTTTATCAATGGTAAGTTCCATTGTGTTATTGTTGATATCCATACTGAACTCTTTTCGCCTTCGTCCTGTGAAGCAGTGTTTATAAATCCTGCTCACACCATCTTTCATGATCGGCATAAGGGGCGCATGATCGTGATCTACAGAACGGTACAGAGTACTCGACAGATCCTTGAAGAGCTCGTTGGGGTTTATGTCCATAGCAACATGGTAGTTAAGATAGGATAATGAATGTTCATCGTGCAGAAGCTTCTTTTCAGGGAGAACCCTTTTGAGTTCATGCTGATCGTATGGCTCACTCTTTTTCTTTTCAACCTGCCACTTGGAAAAGATCCAGGGACTCATATTACCGCAACTGGGATAAACCTCCTGCGTCCAGAAGTTGAGTATCATCTTCACATTGTTAAGGGAAAGGGGCCACATATAATCACAGTCTAAGGGATCTTTGAGAATCCTGTCTTCATCGCTGAACCATGGGATCACAGCAGAGCTCATGCTGTCCGGATATTCAGCAGCAGGGAAGAGGCCTGTATAGTAATCACTCTGGATAAGCCCACCCATTATCTGATTATTCACATATAAGAAATGCAGTGAGGTAATGGAGGTGCTGTAAAGATTTTTGGCAATGCTGTCCACAATCCTTTTCTTCTCCCACTCCTCTTCAGCCGAAGAAAAGGTGTACTCTTCAAACCTGATATCAAGGTGGGGGTAGTAGTTCCTTAGGATTATAACAGCGTAGAGCCCCCTCAGCTCATCGGTGAGGATATTGCTTATGGTCTCATCGTGGGTTGTATCAGAGATTTTTGCAAGAATAACCCGGGACCATATATTCGGTATGAAAGATGAAAGCTCCTGCTGGTTAATCAAACCGATATCGATATTATCCACAAAATCACTTCTTATATCTGTGAAGTAGTTCCATCCGTGAGAGTAGCTCTGGTCAGACTGGATCTCAGTTCTGTAGCCGTCAGCACCATTGATCTCCTGATTTCTTATACTTTCAATCTTTGGGAGGAATGAGTTTATAGACATATCCTGGACCTTCCTTTTAACTACTAAGCATTCTATTTGCAGCCATGGCACTTGAAAAATAGATCATATCCATCAGCCTGCAATTTGGGCTATCAACGTATGTGTGAAGCTTGAGTTCATCTGGGATTCCCTCCTGTTTAGGAGCTCCATCTCTCTCTGCAAGCTTTTTGTTGGTTGACAAATAGTAAATTGCATCATTATAGATGTGGTTCATGGAGTTCTCTTCTCTGATCTTCTCAGAATGATGAAGAATATAGGATATAAACTTTGCCGGTTCCTTTTCCAGTAGTGAGTCCAGATTCTCCTCCCTGGCAAGTTTTAGAAGTTCCTTAACCTTAGCGTAGTTCACAAACTTAACGTTCGTGTCCTCGCCTGCGTTCAGAATCGTGCCAAAATAGCTTTCATCAACCTGCTCGATATCTCCGGTCTGCATACTCAAAACCCACAGTATGAAATCACAATAGAAGTCCTTCAACGCATTCAGAAAGTCAGTGTCAATGCCGCTAAAGTATGTAATGTAAAGCTTTGTACGCCTAAAATCATCATTGCGCAGTAGCGGGTTCCAATAAAGGAGAAAAGTGGTCGAGCATATCAAAGCTGTGAGGAACTTCCCCTTTACAGTGTTAACGGGTTTGAAGCCTCCGTTAGCACCGATGAGTTCAATATCCTTCCAGGAAACCTGTTTGGTGTGTTCCCTTGTCAGATACATATAGTCGGTTTTCAGGTCGGTCTGCTTTGGTCTGTTAAGAAAATCATACAGAGCCATTGCCCCCAAAAGCTCAACATGGTGTGCAGGGTTGTTCTGGGTTTGACCACCCACCCCAAGGGGGATCTCCTTGGTATACTGCTCCCCTATCATATATACGCGGCTCATGGGGTTTGAGCCCTGGAGTGAATAATAATACTCCATATGAAGCTTTGACTTGCTGAGAAAGTTATCCGGATCAACAAAATGCTGATGTGCGCCCCCCTTAGCACGTCTGAAGTCAAAATAGGGAAAGATCAGGGCACCGCCGACCTCAACCTTCTCGGGATTGAGCCCCATACTAGTTTTGATAAGCCTTGCAAGCGTTGGGAATATGGATGCGCCTGTACCACCAAAGACAGAACCGCACAGGAACACCTTTCCGCTTTCCCCACCTTTGCCCAGGTGGTTCTGGATCTCATTCCACGGCTTGCGATCTATGTCAAACAGGCTCGCCATAACAGCGGAACCCACAGATGCACGCCCTTTAAAGCCTATATCCATGTTTTCGTTCCTGGCCTTCTCTGCAAAAAGAAGTTTCGGCAGCTTTTGGGGTCCGAAATACTCATTCATCGTGGAGCAATGCGTTCCATCATTTGAATCAAATATAGGAAGAGAGTGGTAGGTTTTTTCCGGTATGAGATAATCAATATTTTCGGGAAACATATACTTAAAGTTGCCTGTATTCTTGCTTAATGTATTCATGTATCCGGCAACCTTATCTGCACGCTGGAAGTTTGCGTTTGCTTTATCCGGGTCTATATTAAGTACCTTGAGTTTGCTCCTTTCATTACCAGATCCGGTACAAAAACCGCCTATGGCACTATAGAATAAGAAGGCTTCCAGAAATTTAGAGCCTGTACCGCCTATAGATATTATCAGACTCATACTCTACCCCCTCCTCATAAGCAGTTGAACTGGCGTGGTCATACCAGAATTCCTGGTCAGATATGCTAAAGATAGCCATAGCAATGTTAAGAGTAATGAAATAATCGCGGCGGGAACTGCTTTTCCATAGATGAAATAAGTGAGTATTCCTAAGTTTACAACCGAGGATAACCCAAATATTATTGTCGATCGTTTAACCAATGCCTTGTTCACCTGATCCTGAACACGAAGCAAATCACGCCCTTTTAAGATAGTTAGGGTATTGTAATCAGGCCTTCGGATTGATAAATAACAGATAATTGCATTAAAAAGAAAAAGTAGAATAGTTCCGATCGCTAGGATATTCTGTTGAGGAATATCTACATCAACTCTAGTTATGTAGTCTGTAAATATCTTAATAAACAGAGCAAAACCAATATCCGCAAGTTTAGCTATAATAATTTCCATAATTAATCCCTAACCTCTATGAAATAGGGCGACCATTCACCAATTATTCTATTGATTGATGAAACAAGGCTTTCAAACCTGTAGACTTTGTTGTAGTCGTCGCTATCCGTGTCATTATTCGTTGAGACGTCCCTCACCCAGTTGGAGATTATTCTCGGCTGTGCGCTTTCCAACTTCATGTTCAGCTTGTAATAAACAACGCTGTAGTTACTTCCAGCCTCTCTGGGGATGGATACCTCATAGGTACCATTTCTAGCGGAGTTATCCGGCATGCTGTTGTGCCTCTCAGAGCGGGAAAACGATGCATCCATGCTTTTCCACACCTGTATTCTAGATATATAGTGCGTGGGGGGGATTTCATAGCTTAACTGGAGTTCAAGTGGCTTGTTCTCGAGGTTTGCTCTGTTTTGGATCGTAGCACATTTGGAATTCTCTGATATTCTGCGATATTGAGACTGGTTCTTAACCTGTATATCCTTTACTTCAATATTTACATTTCTGAAGAAGTCGTAGCTATTCTGAAATAAAGTGTTATTAAAGGGTGCGTTTGTGCTGGTCATGGTATTCAGAGCATCTATGTTTTTTGCACCAAGAAGGACAAATATTGGCCTGTTCGTGCTCACCTGCCCTATTGGGCCCCCACCGTTCATTTCAGAATAGGCGGTGCCTTCGAAATCGGTCTCCATCATGTAAAGTCTGAATTTATAACCCTTACTGGAGATCAGAGCGATGGCATCCAGCATATTCTGCCTTAACCCGTTACTGTTCTCCCTTTCACTGAGCACAAAGTCTCCGACCACAGCGAAAGAACGGGGCATTTTCTCCGCAATATCCTGAAAGGGGGCGTTGTAATAACTGTAGCTTCTGTAATTGTCAGCATTTAAAACATCTTCCACGGCTGATCTGCTCAAATTGTCATTAAACATGTGTATTTCGATATTGTTAGATACTGCAAAGGTAGATATGTGGTTACTAAGATAGTTTCTATACCTGGAGCTGGTATTGAGGTAGCCCTTCATAGAAGCTGAGGAGTCAAAATAAAGTACGACACTGTTTTCCTGACTGTACGTATTAATATACTTATCGCATGCGTCAGAAGAGGTGCTGTCACTATTATTATCGTTAACTAATAATAAGGCCAGCAGTATAATAACCAGCAGGCCTACGGTAATGAACACAATAAGGCGGCTATTTGAAGGAGCACCCTGAAACTGAGCTCCATACAGTTCATCATCCCCGCTTCTACGAAAAAAGTTAAAATCGAACTTCATTGTCTTTCCCTACCTTTAAGCTCTAAAAAGGAAACTATATACACATAACGTATATATAGATCACATAACATGTCGTGTCAAACAAATTTCTTTTGATCACAGCCGTTTGAGATCACAATCGAACATAACGCTTTAGTTTGCATTCATTAAAAACTTATGGAAAACAGCATCTAATTTACAGAATCACTTACGCTACATTAGATATTTATATGTATAATACCCTCATATACTCATAGATACTGATTATCTTCTACAATAAGGGTTAACCCCGGCTTCACCATAACTGCATACTTATTTAAAGATTGACTCACACTTTCTTGACATTTAAACTCAATAATCAATGCAAATATAATATATCACACTCAAACTTCCGGGGGCTAATATGGGAATGCGATTCACAATCAAGATGAGGGTTATAATCTCACTCCTAGGTGCTATCCTCATTCCTGTTTTGATACTTTCATTATTATCTATCAATAAAATCCGCAAAGATACCTACGAAAATTTCACTAACTCCACAAAGCGGGAGATACGTCAGATAGAAAACTCCATTGAGATCCATTTCAAAGGGGTGCGTGAAAACGTTGAATACATGGCGAAGCACCCCATAGTCAAACAGGCGGATGATTCCATAACTACCTACTACGACACTAATACAGAGAACAAGATGACCCCCTCCTCCAACGGAGGAATAGAAGAAGATATCTACGATGTTTATGAACGCTTCGCCTCCACACATAAGGATCTCGCCTACGTATACATGGCCACAAAACACGGCGGCTACATCCAATGGCCCGAAGGAACAACGGGAGCGAAGTACGACCCCAGAAAGAGACCCTTCTACAAAGCGGCTGTAAATGCCGGCGGAACCACTCGCACACCCGCCTACTACTTCGCAGCCGATGATGTCGTTATCGTGAGCACTGTCACAAACATTAAGGACAGCAGAGGAAACTTCATCGGAGTACAGGGCATGGATGTAAGCCTTAAAGGACTTACAGATATGATAAAAAGCATAACTATCGGTAAAACCGGATACCTTATGCTCGTTCAGG
Source organism: Limisalsivibrio acetivorans (assembly GCF_000421105.1). NCBI lineage: Bacteria > Pseudomonadati > Deferribacterota > Deferribacteres > Deferribacterales > Geovibrionaceae > Limisalsivibrio > Limisalsivibrio acetivorans. Next base: position 942,070 of record NZ_ATWF01000001.1, read on the forward strand.
ATGATGGTACAGTCCTTGCCGACCCTTCCGAAGCCTCTAACAACTTCAAGAAACTCACAGAACTTGAGGGTGAAGGATACAACACCCTGAGCAGCTCCTCAAACGGGCATTACAGAGTCAGCCTGGGTGACAAAGAGTATGAAGCAAACATATACACATCACCCGAACTGGGCTGGAAGTTCATCGGCCTCATAGAGTCCTCTGAGATAAAGTCGGTCATCAACAGGGTCACCTTAACATACGCCTTAACAGGGGTTCTCCTTGTGGGAATCTTCGCCCTCATAGCCCTTTACGTCTCCATGCGCATAACAAAGCCGATCATACGTCTCAAAAATATGATAGAGGACATCGCAGAGGGTGGAGGAGATCTGAGAAACCGTCTTCAGGTAAAGCGCAACGATGAGATATCAGACCTTGCCTTCTCCTTCAACAAATTCGTAGACAAGATAAACCACCTCGTCATTGAGGTTAAGCATAACGCACTGAACGTCAGCTCATCATCCCAGGAGATCTCCGCTGCAACAGAGGAACTCTCCACCGTCTTCAACAACACTAATGCGCAAACCCAGTCCATAGCCGCCGCCCTTGAGGAGCTTTCCAGAACATCGGAGAGTATCAGCTCATCGGTGGACGAAACGAGGAACCTAGCCAAAAACGCCTCTGAGAACACACGGGAAGGTGGGGAGATAATCCGCAAAACCATAGATGGTATGAACTCCATACAGGATGAGGTGGGCTCCCTCTCCCGCATAATCAGCGAGCTGAACAGCTCCACGGATAAGATAGGCGATATTCTTGATGTTATTAACGATATCGCAGACCAGACAAACCTCCTCGCACTCAACGCCGCCATCGAAGCCGCTAGAGCGGGTGAAGCCGGACGAGGCTTTGCCGTAGTCGCCGATGAGGTGAGAAAGCTGGCGGAGAAAACATCCACTGCAACACAGGAGATTACAGGGATCATAAGCACACTGCAGAATGAAACAACCCATGCCACAAGCTCCATGGAAAAGGTTAGCAAAGAAGTGGGCAGAGGAGCGGACCTGGGTGAGGATTCCCTCGTTGTTCTGGATAAGATTGTGGATGCAGGAAACAGAATACTTGAGGCGGCAACGAACGTCTCGGCTGCCGTAAACCAGGAAGTTACGGCCATCGGAGATATAAACAGTAATATCCGGGAAATGGCTGACTCATCAGATGAATCAAACTTATCCATACAGGAGGTTGCCAAATCCTCTGACAGCCTCGCAAAGGATGCCGAGGAGCTCACAAGCCTTGTCTCCAGATTCAAAACGGATGATTAGTTAACAACCAGGATACTACCTCTATCACACACTGATAAGGAATCTCATTATATTTGACTACCCATTAATATAGTATTTGTTCACCAGAGATTGACCCCGGTTAAAAAAAGGGGTAATCTTGTATTGTTGAGGTGAACAGATGCTTATCCGCGTGGATTTAGGAATTCGGGCTCTTCCGGTTATCTACCGCCACCGTTTCGGAGCCATGATTAAGGCCGCCCTGCGTGCCAGCTCATTAAGTACATACAACAGATATTTCCCTGAAGGCGATTCCCCCCAGTACCGTTATTACACATTCAATGTCGCCTTCCCCAAAAACAGACGCACCGAATGCGACATAAAGATAGACGACCAGTTCATCATCCACGAATGTGTCTATATGGTGGATGAAAAGCCTGTGAGTCTTTACATATCAAGCCCCGACCATGAATTTCTTATACACCTCTACGACGGCTTCCGCACCATGGAACGCTTCCCATTCTCCACCGATACCGGCATGACGGTGAACGGAGAAAGGCTTGAGCTCATAGTACGTGACATAAGCATTGTCCGCCGTGACCTTCAGATTCAGGACGATGTTATCACTATCCAGACCCACAGCCCCGTTGTTCTGGAATCTGAAACTGGCTCAAAACCGCTCATACCCGATATCGAAGATATAGACTTCTTCAATAAGGTATCCCTCAGCGAATACTCCGAAGCCTTCGGGAACAGCTGTGCCCACAGACTTGCCTCATATAGCGGCGTTGAACCCTCCCGCCCCTTTGAACTTGCCCCCCTGAAAGTGAAGAAGTCCGTTGTTAAGCATACCCTCGGCTCCTTCCGGAAGGAGACGGGCAAACCCCTCATGATGATAACGGGGCTGAGCGGAACATTCACCATCAAGGGGGATCCGAAGGACCTCTCTGTTCTTATGGATATGGGCGTGGGTGTGAGAACCGTGCAGGGCTTCGGCATGGTGGAGCCGGCAGCAGGCTGATTTCACAGAAATAATCCCGTCAAATACAAGCTAACCTCAGTCACCACCGCTGTTTTCTGTTGTCTTAACCGTTTCTTGACACTATCCTAACAATAAGACAACACTTCGCAGGGGGTGAGCCATCATAGATTTCTTTCCTGTGCTCCTCTCCTTCTCCCTCGGTCTGCTGATAGGTTTGGAACGTGGATGGAAGGAGATAAGCGAACACGAGCATTATCCGATTCTGGGGATCCGCACCTTTGGTCTTATAGGTCTGTTCGGCGGGTTGACGGGCTTTCTGGGCGAGATACACAACAGCCCGCTTATACCCGGACTGGGTCTTTCAGCCTTCATAATCCTTATCATAGCTGCCCACTTCAAGGAGTGCGGCCATGACAGCGAAATAGGGCTTACAACCTCCATGGCCGCCATTGTAACCTTCACCCTCGGCATCCTGCCCCCCATGGGCTACACCACCGAGGCATCCGCCTTTGCAGTGCTGACTATGGTCCTGCTGAGTGTTAAACCCTACCTCTACGACATAGTGAAAAAGATCGAAGCGGCGGAGATACACGCCGCCATGAAGATGCTTCTCATATCCGTTGTTCTGCTCCCCGTTCTGCCGAACGAAGGCTACGGACCATGGAACGCCCTCAATCCATATGAGCTGTGGCTCCTTGTTGTCCTGATAACGGGCATATCCTTTGCGGGATATTTCGCTGTTCGCATTGCCGGTCCCGGGAAGGGTTTTCTCATAACCGGACTTCTGGGAGGCTTCGTCTCCTCCACAGCATTAACACTGAGCTTTGCCAGACTCGGGAGAAAGTACAATCTGAAGAATGTCTTAGCCGCAGGGGTACTCATAGCCTGCGGAACGATGTTCCCAAGGATGATCATTGAGGTTTCGGTGGTTAACACAGCCCTTCTGCCCAAGGTTGTACCCGCACTGGTGGTTACCGGTGTAGGGATATATGCAGGTATGCTCCTTTTCGCCTTTTCGGGTACAAGGTCGAAGAAGGCGGAGGATGAGGACATCCCCCTTCACAACCCTTTTCAGATAGCACCCGCACTTCAGTTCGCCGCCCTGCTTGCCCTTATAATGCTGCTCTCCGAGGCGAGTACACAATGGTTTGGTGAAACGGGTCTTTATATCCTCTCCTTCCTTTCAGGGCTGACAGATGTAGACGCCATAACCCTTTCGGTGGCCAAGATGTCCATAGAATCCATTGACCACAGAACAGCCACATTCGCAATCATGATAGCGGCGGCTACCAATACGCTTGTGAAGGGTCTTCTCGTTCTTTTCATAGGGGGTAAGGAGATGGGGCTCAGGGTTCTGGGCGTATTCACCGCATCCCTGCTTCTAGGCGGGAGTGTTGTCCTCTTTTTCTGAAAGGATTGCTTCATATGCCTTAAGGACGGCCCAGGTAAGCTCATAGCCCCTGGCATCACCGCCAGCTTTTTCTATCCCTTCGGCTGCGGACTTGAAAGCCTTGTCGTAGTGCTCCCTCTGAACCAGATCCATCACTACTGAGATAGGCTCACCAAGGGCGGACATCGCTATGGCGTCCCTGCACATCTTCTCGCTCAATGAGGTGACACCACGGCAGAGCAGAGGCCTTATGGGATGAACGGTACACTCACCCTCCTCTCCAAGGAAAATGCAGGGTGTGTACATAAGGGGCCTGTCCTCTTCCTCCACCCAGCGAAGCCTCGCCGCCTGCTCCTTGAGCTTTTCATAAAAATCTCTACCGCAGTTTTCATGGGCCCATGAAGCGAGGGAGTAAGCCTCCGGGACAAGAACTGTGACATGGACAACGCAACAGTGGGAACACCCCTTCCTACAGTCCGGCTTCCCCTCCCCTCCTGCCGGTTTAAGCTCATCGGCGAGGTCCGCATAACTGCGCATACCCATGCTAAGGCATTCGCTCTCACGACATTTCCTGAATAGCACCAGTGCTGTCTCTCTAAGCCTTCTGTATCTGTCCATACCCTATTGTACCATCCGGAGAAAAAACTTGACTGCAAAATGATATTATCCGATTATCGGTGAGATAATTAGGATATATGGAGTCTTATTATGTCAGAAAAAAGCGTGAAGAAAGTGGTTATAGTCGGCGGCGGTTTTGTGGGGCTTAATGCGGCCAAAATACTTGGCGGCAGAAATGATGTTGAGGTTACTCTCATAGACAAAAAGAATCATCACCTCTTCCAGCCCCTCCTTTACCAGGTTGCCATGGCAGGGCTGAGTCCTGCTGAGATAGCTGTACCCATACGCAGTATTCTGGCAGAACATAGAAACATACAGGTAATTCAGGACGAGGTTACTGGTATAGATAGAGAGAACTCGAAGGTGGAGACAAAGGGGAGCGCATACTACTTCGATTACCTTATCCTCGCCTGCGGTGCGAGGCATTCGTATTTCGGCAATGACGAATGGGAGAAGAACGCACCCGGACTAAAGACCCTTGAGCAAGCCACGGAGATACGCCGAAGAGTGCTCAGCGCATTTGAGGAGGCGGAGAAGACCGACGACAGGGATAAACAGCGCAGACTGCTCACCTTTGTTGTGGTAGGCGGAGGTCCAACGGGTGTTGAGCTTGCCGGAGCCATCGGCGAGATGAGCCGCTACACACTCGCCAGAGACTTCCGTAATATCGATGCGAAGCTCACAAGGGTCATACTATTGGAGGGGGGTGACGGCATACTCCCCTCTTTCAGCCCGAAGCTTACATCATGGGCCGTTCGGGCCATGGAGGAGCTGGGTGTTCAGGTATGGACGAAGAGCATGGTTACCTGCATCGATGAGGAGGGAGTCAGCGTAGGTAATGAGCGTATCGAATGCGCAACGGTCCTCTGGGCGGCTGGCGTTTCAGGGAGCGAGCTTGGCAGAAATGCGGGGCTTGAGGTGGATAGGGCGTGCAAGGTGAAGGTTAACCCGGATCTGAGCATACCGGGGCATACGAACATATTCGCCGCCGGGGATATGGCCTCCTGCATCGGCGAGAACGCAAAACCTCTCCCCGGCATAGCACCCGTTGCCATGCAACAGGGGAACTATCTCGGTGAGCTGATTATAAGCGAACTCGACGGTAAGAAACGAAGGAACTTCGTCTATAAGGATAAGGGGCAGATGGCCACCATAGGAAGGAGCCGTGCCATAACGGAGATGGGCAGAATCAAGCTCACCGGATTCAGCGCATGGGCCGCCTGGCTTCTGGTTCACATATACTATCTGGCAGGATTCAGAAACCGCTTCGCCGTGGTATCCCAGTGGGCATGGTCCTACCTCACCTTCCGCAGGGGAGCCAGGCTCATCCTCGGCAAGGACTGGCGTTTCTACAAATAGACCTATCTGGGTTTGTAGTTCTGGCAGGCGAGGCACAGGCTGTCCTTGGCGTCCAGCCTTTCATGGATCCTTCGAACGCATTCCTCATGGTGCCTTTCAAGGCGGTAGTAATCATCCTTGGTGGAGTATTTCTCGGAGATATGTAGCCTTAGTTCACCGAGGGCATCGCCTATGCCGCTGATATTCTTGTTTAGTCTGGAAAGGATATTCCATATGGGTACGAAAACCAGCATAGCCGCTGTGTGTATAAGGCCCAGAATAACCGCAACTGTTTCAAGCATATTCACCCCCTTGCTGCAGGGATGTTATACACCCGGAAGCTCTATGGTATTGTTACGGCATTAAGCACCTAGATGATCTTTATGCAGTTGCGTCCACTATCCTTGGCGGAATACATAGCATCATCCGCTCTTTTAAGGGTATCAGAGAGCTCCTCACCCTTCCTGTAGATAGTTCCCCCAATGGATACGGTAACAAAAAGTAAAGAGTCATCTGGCATGTCGAGCCAGCTCTTCTCCACAGAGAAACGGAGCCTCTCTGCAACGTTTCCAAGGACGGAATCGTCCGCATTTGGGATAATCGCAATAAACTCCTCGCCCCCCCAGCGGCATAGTACATCCATCTCCCGCAGGGCGTAGCTCATGGAGCTGCTCACAATTTCAAGGACACAGTCGCCTGTATCATGCCCCCATGTATCGTTCACACTTTTGAAATGATCTATGTCTATGAAAAGCACACCGAAGGGAACCGAACTGCGCAGGTATTCATCCCTCTTTGAGTTGAGGATTATATCAGCGTATCTCCTGTTACCGACACCCGTGAGGGGATCACGAACATTCTCATCCCTCAGCTTCTCCACCTCAAGGAGGAGATCCATCTGTCTGGAACTGTCCGTAAATATCTCAACAGCACCGGCTATATTCCCTGCTTCATCAAGCATAGGGGAGATACGCACCGCCACGGGGAGACGATACCCAGCCTTATGGTGCAGGCTTACGTTTGCCTCTCTTGTTTCTCCGTCCTTAAGGGTCTCTCCGAGAGGGCAGCCCTCAACACACAGCTCCACACCTCGGCAGTCGATATGGCGAAGTATGTTATCGGAGCACCTCTTGCCCAGAACCTCATCACGCCTGTATCCGGTAATCCTTTCAGCAGCTCTGTTCCAGTAGGTTATCCTCATATCCATGTCCACGTAGTATACGCCGTCATAGAGGTTTTCAAGAAGACTTTCATGGATATTCTTAAAATCAGACATATAGTCAAACCTTTTCATTGTTTTTTTGCACAGTAGCCGCTGTTCTCTGGCCTGGTATGCAAAGGGTCAAGGATGCTCTCCATGGAGTGTTGGAGGCTTCTATGGTTCTCTTTGCTATGTTGAGCCCGATCCACGAGCCTTCATTGTGGGCCTTGGTCGTAAACTCATTATCGAAGATATCAGGAAGAATCTCCGCCAGTTATACCAACGCATTTACTGTACAATTCAAAGCATATATCAATCCTACCCTCATATCCACCATCTTTATCATCCAGGACGAACTCCACAATGACATCCCTCGCATTGGAAAGGAGGATGAGAAGAACCTGGGGAAACTCGTTCTCCACTCCATGGACAGTGGTTTTTCCAGCTGGAAAGCCGAAGGTGCGGAGTTTGTTTCCCTTCGCCGATTCCTTGTGGTTTACTCAAAAGGGGCACTCCTGACACTTTGATCCATGCACACGACGGCAGATTGCGCTGAGCTTCATCCCACTGTGGCTTATTGCGGGGGCGACCATATCAGCAATCCTGCAAGCCGCTGTTCTGATATCCAAGTTTGAGGTCACCAGTTCGGTATTCTCATCGACCTTCGTTGGCACCTCCTGATTAAAATGTATCACTCACCTTTTTGAAATATGGTTTACACAGCTTTTACACCTGAACACAGTTATTGAAATCAGGGGGGAGATCTGCGATACTAAAACCCTTTATTAAAGAGGTAAAACTATGGATAGACTGGAAAATGTTACACCATTCATCGTTATGGACATCGTCCGCAAAGCGGGTGAGATTGAGGATGCGATCCACTTTGAAGTGGGCCAGCCCGACATAAGCCCTTCGGAAAAGGTATTTGACGCACTGCATGAGGCGATTGAAAAACGCTCATTCCCATATACTGAGAGCCTCGGCATTCGCCCACTTCGGGAGAAGATCGCAGGCTTCTACAAAAACCGGTACGGAGTTGATGTGTCCCCCGACAGGATTCTGCTCACCGTGGGAACCTCCGGCGCATTCCTTATCGCCTATTCCATACTGATGAACAGCGGTGACCGCCTCGCCTTCACCGATCCATCCTATCCCTGTTACAAAAATTTCTCGAATATCATGGACATAGAGCCGGTGATGATACCCGTGGACAGCTCGACAAACTACCAGCTCACGGTAGATATGCTCAAGGAAAAGGAGAACATCAAGGCTGTACAGATCTCATCACCCGCAAACCCCACAGGTAACATATACACCGGCGAAAACCTGAAGGAGCTTACAAAATACTGCGATGAGAATGGTATAGCCTTTATTTCCGACGAGATATACCACGGGCTGGTATACGAGGACGAACCGGAGCACACAGCCCTTGAGCTGAGCGATGAGGCCATTGTAATAAACGGGTTCAGTAAATACTTCTGCATGCCCGGGATTCGTCTCGGATGGATGATAATGCCCGAAAGACTCGTTCGCAGGGCGGAGATAGTCATGCAAAACCTCTTTATCTCCGCACCAGTGCTGAGTCAACTGGGCGCCATGGGAGCCTTCGACGAGATCTTTCTAAGAGACTACAAGGAGGAGTACCGCCGCAGGAGGGACTACCTCTACGGGGAGCTTAAGGAAATGTTCCCCATCGATGCGAAGCCACAGGGAGCCTTCTATATATGGGCGGACATATCCGAATATTCCAACGACAGCTACGCCTTCTGCATGGAACTGCTGGAGGAAACAGGCGTCGCTGTCACCCCCGGGGTGGATTTCGGCTCCAACGAGACAAATAAATACATACGCTTCGCCTACACCCGCAACATCGACCACATGGCAGAGGGTATAAGAAGGCTGAAGGAGTACCTCAAAAACCGATGAGAGCATTCATCGCTGCGGACATTCCCGAGGAAACCGTTAAGACTTTCCCCGATGTTAAGGGGCTAAAACGCTATGGACGCATATCACCTGTCAGGGGAGAGAATATCCATATCACTCTATTCTTTCTGGGTGAGATAGACGAAGACGAAGCACTCATCGCCGGAGCGTGCATGGAGGGGGCTGAGCCTGAGAGCTTCGCAGTAAACCTTAGCGGAGTGTCGTGGTTCACCAAACAGAAGAAGCCCTCTGTGGTCTTTGTTGAGGGTGAATCAGAGCGGTTATCAGAATACAGGGAAAGACTGGGAAAGCTGCTCCACACCGAGGGATTCTCACCGGATAAAAAGCCCTTTGTTCCCCACGCCACACTTGCCAGAGTGCGAAGCATAGATGCCCGAAAGGGCTTTATGGATGAGCTGCAAAGAATTACCGAAGGTTTTGAGCCATCATCATTCACACTCCCCTCCCTAACCCTGTACAGAAGCGATATGAATGATAAAGGGGTCTGCTACACACCCCTGAAGAGTATCACCCTCAGCTGAAAAACAAAAGAACTCTGCAAACATAGCTAATCCTGCCGTAATTCAACAGGACCTTCCCCGCACATACACACTAGCCTTGATTAGGAGTGTTCTTACTGCCCCTCCCTTCCACAAACCTTTTCCTGTTATTGGCTCCATGTATTGTCGTCCAGCAGGGGCATAACCCTGTCCACACCGCCGGGAATCGCCTGAACACTGATACCGTGGACATCGTCCTTATCCCTTGTGGCGTAGAAGACTGATGTAAAACGCTTTGAATTTAATACAAATGAAGGGAAGGCCTGCTCCGCTCCGGCGATAATGTCATCCGCCTTTATAACAACAGAGGTTGACGGTGGTATCGATTCGAAGCCCGCTACCTGAAAATCGTAAACGTAGTTATTACCGCTCTCGTCGAAGAGGTCGAGGTATAGTTGTGCACTCCTATCGGGTGATTCGTTCGATATGCGCACCCAGTTGGAGGAGGTATTGAACATGTAGGGGGCTATAAGAACAGCACCGTTACTCCTCCACTCACCAGCTTCGATCTCTTCGGCGTAGTATCTCCCTTCATAATCTTCTGCAGGGTTGCCAAAGACGTTAAGGCTGAAAAGGTTCGCCCGGATAACATCCTCACCAGTTACGTTGAAATTGAAGGTGATGGAGCCGTCCTTGTTTTCATCGGTATATTCCCAGCATCCGCTACCGCTATTGTATGAAAGCTCCTGAACGCCTCCTCCGGTTTCATCGGCATCGTCCACCGACTCAATGGCAGAAAAGTTCCTGCCGCAAATGCTGTATGCAAAGCTGTTTATAACGGCACCAGTGGGTGAAAGTATGAAATTGCTCCCAAGCGTATAGTCAACAACAAGCTGATCCTGCACTGCACCGCCGGTGAACTTGAGGACATCCTCCTCCACATCCGCTTTCGCATCAAGGGGAGTCGAGACGCTGAATTCATAATATTTGCTGAACATGGCGAGGGTAGCGGAGTCTGTAACGGTGGTAACAGCATAGTCTGATGTTGATTTTATACTGAGGTGCTGGTTCGATTCAAGGCCCGGAAAAAGGAGCATCCTTATTCCTGGCGCCACAGTGTCTGCTACATTGCCGTCGCATGCCGTTGAGTTGCCGTCCACCTCACGCAGAAATACATAGCCGTCAATACTCGAATGTACATTCTTGAAGTCATGACCGGAGATGCTTAGGATCCCACTGGAGAGGGTCATCTCATACCCCTTTCTCTGCTCGCCAGCATCCATAATGCCGTCACCGTTTCCTGCGCTGTCCGCACCGTACTCTCCGGCATCCACAAAACCGTTGGAGTTCGAATCCACCCATTCAGCCAGACAGTAGAAATCACCCCTGTTCCCCGCATCGTCTTCAAGGAGAAAGGCGGCGTTGGTCAGGGTAAAGGTGACATCAACGGAAGAGATCTCATATTCAGGCTCGTAAAATACCTGAACAGCCTTATCGGAAGCTAGGATCTGATTCTTTGAATAAGCCTCAACGGCTATGGAATAGGCATCATGATAATCATCGGGACCGTCGGCATCCACAGTAACACCGGCAAAGGCGCATACGGCAGAAAGCTGGAGAAGGGCAAGAAATACAATAAACCTTGAAACAGACATCTGTCACCTCAAAGATAACTATTATACTTAGATGTTTACTATATCCTGAGAAAATCCTCAAGAAGTCTGTTTCAAATACTCAGTTCTGCGCAGAGGGGAAGATGGTCAGAAGCTGTCTTCGCTCCCCCTTCCCTGCTAATAAAATGCTCTGCCTCAACACCTTTGACCCTTATACTGTCCAGAGCAAAAAGGGGGAAGCGTGCGGGGAAACTCCTTATGCGGCAACAGCCGTTAAAGGCCTCATCGAGCACTCTGGATGCCCTTCCCTTTCTCCATTCGTTGCAGTCGCACATCAGCGCCATCGGCTCCCTTGTTCTGCTGGCTATGGCGGCTATCTCCTCCGCCTGCTGGAGCCGTTCACGGTTTTTGAGGCCGAAATGGGTGGCGAAGATCGTAAGAACTCTCCCCGAGCACTCCATCTCTGCGATAATAAGCCCCCTCGGCTCGCAGCCTTTGAGGGAGCATGATATATTATGGGTCGATACCTTAAGCGGCTTCCTTTTACTCAGAAAGACATTGCCGTAACCGGAATCCTCCCGAAGCATCGTCTGACCGAAGAAGGCATACATACCAGTAGAATCCTCAATAAAGGCCTTTGCATCTGCACCACCGGGTACAGCATCCAAGACAACCTCCTGCAGTGCGGCGCAGTCCGGACTCAGATCCCTCAAAACACCCAGCACACGCTCAGGGTTCTTACTGCCGTCTCTACCAACCCAGCCGTGGACATTATAGGTGACCAGCCGCATTCAGCTCCGCCTCCTCTTCAGTATGGTCTTTCTCACATACCATCCAAGCAGAACAAAGAAAGCGAGGAATAGGGCAAATAATGCAATATTCATTGGATCAGGCTGAATAAGGGATCGCTTAATGCTCTCGGTCAAAACGGTTATGGCGAATATCCCCGGTGATATACCTATAAAGGTTCCGATAACAAAATCCTTGAAGCCGATCCTGAATGCTCCGGCGACTGCATTGATAACCGTAAACGGTGCCACTGGCACAATACGCAGGATTGCAACGGTCAAGATCCCCCTGTTCTCCATGGTCTTGCGGAACTTCTCACCCCTCTTGCCGAGAAGGTTTATCAGCGCCTCACCCCCTATGGCACGCCCTACACCATAGAGTGCCGCTGAGCTCAGGGTTGTTCCCGCAAGGGATACGAAAAAGGCAGTAACCGGTGAGAATACTGCGGCTGTAACACCTATGAGGAGAGTTACAGGAGCCACAAAAAAGCCCAGCACAACATACGATGCAATCATAATCCATGGGGCATAAACATTGTTTTCAATGCTGGAGAGCGCAGTAGTAAGCGTTTCCTTATCAGTAATTTCAGCCAGCGGTGAAAACTTCCACAGAAGTACCATGGCGATGCAGAATACAGCAACACCCGCCAAACGCACCTTGACGAAACTCTTCTTCTCCTCCGTCTCCTCGATGCTATCCGCCGCTATATCTAGGGGGCTGGGTTTTTCAGGATCAAGAAGTCTGCCGTCCGGAATGAGCCTCTCAAAGGTTCTCACATCCTTCAACTCAAGGGGAACCATTGTTTTTCCGTAACCCCTCAGCTGCTGAACAGTCTCTGCAAGGGATCCGGTTTCGTTCAGAAGCTCGATAACCTTCTTCTGTTCCGTGGATAGATGCTCTGCAATGAGATCGGTCATCATATCCTCAATACCTTTGCTGATCCTCTCCTCACCGTTACTTTCAAGCAGGAGATTGCATTCTGTATCGAAGCCCATACTCCGGTTGCTGGTATTTGCTGAGCCGAGGAAGAGGTAGTCCCTGTCCACGATGATCGTTTTGGAATGGATCTCCTGGAATCCTCCGTCCCCAACACCTATATGCGGGCGGTATATGTGTAGTTTCTTCCGCTTATCCGACTCAACAAGCCGCCTGAGCAGGACCGAACGGATATTGACCATAGTGGCTTCCTCCAGCCAGCCGGGGCTGTTTCTTGGAAGGAGCATCACAACTTCGGGGGGATTCTCCCCCTCCAGCCTTTTCTGGAGAGCCTCAAAGACAGAATAGGATGTAAAGTATTGGTTCTCAATGTATATCCACTTTTCAGCACGTTCTATCATCTCTATGTAGACCCGCTCAATCTCCCGAACCTCTTCCCTTCCTCTAAACTGGGGAAACGTACGGCAGATAGAGATATCCACATTCTCTACAAGTGCTTTACCGTTCTTCGGTCTGTACTCCGTTGGTTTATCCGCCCTGGGGAGCTCTCCACCCACGGCGTCACGCCAGCGTTGACGAAACAGCTCCCCCATCGCCTCCGCCGCATCGGAATCCACACAGAGCATCGTATCGTGATATGGGGGGTATTTTTTGTCCATAGGGTCGCTTCTAAGCGGGTTTTCGGGGAGATGCTCCCTTGTGTCCCAGCGGACGTTTGAGATATCCATACCACCGTTAATCGCCACGGCATCATCTGCGATTACCATCTTCTGGTGATGCGAAGCACCTATGGGGTGGGTGTTATCAAGCTCGAAATGGATCTGCTCAGGTGTCCCGAACCTCCACTTAAAGGTCGGAAGCTTCTCTCGCTCAAGGGCATAAAGGACTGCAAAATCCCATGAAAGTATGAATATCTCAAGATCGGGATTCTTCATCACAGCCTCGGTCAACACCTGCTCAAGGGTTACCTCTTTATCCCCTCCCCGTATTAGGCGGATACGGCTGTCTATATCCCATGCGGCAATGAACACGGTTCGCTTGGCACTCAGCACAAGCTCCGCCACGGCACGGTAGTATTCTTCACCGTCAATCAATGGTATAAGCTTGTCGGTTTTAACGGTTTTCCAGCAGTTACCCTCAATGCCGGATATAGGTTTAAAATCATTCTTATCTTCAATCATAATTACCGAATATAACACCTTCTCCAATATTTTTAAGCATAAATTACTTAACATAAATTGCCCGAATTGATCGGGATCAATTATTTATACCAAGCCAGGGGGTACGATTCTTTGAAAATTTCGGAGATTGGAATGTTCAGAACAAGCTGGGACAGAAGATTAATTCAACTTCTCTTTGCACTGGTTTCAGTATATGCGGGAGTGCGTTTTGCTTTTTATCTAAACAACCTTAAGCTCGGTGAGCTGGATGTTACAAAACCGGGAGGAGTTGAGGCCTATCTCCCAATAAGCGCATTCATGGGGCTTAAACAACTCGTAACAACAGGTAGTTATGACTTTATCCATCCTGCTGGGCTGACACTGCTGATAACCTTCCTCGCAGTCAGCTTCGTTTTTCGCAGGGGCTTCTGCGGGTATATATGCCCCATAGGCCTGCTAAGCGAATGCGTAAGCTCTGCCGGAATGAGCCGCAGATTGACGAAATGGATATCTATCCCTCTATCATCTATAAAGTATCTCATCCTCGGATATTTCTTGTTTGTCATAAGCAGTATGTCGGCCAGAAGCATAGATGCGTTCCTATCATCCCCGTACAACATTGTAGCGGATGCAAAAATGCTCCATTTCTTCACCAATCCATCTGTTACTACGGGCGTGGTCATACTCGTGCTGGCATTCCTCACACTGATTGTCCGCAACTTCTGGTGCAGATTCCTGTGCCCCTACGGTGCGCTTATGGCAATCCCCGGAATCATATCTCCCATGCGAATCGTAAGGGACGAGATGAGCTGTACAAACTGCCGTAAATGCACCGCTGTCTGCCCTGGCGGGATCTCTGTCCATGAAAAGAGCACCGTGCTCCATCCCGACTGTATAGGATGCCACGACTGCCTTCGAGTCAGGGATAACGAAAGATGCCTGAAAATGGTACCGAAGGATGTCTCTTACCGGCATGTGGGGCTTTTGATAATAGCTATGGTAACGGTTTTTATAATCTCCGCCATGGTTGCCGGACTCTGGGAATCTCGTGTGCCAATCGAGGTTTACCGTTCATGGCTCATGAGGCTGGGGGAGATAAGTCATTGATTTTTGTGTTTCGTGCTAAAGCACGACTTACTTTTGGCGCATAAGAGCAAGACATATTAATTAGTGACTAACTTATTTGTTTTGCGCTTATGCGCCACATACTTTTTAAAAAAGTATGCAAAACTATTCCCTCATGGTTTTCCAGCCGCCTTGGCAGATGATTTATGTTAATAAATCACCTGCTGATGGCGGTGCACTCATTTCGCTCCTTTTCCACCTGAAGTTTTGCTGATGCTGAGGAGTGTAATCGCATATCATACGTGAAAGTATTCAATATTTAGGATTACCTCGTCTGTCACGTGCGGCCAAAACTTCCGGGCGGTTCCAATTTAATCTATGGAATTTTCCATCCATGGAAATTCCATTGTTGTTCGTGCAGGGGAACCCTGCCCTCTCGCACTTCCGGCTACATAAATTGAATACAATTCAATTTAGTTTCGCCTTCAGGGCTTCCATTCTTGGAAGCCTGTTGCATATCAACCATGATTGTATGATTAGCGAAAGCTTTCATGGATGAAAGCTCGCTCGCGTAAGTAAGAAGGAAAGTTACTATTAATATCTGGGAAATTCATCATCCTGAGAATTTCCCTGCCGCTTCGCTTGGCAAAGCTTTCGCTCCGCTTACTTCCAGCTACGTGAATTGAGCAGAGCCCAATTCAGCTTCGCCTCCAGAGCCAACATCCATGTTGGCTGATTATATATCAGCCTTAATTATTATCTTCAAAATGGGTTTTTGAGGGGTGCGGGGAACTTTGTTCCCTAAAAAGTTCCCTGCGATCTTTTGCTTTCATACTTAAATTAGAAATAAGTCACTAATTTATGTATTTCGTGCTATAGCACGCCATACTTTTGTCGCAAAAGTATGCAAAACTATTCCCTCAGGGTTTTCCAGCCCCCATTGTTACTCATTTATATTCATAAATTCGTAATTGATGGCGGTGCCCTCATTTCACTCCTTTTCCACCTGAAGTTTTGCTGATGCTGAGGAGTGTAATCGCATATCATACGTGAAAGTATTCAATATTTAGGATTACTTCGTCTGTCACGTGCGGCCAAAACTTCCGGGCGGTTCCAAAAGAGCTCATTCGGCTGTAAAACATTCGGGGAAGATTAAGAGCGTTTATGACAAAACTGGTTGTGGGCTACTAGTAGCCATCTAACTGGAAAACCTCTCCACGTCTCACGTTGTTATGTCTTAAGTGTAAACGTTATAGCCAACTTGATTCCATCTTGACGATGAAGGTTGATATATAATAAGCCAACATGGATGTTGGCTCTGAAGGCGAAAGGAAGCACAGCTTTGCTGGTCTGACGAAGCCGGAAGTGCGAGAGGGCAAGGTCTCCTTGCCCGAACAACAATGGAATTTCCATGGATGGTAAATTCCATAAATATAATAAAGACTAAGGGGAAATTTTTAGGGAAAACTTTCCCCTTATGATCCCCTTAAAAACCCATCCTTAGGATGAATAGAGTGCTTGATACAAAACGGCTTCCAAGGATGGAAGCCCTGAAGGCGTAGTTGAATTGGGCTTTGCTCAATTCACGTAGCCGGAAGTGCGAGAGAGCGGGGTTTCCCCGCTCGAACAACAATGGAATTTCCATGGATGGTAAATTCCATAGATTAAATAGGATGATGAATTTCCCAGGTTAACACGCCAGGTATAAAAAAGGCGGCCCCCGAAGGAGCCGCCTCTGATTTAATAGGGTTTAGGTCTTACTAGGGTCTTGATACTGAGGAAGCATCACCAGCACCCATCCAGGCAGCTGCCTGAGCGTAGCCTGTGAGGTCGATGTTTCCATCAAGAGCACCGTTGTCGAGCCAGTCAAGCGAGTCGAAAATAATGCGCTTGGTATACGTGGGTGAGTGTGTGAATGCACCCGGCTCTCCATGGAGGTAGAGCATGTTGTATACCGCACCCATATTCTCTGTAGAGCCCCAGCCGCCTTCAGGAGCGGGAACTCTGTGGCTGATTTCGGGGTCGAACTTGGCGATAACCATGTCCTCAAGTGCCTTGTAGGCGTTCTCGTATCCAGCTTTAACCTCGTCGAACTGAGCCTGGTTCTGGGGATAGAGTGCGCTGTGGCATGAAGAGCAAGTGTCGTTAGTTGCGAAGTCGATACCGAATGCGTGCTTGTCTGTTGCTTCTGTACCAGTCATGTGACAGGAGATACAGGGACCGTTATCGGAACCGCCGAGACCGAGGTGGTAGTTAGTACCGTAGTCTTTACCATCGAACTCATAGGCAACGTTGTTGAACATTGTGCCTGCGGCTACGAAGTAGTGGGGTCCTCTGAGGCTGCCGTCAAGGGTGTTGTTAAGTACCTGGTCGTAGGCACTTCTGTCTCTACCACCGTGGCAGTTGATACAGAGGTTGGAGAGTCCCTTGTCGGCAAGAGTTACCTGTGCACCTGTGTGCTGGTCTTTGTAGAATGTGGTGTAAGCACTTGCTTCAACAACCTCTGCGTTGTCGGGAGTTATCACGGAGTCTTCATCGAGCTCGTGACAAACCTGGCATGCGAGGTGGCTGGATATACCCATGGTATCCTTGCGGTTGAAGCTTTCATCGCTTATGAGAGTACCATCTTCGAGGTCGTAGTGAGCTTCTTTATCTGCATAATAAAGCTCTGCACCTTCGGAAGAGTGGCATCTTGCGCATGAAGTGCTCATCTCGCCATCCTCATCCCAGTGACGGAAAGCTTCGGATGATGCATCGAAGTGGGCTTCGTCATCTCTGATGAGTCCGCTTACATCTCCTCCGAGATCCTCAATTGAATCGTAGAGAAGCTGGATAGCGTAAGCTGAGTTGTGAGCATACATACCGGGATCGTTGCTTACTACCTTATAGTTGAATGCTGCCTTGAACTGAGCTTCAGTTGTGATGTTGCTCCAGTAGGGATAGTGGCCTACATCAACAACGCCCTGAGCGATGAGTTCGTCGTAGAGAAGCGTCTTGAGACCTTCAACCTCTGCATACATACCTTCGGTTACATTGCTGTCACCGTCGTAGTCAAGGTTGGAGCCTGTCATACGGATATCTCTGGCGTCCTCATTCTCGGTCATTGCTGTGTGACACTCGTTACAAGTCTTAGCGTCAACTCCGTCTCCGTCGATGTCGCCAGCATAGTTCTTGGTTATAGCAAGGTCTGTACTGTGCGGGCTGTGACATTCAACGCAGGAGTCGTTGGTTGCAACGTGCTCAAACTTGGATGCATACATCTTACCTTCGTACTGATAACCGATCTGCGCAAGTGTACCATAAAGCGTACTTCCAGCTACAAAGTAGTGGGGGTTGATTCTTGCGAAGTTGAATGTTCCAGGGTTCTCAGCAATGTAGGTATCTACATCATTACCTGCATTTCTACCGCTGTGGCAGCTGAGGCAGAGCTGGTCTTCGCCGAGCTGCTCAGGCGTCATAGTAATGTCTGAGGGGAATGTGTGGTTGTCTACGAACTCTCTTCTGGGTCCGAGCTCGAAGGGTTCGCTACCGTCAACTTCGGGATCGTAGTCTGCGTTTCTAGCCTGAAGGTCGTGGCAGGCTACACAGCCGACAACGTTACCGGAAGTGTTATTGTAGCCGGCATGTCCGCCTACAACTTCTTTAACGAATTCGATACCGGAGTGGCATGCGAAGCATTCTGCGTCATCAGAGTCGCCGCCTTCCCAGTGGTTGAAAGATTCTGCTTTATACTCAGAGTGTCCGCCTCTGTGCCATCCAACCATATGGTCGAACTTGCTGGCGGCGTGAACATCGTGACACTGACGGCAGGCGTAGGGGCTTGCTGCGTCGATCTGGTATCCGTCAAGTGTTTCAACGGAGGTTACAGTATCGT
The DNA here is from genome assembly GCF_000421105.1 of Limisalsivibrio acetivorans. NCBI lineage: Bacteria > Pseudomonadati > Deferribacterota > Deferribacteres > Deferribacterales > Geovibrionaceae > Limisalsivibrio > Limisalsivibrio acetivorans. Next base: position 960,721 of record NZ_ATWF01000001.1, read on the forward strand.
TGTCGTCAAGCATTGCATAGTTACCTGCGAAGTGGGTATCTGCGATGTCTCTGTAGTCTTTGTTGTAGTGGTAGAAGGTGTTTTCTCTCTGGTTCTCGTAGTCAGAGCTGAGTGCGTAGTCATACTTGTTGGCGTCCTCATCATAGGTTGCGTCGAGGAATACCTGGTGACAAGTAGTACAAAGCTGGAACTCTGCGGAGTAGAGAGTTGCTTCCACTGTGGAGTTGTCTGAAAGTGTCTCAGTTTGAGTTACATCATCAGTACGAAGCTCGGTGGAGTGAGGTTCGTGACATGTACGACACTGAACTCTGCTCTCGCCAACCTCTACAGGTGAGTCAGCATCCCACTGTGCACGGAAGTCTTCTCTTCCCATGCCTCTGTAATCGTCTGCATACTCTCTAAAGCCTTCATCACTGTGACATACTGAACATCTGCCAGTTTCGTGTCCTTCCATCATACCGTGTGCACTGTCCTCATAGAGGCCGGTTATGTTGTCTGCAAAGGGATGATATGTGAAGTGCCCAGCTGAGGGTCCTTCGAACTTGGTGTGGCAGAGCTTGTTTCCGTCCTCGTCCTCGGGTGAGCAACCGGAAGCATCGGGCTCTTTCTTGAGGAGACCAGACTGAAGGTCGATGTGACATGCTGAACATGAAACAACTGCAACGCCTTCCTCTACGAAGTTTTCAAACTGGTAGCCTTCGTCGAAGGGGTCGTGGCATGCAAGACATTCTTTGGGTGAATCCTGCGTGATGTGATCACTGTGGGTAACGTGAACGCTTTCAAGGTACTTGGTGCTTTCCACGAGGTCGCTGTGACAGTGGAAGGGCCCTTGTGAGCATCCCTGTGCGTGATCTGCGAAATTAGTTGTGTTACAGATGTACTCTGTCTCAGTGATTTCGCTTTCATCAAGAACACCGTTGCCGTCGGAATCGATACCGGCTGTGATCTTCTGTCCGCCGTATTCACAGTTATCGCCGGGCTCTTCGGTTACGATTTCGATGAGGGATTCGGCTCCGTCATTTCCGTCATTACCGTTACAGACAGCCTGCTCTGCGTTTACTTCGGACTCGTCCAGCAGACCGTTACCGTTCAGGTCGATACCGGTCTGTACCAGGATACCACCGTTGGCACAGGTTTCACCGGGCTCGATGATCTCTGTGTTTGCAACCGTACTGTGGGTCCCCTGATCGGTGACATTGTTGTCTCCGCCTCCTGAACTTCCGCCGCATGCATAGAGCATGAGTGAAAGGATCGGAATCGCGAGAACAATCAAAAACTTGCGCATAAATCCTCCTTTCTTCGCATCCGCCAGCAAGCAGGCGGACACAAAATTGGGTGAAACTTAGCAATGCTTGGCACTGCTGTTAAATAAATTAATTTTGTAACAAACCATAGCATATTGCTATATTTTACAAAGTATACCAGACTTCAATGCTATGTCTACTCTATATACCCCTATAAGCGCTAATTAATGTTCCATAAAACACTTGAGCCACAGTAAGTTTTACATGCCTAACTAGCATAAGTGCATAAACGAACAACGTTGTATAATGCAATCACCAGGTTAAATTAAAGTAAAACCAAAGGGATAGCTGAACTCATTATGTTAAATCTAAAAATAAGACAAGAAAGGGTTTGTAAAGATGCGCACAAACGAAAAAGTTCGATTTTTTTTTGTTTTTTCTCAATGTAAATTCCTTGTGTACAATAAAAAATATATCTATAGCTATATGCGGATAATGCAATACTCGGCCTCGAGCTCTTTATAACATTGTTTCCATATTGTGAGCTCCCGATTATAGCCCTTCCAACCTTTTTGTATCATGAGTAAAATATGTAAAGTTTCTACCTTTATCCTGCTACATCATTAGCAATATCTATAGATAAAGACCATTTGTCAGTTAACATCAAACGGATAAACTCTAATCATATATGTATAGTTTTTTACAGCATAGACCATTGTAACAGACAAGATTATGAACGAATGGGGGTTTGTATTAGTAGACATTTGTGTCTAGAGCTTTATTACTACACAACCAGCCGTATGGCATGAACATAAGAACGTATTGACAGGAATTATACCAGAATTGAATAATATTGATACGTGGGCATAATACGACAAATACGGGGCAGATTATCAATAACTTATGAAAAGTTAACCTGCCCCGCAGAAATGATTTAGAAGAGTCCTGAATCCCCCGAGCCGTGATAGTGACAGTCGGAACAGTTTGAGGAGTAAGGTCCATCATGCACAACCTCTACGAGACCGTTTCCAGTCTCCGCGCCCCCTTCGGTAAAGTGACAGACTGAGCAGAGCTCGGTGTAGTTGTTTTCATACACGGATATATCTGCTACGGAGGCTGTGTCGTCTGTCAGCTCTGCATTAGAGCCATTCTCTGAAAGGATATGGCTGTTCGGGGATGTGTGTACCTCATGGCAGGCTGTGCAGGGTATCTCCATATCTGCGGAGTATGTCCCCCTCAGTTCGCCGAAACCTGCCCCTGAACTGATTCCGAAGCCGTGGGCATCGGCTGTGTAGCGTTTTTCTTCCTCGGTCTCTCCCGTTCCTATGTAAGTATTATAAATGTTGTCATCCCCATGTTCTGGAGATGGGGGGATAACACCGAAATTACCGTTTCCGTCATGGCAATTGAGGCAGAATTCCGTTGTGCTGGAAGCTTTTGAGCCGGACTGAGTGAAGTCGATATCCATCTCGATCCTGCCGTCCATGTCGGAGAAGTCGTGACAGACAAGGCAGTCTTCGTTGTTGTATTCATCGTCACCGTTAACATCGTGGAACATATGTCCATCGAACAGATCGGCGGAACGGGTGAGCTTACTGTCCGTGTGACAGTGGGTGCATCTGTAAGTTCCCGCCGTGATACCTTCAACGCCGTTGGAGCCGTGGCAGTAGAAGCATACACCGGTATCGTAGCCGTCTATCTCTGTGAAGGAATCCCCCAGAGTTCTTGAGTATTCGTGGATATCTTTAAGGTCGCCAGCCGGGTGGCAGAGCATACAGTTATCGCTTTCCCAGCCTATCCCGCCGCCGTGGGCTGCAGGTTCGTTAAGCTGGGGGGCTGTGGTTCTTGATTCGCTCAGGGGTGAGCCGGAATCACCGGAACCTCCCCCGCATGCTGTTATTATCACCGCCGCTGTAATTACCAGTATGTATGTAATAAATCTCATCATAATTACCTCTTAGTTACCTGCTGTGGCATTCGATACAGAAGCCTGTTCTGTGGCATACATCACAGGAGCCGGGGTCTATCATGGCATCCATGGAGTGTGTTAGTTTATAGGCTCTGGGGTGGCGCAGATCCTCTATGGATTTTTGTTTGCTGTGGCAGTCTTCGCAGTACCAGTCGCTGTGACAGCTCTCACAGGAGCTTTTATCAAGCTTGGCTGGAACTGCATGGAGCTTTGTCCAATCCGCCTGATGATCATCCGGTTTCATTGTCTTAAGGTTGTCATGGCATACCTTGCAGTTGCCGGGCGCTTTAGCAACCCTTGTGGTTTCGTCCTTATGGCAATCGTGGCATTTACCGTCTATCTTAAGTTCGGCGTCGATCTTAAAGTCCTGCCCCTGGAAAGCGAAGCTCTCAAGATCGGGGAGTTTATGGCAGTAGAAGCAGTCCTTCTCCTGCTGGAAGAGAATGTCCACGTGCTTTTCATGGTTAAATGCGAGATAGGGGGTGCGGTAATAAAACTTGGAGCATCCCACCGCCGCAATAATAAAAGCTGTCAGTATAAGTAAAGTCCTTTTTTTCATAGCGAAACCACCGTTCCTCTCTTTAGAAATCTATGGATGCCTTAACGCCTAGCCTCGAATCGGGGAGGTATCTTGTCTCTCCATTCTGCTCTGCGTAAAGGTTGAAACGCATATTGTCCTTGTACATGTACTCCGCCTCTGTGTAGAGGGAGTACACCGTGTCCTCCTCCTTCCAGTTTTCGAGCTGAACAATCTCTTTCTGGAATGAGAGGCGGAATTCTCTGGTAAGGTTCCAGTTAATGGAGAAGCTGAATCCCTTTGCATCGGAGACCTTGCTTTCGTAGCTGTAGCCTTCGATGGTGGAGGTTACACCTATCTTCTTATAGTAGTTCGCCTCTGCACCCAGCTTGATGATATCGCCGGATATCCATTCGCCGCTGGGGTACTCGATGAGGGTGTGTACCGTTGTCTGATAGAGGGATACGTTGGGGGTAAGCTTATAGCGGAGACTGAGGCTGTAGCGGTCCTCTTTTCCTGTGGAGAAGTTTGTTATGATAAGCTCACGGTCGTAGTCCTTACCCTCCTCAACGTTGTATCTGCTGAAGCGGTATATGATGCCGAATTTAGGGTTGCGCAGTGCTGTACGGAAGTTTGCACGGTAGAGGTCGTTCCTGTCTGTGTCGTATTCCGCATCCGCTCCGGCGGTGAGGAGCATCCCTTTGTTGAGGGAAAAGTGCCTTGAAAGCCCTATCCCTGCGAGCTCCTGAACCACATCGTTATCGTCCGTCTCCTCCTTTGTGTAGGAGATGAAACCGTTTGTATCCTTAACACCATTCAGGAAGAGCTTTGCTCCGTACATCCTGTCCCCAGTGTCACGGAAGGTTTCGTTGATGTGCCTTCTATCCGTATCGTAATACTTCGGTGAGCCGGCAAATATTGTTGCACCAAAGTAGTATTCGGTCTTTATCTCAGCCTCAAATCCATCAAGGGTAAGAAGGCTTTCGCCGAAATAGGGGAATCGGCCGAGCTTTAAAGAGACTGCATCCTCGAAGCCTTTATAGTGAAAATAGGCTGAGTATATGTCGCTTCTGTCCTCGTCATCCTCAACGGCGTAGCGCCCGAAGAAGTTGAAATCGAGATACGGCTCTGCAAGCTCTGTGCTATCGAGGCGCAGATAGTTTTCCCATGAGGTTTCATTCTCATCGCCGCTTTGGAATTCCAGACCTGTGGAATACTCCCCGTTGAAGGTAATTGCATGGGCACTGAGGCTTAGAAGTATAATCAGCGGTATCAGTATGCGCTTCATTATTCAGCCCCCTTGAGATCCGCCAGCGACAGCTCGATGAGTTTTACAGCGTAGTCGAAGTTGTGGTTACCGCCACTGCGGTCGTTCTTTATGAAGTTGTAGTTGTAAGCCGCTCTGTTAAGGGAGAGAAGTGTTCCACCTTCGACACCTTCCGCCGCATAGTCACCCTTGACTGCGGTGTCTGTTGAAAGGCCTGCCTCTGTATTAATAGCCACCTTAAGCTCAGCCATCTTCGAGTTGAGCATATCGGTCTGCCCTGCATAGTCTATGTAGCCATCGGCGGTTATCTCATCCACGATGATGCTGTGGCAGACATCGTTGCAGTAATCCGCTCTCCCTTCGTAGTCGTCACTGAAGGAGGCGTGGGTGGTGCCTTCGAGGCGTTTCATATGGCAGTCGGTACATGTTGTGCCGGACTTTTTGTGGAAGGAGCGCAGGTTGCCAAGATCATCGCCGTACTCGTATCCACCCGTTCCCTCATACATCTCCGCCTGGGAATTGTGCACGATGTTTCCCACAGCAGGAAGGGTTTCCTCCGTTGCTCTGTGGCATTCGTAGCAGAGTGCGGATGCACCCGCATCAACGGTTTCTCCTGCCACAGACGTGCTGCCGTAGGCAAGGAGCTGGTGAGGATTATCACTTTCGCCGTGGGGATCGTGGCATGTGTCACAGCTTACCCCTTTGGGCTGTTCTATATCGGACGGTGCAATGTCCGTGCCGTAGATACCCGCCTTAAACCCTTGGGAAGTATGGCATTCTATACAGCTGTCGTTTTGTGCGGAACCCTCTGCGAGGTGTGCTTTGTCGTGGGAATCGGAGTATTCAAAGAAGTGCCCCTGCACTTCGTTACCCGTGTCGTGGCACACGAGGCATGCGCCGGAACCTGGAGAAACCTCTGGCTCGTGGGTGAGCTCTGCGGAGCCTTCGATATCGGTTTCATAGGTGAATGCAGGACCGTGACACGCTTCGCATGTGACGCCCCTAGTGTGGGTGTGTGTTGTATTATCCGGCTCGGACCAGTCTGCTATGAGGTCATCGTGGCCGTAGGTGTTCGGGTGGTCATCGAGGGCATCGGCGTTCCTGTCCACAAAGAAGAAACCAGTGGTGTGACAGCGGTAGCACTCGGGATCGTCCGAACCCGCCACAGCCGCATAAGCCTGCCCATGGGCACTGGCTTCTACGGTGTCCGCAAGGTTTCTTAGTGTTTGCCTGCCGAAGTCATCGCCAAAGTCATCAACGTTCAGGGTGCCGTCGTGGCATTGACCGTAGCAGAAGGAATCTCCGCTGTGTTTCGCATAGGAGTAAGAGAGGGCGTGTATCCTCTTATCCTCGCTGTAAACATCACCTGCGGCGTCAACGGCTGTGAGCCTGATGGTGTAAAGACCCTGGGATGTTGGGATGAAGGAACAGCTGTCTCCGCTGAGGACCATCTCCGTATAGGAGTTTTCGGGGTATGAAACCAGCTCCCAGTCCTGCAGTGTGTATGAGCTGTCCATTATATTCAGCACAACCTTCTCTCCGGCCTGAACAGAGGATATTCCCCTGTATCTGTCGGGGGTTATGTTCCCTGCGCCATCGTATAAGCTTTCCCCGGCCGATGCATAGCCCTCATAGCCGAGGGAGATTATACTCTTCTCCGGTATGCTCACCCTCTCCATACGATAACCCGCAAAGAACTCCATAGGGATATCTGCTTCAGCCGTGAGTGTGTTCCCGTTCCTCTCGGAATGGTAGGGAACAGGACTGCCGTTCAGGATTCCTGCTATCCCCAGCCTGCTGTAGCTCCCCCCCTCGTTCTGGAACATCTCCTCACTGTAGGGTATGCTTACCTCGGCATCGGCGAAGGTATTGGTCTGAGTGTCAAAATTGCTGTTAAAGCTTACTACATATCGATCGGAAACGGCGTTGTAGCCTTTTACGGCGTAGTCAGCTTCGGTCTTTTTGATATAGATTGTGTCCGCATCAAAACTCCCATTGAGGGAGAAGCCCTCGAATGCTCCGGAACCGGTGTAGCTTAGAGTGCCGTTATCCGGCACGGACACACTGATGACGTTTTCATCCTCCTCCGTTATGGAGGGTTTCAGGTCGTCACTCCCTGAACAGGCGGTAAGAATAAGCAGGCCTGCGGCTGTTAATAAACCTTTGTGCAGCAGTTTCATATTCTATTCTCCATCCCCTTTGTGCTGTTCCAGCAGAAACTCAAGCAGGTAGGGGGTGCTTTCCTCATCGTGGCATTTATTACAGAAGTCTTCCCTGTTGTTTGTTGCTACATCAAGAAGCCCTTCGAAGTCTGAATAGTGGGTAAGATGACAGTCCGCACAGTCGAGTTCGTTATCCGTTCCGGGTATGGTAACGTTGTCCACCGGGTGAAAGCGTATGTAGCTCTGGGCGTGGTAGCCGTATTCCGGATCATCGGCGAAGTGGCACTGGGCACAGAGCTCCTCCACAGGGTTGCGCAGATGGGTCTTCTGGGTTGATTTATGGGGGGAGTGGCATATGGTGCAATACCCCTCCGCTGTGGGCATATGGACAATCTCTGCATTCTTCTTTTCTTTATTAAAGTCTTTATGGCAGTTCAGACAGGTGTCCGCAAAGGGCTCAACGGGTTTGAGGCTGTTCTCCTTTGTATGACAGGTGAAGCACTTCCCCTCTTTAACCGGTGTATGCACCCATTGCCCCATGAACTTGTCTCTGTGGCAGTTCACACAGTCGTTTATATTCTGGAAACGGTGACAGCGGCTGCAAATCTCCTCACGTTCAGGGCTTTCATGGAAGGAGCTCAGCTCCTCTGTCCAGTCACCGATAACCTGCGGTGATGCTACCTTGTTGATCTTAAGAATTTTTTCTGAATCCCCCTGGATTACTCTAATGGTGTTTTCACCCTGGGAGAGTTTGAGGATACTCATAAGCATGAAGGAACGAGTCTCATTGTCTGAGAAAAAAGGAATCATACGTTTATTGTATTCAACGCCGTTTATGCTTATAACTGCATCATCGCCTGAATCGGAGCGGCCGACAACATGGACATCGCTCACAGCTGTGGTTTCACCCTCTCTGGGAAAGAATATCTCAAGCTCAGCAACGGCAGTGGCAGCTGTGAATGCGGTTATCAACATAGCTGTAATAAGTATGCCAAACCTCATTTACCCTCCCCTTGCATCTTATTGAGATAGTATTCAAGCCTTTCCTTGTCCGGATACTCTTCCTTCATAGATTCCAGCATACCAGCACCCCTTTCCGCATCCCCCTGGAGGTATACTGAGATCGCTGTGAAAAACCGGCATTCTACGTTTGAACTGCAACTATCCAGAACCTTTTCCGCCCTGTCGGGGGCTTTAAGCCGCAGGTAGGTCTGGCCGAGAAGGAGAAGCCCCTTGTCATTAAGCTTGCCCACCTCGATCTTATCCAGCTCTTCCAGAGCCTTCATCCGCTCACCCTTCTTGGCGAGCATAAGGACAAAATTCATTTTGGGAACTATCCTGCGGAACTGTTCGCTCTGGAGCGCCTTCTCTCTGGCGTCCTTAAACTCACGGGGGCTAAGACCTCCGCTCAGGTAGCCCAGATGGATCCCTGTCATAAGGGTTATGCTGGATGTTATCTCGCCTATAACATCGCCGTCTTTGATGAACAGCGCTCTGGGGAGCTCACCCTGAACATCTTCAGCGTGGAAAAGCTTCCCGCTGAGAACTGCATCTTCGAAGATTTCCCTGCTCTCATCCATGGGTGCTGTGTCGATATAAACACAGGGTACATGGGGGTGAGAGGAGCACTCCGAATCGAACTCCGCCAGCAGGTTGAGGTCGAAGCGCTTGGAGCTATTGAATATGAGCACACCCTTATTCCCCTCAGGCATCGAGTAGTCCCCGAGAAGAGGCTCTGCAGCGGGGAGCTGTGCAAAAGCCGTCTGGACGGTCATAAGTATAAGGCACAGAAGGGTGGCTAGTCTCACTTCTTCTCCTCCTTAAGCTTCTGCAGGTTCTTCTGAATTATCAGCATATTCTGCAACACTTCCCTTTCCAGAAGCTTCTTGTTGCGCTCCTTACGGTATTTTTCGTCGTGGTATTTATTGAACAGCTCCTCGGATCGCTCACCATGGCATATGCCGCAGAAGTTATCCCTCGTTTCCTGAATGAGGAAGCTGTTCTTATGGTCGCCGTCGATGTTTCCGGGGTATGTACCCTTATCCTGCTCGTTCCACACATGGGGGTTGTGGCAGGTCTGGCACGTTATACTCCCGTTTACGGACTTCTCGCCCATGTCGTCATACAGCCAGTCCTTAATCATAACCTTGAAGGGGAATATCTTGAAGATACTGCTGTGTTCCGCAATCTCGGGAATCTTCTTCTCGCCGAGTCCGTTTCTGTTGTGGCAGTCGGTGCAAATCCTTTCGGCGAAGGGCTTGTCTTCATCCACTTCAAAGGGCCACATGAGCTTTGTATTTTCATTGAAGTTGTGGGGCTTGTGGCATACGTAGCATGCATTCTGCTCGGCGAGTTTAGCGGTTTTTTCATCGATATACTCGATCCTCGCCATGTTGTGCTCGCTGAATGCCGAATCCTTCTGGTCCGCATGGCAGGTGAAGCAGAGGTTTTCGTCACCGCTCTCCCTGAGCATGCCTCTATCCGCTGAATGGGGCTCGTGGCACGTGGAGCATACAATCTTGCCGTTCTGGAGGAAGAGGTCGTGTTCCGATGCCTTCTCATCCTCTATGTTCATCTTATGGCTTGTATTTATCGCTGTCTCGGAGGCTGTTTCGCCCTCCGTATGACAGCTCTTGCAGATCTTGTCGAAGTCTTCACCGTACTTCTTATCGAAGAGGTAGTAACCGCTGTTGTGAACGCTGTGGCATGCGCCGCATGTGTTCTGCTCAGCCAGAATCTCTTCATAACCGGCCTTCTTCTCGTACTTCTCGGGGTTATGTTTAGTTTCGGCGAAGTCCTTCATATCCTTGTGGCAGGCTATACAGGGGTTCTTCTCCTGCAGGAGCTTATCCTCAAGGAAGCTGTTGCGGAAATCACCCTCGTCACCCTTTGCGGGGCCGTTCTTGTGGACGTTATGGCAGGTTCCGCAGTCGAGGCGGTATTCACCCTCATGTTCGGTTAGCATATCCTCATAGCCTTCGGGATGTTCGATTACTCCGGTGGTGTGTCCGCCGGAAATGATCTTCTTCTTGCCGCTTCCATCCTCTCTGTGGCAGACATTGCAGTAATCCTTGTCCTCTTTATATGTGTACTTGATGGACATGATGTACTTCTCCGTCTCCGCCTTATGCACTGCGTGGCAGGACTGGCAGGCGGGATCGGTCTTCTTCTCTCTTATATCGTGGTCTGTGCCTGCAACATCCTTCTGGTTCTCGTGGCATGCGGAGCAGAAGCTGTCGAAATCGGAGTATTCACCGCGCAGGAAATCACGGTCGATGGTTTCCTTCTTTGAGGGGGTGTGCGGGTTGTGACAGCTGATACAGGTGAACTTTCCATCCTCGTTAAGCTTGAACGCCTCGGGGAGTTTATCCTCGGGCACTACATCTGCAGGGTGGGAGTGCTCGCCTATGAGCATCTTCTCTGCGCTTCCCCCCTCTCTGTGGCAGTCGAGGCATCCATCATCCTCTTTTTTCACGAGCAGACGCTTGTTTGTGCTGTTATGCACCTGATGGCAGGAGAGACAGCTCTTATCAAGCTCCTTGCTTCCGTGGAGGGTCTTCTCTATCATCCTCTGCTCTTTGTGGCAGGTTATGCAGAGTTCGCCGTTCTTAGTATCCTGACGGAGGAAGTTTTTCTCTTTCGAATGCACATCGTGGCATGTGGAGCAGTTTATATCCTTCTCCATGCTGTCCTTAGCAAGGATAGTGGAAAGGAATCTGTCCAGCAGACCGAAGATGGGGAGATCGCCGTAGTCTTTATCCTGCTTATCCTTTATCTCATCACCAATGGGGTGGTGGAACATTCTGCTGTTGAAGTATGTATCATCCGCAAGGTTTTGGTCGCTATGACAGCTCAGGCACGCCTTTGTGAGCATATCTTCATCGCCGGCGGGGAGCTCCATTGACCAGCCGTGGGGGCCGTGACAGCTTTCGCAAACACCCTTCTCTGCGGCGGTTTTGCCATCCTTGGTGCGGAAGTTTTTGATCTTCTCCATATTATGGGGGGTATCCAGAACCTTCTCCTGCTCGCTGTGGCATTCGAGGCATATGGTCTTGTCCGCACCCTTCTTTATGAGAAGGTTATCCGTTTTACCCTTGTGGGCAGAATGGCAGGTTGAGCATGTGAGGTTATGCTGTTCGCCGTATACGCCGCCCAACTTCTTTATCTCGTATACCTTTGCGGGGTCATCGTGTTTGACATTGACCGGATGCGTGAGGACGCCTTTTACGTACTCGGTGTCCTTGTATCTTATCTTATCCTCATGGCAGACTGCGCATACTGCGGAGTTACCGAGTTTCTCGATAAGTATCTTCTCGCCGCCGGGGGAGTGGTTTGCGTGACAGCTTTCGCAGATAAGTTCGCCGTTTTTACCCATCCTTCCGCCGGTTTTCTCAAGCATTGACCTGATGGCGGCTTCGTTCTCCTCCGGCTTCTTCATGGAGTGGTTACCCGATTTCTTTGTCTGGTCCTCGTGGCAAGCCTTACAGAGCTCTGAATTAGGGTTCTCCATCCTCAAAAAGAGGCTTGTATTTATATCTTCACCCGTAGGATCCTCTGTGGCGTGGGGTGTGTGGCATGTACGGCAGTTTAGCTTGCCGTCATCAAGGGGGAGCCTCTCGGGGATGTTCATGTGCTCGGGGATCTTCTCCGCAAGCTTATGCATATCGCCGGACCATACCTTGACACGGCTGTCCTCAACTGTACCGTTATGACAGCTGAAGCACATCTTATCGGCGGCGACCAGCTTCTCCTTCTGATAGTCTACAAGCTCGGTCCCTTTGAGGTCATACAGGAATTCGGGCATCCATTCGTAGTGACAGACTGCGCATTCCTTCGAGGAATCGGGCTTGGAGGCGGAGAATGCCGCCGTTGTGAATATAATTGTAATTATTGATAATAATACAAATACACGTTTCATTATTTCACCTCCAGATGGAAGAGGTGAACCTTCTTCTCATAGGGATCCACAACCGCAAGGCTGTTACCCTTTATCCTAATATGTGTCGGGGAGCCGAATTCGAGACGGTTTCCTGAAGAATCCTTCAATACACCTGCAAAGTCCGCATCCTCATCGAAGTACTGGATCACACCCGTAAATCCGTCCGCAACGAAAAGATTGTTTCCTTGCAGAGCTATACCCGTTGGGCGGTAGAATTCACCCGCTTTTATCCCCCAGCTCCCTACGAACTCGTAGAACCTGAGATCCGCAGTGATCTTCTGCACACGGGTGTTGATGACCTCGGATACGTGGAGAAGCCCCTTCTTATCGAAGGCCGCGGAGTAGGGATACCAGAAATTGAGCCTGTCCCTTCCGTATTTTCCGAGGCTCTTGACCACCTCACCGGTGGAGAGATTAAACTGGATAAGGCTGTGGTTGTCATTATCCGGAACGTACACCGAGCCCTCGTATGGGGCGGCATCGGTGGGGTCAAACTTCTCACCTGCGGTGTAGCTGGCAATCGTGTTGAGACTGCTGTTAAGAATCTCAAGTGATTCATCCGCACAGAGCATATAGAAATCACCCTGCCTTACTAGGCAGTTCCCCCCCCTTTCAAGGGTGGCTTTCTGCTCTTTGCCGTTATCTGAATATACGGTGTATGAGCCGTCGAAGGCATCATAAACACCGAGACCGTTGCTCTCGAAAACGGCATCGGCGGGGGCACTCTTCTCCCCAAGCTCTATGGTTTTTATGAGCTTTGCGGAGTAGTCCGCCGCATAGGTGCTTAGTGCGAAAAGTAAAGCCGCTGCCGTCAGTACTGTTTTTCTCACGTTATTCACCTTTGGGTGCAAGGAATCCGGGGATTATAAACTTCTCGTATTTATTGATCATTCCTACAACTTCGTTTCCGATGAGCTGGTCTATCCTCCTCTCTGCGTAGCCGAGCTTTTTATATGGGAGGTACGCCTCTTCATACTGTCCTGTGTGGCAGTCCTTGCATGTAACGCTGTTCTCCAGCTTGCTCATAGGCGCATGAAGCTCATCAAGCATGGAGGACTTCTCATTGCCGGAGAGACTTTCCGCTCCCTGGATCAATTCCGAAGCTGTATCTCTCATGCTGTCGGAGGAGTAAAGGATATTTGAGCCCGCCTCGTTTTGCACAGGGATGATCTTGTACTCGGGATCGCCGAGGAAGGCCTTTACATCCATAGATGTTTTCCGTTCGCCGGTGATCTTGCTGTACCATTCAAAGTTTGCCCTCTGGCCGTTATCGACCTTGATATGGCATGTTTCGCATCCCATGAAGTAGGAGTGCATATTAAGGAAAGCTCTCGTCTCCTTCTTTGTACTGTGGGGGATATCGCCGTGGCATGATACGCAGAGGTTGTAGCTGTCATTCAGTTTGGCTTCCTCCAACTCATGGAAGGTGTATTTAGGGTGCGCTTCGGTGAAATTCCCATAACCCGCATCCTGCTTCTGCATATCCGTACCGTGCATCATCGCCTCATACTGGGCTGCACCCTTAGGTTCAGCGTGATGCTCGCCATGGTCCGCCTTATGCCAAAGGTGCATAACAAGGATGTTCACAAGATAGGCGGAGTAAAGAAGGATCACTATACCGATAAGGCTGTATATTATTCTAAGGAATCTGCTTCTTCTGCTCATTCGTCACTCCCGAACTGCTTGCTCTTGAGAAACTCTATCTGATCACGCACCATCTTGACTTTCTGTTCATTGGTGAACTGCTCCGCCTCCTTCATCTTGTCCAGATCCACTATCTGGGATGGATCTTTTTCAGCTATACAGTTCATCCGCTCCCACTCGAGGTAGTACTCATGCTTCATGATATGCTCCGGCAGGTATCCGGTTATGAAGAGGGGGGAAGCGGGGAATTTGTCGTAGTTTACGTGGGCGTTGTACATGTGCCATACGAAGATAACGCTCACTGCGAGCATAGCCTCGTCCGAGTGGGCGATGTAGCCGATATTGACAGCCCAGCCGGGGAGGAACATCGCCGTCTCCTCGGGGAACCAGAGGAAAAGACCTGTGAGCCCGAGTACGGGAATACCCCAGAAAACCGCCCAGTAGTCAAACTTCTCTCTCCAGTAAAACCGCTCGTGCTTCGGTCTTTGGTCCGTAATGAAGAGGGCGAACTTTACGAAGTCAAGGAAGTCTTTGATATCCTTGAGCCTCGGGAAGGTCGGTGAGTAGTATATGAATTGGATCATCTCCTTTATGGAGAAGTTTGATGTCTTCTTTGCTGGTATAATGTACAGCCTGAAAAGGTTCTTAAAGAGGTAGTACCAGTGGTAGAAGAACAGGCCGACCATAATCACACCGGCTACCCTGTGAATAAGCCTTGTGCTTGCAAGTCCGCCGAAGAGGCGGATTGTTGGCTCCGCCCAGTCGTAATAGTGAAACTTGAGCGGGAAGCCTGTGAAAACCAGAAGAAGGAATGTGGTCATAAGTATATAGTGCTGGTTCTTCTGGGAAACCGTGAGCTTCCTGTAATGACGCTCACCATTCTTTATCTTTATCATCGGGTATCTTCTTGTCATTTTGAATCCCCCTTCTGCTTGCCTTTGCGTCTCAGGCTGAAGTTCGGGAAGATCTCCCTTATAAGTTCAAGTATGAGCAGACCCACGAGCGGGAAGAATACGCCGAGGGTAAGCACAGTGAAGGCAAGAGCAACGTAAAACTCGATGGGGTACAGGTCCTTGTCTATCGCAACGTGCATCCGTATCTCGCCGAAGCCCTTTTTTGCTGTGGGGTGGCATCTTGGGTCCTGGCAGGTCTTGTACCGCTCTCCTTCGAAGATGGCACTTTCGGGGTTCTTCTGGCTCATAATGCGGTGGACCGAATCGCCGGTTTTAACGTGGCAGTCGATACATGTGGGTGCGTTCTCGAAGCCGAAGCCGATGGCCTTGCCGTGGAATGTGTCGAGATAGGTTCCTGCGGCATTCTTGAGCTTGTGTTTCTCCGCCATCTCCTGTTTGGAATGGCACTCGCTACACGTTGCAATCGACGATTCATCGTGCTTCAGGTTTTTCATCCTATGGCTTACATGGTTGAAGAAGTATTTATAGTCTATGTTGTCTTCGTGGCAGGTCTCGCATTTGTTGTAGATCTCTGAAGGGTCCCTCGAATCGCTTATCTCATAAACTTCATCGGGGTTAAACCGGAAAACAGGGTTGTTGTGGCAGTCCTTGCAGTCTGGAAAATCTTCAACAATCTTAGCCCGGACATTGGGGTTCTCCGGGTTATGGATACTCTCCATAAGTGCCTTTTCCGCCTGCTTGTGGGAGAATGGCTTGGCCGAGCCCGCCTCAGTGATGTGACACTCTGTGGTACAGTTTACAGGTTCGGCTTCCTTGTGCGGTATCTCTTTGATATCTGTGTGACATCCGGAACATTTGACCCTGGTATGAACCGAGTGGTCGTATCTTTCGGAGTTCACATAGAAGACACGCAGTTCCCCTTCGTCACTAACCCTGCTGAGCCCGGGGTATTTGTGGCACATCATGCAGTTTTCGTCATCGGGGGTGAAAGTTTGGGCCCCTGCGGTAACTGCTGATATAAGGAGAGCCGTAATGAATAATGATTTAATAAACCTCATCTGCCGCTCCAATGTATAAAATAAAAAGCTTCTAAGTTAATTACTATTTTCCTAATAGGTTAATATGTAATATTTGCAATGTCAACGGAAAGCGACTGAAAATTCCCTGTATGACTAGATATATAGAAAGTTATATATTCCTAGTACTGTTAAATTATACAAAATAACTGTGTTATAATATTAATGCACCTATGATATTTATGAATCATGTATAAATCATATAACTGTTTAGAGTTCATGATATTAATTTAGTTGCACACATAAACTGCCCTGAGCAGGGGTTTGGTGGAGGCCCGCCTGACATTTCAACACTCTTGCCTAGTTAATTAAAGATGAAATGCGATTACACAGTTCCGAATCGTTATCTACATAAAAATACCCATTTATTAACCTGGTTATTTTTTATCCGCGATGTTTTAATAGGATCAAACAACAGTATGGAGGTATTACTATGAATGAAAAAGTTAAGATGAGCTCACCCTGCGGGCTCCCCTGTTTCGCTTGTGTTATCCATCTTGCAAAATTCGATGACAAGATCAGGACGATGGTAGCTGACAAGCTTGGTATTCCGAAAGAGAAGGCAGAATGTGACGGATGCCGCAACCACGAGGGGCACAATCCTGTTATTAACCCCAATCAGCAGTGTCAGATATATGCTTGTGCCAAGGATAAAGGTGTCGATTTCTGTTCATACTGCGATGAATTCCCCTGTGAGCGTTTTCAACCCTATGCGGATAAGGCCGATTTCCTCCCTCATAACACTAAGGTTTACAACCTCTGTCTCATTAAAAAGCATGGCGCAGAGAAATGGGCCGATGAGATGGGTGAGAAGGTTTATCAGGATTACTTCTCCAAGACGATGGATTTCAATAACGTTATGTACTGATTTAATCTATGGAATTTTCATGGCTGATTTAATCTATGGAATTTCCCATCCATGGAAATTCCATTGTTGTTCGAGCGGGGAAACCCCGCTCTCTCGCACTTCCGGCTACGTGAATTGAGCAAAGCCCAATTCAACTACGCCTTCAGGGCTTCCATCCTTGGAAGCCTTTTGTATATCAACCTTAATAGTTATCTACAATGTGAGTTTTTGAGGGGTTGTTAAGGGGTGGTTTGTTCCTAAAAAGCACCCCTTAAGTCTTTTCCATACATAATCACATTCGAAATAAGTTACTAATTATTTCGAATTTAGAGTATGTACGCAAAAAAACCGGCCAAAAAGGCCGGTTTTTTGTAATCGGGGCGACTGGATTTGAACCAGCGACCACCTGTGCCCAAAACAGGCACGCTACCAAGCTGCGCCACGCCCCGAACGTGAACTGAACTTATACAGCCCCAACGGGCTTATGTCAATATTTATGAATTCCCTATGGTTCTGGTGGCATAAAAAAAGCCGGGCATCAAACCCGGCTTATAGCTTTAATAGTCTGGTATTTTATCTGTGAGAGTTCAGCAGATCACGAACATCTCTCTTTTCAACCTTTGCCTTGGCAATCTCAGGGTGACGTGAGTTGTAGTCATCCTTTTCTTCTTTGTAGAAGAGGCCGAGGGGGAGTTTCTCACTCTCGGATACCAACTTCATCGCTGCACCCATATCCGATGTGTCATGCTTCTCATCGATGTGGTAGACCTTCTCGTGGTAGTAATCGTACTGAAACTTACCGCCGAAGGTGACGCAGGGCTGGAGAACATCTATATAGGCAAAGCCTTTGTGGTCCATAGCCTGCTGGATAAGCTCCGCCATCTGGTCTGAATCTGCGGAAAAGCTCCTTGCAACAAATGTCGCACCGCTTACAAGGGCGAGTGCAAGGGGGTTCATCTCACCATCCACAACGCCGAAGGGGGTTGACTTTGTGACAACGCCTTCCTTGTTTGTGGGTGATGCCTGACCCGTTGTGAGGCCGTAGACACGGTTGTTGTGCACGATGTATGTGAGGTCAACATTACGGCGCATGGCGTGGACAAAATGCCCGACACCCATACCGTAACCGTCGCCGTCACCGCCGTTTACAAGTACTGTCATCTCCGGGTTTGCAAGCTTTATTCCGGTAGCCACTGGGAGCGTACGCCCGTGCAGACCGTGGAGTGTATACGCTTTAACATGGTTGCTCATCTTCCCCGAACATCCGATACCCGATACCAGAGCTGTCTGATAGGGCTGTCTGTCGGACTCGGAGAGGGCCTTCTTTATACTGTTCCATATGGCGAAGTTCCCGCACCCGGGGCACCAGGAGGGGACGACTCCGGTATTATAATCCAATGGTTTCATTTAGTCACCTCCTCAACGAACTCGAGTATCTCTTCCACAAAGAACGGCCTTCCATCATACTTGCGGAAGTTTTTCTCAATCTGAATCCCTGTGAATTCGGATATTATGGAGGCGAGCTGGCCGGTATAGTTGTTCTCCATAACGTATGCATTCTTATGCTTAAGCATCTCCTTAACCTTCTCCCAATCAAGGGGATAAACGCTGGGGAAATGGATAAAGTTGAACTTGTCCGTATGCTTCATAGCCTCCAGGAGAGAGAGCTTAACAGAGCCCCATGTAACGAAGGTCATGGGTGCATCCATGTTGCCGATAAGCTGGGGATGGGGCATCTCATCGGGAAGTGTGTTCAGCTTACGGAAACGTCGCTCGGTGTGGGCTGTTTTCTCATGGGATTTATCCGTAACAAAGCCCTTCTCAGAATGCTCGTTGGAGGCGGCGATGTACAATCCGCCCGGGGTTCCGGGGATACTGCGCACACCTATACCGTTCTCCTTCTCCTTATATCTAGCGTGGTACTCGTTAGGGTTCTTTTCATCACCTTCAAAGATGAATCCCCTGTCCATATCACCAAGATCGGGCATATCCGTCACCATATAGTGGGATTCGGAGATGAACTTATCCAGTACGATGAATGCGGGTATTTGATACTTCTCCGCAATGTTGAATGCATCGAAGGTGAACTTGTAGCATTCCTCAAGGTCGCCGGGAGTGAAAACAGCTCTGACAAACTCGCCCTGTGATGCGTTGAGGACGAATTTGAGATCCGCCTGCTCTGTCCATGTGGGCATTCCCGTAGCGGGTCCCGGTCTTTGGGATACAACGAGAACCAGCGGAACCTCAGTTATAGCGGCGAGGCCGAGACCTTCGTTCATGAGGCTGAAACCGCCGCCGGAGGTTCCTGTCATAGCCCTGGCGCCGGCAAAGGCAGCACCGATGGCCATATTAACGCCCGCTATCTCGTCCTCTGTATGTTTGGCGACTATTCCATAATCCCTGGCCGCCTTTGCTAAGTAGTGGAGTATGGAGCTTGCGGGAGTCATGGGGTATGTGCTGTAGAAGGTTACCCCCCCTGCGATGGCACCTATGGAAGAGGCGTCGTTTCCGCTCATGAAAAGGCCCCTGTCCGCCTCGGTGGGGTTTTTGCCGCAGGTTATCTCACACCGCTCGCTTACGGAGTCATAGCCTTTCTTGGCGGCATCTATATTCATATCCGCGATCTTCTCTTTGTATGCCTCTTTTATGAGCTTCTTGAGGTCATCAAAGGCAAGTCCCAGAACAGCCGCAGCGGCGCCGAGGGCGACCGTGTTCTGCATAATGTCCGGTCCGCCTATCTCTTTGACGATCTCCTTAAGGGGAACATTAACCTTTTTGCCCCCTGCATCATCTGCCTTTTTCAGGTTGTCGAAATCTCCGATGACAAAGGTTTCGTCATCGAATTCCTCACGCTCGAAACAGACATCGTGAAGAGCAACATAGATATCCTTTTTCTGGTAGGGAGAATAAACATCATCCTCACCGAAGGCTATCTGGTAGCAGTTGTATCCCCCCCGGATAAGCGAGGGATATTCCGGGTAGCCGTGTACCCTGTATCCCGTTTTCTTGAGAGCACGGGCAAACATAGGTCCGGCGGACATAATGCCTGTTCCTGCCGGTCCTCCGATTCTCCATGTGTAAACTTTGCTCATGGTTACTCCTTTTTTTGTGCAGATTGCCTAATAAACGTCTGCAGAATAACTTTCGATTTAAATCACAACACTATTGTAACACATATATTTATTTTTCAAGATCAACACTTGGAAGGCTCCAGTTTTTAATTATCGCCGTTACACGTAAAGAGAACACCACAGAGGCGGTTACTATCCCTGTGAGCCACTCTGTAACGCCTATTTCATAGAGGACACAGTAGAGAAACCCGCCCGCAATCGATGCCAGAGCATAGATCTCCCTTGTGAGAACAAGTGGAATCTCCTGACGGAGAACATCACGGATCATACCTCCGAAGGTTCCTGTTATAACGCCAAGCATGATGGAGCCGAGCCACCCCACATCGTGGGCTATGCCGACGGAAACACCCGTTACGGTGAAGACCCCAAGCCCCACAGCATCCATGACCAGAAAAAGCTTAAGCTTCTTCTCGAACTTGTCATGGAACTTGAAAACGAGGACAGCGCAGGTGACAGAAACGAGTATATAGTTGTAATCCTCGAAGAAGAACGGAGGTACATCACCCACAAGAACATCACGCACCGTTCCGCCACCAACAGCCGTAACTATGGCAAGAACCGCAACGCCGTAGATATCCATCCTCTTCTTAATCCCCGCAAGGCCCCCCGTTACACCGAAGGCCACGGTTCCGATCATATCCAGAAAATAAAATAGGCTCATAGCTTTCTCCGAAAATATTGATCCCGCTCAATCCTTTTGGATGAAAACAGTGTATATTATCTTTTATGAAAAAGGAAAAGCGAATCAGGAAGGATGAGAAGATCCTCCGCAGGTTCATCCATACATATTGCCGTGAAAACCACCTTAAACGAGGAACGGCGGAGAGAGAGCGGGGCTATTGCGCCGAATGCGCCGAGCTGCTCACCTACGCCCTGAAAAGGAACGAGAAGTGCCCCCTTGACCCGAAGCCGAAGTGCAAGGACTGCCACGTACACTGCTACAAGCCGGAGATGCGCTCAAGGATCAAAGAGGTAATGAAGTTCAGCGGGATATACCATATCAAACGGGGGCGGGTGGACTGGCTTATCCACTATTTTCTATAAAACATTGTAAACACTCCTGAACAGCTTATTTTACAGCTATAGGAGTGAACATCATGAACAACGGCTTTCTCATCATTATGACAATCCTCGCCATGGCTCTTGCGGCCTACTTCTTCGGCGCATTCACCCAATAAAAAAGGCCGCCATAAAGGCGGCCGTAAGTCGTTATATCAAATCTGTTTAGCTTTCCATAAACTTCTGGAGATTGTCGTACATCTCCCAGACGCCGCAGGGGCAGACACCGGCACAGATGCCGCATCCTATACATTTGTCGGGATTGCTACGGTACTCGAATGTTCCGTCCGGATTCTCTATCCTGCTGATCGCCATAGTTGGGCAGACATCCTTACAGAAAGCACAGTCACGGCAGAAACCGCAGCTCATACAACGCTTGTCCTCGTCCTCTGCCTCCATCTCCTGAACGCTCTCCACGTTCATCGGGTGGTAGTACTCATTCCTCACCTTATCCTGGGGGATGATGGGTGATTTGGCAAAATCGTCAAGGGGTTCGCCGTTCAAAAGCTTATCGATATTCATAGCAACCTTGCGTCCGTCACCAAGTGCGTGGGTGAAAAGACCCTGCTTTATGGTATCTCCGGTGACGAAAACCTTCGGATTTGAGGGTGCCTGTAGACGCTCGTTCACCTTCATCATACCCCTCTCGTCCAGATAGTTTCTGTCGAGGAAGGAGAGATCCGGGCGATCCCCCACGGAGATGATAACAGTGTCCGCCTCGAGGAGCGTGCCATCCTTGAGGTGAACACCCTTTTCGTCAACCTTCTCGGTAAATCGGGGCCAGAGTATCTTTGCACCAAGCTTTTTAGCGTGCTCAATCTCATGGTCGAAGGCGGCGGGCTTCTGTATATCAATGGCTGTAACCTCTTTGGCTCCAACCTGATAGGCTCCTATAATTACATCCATGGCGGCGTTACCCGCTCCGATAACCACAACCTTATCGCCGATTGCCGGCTTCTTCCCTTTGTTGATCTCCTTGAGGAAATCGAGACCCTTAACAAGCCTTTCATGCCCCTCAAAGGGGATAACAACGGGATTATGGGCTCCTACTGCAACCACAACTGCGTCGTAACCGCTTTGGAGCTCTTTGAATTTATCAGCATTGACGCGGCTCTTCGTGTGAACGTTTATGCCGGTGTCGAGTATTCTTTTTATCTCGGTCTCCAGTATCTCTCTGGAGAGCCTGTCTTCGGGGATAACCTGACGCAGCTTGCCACCTATAACATCGTCCGCCTCGTGGATATCAACGGTGTAGCCCTTCATGCGCAGATGCCAAGCGGCTGTGAGGCCGGCAGCACCGGAACCTATAACGGCAACCTTGCGTCCGTTGTCCTCAGGAGGTGTGAAACCGGGGATGTCACGGCTCATTATCCCCAGCTCCTTGATACGCACAGGCGCATCCACATGGAGCCTTGTACACTCGTCCATACAGAGGTTCGGGCAAACCTGACCGCAGACGGAGGCGGGGAAGGGGCTGTAATCGAGAACAAGCCTCAGCGCCTCCTCTATCTTACCTTGACGGAGTAGTGCCACACGCTTCTGGGTGGGTATGTAAACGGGGCAGTTATATTCGCAGGGTGCGGAGTAGCGGGCGTTCTTCCACTCGGGGAACTTGAGCCTGTAGTCGCCGTTCTCCACGTAATCCGCCACATGGTAGTCCTCTGCAATGAGATCGCCGAAGATTCCTCCCTCGACCCATTTTCCTTGACGGAAATCCTTGATAGGCATGAGGGATTGTGTTGCTCTCTCCTCATAGGTCTTGGCAACGATCTTCTTCCACTGGTCCATATCGCTCAGTGTCTCAAGGTGCTCCGTCTTCTCTATCTTCTCAAGGAAGACCGGAAGACCTTTCAGAAGGTAGTCCTTGTCCGCATCGTCGAGATCGAGCATGTAAACGTCATCGGAAAGACCTTTTACATTACCCCTGACGTAAACGGTCCCACCCACCATACCTACACAGCTTCTATCGCCGAGTACGGAGGGTGCATCCTCGTAACCGAGTCCGCAGACGACACCGATACCGCCACCCATGAACTCGAAGCTGAAGGAGCCGACCTTCTTGAGAACCCAGAACTCGGGTGCGGAGAATTTCGGGTCGTATTTCATCAGTGCGCCGGAACGTGTACCTGCACGACCGGAGACGTATATCTTACCGCTCGCCGCACAGTGCGCCGTGGTATCTCCGCCGTCACCCTTTATAATGATGTCGGCTCCTGCATTAAGCCAGCCCACATCCGCAGGGGCGGAGCCCTCCACAACGATCTCCGTTCCGGGCATACCCATGGAGCCGAGACGCTGACCGGGGTTTTTAACACGGAAGGTGAGCTTGGTTCCGTCCTCTGTCCACAGGGGACCGCCGATGTTGTGCTGACCTGAGGCGTCAACACCGAGCTCGGTTATACCTTTGTCCAGCTCGTCATATATGCTGTAAAGAAGCTTCTGGGTGGAAAGCCTCTTTCCGTCAACAATTCCTTTGATTTCTGCTTTATTACTCATACTGTCACCCCCTTAGCACGCATACTGGATATTCAGCCTGTCCGCCACCGCCTTGTCTTCACTGATAAGGCAGTCCGAACGTCCCACGGGTAGGGAGCTGTTTCCGATGGGTGCGAGGAGCTTTTTAAGCTCATAATCCACGCTGAGGAAGTAGTTCACAATATTCTCAGCGGCCTTGTCTATATCCAGCCTCTTAACGAGGGTGGGGTTCTGGGTACAGATCCCCACGGGGCAAAGGCCGGTGTTGCAGGCGTTGCATTTGCCCCTGTCGTTACCAACACATCCGGCGAGCTGGAGCATGAGCTTTCCTGTAAAGATTCCGTTTGCACCCAGGGCGATGGATTTGAAGGCATCTGCGGCGAGGTTCCAGTTCTGCCCCATTCCGCCAGCCGCCCAAAGGGGTATCTGGGACTGCTTACCTTGATGGGTTGCCGCATTGTAGCAGTCACGCAGTTTGGATATAACCGGATGACCGGTGTGGTCGAGGGATATCTCGTTTGCCGCACCCGTTCCGCCGGATATACCGTCCAGGAAGAAACCACCCACGATGTTGTAGGGATCTCTGAGGAGGTTGTTGTACACCGATACGCTTGTGGAGCTTGCGGCAACCTTGATTGCCACGGGAACCTTGAAGCGGAAGGCGGAGTTGAAGGATAGGAACATCTTCTGAACACTCTCCTCAATGGAGTAAAGCCCCTGATGGTTGGGGGGGCTGAGTAGATCTGCCTTCGGAACGCCCCTGATTTCCTGGATGTGGCTCGCCACCTTCTTCGCCTGAAGCAGACCTCCGTCACCGGGCTTTGCACCCTGCCCGATCTTGATGAGAACCCCTGCGGGATCTTCAGTCATCTTGGGCATGGCGTTGATGATCCGGTTCCAGCCGAAGTGGCCGGAGGCTATCTGCAGGATAGTATACTTAAGGTACTTCGACTGAAGCAGTCTCACGGGGACACCCCCCTCGCCGCTACACATCCTGATCGGTATGCCAGCCTCCTCGTTGAGATAGGCTGTGGCGATGGACATAGCCTCCCACATGCGCCATGAGAGTGCGCCGATGGACATATCACCGATGATGATCGGGTATATCCAGTTAACAGGGGGAAGCATCGTTTTATCAAGGGTGAGCTTGCCGTCCTTAACGTTAATGGGAAGCTCTCCGGGGGGGAGAACACGCCCGAAGGGTGCAAGCATATCGAAGGTGTGCCTTGAGGCGTCAAGTGAGGGGTCTGTCATCTGGGAGATGCGCCCCACCCTGATCTTGTCAAGGGTCCTTTCACCGGTGGAGAGGTTCGCACGCCCTCCCCTCTTGTATGGGTCCGCCAGTGCGCCCCTGTATTTTATGGCAAAACGGCTGTCCTCGTTTCTAACAGGCTTGATGGCGCTGTTGGGACAGACACGTTCGCAGATACCGCAACCGCGGCAGTATTTATATGTATCCACCGTCTGCTTGATGATGGGTATCGCTTTGAACTCAACCTTCGGTTCGGGGGTGAGATGGTCGCTCACCACCTTTCTTCGCTTCTCTATACCGGCGTGGATCGCCTCAAAGGGGCACGCCGCAACACAGCTGCCGCACATGGTGCAGCGCTCTGTGTTATAATCCAGTTGCCAGTCCAGATCGTCTCTGGAGATCTGGTTTACCTTCATTGTTGCCATCTGTGCACCTCCAGATCGTTCGTTACAACCACCGTCTCACGCTCGTTGGTGTAGATATCCTTATCCCACTCCCTGTCGGGAAGGACCTCGTTGATGCCTGTTACCTCGGAGGTGATTATGACGGTATCATCCGTTCTACCCACAACCACGGGGCGAAGCTTCTTCGCATCGCAGGTGTTGAAAACGGTTCCATCGGGGAGAACGCCGATGATCGTATTGGGACCATTTATCTCGAGATGCGCCAGTGATGAGCGGATCCTGAGGAGGACGTCTGAATCCTCTCTCCCCTCAAGCTGATCAAAGGGGAGGGGTGTTATGGTGTGCTTGAAATACTCAAGGGGCCAGCCGAGCTCCTTGTGTATATAGTGAAGGGTGTACAGGAAGCACTGGGAATCGGATTCGAAGCCAATGTACCCTTTATTGAGCCCCTTCTGGAAGTTCATGTTCTTCTCGTAGAAGGTGTTCTCTCCGTTTGCGAGAGCTGTATAGCCCTGAAGGAAGAAGGGATGGGCCGCATAGCGGACGATGTCGTAGTTCGTATTCTGACGGCACTGGGCTGTTATGATCCTCGCCGTGAACTCCTCGTCCTCCTCCCAGAGGCCGAAGTATTCGCCGATGTCGGTGGGGTCACCGATCTCTTTAAGGGTTATAACATCGGGCCAGAAGGAATAGATATACCCTGCCTCCTGCTCCTCAAGGGCCTCACGGATCTTGAGCCTTGTGTCCACCAGGAGCTGTTCCTTCTCCTCCTGGGGAGCGTATTTGTAGCTCTTGGGGTACTGAAGTATCTGGAAAACGTAGTTCGGCATGGGCTCGATATTAAGCCCGGGCCTGTCATTGATTTCAGGGGACCACTGCATGGAGCGGATAAAACCCTCTTTGTGGAGGATCTCCTCCGCCGTAGCCATACCGTCATCGGTACAGGCCATGGACAATATGGGGAGTTCCTTATAATCTTCGAAACGCCCTCCAAGATCCTGCATGACCATGGCGAAGCCTGAATTGTCATGCCCTTTTTGCTGCGAACGCATTAGAGTGAGAGCCTTTGAAGGGTGTATAAATCCCTTCGATTTGATAGCTCCGATTCTGCACATAGTTCAACCTCCCAGGAGACCAAAAAACCCGCAATGCCCCTTCCGGGTCCTCAGCCTCAAAAAAAGTAACCGCTTATCCATCAGGGATTTATACGCAGTTTATTAAGATTTTGTGAAACGATTGAGCATAATGTTTTATATTAAACTTATACCTTATAATATAAGACAGGCCGCCTGTCAATACTCAGAATGACAGGTAATAAACGTAATATAAATGTTAATCCTAGATTTTAAGGGCGTATAGCCTTATTATCCTAGAAGGAGACGGGTCTGCTGATAGTGCTCATCGGCCAGGGCCTTGATACGCATTATCTGACTGGCGTTCATCTCAAGGCCGGACTTCTTCAGAAATGTCTGCGCCGCATCCTCATTTTCCATGCTGTAATACCTGTGAAGTATCTTAGCCATACGCAGGGTTCTCGCCTCCACAGGGTACTTGCATTTTGCAGGCTCATCCTGAAACTGAACGGGGAGATAAAACTCCGGCTTGAACTTCCATTTCTTGAGCATGGCAACGGTGGCGCTCTTCTGATTCGCCTCAGCCAGCTTCAGGTTCTCCTCCATCATACCCTCCCCCATCTCCTCATCGGAGAGGTAATCGGAGATGATCGCAAGGAGGAAGATAAGCCCCAGCTTGTGGATCATACCGATGGAGAACATCAGACCGTTTGATGCTGATTTCATCGTATCGGCAACAACATGGGCTATGGAGGCTGTACGGAGTGAATCCTCCACTGCCTGATTGATCTGTTCATGGTAAAGAAGGTCTTTATTATTTGCCAGGGAGCGGTTGATATAGTTAATAAGGAACATCTTGATATTCACAGTGCCCACTCTGACTATGGCGCTCTCTATATCCTTGATATTCCCGTATACTCCGCTGAAATGAACCGAGTTTGACATCTTTATGAGACCAGCGTGGATACCCGGATCAAGCCTTGTCATAAGGGCTATCTCCTGCAGGCTGACATCATCCTCCTCAAGGGCCGGAAGCATCTGGAAGGCGATATCCCGCTTTATAGGCAGAATGATATCCCCCTTTTCGAGGATACGTTTTATATAATCAAAGATCGGCTCCTTAGGCCTCTCATCCCGCATCGCCGCCTCTAGGGACTTGCACAGACGGTTTGCAACCATAACCTGTTCAAAGGGGCGGATAAGCTGACCGTGGTACATGATCTCGTAGTTTTTATGCATAAAATACTTATCCAGATCACGATCACCCAGGATCATAAAAAGGTCC
Source organism: Limisalsivibrio acetivorans (assembly GCF_000421105.1). NCBI lineage: Bacteria > Pseudomonadati > Deferribacterota > Deferribacteres > Deferribacterales > Geovibrionaceae > Limisalsivibrio > Limisalsivibrio acetivorans. Next base: position 987,979 of record NZ_ATWF01000001.1, read on the forward strand.
TGCTTATCCTCGTCGATGGTGTAGCTGAGCTTCTGGAAGCCGAGGAACTCATTGCGATCCAGAAGAACCACAAAGACGTTCTTTATGCTTCTAGTCTCCATCAGCCTGCGAAACCCCCTTGTGAAAAAAGAGAAGGGTTCATGGTCGATTCGCAGCAGCTCAAGCATTGCGCTGTAATAATTAAGTACCTTCCTGTCTGAGCAGATCAGTAGTGATTTCGTTGCCATTCATCAAACCCTGGTTGTGTTTATTTACTTATCAGAAAGATGTATTCAGATACCTTCAAGCTCGATTCGGAAAAGAGCCCCTTTTTCGGTATTCTTCGCTCTGAGGAAGCCGCCCATGCTCCCCTCTATAATAACCTTGGACATATAAAGCCCGATACCGGTTCCCTGCCCCTCCTCCTTTGTTGTGAAGTAGGGTTCAAAGATCCTGTCTATTATATCGTCATGTATCCCGCCGGCATTATCCTCAATCTCAGCAACTACCATACGGTTTTCGTAAAAAAGCCTGATACTTATGCCTGCACCATCTATACCTGTGGACTGGAACGCATCCTTGGAGTTGCTGAGAATGTTAAGGATCACCTGGGAATACTCGCTGGGGTAACCCACTGTTCTTAAATCCCTTTCGGCCTGGACATCTATGGATATATGGTTCTCTTCAAAGTCGGACTGCAAAAGGGAGAGGGCCTGCTGAACAGCGTCCATAACGAGGAACTCCTGCTTCTCCTTGTTCTCCTTAAAAAAGTTGCGGAAATCGTCTATTGTGGAGCTCATCTGCCCCACAAGCTTCTCCACCCGCTTAATGATCCCCCCGAGCTTCTCCTCGCTGAGCTCACCAGCATCACGGATATACTTCAGCTCAAAGAATGCAAGATTAAGAGCATTAAGTGGCTGTCTCCACTGGTGGGCGATGTTTCCGAGCATCTCCCCCATGGCAGCGAGCTTGCTCTGCTGTATAAGGAGCCTGCTCTGTTCCATGTTACGGGATACCTCCTCCCGCACACGCTCCTCCATATCGCTGTAGAGCTTCATAAGCTCCGTCTGCATCTCCTGCCTGTCCAGAACGTTTACGAAGATCTCGCTCACTACGGTGAGCAGGGAGATAATATCATCATCCCAGCTCCGTTCCCTGTTTTCGCAGGATAATATGATAAAACCGCTGCTCTCCCCCTCCTTGATCATGGGGATAACAGCGCAGGAGGATATGCCCAGCTGACGTATGAATTCCCTCTCGTAATCTGAATCTATCCGGTACTCCTCAACGGAAAACATGTTTATTATCTCCCGCCTGTCCAGCTTGCGCCGGAACAGCTCCATCTCCCGCAGCGAGAAATTATCGAGCTTCTCCATAATGGAGCCTGTCCCCTCGTTGCACCATTCATGGGTTATCCAGGCACGCATGTTGCCCCAGTCTACCCGGCATACACAGCACCTGTCCGCATCCACAAAGGTTCCCACACTCTCCATGGCACGGCTCATACCCTTGTCGATCTCATCGGAGGAGAGGTTTATAAACCCAGCGGAGATCTCCATTATCTGCTGTTCGAACCAGAGGCGGTTCTGTATATCGAGTTCAGCATTAACCCATGTTGTTATATCGTTAAAGACGGAGAGTATGCCGATGGTATCATCCTCGCTCCGGCGCAGGGTGCTCTTTGTTACATCAAACCAGCGGAATTCCCCCGTGGAATTGATGAATACGGTCTCCACAAAGCTTACCCGCGGAACGCTCCCCCCCAGAAGCTCGATATCACCTCTGGTGTTGCGCTCCACCTCCTCTTCGCCGAAGATGTCCTCGTCCTTCTTGCCGATTATCCATGAAAAATCCCGGACACCGATGAGATCAAGAAAGCTCCGGTTGCACCCCATATAACACAGGTCCGTATCCTTCCAGGCTATGGCCGCCGGAAGCCTGTCCAGAACCATCTGAAGAAGCCTGGAATAGGAAAGATCTGCGGAGTACTGGCTATGGGTATCACGCTCACGCAGGATCCCTTCATACCTTACTATCCGGCCGGTTTTATCACGTTCGGCGGCGAGGGTTTCATCCACGGCAACCTCTTCATAGCTGCCGCACAGCAGAACATTCGGTATCTCCTCCGCAATGCCGCTCTCACACTTCTTCCGGATAAAGTCCCACCTAGATTCGTCTTGATAGAGGGATGAAATATGCCTCCCCTCCAGTTCTTCGAAGGCAACACCAAGAAGACGCTCTATACCGCCGTCTGCAGATGTTATCCTCCCCTGTGGGTCGAGTTCGTAAAAAACTTCCTTGGAAAGTGCCTTAATCCTCTCGCTTGGCATGGGAATCCGCTCCGTTATCAAATTATCCTATGAACCGATAATACACCGAAATATTAATGATTTCAAAATTATATGCTAACATAAAACCATGTGCGCAGGACTGCATTTTAAAAACGGACAAAATTCAGATGCATTTACAGTGTATTTTGCCAATCCTAAGGCTGTTGTTCTCTACATCGACCAGAGTGGAAGCTCCGGCAAAGCAGCCTGGGGGCGAAGGAACAGGGAGGAGATGGAGAGGTCCTCCATACCCGTTACAGGATGGGCGAGGATTGAGAGCGTTAAAGAGGGGAAATGGAACCGCTTCAAGCCTGAAAAGATCTTTATTAAACCGCTGAGCTACATGGAAAAGGATGCACAAAAGAACTCATGTTGGTTCGAGCTGGCAGAGAAAGAGTACATAGCGGCCCTGCTTATAAGGGAGGAAACAAGGAACACCGCTTACATTATCACAGTCCCCACTCCACAGGAGTTTGCACACATCCACCACCGATGGCCGATGATACTCAATAAAGAATTCACATGACATTTTACATAAATCAATATATAAGGAATGCTGAATATTAAACATAACGAACGGAGGGTCATTATGAATGAAGCATGCGAAACGCCCAACAGACTCCAGAATTTCCCCATAACCCTTTTTGCCACTGTTATGGGTCTAACGGGGCTTGCCATTGCGCTACTGCGGTTCGAACACATCCTGCATATCCAGACATACGCCGGAAAACCGCTTCTATACCTCATAACAGTATGGTTCTTCTTCCTTCTTTTCGTATACCTGCTCAAGCTTTCAAAGTATCCCCAAGAGGTTAAGCATGAGTTTGCCCATCCGATAAAGATAAACTTCTTCCCCACCATATCCATATCGCTCCTGCTTCTGAGCATCGGATACGAGGGTGTTTCGGACAGCTTCAGCTCTGTTCTGTGGTACTCCGGAAGCATAATACACATCATTTTCACCATGACCATACTTAACATCTGGTTTTTCAAGGATTTCAAACTCCAGACAAAGAACCCCGCATGGTTCATCCCCGTGGTGGGAAACATTCTCGTTCCCATAGCCGGAGTGAATCACGCCAGCCCGGAGATCAGCTGGTTTTTCTTCTCCATAGGTCTCGTGCTGTGGATAGTTCTCCTCGCCATCACCATATACAGGATAGTATTCCATGAACAGCTTATGGCGAAGTTCATGCCCACACTCTTCATTCTGATAGCACCCCCCGCTGTGGGCTTCATCGCATATATAAAACTGACATCATCCCTTGACCCCTTCTCAAGGATACTATACTACTTCGGCCTGTTCACCACACTCATGCTCTTCACAATGTTCCGCAACATAACAAGGATCCCCTTCTTTGTTTCATGGTGGGCATACACATTCCCCATGGATGCGGCAACAATCTCCACACTGCTGATGTTTAAGGTGACCAAGCTGGTATTCTTCAAATACCTTGCGATAGTTTTCCTTATTATAACGATATCTGTGATTTTGGTGGTTCTGGCAAAAACCGCAAGAGCGGCGGTGCGTGGTGAGATATGTGTTCCGGAATAGACTGTTAGGGGGTTATGGAGCCCTTCAGGAGGAGATCATCGATCGCAGGCCTGGGCATGGGTTTGCTGAAGTAGTACCCCTGAAACTCGTGGCACCCTTCACCACGGAGAAACTGGGCCTGCTCCGCCGTTTCCACACCCTCTGCTGTAACCTTAAGGTTCAGGCTGAGCGCTAGGGAGATTATAGCTCTGGTTATGGCTATATCATCGTTATCGTTTGGGATATCCATAACGAAGGATCTATCCACTTTAAGCGTGTCAATGGGGAAGCGTTTAAGATAACTGAGGGAGGAATAGCCCGTTCCGAAGTCGTCCACGGCAACTTTTATCCCCATCTCCTTAAGCTTAAGGAGGGTCTTTGCCGCACTCTCGGGGTTCTGCATAACAGTGCTTTCGGTTATCTCAACCTCGATCATCTTCATGCTTACCTCGTTCCTGAGACACTCATCGGAGATAAGCTTACCCAGATTCTCATGGTTGAACTGCTTTGCGGAGAGGTTCAACGATACACGCATATCCTCAAGCCCCATGGCGCACCACTCATAAAGATCCCTGGCACATTGGCGTACAACCCATCGACCTATGGGGATTATCATACCGTTATCCTCCGCAAGGGGTATAAACTCCCCCGGAGAAACAAAGCCCAGAGTTGGGCTTATCCATCTTATGAGAGCTTCAACGCTCTTGATCCGGCCCGTGGCAGAATCCACCCTCGGCTGGTAGTGAAGAACAAACTCATCGCATTTCTCCACTGCACGCCTGAGTGCTGTTTCAAGCTTTAGCCTCTCCACTGCCTTCTGGTTCATATCCGCACTGAAGAACCCAAGACCCGCCCTGTTGCTGTCTTTTGCAAAGGTCATCGCTGTATCGGCGTTTACAAAAAGCTTGTCTGCGGTTTTGCCATCATCGGGGTACATGGTTATGCCGCAAGTTGCAGTGAGAAACACCTCGTTGTCATCAACAACAAAGCTTTTATCAAAGCTTGCAAGGACACCCTTCATCCTGGTGGCGGCATCGGTAGGGTCCTTCACCCTTTTCATGATAAAGGCAAACTCATCACCGCCCACCCTCGCAACGGTATCCGACTTCTTCATCATACCAAGCATCCGCCCTGCGGCTTCCTTGATAACGGCATCCCCCTGGGAGTGGCCGAAGTTGTCGTTTATATACTTAAACCCGTCCAGATCAAGGTAGGCAACGGCAATGCAAAGGGATTCGGCTTCCGCCTCTTCAATGGCCAGGGTAAGCCTTTCATTGAGCAGGGTTCTATTGGGCAGGTCCGTAAGCGTATCGTAATGCTCAAGATACTGCAGATACTGTTCGGACTCCTTCATCTTTGTTATGTCGCTGAACACACCGATGAAGTTTGTGGGTTCACCGTATTTATCACGAACAACGCTTATGGAGGTCCATTTAGGATAGAGCTTACCATCCTTGCGCCTGTCCCATATCTCGCCACGCCAATGACCCTCTTTAAGCACAGCATCCCACATTCGGCGGTAGAACTCCTGATCGTGCTTTCCAGACTTCATTACTCGAGGATTGCGACCTATGATCTCGCTTCTGGCATACCCTGTAATCTCCGTGAAAGCACGGTTCACATCAACAATATCCCCTTTCTTGTCGGTGATCATGATAGCTTCACTGCTGTTCTCGAAGACATCGGCGGCTAGGCGGAGGTAGCTCTGGTAGAGCCTGTTATCCGTTATATCCTCCATGTATATATAGAGCTCCCCAAGGTCGTTCATGGGAACTATATTGCAGGAGTACACCTTATCTCCGGCCTCAATCTCATCCTTGCGGCTCTTACCATCTCGCAGGGATGCCTCAAGGAGACGGTTATCAAATATTGTCAGTGGTTTATCTTCGGGATGGCCGATCTTATTCAAGAGATCTTTGCCTGAATGATTGCTGTAGTTCAACTTCCCCGCAGTGTTTATCCGCATGATGGGATTCGGGTTTCCTTCGGGGAATCGTGCGAGTATCTCAAGCTGGTGCATCAGGCTCCGCCTTTCGCTAACGTCACGAACAACAAACAGCCTGTAGGTGTTCTCCCTGCAGTCCACCTCTTTTATATTCAGATCCGCATAGAAGATCTTGCCGTTACTGCCGAGACACTTTACATCGCTGAGTGCGAAACTGCGGGAGGCGGGGTTCTGGAAAAATCTCTCAAGCTTCCCCCACTCCTCATGATGAAAAAGATCTTCTACTTCAATAGTTCCAGGATCTTCATCAATGGCAAAAAGTACCTTGAAATTATAATTTGTTCTTATGAGTCTGCCCGCTCTGTCCACAAGGGCAAGACCGTCGGATATCCCTTCATAAACTGCGCTCAGCTCCTCAAGGGAACGTTCCGCTTCACCCACCTTTTCATCAACAAGCCTGTCCAGCTCTTCATTCATTTCTTCGAGCTGTTTCTGGGCAAGGATCCTTCGTGTTACATCGTGTATGTATACAATGTAGCCGGCATCATGGGTACTGTTAAGAAGTTCGTAGTATCGTCCGTCACAGTTATGGAATACATATCTGCCGCCGAAGAGCTCTTCTAAACTGCCACTGCTCAGCTTCTCCTTGAATACGCCCGCCATGCAGGGGGGGAGGACATCATAAACAGGCTTATCCGAAGAATCCCCGTTTGTTTCGGCAAGCTCAGTAAAACGTGAGTTCCCGCCGAGGAACACACCCTCCGCACTCATCACAAAGGCGGGGGCGGGTATACTCTCCATAAGCTCTTTCATTCGTTTTAGATGATGCTCTCTTCCCTGCAAAGAATTCTCCTAAAGCTTAAACTTATTCACTATGGTCTGAAGCTCTGCCGCAAGTACAGAGAGCTGCTCCACAGCCTCTGCGGACTCGGAAGCGGCTACTGAGTTATCCTTAGTAACCTGTGATATATTCTCGATGCTCTCTGTCATCATCGCAGTTGCGGAGGCCTGCTCATCCGTTGCTCTGGCGATGAGGGCTACCTCACTAGTAACAGTTTCGTTCTTTGACAGCATATCATCAAGGGAGATCTTGGCAAGCTCCGCCTTCTTCTGCCCCTCTTCGACCTGCTCGACACCCTCCAGCATACTCGCAACCGCACCGCCGGTATCCGCCTGTATATTCTGGATCATCTCTGTGATCTCTTTGGTGGCGGTCACTGTCTTCTCTGCAAGCTTGCGAACCTCATCGGCAACAACTGCGAAGCCACGGCCGTGTTCACCCGCTCTTGCAGCTTCTATGGCGGCATTGAGCGCAAGAAGGTTTGTCTGGTCCGCTATCTCATCGATTACCTTAATAATCTCGCCTATCTGTTCGCTGGATTTCCCAAGCTCTCGCACGGTCTGCTCAGCCTCGGTAACAGTGGAGGCGATTCGCTGCATCATCTCTCTGGTTTCTTCAACTATACGGTGGCTCTCAAGGACAGAATCCCTTGCTCCGTCCGCATTCTGCTTTACGTTTCCTGCGTTTTGGGCGACCTCTGCCACAGTTGCGTTAACCTCTTCCACTGCAGAAGCTGTGCTGGCCGCCTGTTCCGCCTGATCCTCAGCCCCCTTGGCTATATGCTCCGATGTGCTAGAGAGCTCTGCGGATGTTGAGGCGAGGTTGTTTATGGATTCCACAACCTTGTTAAGCGCTTCACTGACATCTTCGCTCATCTTATTGATATTCTTACGTACTTCACCAATTTCGTCATGTTTTTTCACCGGCAAACGTTCGCTGAAATCACCGTCCGCCATCTTTTCAAGTACATCGTTAACACCATGGAGGGGGTGGAAGATGAAGCGGTTGTTTATGTATATGAGTAGAATAATAAGAACGGCTATAACCGCCAGCAGGGCGATATAACTGCTAATGGCCTGGGAACGTACCGTAGCGAGCAGTTTGTCCATGGGGAGGATGATCTCGTAGGCTCCGTGCACCTCTCCAGCCTTCCAGTTCTCCATCTTAACCCCTGTGGGGTCAAGCCCCTCGGAGTTCCCCCAAAGCTCTTCGGAGCGTGCCGGATCGCCATGGCAGATGAGGCATTCCTCCGTAAGGCGCACAGCCTTGTAATACCTGATAACGTTCTCTTCTTTATCGATAATATAGTGTTCAGGGGTAGGCCCGCTTCCCGTATCCCTCTCCTTCAGTATGGATAGTGCTTTAAGATCCGTCTCGTTGGGGGTATTCACAGGATTTCTGGGGGATATCTTTGGAACCTTAAGGTTAACCCCTATCTCCTCCGCCTTGTTCCTTAGAACTGCCATGGAGACGGCGATGGGCACTGTGTAGAGGAACTTGTCATCAATATCACTCATCGCCTCTTCAAAATCGAAGATACCCTTCTTCGTCATCTCAGAGACAATCTCACGAACACCTTCGGCCTCTACAACAAGGGCTCTCGCCTTGTCTACTTCCAGTGTTATCCAGTCGTTCTTCTGCTTGTAATAGTTTGCAAGGAAAAGAATACTCATGCCTATGAGGACAGTTAAAGATATAAGGAGGGAGATTTTATGGCTTATTTTCATACCTTACCCCGGATTCGTTAAGATAGGATATTCTAGCACCTTCGTCCGAAATAACAAGTGTGTGCTATCCATATCTAACGATAAAATAACGGATAAATAAAAGAGAACCGAAACACTCCGTTAATATGATATTACCAGCGTTATCACCATCACACAAACGAAAGTTCTATTTCTTTTTGAGAACAGCAAGGCTCTCCACATGGTAGGTATGGGGAAACATATCATAGAAATCCATGGACTCTATGGTGTATAAATCCCTCAGACGTCCTGCATCCCTCGCCATAGTTGCGGGGTTGCACGATACATAAACAAGTCTATTTGCACCTGATCTTTTAATGTAGTCAAGGGTTTTTCGGCTCAGTCCCGTCCTGGGAGGATCCACAAAGATCGTGTCCGGCCTTTCACTGTACCTGTTCAAGAAACGGTCCACATCCGAAGCTGTCCATTCTACGTTTTCAAGCCCTGTGGTCCTGGCAAGGCGTACAGCCTCCTTTGAAACCTCTACGGCATCCACATGCCTGTAGTTCTTCGCAAGTCCAAGGGTAAAGAAACCAGACCCGCAGAAGAGCTCAAGGGCTCTCTCACCCTCTCCTGCAGCCTCAACACCCCCCTTCTGGAGATGCAGACCCAGTATGCCATTGCTCTGGAGGAATGTTTCAAAACCGGCCCTCTGTCTCCCCATGGGGGTATTTATATCGAGGAGATCGGTTCCCATCCGGTATTCGTTGAAAACGATGCCGTCAAAGGCGCAGAAGACGATATCGTGGGTACAGGTCCCCTTCATATGGGCGATGGTCTCACCCTCGCAGTTTTCCACGGCGTAAAGATCATAATCACCGCAACAGCGGTTTTTCTCGGCGAAAAGCTTCGCTTTCTGCACTAGATCGCTTTTGGTAACGGGGCAGTCATCAATGGGTATAAAGTCGTTGGTGCGAAAGGCGTAAAAACCTATGCGCCCATCCTGAACCTTGAAGGTTATCCGGCAGCGGTAGCCGAGATCTTCCCCCGTGTATGAACCTATCTCGGGGATCTCAAGCCCGCCCCTCTCGAAGGCCTCCCTGATGAAACGCATCTTTATTCTGCGCTGTTCCTCTATGTCGATATGGCCGAAGAGGCACCCGCCGCACCGCCCTACATGGGGGCAGTGGGGCTCTTTCACCCTTTTATCCGAGGGTGTCACAACATCTATCAGACGGCAGAAAGCCATCTTCTTCTTTTCCTCGATAACCTCAGCTTCAACCCTGTCACCCTCAACGGTGAAAGGTATAAATGCGGCTCTGCCGTCGGGGAGTTCACCCACGCCATACCCGCCGTAGGCAGTATCTCTTATGTCTGTTGTGAATCTCATTCCCCGAGTATCCTCCTCATCTCAGATGTGTATACACCATTCTCACGCTGGATCAACGGAGGCTCAACCCTGAGCTCCGGCCTGCCCCCCTTGCGAAACTCTATCAGAGCAAGCACAGCAGGGGTATCGATACTGTTATGACAAAGCCTGAGCCTTTTCGGTTCGAGATTATTCTCCCGCCCAATAACAAACATGTAGGGCAACAGATCCGCATCTATGCAGATAAACATGCTTCCTTTGTTCCTCAGCCTGCTTCGGACAAAACGGAAGATATCCGCCGGTTCCATGGATACTGTGAACCTTGCCTTCAGCTCCTCTTCACCCTCCGGAACCCTTCCAGTGGAGGGATCTCTGTAAGGGGGATTGCACACTGCAGCGTCGAAGGGTTCATCCGGGACGTAGTCTCTGACATCACCCTGCACGGTCTTCACTATACCATCAAGCCCGTTAACTCTAACTGTCTCCTCAAGACACCCGTAAAGACCACTCTGGAGCTCAAGGGAGATGATATCCGTATAACCGTAAATGGAAGCCAGCACAGCGGAGATAACACCGCTTCCTGCGCCGATATCGATTATTCTGCTGTCTCTGGATGAAGATACAAAATCAGCCAGAATCAGGGAGTCCACAGAGAACCTGTAGCCTCTCTCAGGCTGGCAGATGAGCAGTTCTGGTTTGATGATGGATGTGAGCGTTCTGTTCATTTAAGCTCTAAAAAAAAGGGAGGGCCATCAGACCCTCCCCCGATATATTTGCTAAGTTTATTATTACTTGTAGCGCTCGGCGATATCGATACGGGTAAGCTCCACCTTGAGTTTTACCTCCATGTTTCTGAAGTTCTCTGCGTCCTGCTGACGCTCATCCTTCAGAGCCTTTTCGGCATTAAGCTTTCTTTCGATAGCTTCCTCAAGGTTGATCTCACGGCCGAGCTCCGCTGCGTCTGCCAGAACAATAACCTTGTCGGCGCTGACCTCAATGAGTCCGCCACCTTCAATGGCAATATATTCCAGCTGCCCGCCTTTCCTATACGCCATCTCGCCCACACGAAGAGCGGAAAGGAGTGCCGCGTGGCCGGGAAGGATACCAAGATCACCTTCTACACCGGGCACGATCACCTCTTCCACATCCTCAGAGAGGAGCTGACGCTCAGGAGTAACAAGCTCCAGCCTAATGGTATCAGCCATGATTATTCACCCTTCTTCATGCTCTCCGCCTTTTCGTAAGCTTCGGCGAGGTTACCTACGAGGTAGAAAGCCTGCTCGGGGAGTTCATCGCACTCGCCTTCGAGCACTTTCTTGAAATCCTGAACAGTTTCTTTCAGAGGCACATATTTACCGGAGATACCGGTGAACTGCTCTGCAACGTGAAAGGGCTGGGAGAGGAAACGCTGAATCTTCCTTGCCCTTGCAACTGTGAGCTTATCCTCTTCGGAGAGTTCCTCCATACCAAGGATTGCGATAATATCCTGAAGTTCCTTATATCTCTGGAGAACCTCCTGAACACCCCTTGCAACTGCGTAGTGCTCGTCACCAACGATGTTGGGGTCGAGGATCCTTGAGGTTGAGTCGAGGGGATCCACCGCAGGGTAGATACCAAGCTCTGCAATCTGACGTGAAAGAACCGTAGTTGCATCAAGGTGTGCGAAGGTTGTTGCGGGAGCGGGGTCAGTAAGGTCGTCCGCAGGAACGTATACGGCCTGAACGGATGTAATAGAACCTTTCTTTGTGGATGTAATCCTTTCCTGAAGCTCACCCATCTCTGTACCGAGTGTGGGCTGGTAACCAACCGCTGAGGGCATACGTCCGAGAAGTGCGGACACCTCAGAACCTGCCTGGGAGAAACGGAAGATGTTGTCAACGAAGAGAAGAACGTCCTGACCTTCAACATCACGGAAGTATTCTGCGATGGTGAGGCCTGTGAGAGCAACCCTCATCCTTGCCCCTGGGGGCTCGTTCATCTGACCGTAGATCAGTGCAACTTTGTCAAGAACGCCGGACTCCTCCATCTCAAGATAAAGGTCGTTACCCTCTCTCGTACGCTCACCAACACCGGCGAAAACGGAGTAACCACCGTGCTGCTTTGCGATGTTGTTGATAAGCTCCATAATAAGAACTGTTTTACCAACACCGGCACCTCCGAAGAGGCCTGTCTTACCACCCTTGGTATAGGGCTCAAGAAGGTCGATAACCTTAATTCCGGTCTCGAGGATCTCGTAACTTGTATCCTGGTCTTCCATGGCGGGTGCGGGTCTGTGGATGGGCCAATGGTCATCGGCCTGCACTTCACCCTTCTCGTCCACGGGAGCTCCAACAACGTTCATGATACGGCCCAGGGCGCCTTTGCCCACGGGAGCAGTGATAGCTTTTCCTGTATCAGTAACTTTCATATTTCTTGTAAGACCCTCTGTGGATGTCATCGCAACGCTTCTTACGGTGTCCTCACCGAGGTGCTGCTCGACCTCACAGATGATCTCAACGCCCTCTTTGTTGGTGATGCTGAGGGCGTTGTAGATTTCGGGCATCTTGCCCGGCTCGAATTTCACGTCAACTACAGGTCCGATAACCTGTACTATCTTTCCTACATTCTCAGCCATGTTAAATTCACCCCAATTTTTTACGGGCGCCTCTGCGCCCTATATTCATTTGAGAAGGCCTGTATAAGCCCTTTCGTAAACTTTTTATCAGCCCTTTCTTATTAACCGTTGAGTGCCTCTGCACCGTTAACGATATCCAGAATCTCATTGGTAATGGCCGCCTGACGTGCCTTGTTGTAAGTAAGCGTGAGCTTTCCGATCATCTCGGAAGCGTTTCTGGAGGCGTTGTCCATAGCCATCATCCTCGCACCGTGCTCTCCTGCAACGGATTCAAGCAGTGCACTGAATATCTTGAAACGGATGTATCTGGGCATCAGTTCGTTTAGAAGCATCTCTGGCTTGGGCTCGTAGATGTACTCAACAAGCTGCTCTTCCTCTTTGGATTCTTCAACACCAAGGGGGAGGAGCTTCTCTGTAACGGGAACCTGAAGAGCCGTTGAACGGAACTCGTTGTAGAGGAGGTGAACCTCGTCTACCTTCTCGTTCAGGTAATTGTCCATGGCAACCTCGGCGATGTTTTTCGCATCGCTGAAAAGTACCTTGCCCGCAAGATCAATATGCTTGTCCAGAATCTCGTGCTCTTTTCTCTTAAAGAACTCGAAGGTCTTCTTACCAATGCAGATTACTTTAATCTCCCTGCCCTGATATTTTTCCACAAACCTTTGAGCCGCTTTAATAACGTTACTGTTGAAAGCACCGCAGAGACCTTTGTCGCTTGTCACGGCAATGAGGCAGACGGGCCCGTTTCCGTCCCTTTCCGCAAGGAAGGGGTGGAGCTCGGGATTAGTCCTTTTGGAGACGTTGTCCACCATCTCTCCGATCTTCTTAGCGAAGGGCTTGGCAGACTCCATGGCATCCTGAGCACGGCGCATCTTCGCCGCAGACACCATCTTCATCGCCTTGGTGATCTTCTGGGTGTTTTTAACAGAGCTTATTTTTCGTTTAATATCTCTGGTTCCAGCCATTTAAAAGGCCCCCTTAGCCTGCGGAGAAGATCTTCTTGAATTCTTCGATTGCTTCTTCAATCTTCTTTGTGAGCTCGTCGGAGAGCTTCTTCTTCTCTCTAATCTCATCGACGATCTCTGATTTATTGCTCTTAACGTAGTTTGCAAGCTCTTTCTCGAATCTGCCGATATCATCAACCTTGATATCATCAAGGAAGCCGTTAACACCGGCGTAGATTCCGATAATCTGCTCAACAACATCTGCGGGAACGTACTGTCCCTGCTTGAGAATCTCAACGAGACGCTCACCCCTCTTGAGCTGTGCCTGGGTGGCTGCGTCAAGGTCGCTACCGAACTGGGCGAAGGCCGCAAGCTCACGGTACTGGGCGAGGTCAAGCCTGAGTCGTCCTGCAACCTGCTTCATAGCCTTGATCTGTGCAGAACCACCAACCCTTGAAACGGAGAGACCAACGTTAACCGCAGGTCTTACACCGGAATAGAAGAGGTCGGTCTCAAGATATATCTGTCCGTCTGTAATTGAAATAACGTTTGTGGGGATGTACGCAGAAACGTCACCCGCCTGGGTTTCGATGATAGGAAGCGCTGTGAGTGAACCGCCACCCTTCGCATCACTGAACTTCGCCGCACGCTCAAGGAGACGTGAGTGAAGGTAGAAAACGTCACCGGGGAATGCTTCACGACCGGGAGGTCTTCTAAGAAGCAGGGACATCTGACGATATGCAGTGGCCTGCTTGGAAAGGTCATCATATATACAGAGTGCGTGGCCGCCTCTGTCTCTGAAATACTCACCCATGGATGTTCCTGCAAGGGGAGCGATGAACTGCAGAGGTGCAGGGTCGGAAGCGGAAGCGGAAACGACGATGGTATAGTCCATGGCGCCGTGTTTCTCGAGTACGTCTACCACCCTTGCAACGGTGGAGCGCTTCTGACCGATGGCGACATAAACGCAGATAACGTTCTGTCCCTTCTGGTTTATTATTGTATCGATGGCAACGGCTGTTTTACCCGTCTGACGGTCACCAATGATAAGCTCTCTCTGTCCTCTACCGATGGGGATCATAGAGTCGATAGCTTTGATACCAGTCTGGAGAGGTTCGTGAACAGGCTGTCTGTCAACGATACCGGGAGCGATCTTCTCGATCTGGTCGATCATCTCCGCTTCGATGGGTCCTTTTCCGTCGATGGGCTGTCCAAGGGGGTTAACAACACGTCCCACAAGGGCCTTGCCAACCGGTACTGAGGCAATGTTGCCCGTACGCTTGACGGTGTCGCCCTCACCGATGTGGTCATAGTCACCCATAATAACGATACCAACGTTGTCTTCCTCAAGGTTGAAGACGATTCCGTATACCCCTCCGGGAAGCTCAACAAGCTCACCAGCCATAGCATTCTCAAGACCATAAACCTTTGCGATACCGTCACCTGCGGAGATGATGGTACCAACTTCTTCCATCTCGACCTTCTGGTCGAAATTCTTGATCTGGTCCCTTATGATCTGGCTTATTTCTTCAGCTTTGATCTGCATCAGCCAAACTCCTTAAAATGTTTATCTTCTATATTCTTATCAGGAGATCAATTGATCTCTGAGTTTATCCATTTGTCCTTTGATGCTTGCGTCGTACTGCGTACTGCCGATCTTGGCAATCACACCGCCGATGATTTCTGCATCAACCGTTTCCTCAAGGCTTATCTTTTTGCCTGCCGCTTTGCCTAGAGCCTCTTTGAGGCCGTTTCTGGAATCCTCATCAAGCTCTGCCGCTGTGCGGATATATGCAGCAGCCTCACCCTTTTCATCCATGATTATATATTTAAGATGGTCCCTGATCTCCTCGATGAACTCGAGCCTGTTCTTCTCAGCAAGGAGCTTAAGGAAGGTATGAGCAAACTCACTCAGGCCGCCTTTATCCTTGATACTGTCAACAACAGCCATCTTCTCGGTTTTGGATATGAGGGGATTTTTAAGAAAGGCTTCAAAATCGCTGCTGGTTTTCTTTATACTAACAATACCAGAGAGATCTTCCAGAACAGATTCTGTGTTCCCCTGCTCCTTTGCCTCAAGGAATAGAGCCGAAGCATAGCGTCTGGCAATTACATTCGCTTTCAATTGCTCACCTCTATCTTCTTAATGTATGAGTCAAGGATCTCCTTCTGCTTTGCAGCACTGAGCTCCTTGCCTATCTTTGCCTGCGCAGCTTCGAGAGCGGCGAGAACTGCATCCTTTCTTATTTCCTGGGATGCCTTTTTAATGTCTGAGTCGATCCTCTTCTCAGCAAGTTCCTGCATCTTGCTTATCTGCTTTTCAGCATCCTCAAGGATCTCCTTCTTCTCGGCTTCGGCTGTCTGGAGTGCGTTTTGCTTCATCTTCTCCAGATCCGCTTCGTAGCCTTTCATTTTGATCTCGTAGTTGGTAATCTCGGTCCTGGCGTTCTCACTGGCCTCTTCTGCGTCTTTTATGCTTTTTTCCACTTCCTCGCTTCTCTTATCGAGGTAGTTAAGCAGGGGCTTCTTAAGCAGGTATATTAAAACCCCGGCAAATATAGCGAAAACAAGCAGCCTCTGGAAAAAGTTAGCCCAGAGAGCCCCCCAGTCCACAGCGTGGGAATCTCCACCTGTGGCCGCAAAAGCCGCGCCAGTGGTCATGACAAGCAGTAACGCAAGGATCAGAAAAGTCCTTTTCACATGAACCCCCTAAGCGGATTTAAGTACTTTATCTACAATAAGTTCGGAAAGCTCGGCAACCATGCCGTCCACCTGCTCTTTGGCTTTGGATTTCTCAGCCTCAAGCTCTTCGGCGGCTGAAGCTATCTTAGCATCAACCTCTTTCTTCGCCTGCTCAATCCTTTCGGCAGCCTCTTTGGAAGCTTCCTCACGGATTTTGCGGTGGTGCTCAGCAAGCTCCGCCCTCATTTCATTCATCTTCTCAGTGTATTCAGCCTTGCTCTTCTCTACCTTTGCACGAAGGCTTTCAGCCTCCCCAACAAGAGAGCTCACCTTGGAATCACGTTTTTCAACGGTGGCTATGGTGGGGTCGATAATCATCTTCTTTGCAAGAAAGACTATGAGCAGAAACTGAACGATCTGAATGACAACAGTAAAGTCGACGTATACCATTTATGACCTCTTAGAAAAGTTTATAACCCTTATGGAATGAGGAGTTTTAACACACCAAAACTGTATACAGTGTACAGCTCGATGGAAGGTATCAAAACTTGATTCCCTTGTCAATACAATTTATTACGCAGAAAAACGACTTCCAACCAGTGTTATAATTTTATCTTATTTCATTAATACTTTTGCCTATGAAATTTCATCAGTCTTTACAATTTTTTCCCCATTGGTGAACTAAAAGGAATATGTAAAATTTGTTTCCAAATATATGTTTATGATTTCAAATTTAAAACAGAGCGGGAGCCTTTCTAAGACCCTTCAAGCATGACAACATACCACCATACAACTATATTGTAAAATCCAAAATTATTTAAACAGAATACCAGTAAGATGGGTATTGATACGCCACTTCAGTCAAGGTAATATCTTATCAACAGGCTTTGCAAAAACGATCAGGAACATTTTAATAATTTTTCTGTTATAATCAATATTAAAGAACTAGAAGCCTCTATAAAATAATATGATTCCGGGTAGTTATAATGGCCGATGAAAGACTGGACGATGTATCGTCGAAGTTAAGCACAATAATACAATCGCTCCTGCGCAGAATGGCGGACAGGAAGGTTAGCCTCACAAAGGAGAACCTCCACGAGTTTCTCTATGACGACACAGCCTTCCGCAACCTTATAGATGAGATACCATGCGCTACGGACTTCGGTAATAAAACCGAGATCCTCGAATATCTGGCTCCCCTGAAAGGTTACGTCCATGAACAGGATATTAACCGCGTAGAGAAGATGCTTTTCGACAAGCAGACACCCTTTGACGAGGTTGTTGTCGAGCTCCTGAACCTGCTTAGCAGACATATTTTCAAAACCGGCGACAGAATGAACAAGCTTAATGTCATTATGGAAAAGCTCTTCACAAAGCTACTCTCAACACAAGATAAAATGACTATCAGCCTCGCAGATAATATCCGGTTCGTTGAAAACGATATAAGCAGCGACAGAGTCATCCTCGGCGAGGCCAAGGATATCGAAAACCTCCTTGATACCGATGAAGGCTTCGACAGCATCAAGGAATCCTTCGACAAGTTCCTTAAAACCTATGACAGCAAGGTAGACACAAAACAGGAGCATTTTGAGGGTTTGAATAAGGACCTCAACGACATTGAATCGGAGCTTGAGGCGTACAAGCACGAAGTGGACAAGCTCAAAAATCACCTCCAGAAATACCGCACAGAATCGATTACCGACCATCTCACTGGGCTGTTTAACAGGAAGTACCTTGAGATTAAGCTGAGCGAAGAAGCGGAACGCTTCGGGCGTCACGGTGAGCCCTTCTGCATGGTTATGCTCGATATCGATGACTTCAAGCATATTAATGACACCTACGGTCACCTCATCGGGGACCAGGTGCTTAAGCATATTGCCCGAATCGTTAAGGAATCCGTGCGCAAGACCGATTTCGCATTCCGCTACGGAGGCGAAGAGTTCACCTTCATGCTGCTGAACGCAAACCTTGAGAACTCATGCAAGATAGCCGAGCAGATCAGAGAGAAGGTTGAATCCACAAACTTCGCAATAAAGGACAACAGCTTCAACGTTACCGTAACCATGGGGGTTGCTCAATACCAGAAGGATGAAGAACCTGAGTCCGTTCTGGACAGGGCGGACAAAAACCTCTATGCGGGGAAGCAGAGCGGTAAAAACAAAGTAATCGGCTAAGGGGGCTGGTCTCGGGGGCTGGGCAGGGATACCTCAGTGGTTGAATGAGGCGCAACGCACGCTGGTTGGGCTGTACGTGATAACTCAGAATATGTGGGCTGACCACGAGGGATATATGCAGTGCCGACCTCGTTTACTGACCACAGCTGAGATTGCAAGCTAGCCAAGAAGACTACTCTCTAGGGATGCATGCGAATTGAGACACGTGACTGACAACGACTATACCAGTCTGACCACGAGGGATATATGCAGTGCCGACCTCGTTTACTGAAGGGGCAGGCCGCTCTTCCTACAGAGAATACTCAGCGGATTACCATACCGTCCCTGGAACAGATTACTGAGGAAAACTCCCTCTTTGCCCTGATATTCATTTCATCCAAAAGAACATCGTCATAGTCCGGATTATGGTGGTACAGTATCAGATTCTCAACCTTCGCTCTCTTTGCAAACTCCGCACCCTGGACATAGGTGGAGTGCCCCCACCCCTCCTTGGGAATACCGTCACGGTTTCCTTCGTAGTCCTCCGGCAGGTATGTGGTATCAAAGATAAAGTTGTTGCACTTGTATGCAAACTCCACAAGGAAGTCGTCCACGTCCGTTCCGTGCTCATAGTCCGTGGCGAAGAGAGTAACCCTTTCACCATCATCTATCTTGTACATGAGGCTCCCGTTAGGATGATTCCCCTCGGCGCTTGTTATCTTAACATTGCCGAACTGGAAGCAGTGCCCTCCCCTGATAAGGTTTATGCGTATGGTCGCCTTTAGCATAGACCGGGGAATGGGAAAAAACGGCGGATTAAACAGCACCTTCAGAAAGTCCTTGCTGTGAAGGGTGCTTTTATCCTCTAAATACAAAAAGATCGTCTTGTTCTCGTTATAGAAAGGGGTGAAGATCGGAAGTCCGGCTATATGATCCCAATGAAGATGGGTTAGAAATATATGATACTCTTTGAAATTCTGATGAGTGTTAAGCTGGAAAAGGCCAGTGCCGCCATCTATGACAATACAGCGGTCATCCCCCACAGGAGCTGTGAGGCAGGGTGTGTTGCCGCCATACTTTACGTATCTGCTGCCGGAAACCGGGAGTGTGCCCCTTGTTCCGAGAAAACGAATCATTAGAACCTCTTAATGAGCTCCACCCTTGTGCCGGATGAGTTGTAGTTCACCTCATCGAAGTACATTCTCGTTATGAGGATCCCTCTGCCGTGGAGTTTCAACAGACCCTCCTGCATGGTGGGATCGGGGATTGTGTCCACATCAAAACCGCCCCCCTCGTCCTCAAGGGATATTCTGACACCTTCGGAGCTGATACTGTAGGTAAAAATCACCTTCCTGCCGGAAATTGTTTTATCCGACAGCCTCTCGTTTATAAGCTCGTAGTATGTACCCTCCTCGGTGGCATTCAACTTGTCATCACCGGATATGTTCAGGTTAC
The DNA here is from genome assembly GCF_000421105.1 of Limisalsivibrio acetivorans. Classification (NCBI taxonomy): domain Bacteria; kingdom Pseudomonadati; phylum Deferribacterota; class Deferribacteres; order Deferribacterales; family Geovibrionaceae; genus Limisalsivibrio; species Limisalsivibrio acetivorans. Next base: position 1,007,510 of record NZ_ATWF01000001.1, read on the forward strand.
CGTGCTCAATGGAGTTTGTAAGCATCTCCGCAAGCCCTATCCTGATCTTTTCAAGCGACTGAAAATCGAGGAAGTACACAAACTCCTTCGTCAATATATAAACGATGCGCTCTACATTAAATATATCATTGCTTATATGAAAAACCTTGTCCATATGAACAGGCCGGACCGAAGGCAGGCAGTTTTCAAGTACACCGCCATGGCACACAGCATCCACAAGGTAGCGGAGCTGGATATGGTCAAAACTCCCGTCCACAACCATCAGATCGTCAAGCTTTGAGTTCTCTTCAGAGGCGATATAACAAACCGGTGTATCACGCAGACTGCTGTCCTTTGTTTTATCAAGTTCATCAGTAATAAATACAACTATAGAAACATCGTACTCAAAGGAGCTGCCCATATAGTCCACAAGCTCGAAACGCTCCTCTTCGCAAAAATCCCTCAGCCTCTCCAAGAAGTTGCTATTATTAATAAAACATGCTATCTTCTTCATAGATGGAGTATAGCATAGTTTTCTTAGAAATAAATAAAAATTAATTTCAAAGCAATGGAGTTTGTTTTTGATAAGCAGAACAATTTTCAGGGATTACGACATCCGGGGGAAGGTTCCCGGGGATCTTTCCCCGGAGGACGCAGTTCTTATCGCAAACGCCTTCGCCCATAAGCTGAGAGAGGAGTTCGGAGGGCGCAAGTGTACCCTTGCCGTGGGTATGGATGTACGACCAACATCACCCGAACTGCGTGACAGTGCCGTAAAAGGTATACTGGACGCCGGCTGCGATGCCCTTAAACTCGGCGTATGCCCCTCCCCACTTACCTACTTCGCTGCCCATTACCATAAACTCGACGGCTACATCATGATAACCGGAAGCCACAACCCCCCTGAATACAACGGCATAAAGCTGGGAAGCGTAAATACAGTTTATCATACAGACGCAATACTAAACCTGAGAAACGATATTATCACACTCGGCCACCGCAAGGAAAGATTCACCGGAACCCAGAAAAGCATCGACATAACAAAGGACTACGCCGACTGGTGCGAGGAACACTTCCGTAAGCTCCAATCAGACATATCCAAGCTGAGCCGAAAACCGAAGGTTGTTCTCGATGCAGGGAACGGAGCCGCCTCAAGGATAGCCCCGGAGGTATTCAGGAGAACCGGCTGTGACGTTGTACCCCTATACTGCGAGGAGGACGGCACATTCCCTAACCACCACCCAGACCCCACAGTGGACGAGAATCTGGCAGATGCCGTTAAAATCATGGACAAAGAAGATGCCGACTTCGTCGCCGCCTATGATGGCGATGCGGATCGCATAGTTATCGCCCTCCCCGGCGGCAAAGTTATAAGGGGTGACATTCTTCTTGGTATCTTCGCAAGGGATCTCCTCAGGAAGGAACCCGGCTCTGCTGTTGTTGGAGATGTAAAAGCCTCCGATGCCCTATATGATATGATAGCAGACTGCGGAGGCAGGGGGATCATGTGGAAATCGGGGCATTCGATGATAAAGGTGAAGATGGGTGAGGAGAAGGCACTGTTAGCCGGCGAGACCAGCGCCCATATATTCTTCGGCGACAGGTATTTCGGATTCGATGACGCCGTCTATGCATCCCTGCGATTTCTGGAGATCTACGTAAACGCCCTCAGCTCCGGCGAAGTGTCTGATGCCTCTGGACTTCTGGAGGGCTTAACAAAATATGTCAACACTCCTGAACTACGCCTCGAGTGTGGTGAAGAGGAGAAGGTTGAGATCACCGAAAAGCTGAAGCGGGTCTTCACAGATGAAAGCTTTCAGGAATGGAACGGCATTCGTGAGGTAAACTGTGTGGACGGTATCCGTGTACGCTTCGAAAGGGGCTGGGGGCTTGTTCGACCAAGCAACACCCAGGCGGTTATCGTCTTCCGTTTCGAAGCACTGGACGAAGAAAGCCTCAATAACTATATTGCCCTCTTTGAGAAAGAAGCGGAGCGCAGGATTGTATAAGAGAGAAGAAACAAAACAGATAAATGTGGGCGGAGTAGCCGTTGGCGGAGGCGCACCCGTCAGTATCCAGTCTATGACCAACACCGACACAAGGGATGCCGAAGCTACCTTAAAACAGATACACGCCCTTGAGGATGCGGGATGCGAGATTATACGTGTGGCCGTGCCGGATATGGAGGCTGCCGGCCGTATACGCACCATAAGGGACAATATAGCTATCCCCCTCATCGCGGACATTCATTTCGATCATAAACTCGCCCTGACCTCCGTCGAGAACGGGGCGGACTGCATACGGATAAACCCCGGCAATATTGGAAGCGAAGAGAAGGTTGTGCGTGTTCTTGACGCATGCAGAGCAAACGGAAGCTCCATTCGCATCGGCGTAAACTCCGGCTCGGTGGAGAAGGAGCTTGTAAAGCAGTACGGCGTGTGCGCAGAATCCCTAGTTATATCTGCATCTAGGCATGTAGAGCTTTTCGAGAAACACGGTTTCACAGATTTCAAGGTCTCTCTGAAAGGGAGTAACGTCCCCCTCAGTATTGAGGCGTACAGGCAGTTTGCCGAACAATACCCCTACCCTCTGCACATTGGGATAACCGAGGCCGGAACACTCTTTTCAGGGACAGTTAAATCATCCGCAGGCATCGGCGCCATCCTATCCCTAGGTATTGGGGATACCCTGCGTGTTTCCCTCACCGGGGATCCGGTTCAGGAGGTCCGTGTGGGATGGGAGATTCTCAAGAGTATGGGACTTCGCAGAAGGGGCCCTGAGGTGATTTCGTGCCCCACCTGCGGACGTGCTGAGATAGACCTCATAACCCTTGCAGAGAACGTGCAGGAGAGTCTTAAAGAGTTCAGAGACTACTTCACCGTTGCCGTTATGGGTTGCCCAGTAAACGGGCCCGGCGAGGCGAAGGAAGCGGACTACGGCATAGCAGGAGGCAAAGGGCAGGGACTCCTCTTCAAGAAAGGAAATATCATAAGTAAGGTTCCCGAAGGGAGGCTTCTGGAGTCTCTGACCGATATGTTAAAAGCTGAAGGCCTCAGCTGAAAGTATTCACCGTCAACAATTATATATTTATCGGAATATAAGTATTGTCTGACATTGTTTTGCAATTTTTCTCTGGCATCGCTTGATTAATAATGATACTCTGCCCAATTCATTAGCTCATATTATGACAACCTCAGGAGTGTTTCTGTACCTATGAAAAGCATCAGGCATTACGTAATCGCTGCATCCATTCTGACAAGTCTTCTAATGTTTGCAGGTGTTTACGGTCTTGCCGCAGCCCTTTATAACCGTATGCTCGTAAACTATGCCGAGGAAACCTCAAATATCCTTATGCGGCAGGCCTTCAATGCCCTATATATGGGTATGGAAAGAGGGTTCACACGCTCTGAACTTGAAGATATCGTCAAAGGGATAACCGAGAGTTACAGCGAAACCGGTATAGCCATAGAGATATACCGTGGAAAACCCGTCGAAAAGCAGTTTGGCGAGATAGCCGAACCCCAGCCGGATAACGCTGTGAGCACTGCGATGCAAACGGGCAGATCCACCAGTATAAACAGGAACAATCTTATAGTTGAGGTACTCCCCGTTAAGGCAGAGCAGGAGTGCCTTGTCTGCCATAACGATGCCGAGGTCGGCGATGTCCTCGGAGTAATCCGCACCGAGCAGAGCCTTGAGAGCCTTAATAAGGAAGCGATGGAAAACTTCTTCTTCGTCCTCCTGGCCGTTCTTCCACTCCCTCTCATAGCGGGAATCGCTTCCTCCTGGGTTCTGAATAATAAAATACACAGTTCCATCAATACATTCCACAACGCAATAAAGAGCATCTCCTCCATGGAGGACTTCGAAAATCTCAAGCTTAAGAACGATAGCGAGGGCTTTAAGGAGATAAACCTCATAATGGATCAGCTTGAGGTGCTTGCCAAACGTCTTCGAAGCATTGCAACCGATAAAACCCTCCTGCAGTTCCAGATAAGGCTCATGGAGAAGCTGGTGATAACGGCGGAATCTATCTCCGACTGGGAGGGGTACATCAAGGAGCTTATGAAGGAGCTGAACGAAGTAGTTGAGATTTCGGCTCTTTTCGCCGCATTCAAGCATGGGGACGGGTATGAACTGAACGTGTTCTGGATGAAAAACCCCACCCGTGAGCTTCGCACGAACCTTGAGGAGTCCATATACGAGGTATGTATCCGAAAGGAGCTTATAGAGCAGCTTAAGGATAAAACCATACGGCATCACGTCGTTGAGATATCCGAAAACATGCCCTATGCCGACAAGGGAACTATTGTAAAACAGCTCAGCACCCAGTCATTCATAGAAGAAAGGGTCGGAAACATTATCGGAGCTGGAATATACAGCCCCCTAATAGAAAACCACGACCGTGCCCTTATCATAGAAAGCACACTCAGCACACTTATGAACGTAATCGGCTCAGTAAGGGCTATCAACAGTTACACGAGGGATGTCGAGTTTTACGCCACAAGGGATCCCCTCACCAATCTACACAACCAGAGGATGTTCTGGGATCTCCTCCGTGCGGAAACGAAGCGTGCGGAGAGGCATGGAACATGTTTCTCCCTCGTAGTTATAGATTTTGACAACTTCAAGCTCATCAATGATGTTTACGGCCATGCCTTCGGAGACAAACTCCTCCAGCAGTTTGCTGAAACCCTAAGAAGCTGCAGCCGTGAAGAGGACATAATGGCTAGGTACGGGGGCGACGAGTTCACGCTGATGCTCCCAGAAACCGACAGTGATCAGGCCTACACCGTTGTAAAAAGACTAAAGGAGAGCCTGGACACCGTCTCGGTAACTGCCCCGGACGGGAAGCATATCAAGGCTACTACCTCCATCGGTATCGCCTCATACCCCTCCCACGCAGGTGAGGATAAGAAGCTTTTCCTCGTTGCCAGCAATATGATGTACAAAGCAAAACGTGAGGGGAAAAACAGGATATCCATACCCACCGGCGATGATATTATGGATGCCCTCAAGCAGGAGGGTGAAAAGAACCAGATTATACTCGAAGCCCTTGAAAAGAATACACTAATACCCTATTTCCACCCGATTATGCTCCTTGGAGACATGAGCGTTCAGGTTCATGAGCTTCTTATGCGCATACCCGTGGGGGACAAGATTATGGCTGCGGGGGAGTTCATCGCCGATGCAGAGAGCATGGGCGTTATGCACAGGCTTGATATATGCCTTATGGAAAAGGCTTTTGTAAAAATAAATGAGTGCGGTTACAAGGGTCTGCTCTTCATAAACCTTTCACCCAAATCCCTTGTTATTGATGAATTCGTTCCCAACATCCTTGATCTTGTCAATAGGTATGAGATTGATAAATCCAAGATAGTATTTGAGATAACCGAGCGGGAAACAGTGCGCAACATCTCTTCTCTGCAGAAGTTTATTCTGGATCTCAAGAAGGAGGGCTTCATGTTCGCCATAGACGATTTCGGCTCCGGCTTCTCCTCCTTCCACTACGTTAAGATGTTCCCCATCGACTACATTAAGATCGAAGGTGATTTCATTAAAAACCTTCTAAACGATGAAGTTGATATGGCGTTTGTGAAGAGTGCGCTGACCCTGGCAAGGGAGCTTAATATCAAGACCGTGGCGGAGTTCGTGGAGAATGCTGAGATTCTGAAATCGCTCCACGATATGGGCGTTGACTACGCCCAGGGATTCTATATCGATAAACCGATGCCTGAACTCCTTGCCACGGGTACGGTAAAAAAGGAACTTTGCTGAATTAAGCCCTGTTCAGCCTATCCATAAGGTGTTCGTAGGTATCATAAACCGCTTCTGGGATACTCTCTCCGCTCTCCTCGCTCAACCTGAGCCCTTCGCTTAGAGCCGCTATAAGCCTCTGGTTTTCCGAGCCGGAGGGGGAAAGATCCTCTATAAGATCCATCAGCCTGTCCGATGTTTCCTCAACGCTGAAATACCCGCCGGATAGAACCTGTTCTGCGGCCCTGTCCATCTCCTCCTCCATGCTGAGCTCATCGCCATCGCCGAAGGAGAAGCCGTCCATATCCCCTGTTTCGAGCTCTTCGTAACGGTTCCATGCCTCTGCCTGCTCCAGGAACATGCGGGAAGTCTGCCCTGCGAGATCACGCAGGATATCCTTATCCCCCACAGCCATGGAGAGTAGTTCATCAAAGCCCGAGGCCTCGTCTGTTTTTTCCGGCTTCCTGTTCTCCTGTAAGGAGTCAGGTGTACTGTTAAGAGGGGGTATCCTCATATCCATAACACACCTCGTGTTCCATATCGGAAATACTGTCAAATTCCCCTGCCGCATTTATTAAGAGGGAGATCCCGAAACCGCGCCGAAACGGGCTTTTCCCCTGCGGCGATCGATCCTATCGACGATCACGGCGGTGATCTTTAAGGTTTTTTTAAAAAACTATTTCATTGAAAAAACAAACGATAAAAGCTATCATTGGCACACATTTAAACAAGGTATGAGGTATACAGATGAACATTCCCTCCGAGCTTAAAAACGTAAGCCTTTTTAGAGACATACAGATGGACAAGATCGAAAAGCTTGCCAAGAACCTCAAAACCAAGTCCTATGAAAAAGAGGAAACGGTTCTTTACAAGGGGGATCCGGGAACGGATCTCTGCATCGTGCTAAACGGCTCTTTCAGGGGTGTTCTCATAGATGAGGACGGGGACGAGATTCTGCTATACCGCTTCCGTAAGTACGATTTCTTCGGTGAGTTCAGTCTCATAGACCAAAAGGAAAGGGCCGGAAACATAATCGCCGATGAGGATTCAATCCTTCTTAAGATAGGGCGTGAGCCCTTTTTCCGTATGGTTCACGAGGAACCGAAGCTCGCCATAGCCATGATGTGCGTTCTGACAGAGAGACTACGCAAGGCGGATGAGCTCATAGAATCCCTGGCATTCCTCAACGTCAAAGACCGGATAATGAAACAGCTGTATGAGTTTGCCCTCGATTCCGGAGAGAAAGCGGGGCAGTATTACCGCATTCGCAAGTTCACCCATCAGGAGATATCCTCCATGATCGGCGCCTCAAGGGAATCGGTTACCAAATGTCTCAAGATTCTTAATATCGAAGGGATGATAAAGATCAAAGGTGATTCCTTCTACGTTAAGGAGCCTTGTCACCTTTACTGAACTTCTTCTCCTCAAAGTGCAGACAGCGTATGCCCGAGCTCTTAAAAACCTCCACAGAAGGCATCGCCTTTGACTTAAAGCCAAGCCTGTCACAGCCGTGGGGCATCTCCGGCTCCCATGTAACAAAGTAGTGTACGCATCTATAACAGTTTATCCTTTCCAATTTCGCACCCTTGAAGTCTGCTTAACACACATGTATATTATTTATTCGGATAACTAAAATCAAGGGGTAAGGAATGTTTGCAGAATACTGTGACAATATGCATAAAGCGGCAGCTGAAAAGCTTCCTGCAGAGATTGAAGAGGCCAAGGCAGAAGCGGAACAGCTCTGGCTAATGGAAAACAAGACGTACGACAACTTTATTAAACCTCTCGAGGAGCGTGGGGCAAGGCTTAACGAGCTGTTCTTCCCCATATCCCATCTTAACTCGGTAAACAACGATGAAGAGAGCCAGAGGATATACGCAGAGGCTCTCCCCCTTCTCACCGACTACTCCACATGGTTCACCCAGCATTCTGGGATCATGCAGGGGGTTAAGGAGGTGGCTATCCACGAGGATCTCTCCCCCTCCCGTAAAAAGGTTATCGACGACATGCTCACAGAGTTCCGGCTTGGGGGCGTTGATCTGCCCGAGGAGAAGAAGAAGCGTGTCAAAGATATAAAGCTTCGCCTCAGCGAGCTTGGCAACAGCTTCTTCCAGAACCTCCTCAACGCCACTGGCGAGTTTGAGATGAAGGTGACGGATCCTGAAAACGTGGAAGGTATGCCCGAGAGCGAGCTGATGAGCGCAAAATGTGATGACGGATGGGTATTCACACTCCAGATGCCCAGTTACCTGGCATATATGACCTACGGCCCTAACCGTAAGATGCGTGAGAAGCTCTACAGAGCTTACACCACAAGAGCACCCGAGAACGGCGACATCATTGAGGAGATCCTCACACTGCGCCACGAGCTCGCCCAGCTCATCGGCCTTAACGACTACCGTGAGTTCTCCCTTGCCACGAAAACAGCGGAGAAGCCCGCAGATGTGGTGGAATTTCTCCGCTACCTCCTCTCAAGATCCGAGGAGCAGGCGTTCAACGAGGCGGGTGATATGGTAAAGTTCTCAGGGCTCGAGGATTTCTCCGCATGGGATGCCATGTACTGGTCGGAGAAGTACAAGAAGCACCTGTACAGCTTCGATGAGGAGGAGTACAGACCCTATTTCGAGAAGAACAATGTTGTTGAAGGGCTTTTCACCTTCCTTGAGAAACTTTTCGGTCTCGGCTTCACAAAGCCGGATGTACCCGTATGGCATGAAAACGTGCTCGTCTACGACCTTGTACGAAGCGGAAAACCCTTCGCAAGACTTTACATTGATCTCGAATCACGGAAGGAGAAGCGTGACGGTGCCTGGATGAACAACTGGCAGACGCACCACACATACAATGGCGAAACCGTTCCGGCGACTGCTGTGGTCGTTGCAAACTTCCCCCCTGCCAAGGGGGACAGCCCCTCACTCCTGCGCCACAGGGATGTAGTCACCCTCTTCCACGAGATGGGTCACGCCCTCCAGCACCTCTGCAGTGAGGTGGATGAGGCCTCCGTAAGCGGAGTTAACGGAGTTGAGTGGGATGCTGTGGAGTTCCCCTCCCAGTTCCTAGAGCTCTTCGCCTATGAAGAGGAGGTACTCAGGATATTTGCCAGGCATTACAAAACGGGTGAAACCATCACACCGGAGATGATAGAGAAGCTGAAGGCCGTAAGGGACTACCACTCTGCCATGCAGATGGTGCGCCAGATAGAGTTTGGTCTCTTCGATATGGCGATACACGAAAAGCCCCACAGCCAGGGGGATATACAGGAAGTACTCGATAAGATCAGGGAACACACTGCACCAATCAAACCCCCTGCATATAACAAGTTTCAGCACGGCTTTGCCCACATATTCGCCGGCGGATACGCCGCAGGCTACTACAGCTACAAATGGGCGGAAAGGCTCAGTGCAGATGCATTTCTGCAGTTCAGGAAGGCAGGAATCATGGATCCGAAGCTGGCCGAAGGATACTACGAGCATATCCTCAAGAAGGGTGGAAGCGACAACGCTATGAAGCTCTTCAAGGAGTTCACAGGCAGGGAGCCGAGCAGCGATGCACTCCTTGAGGTTAACGGAATAAGATAACACTGAATAAGATAACAACGGGGGGGCTTAAGGCCCCCTCGACTTATCGTCTTTTCCGGCACTACGGCAAGGGAAAGAACGTTATAACCATTATCGCAATTAACCCTCACCCCTGAGAACGTATATAGGCATCCACATCGAATTTTCGCTTTAGACCGTTGTAGTTCATATAGCGGACCTTGCCGAAGATCTCCCGCTCCTTCCACGGCCGGTCATGCTTGCCGAAGCACCATAGAACGCCTGTGAACCCGTTGGGATCACGCCCGTCCAGATGGTATTTATCGTTGAGGTATATGGCCGCTTTATAGGCTTCTTCGGCGGACTCACTCCATTCGATTATCTTCTTACCCCAATACATACGCATGTAGCCGTGCATCTTTCCGGTACGCTTCATCTCAAGCTGGGCGGCGTTCCATGCGGGATCGTGGGTGTCGCAGTTCTCCAGCTGTTCGAGGGTATACAGGTACTCCCGCATATCCCCCTCATGTGCTTTGAGGGTATCCTGAGCCCACCCCGGTAGAGCATTAAGGCTGTCGTAGTCTGGATTATAGAATGCCATGTTCACAGCCAGCTCACGGCGAACTATGAGCTCCTCAAGAAATGCTGGTGAACCCTCTTTCCCCTTCGCTTCCAGGGCTATCTCGAGGGGAGAGATCTGGCCAAAGTGCAGGTATGGGCTAAGCCCGCTCACAGCACCGGAATTCGGATCGTTGCGCTCTTCATCGTACTGGTGCAGTACATTCTCAATAAAATAATCGAGCCTCTCCTTCGCATGGGAGTATCCACCCTTACAACCCGCTACTGGCTCTACGCTTCTGTCAAGCTCGAGCGTGTCCAGCAGTCCATCAAGGTGCTCGCTATCAAAATCGTTACCATCAAAAGGGTTCTTCAAATCAATAACTGGGGGCTTCTCCATAAAATAGTCGAGGAGTTTATTAATCTTAGGGCGAATGGTGTAGGCTCCATACTCCTCCTTACCCGAGGCGGACTCCACGGGCACAACAACATCGCTCTCCACCTGCACCACCGGACAGACGGCCCTATCCCCAACGTTCCTTCGCCACTCCCTCTGAATGCGCAGATAACCACGCTCGCAGACTATCATCGCTGCCTCATCCTCAAAGCTCAGAACCACCTCATCGGGGGAACCAAGCCTAACCACAAGGGGGATACCCCTCTCCTTCAATGCCGCTTCGAGTTCCATGAGCCCCTCAAGCATAAAGGAATAATGCCTCATGTTTGCCCCGGGGAAGTTCTCCGTAACCCCGAATACCGCCAGAACGGGAAGCCCCTTCGAGTTGGCCTGATGGACGGCATATTCGAGGGCGTGGTTGAAATGCGCCCTCTGGGACTGCTGTATCCATAAAAGGACGTATTTTCCGCTCATTTCACCTTTATTAAGTACCTGAATCCGATCTTTTCCAGACATAAAGCCTCCTGAAGGACTATAAACCGTTGCCGAAAGGGCTGTGTCAGTGTAGATTACTCCACACAAAATTAAAAGGTTGGGATTATGTTCAGAAAGTACGCATCAGAGAATATTGTTATCTTCGACGGAGCGATGGGAACATCGATCCAGAATTTTGATATAGACGATTCCGTCTGGCAGGACAAGGCGGGGTGCAGCGAATGGCTTAACGTGGCCGCACCGGAGATCGTCGAAGCAATACACCGGAGCTACTTCAAGGCGGGTGCCGATGTTGTGGAGACAAACACCTTCGGCGGAACCGAGCTTGTTATGAAGGAATACGGCCTCGAGGATCGTGTCGATGAGCTGAACCTTGAGGGCGCCAGGATCGCAAGGCGTGTGGCGGACGAATTCGGCAAGTTCTGTGCCGGCTCCATAGGCCCCGGAACGAAGCTCCCCTCCCTTGGTCAGATAAGCTTCGATGATCTGCGCTTGATGTACGGCCGGCAATGCGAAAAGCTCATAGAGGGGGGTGTGGACCTCCTTATTATAGAGACCTGTCAGGATCTTCTACAGATCAAGGCGGCGGTTAACGGAGCGATGGATGCCAAAGAAAGTATGGGAAGCGATCTCCCCGTCATGGTATCCATAACCGTTGAGAGCACCGGAAGCATGCTCATGGGAACGGATCTTACCGCTGTCTGCGCCGTTCTGCGTGATTACCCCCTCTACTCCGTGGGGCTTAACTGCGCAACGGGTCCAGATATGATGTTCGGGCCGCTCAAAACCATATCCGAAGGCTGGGACAGGGATATATCCTGCATACCCAACGCAGGCCTGCCGGAGAATATCGGCGGAAAAACCGTCTACAGCATGACACCGGAAAAGCTTGCAACCATAGTATCCCAGCTCATGGACAAATACCCCGTAAACATAATCGGCGGATGCTGTGGAACCACGCCGGAACATATTCAGGCACTCCGCAAGATGGCGAACGGACGCAGACGGAACGAGCCCTCGCCCATAGACTATCAGGGAACATGTGCAAGCCTGTACTCCGCCATGAACCTCAGCCAGTCACCAGCCCCCGGACTCATAGGGGAGCGTGCCAACGCCAACGGAAGCAAGGCTTTCCGTGAGCTTCTTCTGGCCGAGGATTTCGACGGCATGCTCGCCGTTGCAAGAAATCAGGAGGCGGAGGGAGCACACTTCATCGATGCCTGCGTAGCCTACGCTGGTAGGGATGAGGCGAAGGATATGAAACGCTTCATGTTCGATCTGAACAAGAGCGTAACCGTACCCGTTGTTATCGATTCCACAGAGCCTGATGTGCTTGAAACCGCCATGAAGCTCTATGGCGGAAAACCTGTCATAAACTCCATAAACTACGAGGACGGCGGAGAAAAACTGCACACAATCCTCAAGCTTATAAAACGCATGCCCGCTGCAAGCATCGCCCTCACCATAAACGAAGAGGGTATGGCGATGACTGCCGACGAGAAATTCGATACAGCGAAACGCCTCTACGATGTATGGACCGGAGAATATTCCCTCCCGCCGGAGGATCTTATAATAGACCCCCTAACCTTCTCCATAGGAAGCGGGGACGAAAAGCTTAAGAATGCGGCTCTGGCGACACTGGAGGCGATAAGACGCATTAAGGCGGAACTCCCCGGTGCAAAGACGGTTCTCGGGCTTAGCAACGTATCCTTCGGCCTCTCCAAGGAGAGCCGCCCCGTGCTTAACTCCGTATTCCTCCATGAGGCCGTTGAGGCCGGGCTGGATATGGCCATCGTGCACGCCAGCAAGATTCTACCCCCCGCCGCCATTGATTATGAGGACAGAAAACTATCCCTAGCCCTCATAAACGGTGAGGATAATGCGCTCACAGAATTCATAGAACACTTCCAGAACCGTGAGGGGATCGTTAAAGAGGCGGAGCCCGAAGATCTCAGCGATGAGGAGCGACTCGAAAGGAAAATAATGGGAGGGGAAAAGAAAGGACTCGAAGAGGTTCTGGATACCCTCATGGAGACCCATCCCCCCATCGATATAATCAACAACCTTATGCTCCCCGCCATGCAGAAGATCGGGGATCTATTCGGTGAGGGTAAGATGCTTCTCCCCTTCGTTCTCCAGTCCGCGGAGGTCATGAAGCAGGGGGTCAAACACCTTGAACCCTTCATGGAACGCAAGGAAGGGGACACGAGGGGTAAGATTGTCCTCGCCACTGTGAAGGGTGATGTCCACGACATAGGTAAGAACCTCGTGGAGATAATCCTCTCCAACAACGGCTACACGGTGCATAACCTGGGCATCAAGGTTCCCGTGGAGGAAATGATCGAAAGCGCAATCAAGGAAGGTGCGGATGCCATCGGCATGAGCGGTCTGCTAGTTAAGTCCACGGTTATCATGAAGGAGAATATCGAGGAGCTTAAGCGTCAGGGGCTTGATACAAAGATAATGCTCGGCGGTGCGGCACTGACTAAGAACTTTGTCGAGGATCAGTGCGATACGGTTATGCCCGGCAAGGTTTTCTATTGCCGTGATGCCTTCGATGCCCTCAAGGTGCTGGACGGCTCGGCAGAAGCCGCACCGAAGCCTGAGAAGAAATCATACCCCAAACCACCATCGGCGGCTGCGGAAAAAACGCCCATACATCACGACCAGATACCCGAAGCCCCCTTTCTAGGAACGAAGGTGGAGTTTGATATAGACCCCCATGAAGTGGGACGCTACCTAAACCGGCAACTCCTCTTCTCCTCACGCTGGTCATACAAGAAGAAAGGGCTCAGCACAGAACAGTATGCAGATATGATGGATACGGAGATAATGCCTGAGTTTGATAAGGCGTGGAAGACCGTAATGGAGAAATCCCTGCTGAACCCCGCAGTCACCTACGGATACTTCCCCTGCAAATCAAGGGGGGACAGCCTTGATGTGTACTCCGAAGACAAGTCAGAGGTGATCAAAACCTTCGAATTCCCCCGTCAGAAGGGGGGCGCCGAGCTCTGCCTTGCGGACTACTTCTCCCCTGATAGTTTTGATCTGCTCCCTCTCCAGCTGGTAACCATAGGTAGAAAGCCCGAGGAGTTCTGCAAAAAGCTGTACGAAGAGGACAACTACAAGCGGTACTACATATACCACGGCTTGTTTGTTGAACTCACCGAGGCGCTTGCGGAATACTGGCATAAGGTTATGCGCTCCCAGATGGATATAGACAAGAGGGACGCAAAGACCCCCGACGGTATAATCGGCATGCAGTATCAGGGGAAGCGCTACAGCTTCGGATACCCCGCCTGCCCCGATCTTATGGGTAATGCAGACATAGCCGAGATGCTTGAGGCTGATATCCTCGGAATCTCTGTGACAGAGAACGGCGAGATGGTTCCCGAATTCTCCACATCGGCAATTATCGTACATAATGATGCCGCAAGATACTTTAACGTAAGGTAGATGTATATTAAAAAGACCAGAATAGTCTTAATATGTATTGACTTGTAAAAAATCTTTAGATAGGTTGAAGTGTGTTTTTGAGGTGTTATACTTATAGAGTATGATTAAGCCAAAAAGGAGGATACATTATGGCTATTGGAGATTTTGTAAAAACTGCTGATTTCAAAAGTGAAAAACACGTACCCGTTGTAGAGGTTCCCGCAGGCGTCAAGAAGGGCGAGGCCTTTGATGTAACCGTTTCTATCGGTAAAGAGATCGCTCACCCAAACACCACCGAGCACTTCATCGCATGGATCTCTCTTTACTTCAAGCCCGCTGACGGCGGCGTTGTTAGCCATCTCGCAAAATTCGACTATATGGCCCACGGCGAAAGCACAAAGGGTGCAAACGAAGGCCCCGCTCACACTGAGCCCTACTCCGTAGCAAAGATCAAGCTCGATGAGCCCGGTACCCTCGTTGCTGTTAGCTACTGTAACATCCACGGTCTCTGGGAAGGCTCTGCGGAAGTTAAATTCTAATATTTCAATAAAATTTATATATGATTGATAAGGCGGGATAACACCCGCCTTTTTTTATACCTAAATCGAGCATATGTTCATATGCTACAAAATACCTAGTATTTTTATATTGACACCCGTTGCCAAAAGTTTTATACGTCTAACTATCTTCAGAGCGCTAAAGATAAACATTTTCATTTATGGAGGAACTTAATGGATAAGTGTCTCAGGCTTATGCAGTCCGGCGAAAAAGGAAGGATAAGCAGAATTGAAGGACATGGTGAAGTCGCACGCAGGATCAGAGATATGGGTGTAGGCGTGGGTTGTCTTGTTAAGATAGTGGGCAGGGCTCCCCTGAAGGATCCTGTTGCAATAAAGGTGAATAACAACACGATCACCCTCCGCAATAACGAGGCTGATTACATCTTTGTGGAGGATGCAGAGTTATGAGAACCATTAAAGCTGCACTGGCAGGCAACCCCAATGCAGGGAAAACCACACTCTTCAACGCCGTTGCTGGTACAAGATACCATGTTGCAAACTACCCCGGCGTCACCGTGGAGAAGAAGGAAGCTACCATCTCTCAGGAAGACTGTCAGATTATACTCACAGACCTCCCCGGAACATACTCACTTACGGCATACTCCCTCGAAGAGGTTGTGGCCAGAGACTTCATAACCATAGACAGCCCCGATGTTGTTGTTGATGTTCTGGATGCTTCTAACCTTGAACGAAACCTGTACCTCGCCGTTCAGCTCCTTGAGCTTGGAGCTCCCATAATATTCGCACTCAACATGGTGGACATGCTTGAGAAACGGAATATAACCATAGATGACAAGAAGCTGAGCGAAGCCTTCGGTGCTCCTGTTGTACGCACCGTGGCAAAGGATGGAACCGGGAAAAAGGAGTTGCTTGAAGCTATTATGCAGTCCTCCAACACCGGTGTCCGGAAGGATTTCGAGATATCCTACGGGCCGGACCTCGACCCGGCCATCGATGATATGGTCGCACTCATAAAGGAAAACTCATTCTTTACGGATCTTTACCCCGCCAGATGGACAGCTGTTAAGTACCTCGAAGAGGATGAAAAGGTACTTGAGAGGGGTGCGGCCATTCCGGAAGTGCACGAGAAACTCAAGGAGATCACAGCAAAGGTTGAAAAACACCTCAAAACAACGCTGAATACATACCCCGAGGTTGTTATTGCGGACTACCGCTACGGCTTCGTAAACGCTGCCCTTCGCGATGTAATAAAGCGGGACAACAACACCTTCGACCGAGTGGAGGTTTCCGACAAGGTGGACAGGGTTCTCACCCACCGCCTCTTCGGTCCTATCATCATGCTCGGTATTATATACGGTATTTATAAATTCACCTTCACGGCGAGCGAATACCCCGTGGGGTGGCTGGAAACGATCTTCGGCTGGATGGGGGACTTCTTCACCAGGGTTCTGCCCGACGGCCTTTTACAGTCGCTCATCGTATCGGGGATTATAGACGGTGTCGGCGGTGTTCTGGGATTCACCCCCCTAATACTTTTCATGTTCTTTGTAATCGCCATTCTTGAGGATTCGGGTTACATGTCCCGTATCGCATACATGCTCGACCGTGTCTTCCGCTCCTTCGGCATGCAGGGAAGCTCCGTTGTTCCCTATATAGTATCGGGCGGAATCGCAGGCGGATGTGCAGTACCCGGTGTTATGGCGGCCAGAACCATCAAGGGTGACAAGGAGCGTCTCCTGACGATACTCACCGCACCCTTCATGCCCTGCGGTGCAAAGATACCCGTTTACGCCCTTCTCATAGGAGCATTCTACCCCGGAGACAAGGGGCTCGCCATGCTCGGCATAACCCTGCTCAGCTGGCTCCTTGCACTCATCTCCGCTTTCGTGCTGAGCAAAACCGTGGTCAAGGGTGAGAACTCCGCCTTCGTTATGGAGTTGCCCCCGTACCGCTTCCCCACACTCAGAGGTCTGCTGATCCACGCATGGGAGCGTACCTGGATGTATATCAAGAAGGCGGGTACGTTTATCCTCGCAATATCCATACTACTCTGGGCACTGATGACCTTCCCTGGCCTCCCAGAGGACAAAGTTCAGGAATATGAAACAAGAGCCGCAGCAGCACAGACCGAAGAGGCGCAGACAGAAGTATACAGGGAGATGTCCAGAGAGGAGCTCAAGGGAACCGTTGCGGGAACCATCGGCTCCAGCCTGGAACCCGTAACAAAGTATGCAGGCTTTGACTGGAAAACCAACATCGCACTCATAGGTGGTATTGCAGCCAAAGAGGTTATCGTATCCACCCTTGGAACGGCGCACTCCCTCGGTGAGGTCGATATGGAGGAATCAACATCACTCTCCCAAAAGCTTAAGAACGACCCCGACTGGACAGGTGCAAACGCCCTCGCGCTCGTGGTGTTTGTAATGCTCTATGCACCCTGCTTCATCACGATTATCGCCATAAGGAAGGAAACCGGTTCATGGGGCTGGCCAGCCTTTACATTAGTGAGCTACACGGTCATAGCTTATGTGGGCGCAGTTGCGGTGTACTCTGTATTCTCATAGTTTAGAGGATCTCAATTAATAGAATGGGGTGCTTCCTGCGGGGGGCACCCTTTTTTTATGCTGAGTTTTAATAGAAAAGGCTGGACGGATAGTACAAAAAAATCAGGCGAGCATACTGCGGGCTTTCTCAAGGTTTCGGATAACTAGCCTTGTGTTGGGATGGTCCTCACCTAGGCTTGTTTCGATAAGCTCCAGAGCCCTTTCAAAGAGGGATACGGACTCCTCTGTCTCACCCCTTCTGTAAAGAACCTCGCCAAGATTATTAAGACTCGTTGCAGTTACAGGGTGCTCACCAAGGCTCTCCTCACGGATATTCAGAGCCTCCCTGTAAAGCTTCTCCGCCTCGGCGAATTCCCCTCTCCTGCTTATGACGTAGGCGAGGTTGTTCATCTCCGTTGCTGTTTCGGGATGTTTATCCCCAAGGCTTGCCAGACTAGCCTCTAGAGCGCCTCTAAAGATTTCCTCTGCCTCATCATAATCCCCTTTGCGAAACTTGAGGGAGGCGAGGTTTGCCAGACCAGTAAGGGTGCTGGGGTGCAGCTTTCCTAGGGTCTTCTCCTTAATCTCAATAGCCTTTTCGTAAAGGGGCTCAGCCCTTTCGTATTCACCTTTGCAGTAAAGCACGTAGCCGAGGTTATTATAGAAGGCGGCAGTCAGCGGATGCCCTTCACCCTCTCGACCCTCTTTAGCCTCTAACGCTCTGTGGAAAAGGGGTTCTGCGGTGTCGTAATCACCTTTACGGAAGAAGAAGAAGGCAAGCCTGCTTATGCTTCTGGCTGTATCGGGATGGTCCCCTCCGAGAACCTTCTCGTTGGTCTCCAGTATCTCTCTGTAGACTTCCTCAGCCTCGTCAAACTCCTTCAGCTTCTCAAGGACACCTGCGTAATCCTCCATCGCTTTGAGCGTATCCTTATGGTCATCTCCGAGCCTCTGTTTATGAAGCCTTGCGTTTCGCTCGGCAACGACCTTTGCCTCCTCGAGATCACCGCTCTTTATGGCGAGGTCCGTCATCTTCTGGAGCAGCTTGAGTGTATCGGGATGATCCGGCCCATCGGCATCCCCTTTGGTTTCGATGGTCTTCTCCATCAACTCCTTAGCGGATTTATAATCACCCTGTGCGGCATATAGGGAGGCAAGGCGGCTCTGTGTCTTGAGGGTTTCATCATCCTCAGGCCCGTTCAGCTTCTCCTTGATGTTTACCACACGCTTAAGCAGGGGCTCAGCGCTGTCATACTCCTCAACATGGAAGTACATTCTGGCGAGCCTTTCGATGCTTCTGGCGGTGTAGGGGTGTATGAGACCCATGATCCCCTTGAGGTACTCCACAATATCCCTGTGCAGGGTTATCCAGAAGCCCATCTTGTCGCCGGAGAAGAACTTTTCATGGTGGTCCAGAAACCATTCGGTGAAGCCTTCACCATCCAGTACTGACTTTGCATGGGTGTAGGCCTCACGGAATGTCACGAAGAATTCCTCGTTAAGAAAGCCGGGGTTAAGCTTCTCCAGCTTTTTGTTGTAGTAGTTGAAGAGGGAGAAATGGATGTTGTCCTTCTGATCGCCGTTCATTCCGGCGTACATCTCCTCGCTGAATGTCCGGTTTATGACAGAATAGCCAAGACCCGCATCCCCCTTAACAACCGGGAGACGCAGAAAGTCCTCGAAGGTAAAGCCCACACCCTCGGGTATGAACTCATCTATCATATACTTGTAGAGCTCCTTATCAAAACACCCCGCAACGGAGAGAACCCTTGCAAGCTCTGCTTCGTAGTCCATGAAAACGGCTGTGTAGAGCATAAGTATCTCGTTCTTTCCATGCTCCACATCATCGGGCTCGGGCTCTCTCCCCTCTCCCTCAGCCATTAATCTGAGAGTGTCCGCAATAACGTTGAGAAGAAGCGGACTGCCGGCTGAGGATGCGAATATCGCCTTCTTCAGTTCGCCCCCCTTCAGCCCCTTCTCTTTGAGGACTGCAGAGGCCTCCGCTTCGTTAAGAGGAGGCATATTAAACAGCTCAAAGGGTCCCTCAAAGCCGGACTCCTTCCACTGGAAAACATCACGCCCGCCGATAACAAAGAGCACTCCAGGGAGCCTTTCGGCAAGCTCCATAAGCCAGCGGCCACGCTTTGCCCTGGAAGGGCTTGAGTCCTCATCGTAAAGATATTCCGCAGAATCTATGAAGAATACAGCCTCGGAACCGTCAAGGGATCTCTGGAGGTCCTTTGCCCATAGAGACGGAAGGCTCTTCCTGAGCTGTTCCGGTGATTTTTCAAGCATAGCGTTGAAGAGCTCTCCACCGCCGCTTTTCCACCAGTTCTCTACATCCTTCCGGTTGTTCTCAACGGCGGAATATACCTTGGCAACGAACTCGCTTCCGCTGGTTCCGGGCATGCCGAGGATCTGGGTGAGCACACGACTGGTGGAGCAGAGCCTTAGGTTCCGGTCCAACTTCTTCTTTGAATTGGTTCTAACTAGATAGAGGGCGTAGCCTATATCGAAGGATGGAAAGCCGAGCTTGAATCTTTTGATAAGCTCACCCCTCAGGGCGAGCAGAGCCATCTCCTGATCGGTGGCGGAGGGTACCGCAAAATCGAGATACACATTGGGCGTACCTGCGCGCTCATCTGCGAGACGTTCCCGCAGATGGTTAAGAAGGGTGCTTTTTCCGCTCCCCTCTTCACCTTTAACGGCAAGGACTCCCCCTTCGGGGAGCATCTCGAAGAATTTCTGTGCATAAAGCTTGAAAAATGCCGGCGATTCCATCGGTAGTCTATCCTTATTAACCCCCGGGGAGGGTTCTTACATCGATATACTTACCTGAGAATACCTTATTTGCCGCCTTTAGTATATCCCCACTCTCCACAGAACTGATTTTTTCCAGAAAATCATGGTAGTAGGCGGGGATTCCGAGGGTGTAGGAATATCCGATATCCCTTGCCTCGCTGGAGCTTCGCTCCCTCTGGAAGGCTGTCTGGCTCTTCAGCCTGTTCTTAGCTCTCTCTATGCTTTTCTCGCCTATATATTCCCCGAGTTCCGGAATAAAGGAATCCAGATACCTAACAACCTCGTCACTCTTCCCTTCACTGCAGGTATAGGTGAATATGAATGAACCCCCATGCTTAAGGCCCAGATAGCCTGCATTAATGGAGTTCACGATGCCCAGCTCGTGCTTGAGCTTTGAATTAAGCACAGAGAATTCACCACCAGCGATAATCTCGGAGAGCACCTCAAAGGAATAGAGCATATCCGTTTCAACATCGGGTGCGGGGTATGCCACAACACCATACTCCTGGCTAACACCACGCTCGAAGGTTTTTACGATATTACCCTGCAGTCCCCTGTTCGCCTCGCCGGAGTAGCGACTGCCGGCCCCCTCCTTATCATCCCTTTCAAAGTATTTAACGGCGAGCTTGAGGGCCTCTTTCTTATCCATATCACCCGCAATAACGAGTGTCATGTTCTCCGGATGGTAGTAGTGATTGTAGTAATCAAGGAGCTGTTCCCTTGTGAAGGAGAGCACGTTCTCCTCGGTTCCGATAACCTCACGCTCGTAGGGGGAGGACTTGAAAAGCTCCCTGTAAAGATAGACCCACATGTCATAGGTGGGCCTGTCAAACTTGCGCTTTATTTCCTGAACAACAACGGGCTTCTCCTTCTCGATCTCCTCTGGAAGGAACTTCGCATCGAACAGCATCTCGCTGAGGACATTAAAGGCTGTCTCGGCGTTCTTTGATGGCATAGTGATATAGTAGAAGGTGTAGTCCTTGCTGGTGGCGGCGTTCATGCTTCCGCCGGAGCTCTCAACCGTTCTGTCTATATCACCGGGTTCGAAGGATTTCGTTCCCTTGAAAACCATGTGCTCAAGGAAATGGGAGATCCCGTTGTTCTTATCGTTCTCATTCACCGCACCTGTTTTCATCCATACCTGAACAGAAGCCACCTTCATATCCGGCATATTGCGGTAAACAACATCAATTCCGTTTTTCAGTTCAAATCTTTCCACTGACGCGTTCAATACAGACCCCGTTAAAATTATGAGCCAGAACGTCAGGAGGATTACTCTCATCCCTTTACCTCGTATCTGTCCGCCACTGTGGCAAACATCTCTATTATTACGTTGAAGGGAACCAGAGAATCAATCTCTTCGTTTCTGGCGGATTCCATGAACCTGTCGTAGTTTTCGATAAAACCGCTTTCCGTGTCAAGGAGATTATGAAGCCAGTTTCTGTCACGCATGCAGAAGCTGGTGGAGAGAACCATCTGGATGCGCTTCAGTTTTATCAGCATCGTCTCCTTATTCACCCTCTCCCACTCGTTCTTGATCTTAATTCCCTTCATCTTCTGGGTAAGGGTATTGATCTCGAAACGGCGGCCTATCTCATAGTAGCGCTTGAGAACATCCCTAACGGGCATTCCGGTCCGGCATACTATGCGGAAGACATCAAAGGCTGGCTTGTTGTAGCGTATCCTGCAAACCTTCGTCGCTAGGGTTTTGGGGATACCGCAGTCCGTAAGCTCCTTGATGAGATAGTTGTACTTATCCTTCATGTCATCGGTCATATATCTAGGCAGGAGCTTGAAGACCTCCTGAAGCTGGTCCTCCTTACCCTTGAGCAATTCACGGTTTTCATCGAGTATAAGCCATTCCACAGAAACCTTAATCGTTTTCTCCAGTTCCATAAGTGCCAGATACTGGGCCTTTGCCTGTGCTCTGTTATCGAGCCTCCTTATATCGGCCCTTATCTCTCTGCACCCAAAGAGCTCCTCGCCAAGGAGATAGTTCTCCACAAGCTCCTCAAAGGGGCGGTTTGTGCTCTTAGATAATTCATAGAAAAATGTAGAGCCCGTCTGGTTCATTATTCTATTCACAATGGCCGTTGCGGTTATCTCGCTCATCAGCTTGTGACCATCCAGCTTTTTACCGTATCTCTCCACTACGCTCTTCGGATAGTAGTCGTTATATTCTCTATATACCAGAGGGTTGTCAAGGTTAAGCATCCCCTCCACATGATTGTAGAGGTGTATCTTTGCATAGGACAACAGAATCGCAAGCTCAGGAGCCGTGGCGGTTCTTTCTGCATCGGTGAAGCGTATATGCTCTATGCGGAAATCGAGAAGCCCTTCATCACGCAGAAACCTAGCCGTTTCACGGTAGGTTACGGGATTCTCGGAATAGCGCATAAGATCGCTGCTCACTGTCATCGACTGGCTGTAGTTTCCGTTAAGCACAAGATCAGTAACCTCGGGGGTTATCTTCCGTATATAGCTGTTGCGCTCCTTCATATCCTTCATCAGGTTCTGCTCGACGAAGTGGTTGAAGATAATCTTCAGGTTTACCTCATGGTCGGACATATCAACGCCGCCGGAGTTGTCCAGAGCATCTGTATAAACATGGCC
Source organism: Limisalsivibrio acetivorans (assembly GCF_000421105.1). NCBI lineage: Bacteria > Pseudomonadati > Deferribacterota > Deferribacteres > Deferribacterales > Geovibrionaceae > Limisalsivibrio > Limisalsivibrio acetivorans. The sequence continues at coordinate 1,030,146 of NZ_ATWF01000001.1, forward strand.
GCCAAGCTCGGCAAACTGCATCCTTGCAAGCTGGGTGAATCCTAGGTTTCCGCCTTCGCCTATCACTTTCACACGGATAGCATCCGCATCCACTCGCACATCATCGTTGGAGGGGTCTCCAACCTGCCTGTCCGTCTCGAAAGAGGCCTTGACGTATGTTCCGATGCCGCCGTTCCAGAGGAGCTCCGCTTCCATGCGCAGGATGCACTGGATAAGCTCTCCGCCGGTAAGGGTATCCTCGGATGTGGCGAGCATCTCCTTTATCTCAGGGGTAAGGTTTATACGTTTAGCCGCCCTGTCGAATATGCCTCCACCCTTTGAGATCAGCTTGATGTCGTAATCCTTCCAGTTCATCTGGGGATTGCGGAAAAGCCGCTGACGCTCCTTGTAACTCGTTTCTGCATCGGGGTTGGGGTCGAGGAATATGTGCATATGGTTAAAGGCCGCCTTAAGCCTTATCTTTCTGGAAAGGAGCATACCGTTTCCGAAGACGTCACCGGACATATCGCCGATGCCGATCACGGTGAACTCCTCGTTCTGGATATCCTTGCCACGCTCACGGAAGTGTCGCTTAACGCTCTCCCATGCACCCTTGGCTGTGATACCCACCTTCTTATGGTCGTACCCCGTACTGCCGCCGGAGGCGAAGGCATCGCCGAGCCAGAAGCCGTAGTTAACGGAGATGGAGTTTGCTATATCACTGAATGTCGCCGTACCCTTGTCCGCCGCCACAACGAGGTAGGGATCATTCTCGTCATAGATGCGTACACGTTTGGGATGGACAACCTTCGTACCTTTGTAGTTGTCGGTGATGTCAAGGAGGCCGCTGATAAAGTTCTTGTACTGGTTGACGATGTTCTCCCTGTCCTCGCTCCTCTCTGCAAAACGCTGCTTCACGATGAAGCCCCCCTTGGAGCCCACGGGGACGATCACTGCGTTCTTCACCATCTGGGTTTTCACAAGGCCGAGGATCTCCGTACGGAAGTCGTCGTTACGATCGCTGAAGCGGATTCCGCCCCTGGCAACCTTCCCCCCTCTGAGATGAACACCCTCCATGGAGGCGCTGTGTACGTATATCTCAAACATAGGTCTAGGTTCACTTATAATAGGCATATCCTTCGATTTGATCTTGAAGGATATGTACTCACGCTGGGGCTCCATGTAGTAGTTCGTCCTGACGATCCCCTGTATAACCTTGAGAAAATAGCGCAGAGCCTTATCCTCACTGGCGGATTCAACACTCTCGATCATGCTGCGGATATCCTTCTCTATATCCGTGGTGTCCTTCTTCTTGCCGGAGGGGTTAAACTTAAGCTCAAAGTACTGAACAAGCTTGGCGGCGATCTCGTTGTTATCGATGAGCGCCATGCTCAGAGTTTTCACATAGAAACTTGAATCGATCTGTTTTATGAAATAGCGAAGACCGCGCAGGATATCTATCTGACGCCAAGTGAGTTTTTCGGAAACGGCCAGTGCGTTAACACGGTCGTTCTCCACCTTTCCGCTCAGTATCGCCGTAACGAGTTCGGGGATGTTCTTTTGGTATGTTGCAGCAAAGACCTCCGGATCCGCAATATCTGCGAAGTACACAACGTTGATATACTGGCTTCTATTCTCAAGCTCGATCTCATAAATATCCTGCTCGAAAACCTTTAGGCCGAGGTTGTCGAGGATAGGCATCAGCTCTGTGAGGAGGAGGCGCTTCTCCGAATAGATGCGCAGTATGGCCATATCCCCTTCGCTGTGGAGGACAGAGCTTATACCCTTAAGCTTCATAAGGCGGATTATATCGAGATAACCCTCCGCAGGGGTGTTTTTACTCTTATACGCCTCGTTGAAGTGAGGTGAATACTGCTTAAATACCTGATCGCATTCGCCACCGCCAAGCCTCTCTCTGAGCATATCGTAAAGATATGTATCCCAGTCCTTAAGCATGGACATTATGCCGGCCTTTATCTCCGCCTCATCGATATTATCAAGGATGGAGGCATCCTTAACTATAAGATGGAAATGGAGAAAACTTCTCTTATGCTGGTCGTCCCTTATGGATATATCCAGAGTGGTGGCGTTGAAGAAAAGTTCGAGGAAGGAGCGGATCTCCTCCACAAGCTCGGTGGAGAAACGTGCAAGGGGCATCGCAATAAAGAAGAAGATATTCTTCAACGGCCTGAAGTCCCTGTAGCATATCCTGAGCTGGTTCGCACCCTGCATGGAAAGGATAAGCTCGAGTATCTCCGCAATCGCCTCCTTCTCGAAATTGAATATCTCCGTCTTCGGGAAGTGATCGAGAATATCACGTATCCACTTATAGTCGTGGGAGCCGGGAACGAAGTTGAAGTAGTCAAGGGTATCTCTAACCTTCTCCTTAACGATGGAGATCTCGTGGGGAGCAGCCTTATGGGCCACACTTGAGAAGAGGCCCAGAAGATACACAAGCCTTGTTTTCGGACCCTCATTATCTATAAAGATGATCCTGTCGAAATGGGAACGCTCCTTTACAAGGCTCTTTTTCAATGATTTATCAACCACAACGGGGTAGCCGTTTACCGTATTGAACTTCCCTTCCTTCACCGATTCCAGAAGCATGCTGTAGTTCGGTTCCAGGGTATACAGGTTAAATACGCCGAGATCGGAAAAATGTCTCTCACCGCTCTGTTCATCTATCTCCACAACCCTAGTTCCCTGGAATATGAAGTTTTCATCCATAAGCCAGTGGATAAACTTGCTAACATCGCTGTCCTTCTCACGGAACTCCATGGCGAGGTTGTGCATTACCTCATTCATAGACTGGAAATCGTCCACAGCCGCCATAACGTTGCTGTAGATCTCTGAGATGTCACTCTTTATGGTCTTAACCTCAGACTTCTGGATGTCCTCCATGAAGATAACAACGAAGCTTTCGTTTCCGCCCCCCACATGGCTGTCGCCGATCTCGGTTATCTTTCCGGTTCTGTCACGTTTAATGCCGAAAATAGGGTGGACAACAAAAAGCTTATGGTCATCAAGGGAGCCGAAATACTCCCAGAGTGAATCGTATATAAAGGGGCGGTCATCGGTGACTATGGAGGCGATGCAGAAATTACCAACAAAGAAAGGGAGCTCCTCCATTGTATCGATATCAACGGAAAGTTTCTTCTTCTTCCTCTTCTCAACCTTGTCAAAAAGGTACTTATAAAGCTCCACCATATCCTCATCGGAGAGGAAGTTGACGAGGTTAACTGGAAGATGCCGCATCATTATGCGTGCAAAGTTGTAAAGCGGCTTTTCTTCGTAATTCTTGAAGATCTCCTTATGGCGATCATCAAGGCTTGTTCCTTTAAACCTGTTGAAATCCGTCCTGGTAAGGCAGGAAATACAGGAGAGATTGAGCATTAGAGCCTCCCTATTATATTACTGAAATTATCTGGATTTATACGGATACCGCAAACAGATAGAATGCGGGTAAAAAACGGTTCGGAATGTGTGCACTTCTTGAAATAATTAATTAACAAAGTTCAACCAGCCTTAAACATTCGGAGATTGACTTATGAAGAATAACACAAAAAAAACTGTTTTGAAACAAAAGGTTAAATGAAGACGCAGATAGAGGGTTGTTAAGGTAAAGGGTTTAACTCTGGATCATTCTCAAAGGAAACAGCCTTCTATTTCCTTAGACTAAAAGGCTAAACTACTTTTTTTCCTTCATGGCAACCTCAACAACAAAGATCTTATCGTTGAGATGGAATTTGACACCGATGCAGATTATGTTCGCAGGGCGCTGTATGGTATGCCCTTTGCCCACAACAACATTGGGAACGGATATGTTGAATTTCTTGCCTTTGTCGGAGAAATGCTTCTTTGCACTGCCAGTGACCATGTTGATAATCTCACCCACAGCATCGCCGAGCTCGTTATTAAGCTCTGTGATCTCCTCGCCGAGGAACTGGCTGCCTACCTCAAGGGCGAGATCTTCGGGAAAGCTAATGGAAACATAGCCCACAAAGTCGCCCACAAGGCCGATGGCACCGGAAACATCATAGAAAAGCTTTTCATCGGATTTGATATAGAGATCCCCTTTTACGGGATCCATGCCTATCATTGTTTTGAAAACGGAAAGGGTGGAAGAGATAAAGGGATTAACAAATTCAGCTTTCATATTAAGAGTCCTCCAGTGCTCATACACTGAGATTAACTAAATAATACCTAGTTGTCCAACATTTTTAGAGTGACAAGAAATTTATAAAGTATGCGGGCTGTGAGCCCCCAGATTATATCATGGTTATGGCGGAAGAAATAGACCGTAACCTTCTCGCCACGCCTGACCCAGTTCTCTGTCCAGCGAAGTTCAGGATCCGCCAACGTCTCCAGCGGTATACGGTATACTGCGCTCACCTCATCGGGGGAGAGGACCAGATTCAGCGGTTCGCTGAGAAGACCCACATACGGGGTAACACGGAAACCAGCCTTGGAGATCTCATCATCGAGGGTACCCACAACTTCGATACGTGAAGCTGGCACACCGATCTCCTCATAAACCTCACGGTGGGCGCCGTCAAGGGTACTCTCACCCTCATCCACAACACCCCCCGGAAATGAAACCTCTCCACCGTGGCTGTTGAGGCTTTCGGGTCTCTTTGTAAAGAGGACCTCTGCACCAGATTCCCCCGTAACAACGGGGAGGAATACCGAGGCGCAGGTTTCTGTGCGGGGGAGCTCAACCCTTCGGTAGCCCCCCACAGCACGCCTTATGCTGTCCCTATCCAAGCATACCTTCCACTATTGCAGGTGCCGCCCCAAGAGCCTCATCGGTTTTTTCGGGCTTCTTACCACCCGCCTGGGCCATATCGGGGCGTCCGCCACCGCCGCCGCCGGCAATGGAGGCAACCTCTTTGATAACGGAACCAGCTTTTATCTTATCGGTCAGATCCTTTGTAACTCCGCAGATAAAGGTAACCTTATTCTCATCGGCGGATGCCGCCAGAGCAACGCCGGACTTCATCTTATCCCTCGCCGTATCTATGAAGTTGCGAAGCGCATCGGTGTCCGCTCCGTCCATCCTCGCAGTCAGGAGCTTAACACCCTTAACCTCAATAACATTCTTGAGCAGGTCATCCGCCTTGGAGGAGTTGAGCCTGTCGTTAAGCTTCCTTATCTCACGCTCCTGTTTCCTGATGGTTTCGTTAAGCTCGTCCACCCTGTTCTCAACGCTGTCCACAGAGCTTTTGAGTGATAGGGAGAGCTGCTTAAGGACACGGTCGTTCTTCATGACATAATCCACAGCCGATTTGCCTGTGAGTGCTTCTATACGCCTGATACCAGAGGCAACGGAGGTTTCGGAGATTATCTTGAAAAGACCGATGTCACCCGTTCTGTCGACGTGGCATCCTCCGCAGAGCTCAAGGCTGAAACCGGGAACCTCCACCACACGCACAGTATCGCCGTACTTCTCACCGAAGAGCGCCATAGCACCCTTCTCCATGGCGGATTCGATGCTCTCCTCCGTGGCAGCAACGCCGCTGTTTACCATAACACGCTCATTCACAAGTGCCTCAATACGCTCGATCTCTTCGGGGGTTACCTGAGCGAAATGGGTGAAATCAAACCGGAGCCTGTCCGGTGAAACAAGGGAGCCCGCCTGACGAACATGATCGCCGAGGACTGTCTGCAAAGCCTTATGGAGAAGGTGGGTCGCCGTATGGTTGCGCTCGGTGGCGGCTCTCGCCTCCTCGTCCACACTGGCTGTTACCTCTTCACCCACGGCAATGCTTCCAAGCTCTATTTTACCCGTATGAACGATGAGCCCGTCACCGTATCTCTTTGTATCCTTAACCCTAAAAAGGGCGTTTTCTGTCTTTATGGTTCCGATATCTCCGGCCTGTCCTCCACCTTCTGCGTAGAAGGGAGTAGATTCCAGGACTAGCTCAGCCTCACCATCGGCCCTTTCGCTCCTCTCACCGTTTACGATGATAGATTTCACCACCGTTTGACGTTCAAGGTCGCTGTACCCGATAAACGGGGTTTGCTTAAGCTCGGAGGCGATATCGCTGTACACACCGGAAACAGATTCGTAGGCAGCGGAGCTCCATGACTTCTTCGCACGCTCCTGCTGTTCCGCCATCTCCTTGTTGAAACCTGTCATATCAAGGGCAAAGCCTGAGTCCTCCGCCATATCCTCAAGGAGGTCCACGGGGAAGCCGTAGGTATCATAAAGGCGGAAGATCTCATTACCGGGGATCTCCTTCTTCTCGCCGTACTTCTCGAAAAGCTCGGCGATGAGCTTCATACCGATGGAGAGGGTCTTCCCGAACTGCTCCTCCTCGCTGGTAACAACCTTTTCGATGTAGCTTCTCTTGTCCGCAAGCTCGATGTAGTGACCCTTCATGAAGTCGATAACGAAACTGCACACCTTATGGAAGAAGGTTCCTTCGAAACCGAGCATCTTGCCGTGGCGCATCGCCCTTCTCATAATACGGCGGAGGACGTAGCCCCTTCCTTCGTTGGAGGGCATTACGCCGTCGGCGATGAGGAAGGTTGCAGCCCTTGAATGGTCCGCTATAACACGCAGGGAGACGTCGTTGTCAGTATCTGCGCCGTACTTTATGCCGGCGAGTTCCGCCGTAAACTCGATAATAGGCTTTATGAGGTCCGTGTCGTAGTTGCTTGTGACCCCCTGAACAACGGAGGCTATACGCTCAAGCCCCATCCCTGTATCAATACTCGGCTTGGGCAGGGGTGTCATCTCACCGCTCTCATCACGGTTGAACTGCATGAAAACGAGGTTCCAAAGCTCGAGATGGCGATCGCATTCGCAGTCACGGTCGCATTCGGGGCGTCTGCATCCAGTATGCTCGCCCTGGTCAATATGGATCTCCGAACAGGGGCCGCAGGGGCCTGTATCACCCATGGACCAGAAGTTGTCCTTCTCCCCCCGTCTTTCGATGTTCTCCTCGGCCACGCCGATAACATCACGCCATATCTCAAAGGCCTCTTCATCGTCTTTATATATGGAAACGAACATCTTATCCGCAGGAAGCCCCACAACGTTCACAAGGAAATCCCAGCCGAACTTAATGGCGTCCTCCTTGAAGTAGTCGCCGAAGGAGAAGTTGCCGAGCATCTCAAAGAAGGTGTGATGCCTGGAGGTTCTGCCCACGTTCTCAAGGTCGTTATGCTTCCCGCCGGCTCTCACAACCTTCTGGCATGTGGTGGCCCTTGAGTATTCCCTCTTCTCACTTCCGAGAAAGGTATCCTTGAACTGGTTCATCCCTGCGTTTGCGAAAAGCAGTGTGGGGTCATTTTTAGGTACAAGGGGGGAGGAGGGAACAATCTCATGCCCCTTGCTCTGAAAATATTCTAAAAACTTCTGTCTTATATCGCTTCCTGTCATTCTTCCTTCTCCTCATTTCCAAGGGCGTTAAGGTACTCCTCCCACTCAGTGGGGAGCATATATTTCTTTTTTGAATTGCATTCCTTACAGGAGGGTACAACATTCCCCTTTGTGCTTGTTCCGCCTCTGGCGAGGGGTACGACATGGTCCATCGTAAGCTCATCTGGTCTGAAACTGCATCCGCAGTAATGGCACACACCAGCATCGACCTTCTGTTTCCACCATTGTTTACGGCGCAGAAGCCTGGCCTTTTCCTTCTCTTTTTTTATGTGTTTATCGTCCGCAGCATCAAAGAATATTGAATCCATAACCTATTCCGGTGACCGTAGAGTATAGGATACAGAATATTCAATATCAATACAATAATGCAAAAGAATTACATATTTTCTACACATTTTTTGTCATTTTTTATGGAATATCGTTCTAAATTCATTTAGTATTCATTTGCTTAAAAGCACAGCAACAAGCAATTTCTGGAGGGTATATGAAAACTGAGCGCACAGGGCTTGAGGAGTACGGGTTCACGAACCTTTCCCGTATCCACTGGAACCTGCCCACACCTGCACTTTATGAGCAGATCATAAATCGTAATGAAGGAATGCTCGCTCATCTCGGACCCGTGGTTGTCCGCACAGGACACCACACAGGACGCTCCCCCAACGATAAGTTCGTTGTGGACGAGCCGGAAACAACTAACGATGTGTACTGGTCCAAGGAGAACAAAAAGTTCACCGAGGAACAGTTCGACAAGCTTCTCGGCAAGATGGCCTCATACCTGCAGACAAAAGAGGTCTTCGTTCAGGAATGCTACGCAGGAGCAGACGAGGACACAAGGCTTAAGGTCAGGGTTGTAACAGAAAACGCATGGCACAGCATGTTTGCCAGAAACATGTTCATCCGTGAGAAGGACGTAAACAAGCTTGACGAGTTCCAGCCCGATTTCACCGTTGTTGACTGCCCCAGATTCCACGCCGACCCCGAAACCGACGGCACCAACTCCGAAACTTTCATCATAATCAACTTCAAGCGCAGAATGGTTATAATCGGCGGAACAAGCTATGCGGGGGAGATCAAAAAATCTATCTTCACCGTTATGAACTACCTTCTCCCCAAGAACGATGTAATGAGCATGCACTGCTCCGCAAACATCGGCGAAGAGGGCGACACAGCCATCTTCTTCGGCCTTTCCGGAACAGGAAAAACAACCCTCTCCACCGACCCCGAGCGATATCTCATCGGGGATGATGAACACGGCTGGAATGAATCCGGCGTTTTCAACATCGAAGGTGGATGCTATGCGAAGGTTATCAAACTCTCCGCAGAAGCAGAGCCCGATATATATGAATGTACAAGGAAATTCGGCACAGTCCTTGAGAATGTCATGGTAGATTCCAGAGGCAGAAGCATCGACCTTGATGATGACTCCCTCACAGAAAACACCAGAGCCTCCTACCCCATCACCCATCTCCCCAAGATTGTGGAGAGCGGCAAGGGTGGACACCCCGACAACATCATTTTCCTTACCTATGATGCCTTCGGCGTTCTCCCCCCTGTTTCCAAACTGAGCATCGAGCAGGCGATGTATCACTTCATATCAGGCTACACAGCCAAGGTTGCCGGTACTGAGAAGGGAGTTACCGAACCCAAGGCTGTTTTCTCCGCATGCTTCGGAGCACCTTTTATGGTTTGGCACCCCTCTGTTTATGCAAAGCTCCTCGGCGAGAAGGTGAGAGCGAAGGGGGCCCAGTGCTGGCTGGTTAATACAGGCCTCACAGGCGGCCCCTACGGCGTTGGAAAACGTTTTGCCATCAAGTATACCAGAGCTATCATCAAGGCTATCCTCAGCGGCGAACTCGCAAGCGGAAAGTTCACCACAGACCCCGAGTTCGGGTTCGGCATACCCGAGCATATCTCAGGCGTTCCCGAGGAAGCACTCGACCCCAGTAACGGATGGTCTAGCAGAGCGGACTACGATGCTAAGCTCAAGGAACTTGCCGGCAAGTTCGCAGAGAATATCAAACGATTCGAAGAGGGAATGGACCCCGAGATCCTCAAAGGCGGACCCACCCTTTAATGGCTATAATATTTGAACTATTTGAATAATTTCCCATCCATGGAAATTATTCTGTTGTTCGAGCAAGGAAACCTTGCTCTCTCGCACTTCCGGCTATGTGAATTGAGCAAAGCCCAATTCAGCTTCGCCTTCAGGGCTCCCATCCGTGGGAGCCTATTTTTATCTGGGAAATTCATCATCCTGAGAATTTCCCTGCCGCTACGCTTGGCAAAGCCTTCGCTTCGCTTACTTCCGTTACAGAATATGAAGCTTAGCTCCATATTCTTCACTTCAGGGCTCCCATCCGTGGGAGCCTATTAGGTAGCAACCTTCATCGTCAGGATTGAATCGAGCTGGCTATAATGTTTACACTCAAGAGAAAACAACGTGAAACGTGAAAAGGTGTATCGACTAGATGGCTACTAGTAGCCCACAACCAGTTTTGTCACAAATGCTCTTAATCTTCCCCGAATGTTTTACAGCCGAATGAACTCTTTTGGAACCGCCCGGAAGTTTTGGCCGCACGTGACAGATGAGTTAATATTAAATGCTGAACACTTTAATGTGTGAAGTGCGGTTACACTCCTCAGCATCAGCAAAACTTCAGGTGGAAAAAGAGTGAAATGAGGGCACCGCCATCACTTACGAATTTATGAATATAAATGAGTAACAATGGGAGCTGTAAAACCCTGAGGGAAAGGTTTTGCATACTTTTGCGCCAAAAGTATGGCGTGCTTTAGCACGAAATCTAAATGAATCTGGGAAATTCATCATCCTGAGAATTTCCCAGATATATCGCAGCCGGAAGTACGAGAGAGCAGGCTTCCCCCGCTCGAACAACAATGGAATGAATATAATCACACAACCCTGTTCCGCCCCTCTTTCTTCGCCTGATAAAGACGGTCATCTGCGAGAGTGACAAGCTTCTCGTAGTCGTCCACCTCGTTCCTTGAAGCCACGCCGAAGCTGCTGGTAAGGCATCTGTCGAGACAACGGAAGTTGTGGTTTTCTTTGGTGAGTCTGAGTTTTTCAGCAAGGGTCTGGGCCCCTTCAATACCGGTATCCGGGAGCAGTATAACGAATTCTTCGCCACCATACCTTGCGAGGGTATCCGCACTGCGAACGGATGATTTTGCGAGTTCTGATATACCCTTAAGAACATCATCGCCGCATTTATGACCGTAGTCATCGTTTATCGATTTAAAATGGTCCACATCGAACATAATCACAGCATACTCCGTACCGTTCCTCTTGAACCTCCCTTCTTCCTTGCTGATCGCCTCGTAGAAGTAACGGCGGTTAAAGAGGCCGGTCAGACCGTCTGTTATGGCCTGTGCCTTGAGGAGCCGGTTTTTCTCCTCCATGGAGTCGATGAGCTTTTTGTTGAGCAGATGCGCCCTAGTGCGCAGGAAAAACTCCTCTACATCAAAAGGTTTACGGAAGAAATCGTTAACACCCATGTAGAAAAGGCGGTTGCGAACCTCCCTGTCATCGGCCACAGTGAGGGCTATTATCGGAGAGGATTCCAGACCTCTGGTACTGCGTATCTCCTCCACAAGGTCTGCACTTGTTGCACCCTTGCCCATGAAGTAGTCTATAAAGAAGATGTCTGGCCTTCGCTTACCTTCACGCATGCAGGTCATTGCATCTTCGATGGATCCGTAGCCCACTGTATCAAGCCCTATGCGCCTCAGCAGGCCTATAATAAAATTGCGCTGCAGCTTGCTGTCCTCTATAACACAGGCCTTCATCCCTGCAAATTCAGAAGATTTGGCAAAGTTTGTTATATTTTTAAGGAAGGTTCCAAGCCCTTCCTTAACAGTGTTTTTATGGAAAAAACCGAAGGCCCCCGCCTGGAAGCATTTGGAGCGGACCTCCTCATTATTGTCGGAAGTGATTATCATTACTATAGTTTTTTCGAATGCTGGATTCTCCTTAATCTCACGGCAAAGGTCAAGACCAAGGCCGTCCGGCAGGTGCATATCAAGGGTTATAACATCCGGAACAAGCTCTGATAGTGATTCACGGGCAGTTTCAATATCCTCCGCCTCGGTAACTGTATATCCAAGACTTTCAAGCTCGTTTCTGATGTTTTTACGTACCAGTCTGCTGTCGTCAATGATCAGAGCGTATTCCATCTAATAAAGCCTCTTGTGTGTGGTTTTTAAGAATAATACCTAAAGAGTAATTTTTAGACAAGTCTAACGCTTGGCCTTTGGATGTGTTTCATCGTAGATTTTTAATAAATCAGACAAATTAAGATGGGTATACTTTTGGGTAGTGGAGAGTGATTCATGCCCAAGCAGCTGTTGTATGGTTCTGAGATCCGCTCCACCCTCCAGAAGATGCGTTGCAAAGGAATGCCGGAAGCTGTGGGGGGAGAAATCGAGGGGAAGGCCTGCCTGTTTGAGGTATTTATCCACCATACGCCTGATGGAACGGTCGGTGAGCCTTGATCCTAAACGATTGATAAACAGTGCATCATCAAGGGGATACCGACCTTCTGCCGCCACATCGGGTCGCACAGAAATGTATTCCTTAATCATATCCACATGAAGGTCGGCCAGCGGAACTATCCGCTCCTTCTTACCCTTTCCCCGCACACGAATCCGCTTCCCTCCGGGATCGCAGTCGGATATATCCATTCCCGCCAGCTCAGAGACTCTAACCCCTGTACCGTACATAAGCTCCAGCATGAGAGCATCTCTAAGCCCTGAGGGTTCGCTCTGATCGGGAAGATCAAGCAAGGCCACAACATCGTCTATATTAAATACCTGGAACAGTTTTTTGTCTTTTCTGGGGAATTTAAGCATACGGGCGGGATTCTCTTCCAGAATACCTTTCTTTGACAGGAAGGTACAGAAGGACTTCACAGAGGAGAGCTTGCGCTCAATGGTGGATTTTGACAGTCCCCTGTCGTAGAGTTCGGCCATGAATCCCCGCAGCGTGAAGTAGTCCATATTCTTGGTGTCATTTATCTTTTCATCATCGAGGTAATTAAGAAGTTCGGCCAGGTCGCCGGAATATGCCTTTATGGTGTGCTCAGAGGAGCCCTTCTCGTTTCTGAGAAAGTTAAGGAAATCCGCAACCCCTCTCTCCGTATCCAAGTCTATCCTCCGATGAAACTGCTCAGGCTCTCTATGGCCCGCTCCGCTGCTTTGCGTTTTTTAAGCTTCTTATCCTTTATTCTTTCGGGCAGGGGTGGGAGCATGCCAAAATGGAAGTTGCTGGGCACATATTTCTTACGCTTCTGCGCATACCTGTCCGTAACGAACCTGCCGAGGGAACCGAGCGCAGTATCCTCCGGAAAGGAAAGGGAATCCTTGCCTTCCAAGCGGTTTGCCAGATCGAATGCGGCTATAATCCCCGATGCGGCGGATTCGAGATATCCTTCCACGCCGGTCATCTGCCCTGCGAAGTAGAAGCCCTCTTCGTACCTGAACCTATCGTCCAGATTTCCAGGTGCATGAATGTACGTATTGCGGTGGATAGAGCCGTAGCGGAGGAACTCTGCATTCTCAAGACCGGGAATCATCCTGAACACACGCCTCTGCTCGCCGATCTTCATCTTGGTCTGAAAGCCCACAAGGTTATAGGCTGTGCCCTCGTCATTCTCCTTACGCAGCTGCAATACTGCATAGTAACGCTTATCTGTCTCCGGATGCTCAAGCCCCACGGGCTTCATCGGTCCGAAAACAAGGGTCTTCCGCCCACGGGAGGCCATCTCCTCCACGGGCATGCACCCTTCGAAGACGTTCATCTTCTCAAAGTCACGGAACTCAACCTTCTCCGCTTCCATAAGGGCATCGTAGAAGGCGTTGTATTCATCCTCAGTGAGGGGGCAGTTTAGAAAATCAGGATCCCCTTTACCATAACGGCTCTTGAAGAAGCATTTATTCAGGTCAACGGATTCGAAATCCACAATGGGTGCAATGGCATCGAAGAAATACAGGCCGCCGCCGAAGAGCCCTTTGACCTTCTCTGCCAGGGTATCGGATGTCAGCGGACCGCTTGCCATAATAAGAGGACGGTCGGAGGGGATATCGGTAACCTCTTCTCGTATAACCTCAATATTGGCACACCCTTCGATCTCATTTGTGACATACTCCCCAAAGGCATCCCTGTTAACTGCGAGGGAGCCTCCTGCAGGCACACGACAGGCCTTCCCCGCACGGACAACGAGGCTGTCCATCATCTCCATCTCCGCCTTGAGAAGCCCCGCTCCCGTGTCCAGGCCTTCGGCCTTAAGGGAGTTTGAGCATACCAGCTCACCGAACATCGCCGATTCATGGGCGGGAGTGTTCACATGGGGACGCATCTCGTACAAACGAACGGAATGCCCCCTGCGGGCTAAATGAAGAGCGGCCTCACATCCAGCAAGGCCGCCCCCGATTATCGTTATAAAGTTATTCATTTTGAAGTGATTGTTCCGTCTTCCAGAGTTTTGATGGGTTTGGTGCTTTTACATTTGGGATAGGCTGTGCATGCGAAGAACTGCCCCCTGGGGCCTCTTTTGAGAGCCATTTTGGAGCCGCACTTGTCGCATTCCACCTTATCATCGACCTTTATGATCTCGGGAACGATGTCCCCGTTTTCGTCTGATTTCATGTTCGCAGTAAAGTCGCAGTCCGGATAGCCGGAGCATGCGATGAACATCCCCCTTCTGCCGGACTTGACCACCAGCCCCTTTTCGCATTTAGGGCATGGTGTTTTGAGCTGTTCGTCCTTGCCGATCACCTTAACGTTCCCGTCGGGCAGGCGTACGAAGTTCTTTATATTCTTGCATTCGGGATAGCCGGGGCATGCCAGCATCTCACCGAAGCGGGTTTTCTTGATTACTAGTTCTTTACCGCACTTGTCGCATTCGATACCCGTGGGCTGATCCTTGGGCTTGTCCACAAGCTTAACGGTTCCGTCCTCCTGCCTCTCGTAATCGGAGGAGAAGTCGCAGTCGGGATACTTGGAGCATGCGGCAAAGGAGCCGTTACGGCCATATTTGATAACAAGTTCGCCGCCGCACTTGGGGCATTCGGAATCGAGTTTAAGGTCGACGCTGAATTTCTCTCCCGCCTTGTCAAGCTCGGGTTTAAAGCTTCCGAAGAACTGCTCAAGGACCTGGTTCCATTCCGCCTCACCTTCGGCGATCTTATCAAGATCCTGCTCAAGGCCTGCGGTGAATTTTATCTCGAAGATGTGGGGAAAGTTGCTCACGAGGAGCCTGTTCACGATTCGCCCAAGCTCGGTGGGGCGGAAACGCTTCTCGCTGAGTTCCACATACTCCCTGTCCTGAATGGTGGATATGATGGAGGCGTAGGTGGAGGGTCTTCCGATCCCTTCCGCCTCAAGGGTTTTAACGATGGTCGCCTCGGTATACCTTGGCGGGGGCTGGGTGAAGTTCTGCTTGGGATCAAACTTAGCCGCCTTGGCAGGTGTTTTCTCTGCAACATCGAAGAGGATAGCATCGGGATCCTTCTGCTTCTCCTCGTCACCCTCTATGTAGAGCTGACGGAAACCTGCGAACACAAGCACCTTTGCCTGGGTCTTGAACTCGTATGTTCCGTCACTGATGAGTATCGTTGTCTGATCGTATTCCGCATCCGCCATCTGGCTTGCAACAAAGCGTTCCCAGATGAGCTTGTAAAGCCTGAACTGCTCGTTGGAGAGGTACTGCTTAACCTTCGCCGGAGAGTTGGCAACGGACGTGGGGCGGATAGCCTCGTGGGCGTCCTGGACATTCCCTTTGGACTTGCCCTTCTTGTTACCCTTACCGAGGAACTTGTCGCCGTATTCACCTGAGATATAGCCTCTGGCATCGTCAACGGCATCCTCGGAAACACGGGTGCTGTCCGTTCTCATGTATGTGATAAGACCCACAGGACCCTGCTTGCCTAGTTCCAAACCTTCATAGAGCCTCTGGGCGGTCATCATAGTCTTCTTTGCGGAGTAACCGAGCTTACGGCTCGCCTCCTGCTGGAGCATGGAGGTGGTGAAGGGAACGGGTGCGGACTGCTTTACACGCCTCTTCTTAACGGAGGAAACCTCGAAATCCGCTTTTTTAAGGGCATCGAGTACGCCTGTGGCCTCTTCCTCGTTGCCTATCTTAAACTTCTTACCGTCCTTCTTCTCTAACCTGGCCTTAAGCTCCTCTTCGGCGTTGCCGTTCATGTGGAAGAAGCCGTCAATGGTCCAGTATTCCTCTGGCTTGAACTTCTCGATCTCCTCCTCACGCTCACAGATGAGCCTGAGGGCAACCGACTGAACACGTCCGGCAGAAAGACCGTACTTTAGCGGCTTCCAGAGGAGTGGGCTTACAAGGTAGCCCACCAGTCTGTCCAGAATACGCCTGGACTGCTGGGCCATTACCCTTTCGTTATCTATCTCTGTGGGTTTGGATATACCATCCTTAATGCCCCGCTCTGTGATCTCGTTGAAGCAGACACGCCTTATCTTCGCCTGGTTCTTTTTGCCAAGCTCCGAGGCAATATGCCATGCGATCGCCTCCCCTTCACGGTCGGGGTCGGGTGCGAGGTATACCTGCTCCGCACTGTTTGCCTCTTTCTTGAGCTCGTCCAGAACCTTCTTCTTCCCCCGTATGGTTATGTATTCCGGCTGAAAGCCGTTCTCCACATCCACACCGATCTTGTTCTTGGGAAGATCCTTAACATGCCCAACACTGGCCAGAACCTTATAGTTCCTACCCAGATACTTTTCGATTGTTCTTGCCTTTGCGGGTGACTCTACAATAACCAGATTCTTAGCCATATCTAATCAGAATTGTCCTTTAATTAACATATTCATCCCGTGGTTCGTCCTCTTCCGAGAATAATGAGTTGCGCTCCATAAGTGCATAGAGAACATGGTTTTTAACCTGCTCTATGTCAACCCTATAACCGCCGTCCTCTTCGGAAGCAGCCTCTATAACCGTTTCGAGAGAGATCATATCAAGTATCCCGGATATGTTCATCTTCTGTATATAGTTCATCGCCTCTTCGGTGAACACCTTCTTCTCTTTCTTGGTGAAAACACGAAAGGCTCCGCTGTCGAAACCGTTTATATCTAGAACTGTCAGGATCTGCCTGACATCGTTGTCATCGAATCCGGTTTTAAGGAGATAGTCTGAGATATCCTTCTCGCTTATCTGCTTTGAGGTGTCGATGTAGTCGATGACGAGGTTTAAGGCCATTACAATTTTATCCACCTATACCTCCGTTGACTCTGTATTTGCCGTCAAGGTCATTCACAATATAGCCCTCCAGCTCCATTTCCGCCAGAAGCACCATCATATCCTCCACAGAAAGGCCGGTATTAATACAAAGCTCGTCCCGGCTGAGAGGACCCTGACCTAAGTTATCGAAAATGTTTTGCCTTTTCGGACAGTCAAAGACTATAGCCCCCGCTTTACGTTTGTCAATGAATTTTCCTCCGGGGAGCAGGCGGGAGAACTCCTCAACGATGTCATAATAGCTCTCCACAAGCTTTGCACCGTTTTTAATTAATTCATTCGTGGCACGGTGGGCAAACTCGGGGGCGGCGGGTACGGCGAAAACCTCCCTCCCCTGCTCGTTGGCAAGCCTCGCCGTAATGAGTGAGCCGCTTTTGTTCGAGGCCTCCACCACAACTATACCGTGGCACATACCGCTTATTATCCTGTTGCGTATGGGGAAGTTCTTGGCAATCGGAGGCTCCTCAAGGGGGAATTCGCTCAGGAAACAGCCCGATCCGAGGATGTCGTCCATATATTTAATGTGGCTGTCTGGATAGACATGCCTGAGCCCGTTCCCAAGCACAGCAGTGGTAAAACCTGCCGAGACAGCACCCAGATGTGCGTTTATGTCAACTCCGAGGGCGTATCCGCTAACAATATTAAAGCCCAGTTCTGCCAGGTCTGCGGCTATCTCTCGGGTGTAGTTCATGCTCACCCTGCTCGCCTTGCGTGAGCCCACGATACCAATGGAGGGCATCCGCAGCGGTTCCTCCCTCCCCCTGAAATACAGGAGTGCGGGGGGTGCATAAATCTCCCTGAGCATGGCGGGGTATCCCCCCTCCTCGAGGGTTATGATGTTTATTCCGTTATTCCTTGCGTAGCGAATCTCATCCTCAACGAAGCCCCTGTCCAGATTGCGGCTTATTATGGAAGAGGCCTGTTTCTCATTGAAGCCCGACTCCATCAGGGCGGTTTTGTTCAGGTCAAAAACACCGTCCAGCGTGCCGAGCTTTCCAAGGGCCCTGGATATGGTTTCATCGCTGATCCCTGCGATATTCTTCAGGGCGAGGTAGGTGTATGCAAGGCGGATTTTCAAGGCTTCACCCCTTCATATAGCCGTCGAGTACACAGCGCATGATGCGCATGGAGGTTACTACCGTTTCATCGGGAACATAGAAATCCGGCGAGTGCAACGGGGGGTGGCTCCCCGATTCGTTGGCACCGCTCCAGATGAAAACTCCCGGAACATGCTCAAGATAAAAGGCGAAATCCTCACCCCCCATGGAGGGCTTGTCAAAGCTGAAGCGGAGATCCGCATCAAGACGCTCGATAATCCCCTCTGCCAGCTCACGGTCGTTCACCACAGGGGGCGTTCCATCTTTGATAGTAAGATGAGCCTCTACGCCGAAGAGTTCCTTAACACTGGCGCACAGCCTCTGCATACCGTCAACGAGGGCCTCTTTTATCTCCAGATGGAAATGCCGGAAGGTTCCCATAACCCTTACGCTGTCAGGCAGAATGTTTGCCGCACTCCCTCCGTTTATGCTCCCGAAGGAGATAAGGGCGGGCATGGTCGGGTTGCAGAGCCTTCCAACGATAGTCTGGGCGTTGTTTATGTAATACGCCGCCGCTGAAACCGTGTCCGTACCCTTATGGGGTAATGCGGCGTGGGTGGCACTCCCTTTGAAAACTATATCGAAATGGTTGGAGCCAGCCATGCAGGGCCCCCTTACAACACCCGCCCTGCCCACGGGTATCTCATTCTCGGCGTGCATGGCGTATATGCAGGAAACGCCCTCAAGGCAACCACGCTCTATCATTGTGGATGCACCGCTCACCATCTCCTCGGCTGGCTGGAAGATGTAGCGAATATTTACATTCAGGCTGTCTCGGTTCTCCATAATCCACTTGAGGGCCATCAGAACGGCTGTCATATTATGGTTGTGGCCGCAGAGGTGGCGATACTCCGTCTTATCCTCATTGAAGGGGAGAGCATCTATATCCGAACGGAGGGCAACGGTCTTATCAGAGCCGTTATCCACAGTGCCCCAGATCCCCGTTTCGTAAACGTTGTCGGGGGTTATACCTATGGATTCGAGGAACTCCTTTATATATGCCGTGGTCTTGAATTCTTTGAACGAGGGCTCGGCGAGTTCGGCCAATTCAGCCATCACTTTGAGCGCTGTTTCCCTCTCAGAGGGGGTTATACTCTTCACATACTCCTCCCGGTTTATTGCAAATGCATCCTGTATATGTTACTTTCTCAAAAAAGAAGGGGCAAGGGGAAAAGTGGACAGACAAAACGAACTGCTAAGGCAGATTCCTAAAGTTGACAAACTGCAAAAACACCCGCTTATCACAGCCAAAGGCCCTGGTATAGTTCTTAAAGGGATACGTGACGAGCTTGAGGAGATGCGCAAAAGGATCATAGAAGGCTCTGATACAGATACGGATATCGATGCCATTGCCTCCCGAATCATCAAACGGATCGAGGAATTCGAAGATGGGAGTCTCCGCCCCGTAATCAACGCCTGCGGGGTTGTAATCCACACCAACCTCGGCAGAAGCCCCCTCCCCGATGCTGTCTTTGATGAGATCCGCAGAGCTGCATCGGGATACTCCAACCTCGAATACGACCTTGCCACAGGCAAACGAGGGGATCGCTACCATCATCTCAGGGGCTATATAAGGCATCTGACCGGAGCCGAGGATGCCCTCGTTGTAAACAATAACGCCGCCGCAGTCTTTATAATACTGAACACCTTCGCACCCGGCAGAGAGGTTATCGTCTCAAGGGGGGAGCTGGTGGAGATTGGTGGAAGCTTCCGTATACCAGATGTTATGCAGAGGAGCGGAGCTATCCTGAACGAGGCTGGAACAACCAACCGAACACGCATAGAGGACTACAGGGACGCATGCTCGGATAAAACCGCCATGATGATGAAGGTACACAAAAGCAACTACTCCATCGTCGGTTTCTCCGAGGAGTGCGGAGTAAGCGATATTGCCCGGGCAGCCCGGGAGAAGGGTGTTATCTCCTATTACGATGCGGGTAGCGGTATAATTAAACTCCCTTTTGAGAAAAGGATCTGCGGTGATGAGACAGTGTCGGAGCTGGTTTGCTCGGGTGTTGATCTTATCAGCTTCAGCGGCGACAAGCTCCTTGGCGGAGTTCAGGCGGGCATCATAGCCGGACGTAAAAGCCTGATAGATAAGATTAAAAAAAATCAGCTACTCCGCATGCTCAGGGTGGATAAGCTCACCCTCGCATCCCTTCAGGCTGTTCTAAGGCTCTATATTAATGGTGAGTACGAAAAGATTCCCGTTTACCGGATGCTGAGCGAGCCCGCTGAGCATATCAAAAACAGAGCAGAAAGATTGGTAAGCATGCTCAGCATACCTGCCAAAACTGTGGAAGATAGATCCGAGATAGGGGGCGGAAGCTGCCCCGGGGCTGAACTCCCCTCATGGAGCGTTGCATTAGAGACACCATCACCCAACGAGCTGGAAAAAAAGCTAAGGAACTCCGATACACCGATCATTGCGAAGATCCGTGATAACATGATCCTCTTCGATATGCGCACGGTGGACGAAGGGGAGATTCCGGCAATTGCAGAGGTTTTGAACAAAACAGTATGAAGAGAAGCGTAGTTTTCGGTACAGCAGGACATATAGACCACGGCAAATCAACAATAGTAAGGAACCTTACCGGCAAGGATCCAGACCGCCTGCGTGAAGAACAGGAGCGGGGGATAACCGTTGATCTCGGCTTTGCGGGGCTCGAGCATAACGGCATGCTTATATCCTTTGTGGATGTTCCCGGGCATGAGAGGCTCGTTAAGAATATGATAGCGGGTGCGACCGGAATCGATGGCGCACTCTTCGCCGTTGACGCATGCGAAGGCATAAAGCCTCAGACAGAAGAACACCTTAATATAATAGAGACCCTCGGTATTACACACGCAGTTGTCGCAGTGACAAAAACCGACCTGATTAACGAAAGCGAGCTCTGCTCCTCCATGGAGAACATTCAGCTTTTCTTTGGTGACAGCCTCCTGGAGGATATAAGTTATGTGAAGGTTCAGAGAGATCTCCCCGAGACCTACGCATCCCTTCTAGATGAACTCGCCGCAACTGCCCAAAGGCTCCCAGGAAACAGGCTGGAGGGCAGGTTCATGCTTAGAGTGGACAGAGCCTTTGCGGTAAAAGGATTCGGAAATGTCGTTACCGGAACGGCCGTCTCGGGGGTTCTGAACAGGGGTGATGAGCTTATTCACTATCCCGCTGGCAAGCGGGTCCGGGTGAAAAATATTCAGGTACATGATAATGACAGCCAAAGGGCCGAGGCACACCAGCGGGTTGCGCTGAATGTTCCCGATGCCAGTGAGCCTTCCAGGGGTGATATCCTCTCGGATGAGGCAGAGCTCTCCAGCGAAGAGGGTTTCTATGCCAGTCTGAAGGTATTCGACCGACTACCCTCACCCGCCGATATCAAGCATAACAGAACGTACCCAGTATATATTGGAACAGAAGCCCTCGAGGGGAAGATAATTATCCCCGGCGGCGGAAGGATACGAAGCGGGGAGGAGCTCTTTGTTTTCGTCCGGCTCAACAGGAGATACACACCAGTTTTTGCAGAACGTTTTCTTATAAGAGGTTTGAGTCCACAGATAACCATAGCGGGGGGAAAGGTTCTCGCCATGGGGAGCCTTATCCCTGAGAGAAAGGTGGCTGGAGAGATCCTCGAGCTCATCCATAATGGTTCATTCAAAGAAGCGCTAAGCCTCATATCGGAAAAGCGTCCCGAAGGTTTCAGGCTGCCTCCGCCCATACAGCTCTTCGGTGACGAAACAGACATCTCCGTTTCCGGCATTCTTACATACGGGAAACTGTGCGTATCAGACACACTGGTATCGGGTATCATAAGCTCGCTAACTGATAAACTGAGAACCTCAAGTGAGCTCAGCGAAAGCGAAATAAATGATGAACTGTCCATACTTCACAGCTCCTTAAAAAAACCCGTTAAGGAGGAGTTCCTCAGAAAGGTGGAGGCTGACGGATACGTCTTCAAAAACGGAAGGCTTAAGCGGGAGAAGCTGGAGCCCTTTGAAGAGGAGGCCCTTAGAGCCCTTGATATAATGAGGAGTGATCCACTCCTCTCAAACAGGTCACTGCTGGCTGAAAGGCTTGGAACCGATGAGAAAACGGCGGAGAAGTACCTTGTTTATCTAACAAACAGGGAGCTGGTTATACGCCTGGCAGACAAGGTGTACGTCACGGCCGAACTACTTAACTCCTTCGTATCAAAGGGGGTGCAGGAGGCCGAATCTAAGGGATCCATCGAGCTTAAGGATATGCGGGAGCACTTCGATCTCCCCCGCAAGCTCCTCGTTCCACTCATGGATCAGCTTGATAAAACCGGGATGTTCATAACACGGGATAAAAAACGCTTTCTTAAATAGCCTCTTTCAATACTCAAATATCTCAGTACCTTCGGGTATCTCAGGGGTGAATACGCCTTCGGGGAGGGGCTTGTTTGTCTTGATGTTCTTAAAGCTTACGCTGGTCTTGTTCCCTGCATTGTCTTCGCTGACTATACCGAGAACCTCGTTCCCCTCGAAAAGAACATCGATATACTTAACGCCGATATCCTGCTTCGGGTTAAGGCGCATGCTCTTCTCTCCGGTCATCTCAACATCGAAGCTTTTCCTGATGTTGCCGATATCTATCATAAGCATGGTTATGGCGTTCTGGTTACCTTCCATGGAGCGTTGGCGTACGAGCTGTTTAAGGTCGCCGTCGTAGTAGTCGACACCATCTTTAGTGAATAGATAGAACTGCTTGTAGGGGTAATCGTAATCCCAGAGCGCCTTCTCACCGTTTCTTATAAAAAAGCTGCCGGAGTATTCATCACTCCCGAAGCCCTCTATTTCGGTGGTCTGTGTGAAATCTGCGCTGTATGTTTCAAGGCTTTTAAAGGATGTCAAAACCTCATCGATTGTTGCTCCGTAGACAGTAAATGCCGGAACAATAAGCATTATTAGAATCAGAAAGCGTTTCATAACCTAACCTCCGTGTGTGAACCAATATCATGTATGACAGGTGGAGCTGTCAAAGGTTTTGTATAATACACATAAGCGTCCACACAGCGCACATGATTGTTATTACTAATTATATGACTATTTATGAGATATTTATACATAATAACATGCTAGTCTTTATTTTGTTATTATATTTTTCTATCCATTTTAAGGTTTAGTTTAATATATTAACTATTCATACAACATAACATTGTTTTTATACGTTTTCATAATTCATACGCCGTTACAATATCTTACATGATGCAAAAATACGCATAAACTACTGTAAAACAGCGATTGACAGCCATATAATATTATTCTATTATCTTATACAAGATAAAGAAAGATAGAGAGGGAGAGTATGAGAATTAAAAAACTGATGTCTGTCAACAGAGGTGAAATTGCGATCCGCACCTTCCGTGCCTGTACTGAGCTCGGCATACGAACAGTTGCCGTTTATTCCACCGAAGACCAGTACTCCCTCCACAGGTACAAGGCGGATGAGGCTTACCATATAGGCGCAGGGCTTGACCCCGTTGCGGCATACCTGAATATTGAAGAAATAATCGACCTCGCACTCAATAAGAATATAGACGCAATCCACCCCGGATACGGCTTTCTTGCAGAGAACAGCAAGTTTGCAAAGGCATGTGAAGAGGCTGGCATCATATTCATCGGCCCCTCCGCCGATACCATAGAGATTTTCGGGGACAAGAAACACTCAAAGGAACTCGCCGAATCATGCGGTGTTCCGATCATCAGAGGTTCCGAAGGTGTTGTGAACGATGTGGAAACGGCTCTTAAAACCGCAGAGGAGATAGGCTACCCAGTCCTGCTTAAGGCAGTGGCCGGCGGCGGGGGAAGAGGCATACGTGTTTCCAGAAGCGACAAGGACCTAAAGGACGATTTCGATTCAGCCCGCAGTGAGGCGCTCAAAGCCTTCGGCAACGGCGATGTCATAATCGAAAAATATATCGAAAAGCCCAAGCATGTGGAAGTTCAGCTCCTTGCAGACAAGTACGGCAATATCGTCCACATGTTCGAGCGGGACTGTTCCGTCCAGAGACGCCACCAGAAGCTCATCGAGATCGCACCCTCGCTGAACATCCCGGAGGATACCCTGCAGGCGATGTACGACTCCTCCATAGCCATCGGCAAGGCAAGCAAACTCCGCAACGCCGCCACTGTGGAATTCCTCGTTGATAAAAACAACGATTACTACTTCCTAGAGGTTAATCCGAGGATACAGGTTGAGCACACCGTAACAGAACTGCTCACAGGTATAGATATTGTACAGAGCCAGATATTTATAGCCTCCGGCGAAGAACTCGCCGGCGAACATATACGTATAGGCTCCCAGGAAGAGGTTCAAAAAAGCGGCTATGCCATCCAGTGCAGGGTGACAACTGAAGACCCGGAAAGCAACTTCATGCCCGACACCGGAGAGATTGAGGCATACCGTATAGCTGCCGGATTCGGCGTCCGTCTGGACGCCGGAAACGGCTTTGTAAATGCGAAGATATCACCACATTACGACTCCCTTCTCGTGAAGGTTTCAACCCATGCCCTGAGCTTTGATCAGGCGGCAAGGAAGATGCACAGGGCACTCAGCGAGTTCAGGATCCGTGGGGTAAAAACAAATATCCCCTTCCTTGAGAAGGTTATAACCCATAAGCAATTTCTTGATGGCGAGATATGCACCGAGTTTGTGGATACCACTCCCGAACTCTTCGATTTTAAGCATAGACGTGACAGAGCCACAAAAGCGATGATGTTTCTGGCAAACAACATCGTCAACAACCCCTCGGGGGTTAAGCTCACCGATGACATTATACTCCCCACGATCGAGGCCCCCGAAAGCCCCTTCGGCGAAAAGATACCCACCGGCACAAAGGATATCCTCATGCGCAACGGGGTGCAGGGTGTAATGGATCATCTGCGCAACTCAAAGGAGGTGCTCTTCACCGACACCACCTTCAGGGATGCCCACCAGTCTCTCCTCGCCACACGGGTTCGGACTATAGATATGCTCAACATATCCGATGCCTATGCAAAGCACCTCAGCCAGCTGTTCTCCCTCGAGATGTGGGGTGGAGCGACCTTCGATGTTGCCTACCGCTTCCTCAAGGAATCGCCATGGGACAGGCTCAGGCTTCTGCGTGAGAAAGTTCCCAACATCCTTTTCCAGATGCTCCTCAGAGCCTCCAATGCCGTAGGTTACACCAACTACCCCGATAACGTTGTGCGCAAATTCATCCAGCACGCATCTGAAAGTGGAATGGATGTTTTCCGGATCTTCGACTGCTTCAACTGGACGGATCAGATGATTCCCGCCATTGAAGAGGTCAAAAAGAACGATAAAATCGCCGAGGCGGCAATCTGCTACACCGGCGATATCGAAGATATTAGACGAACAAAATACTCACTCAAGTATTACACAGGTCTCGCCAAAGAGCTCGCCGAGGCGGGTACGGACATCATCGGCATCAAGGATATGGCAGGCCTGCTGAAACCCTATGCGGCAAAGATCCTCGTCAAAGCTATCAAGGAGGAAACAGGACTCCCCGTACATTTCCACACCCACGACACCAGCGGAAACGGTGAGGCAAGCGTACTTATGGCCGTGGAGGGGGGTGCGGATATCGTGGATTCCGCCATTGCTTCCATGAGCGGTCTCACAAGCCAGCCGAACCTGAACTCCATTATGGCGGCACTCCGCTTCACTCCCAAGGCCTCAAGCCTCGACAAGGACTGGGCACAGAAGGTTTCCGACTACTTCGAGCGTGTACGCAGATACTACTTCCCCTTCGAGAGCGGCCTGAAATCCGCCACAGCTGAGGTTTATGACCATGAGATCCCCGGCGGGCAGTACTCCAACCTTATCGTACAGGTGGAGGCTATGGGCCTCATAGACCGCTGGGAAGAGGTTCGTCACATGTACGCCAAGGTAAACGACGAACTCGGCGATATCATCAAGGTTACGCCTTCCTCCAAGGTCGTTGGTGATCTTGCGCTTTTCCTTGTCCGCAACAACCTTACCATTGACGACCTCTACGAGAAGAGCGAAACCCTCTCCTTCCCCGATTCGGTGGTATCATTCTTCAAGGGTATGCTCGGCCAGCCCTACGGCGGCTTTCCCGCACAACTCCAACGTGCAGTACTAAAGGATGATAAACCCATAACAGAACGCCCCGGCGAATCCCTCCCGCCCTACGATTTCGAAGGTGCCAAGGTGGAGCTGAAAAAGCAGTTCGGTATGGATTTCGAAGATGAGCATGCAATCAGCTATGCCCTTTACCCGCAGGTGTTTACAGACTATATCAAGTTCACTGCAGACTACGGCGACCCCTCCGTTTTCGACACACGCTCCTTCTTCTACCCCATGAACAAGGAGGAGGAGATACAGGTGGACATCGAAGAGGGTAAAACACTCATCATACGCTACCTGAGCGAAAGCAAGCCCGATGAAAAAGGCTACCGCAAGATATACTTCGAGCTTAACGGACAACCGAGAACAGTCCGCATAAAGGATGAGACGCTCTCATCCATTATCAAATCCAACGAGAAAGGGGACATCGGCAATCCGGAACATATCTGCGCAACAATGCCCGGAACGATCCTCAAGGTGAATACCAAGAAAGACGAGAAGGTTAAAAAGGGTGACATCCTCGTAGTCACCGAAGCTATGAAGATAGAGACTAAGATCGCAGCAAGCATCGACGGTGTCGTCAAAGAGATGCTCCTCCACGAGGGGGACAAGATAGAATCCGGCGATCTTATCATGAGATTGGAGCAGGAGAGCTAGAACCGCTAAAGTCCCCCTTCA
Source organism: Limisalsivibrio acetivorans (assembly GCF_000421105.1). Lineage (NCBI taxonomy): Bacteria > Pseudomonadati > Deferribacterota > Deferribacteres > Deferribacterales > Geovibrionaceae > Limisalsivibrio > Limisalsivibrio acetivorans. Next base: position 1,056,675 of record NZ_ATWF01000001.1, read on the forward strand.
ACTTTCGGTTCGAGAATGGCGGCTCTTCTGTTTCAAGGGTCAACTTCCAAGAGTTAGGCTCAGTTCCTTCCAGCAAAGGGGGCGGTTTTCCGCCCCCGCTGAAGGGTTATGGAAACGCCGAAAATAACATCGGCACTGACACCTGCCGCAGGCTCAAGTTAGAATAACTCTCGCATATCATAATAAAAATGATTATCTATACTGCTGAAATGTGCATAATCTCTAATCAATAGGAAGATCCTTAATCAACGGTCAAATTGCTCTCTACGGTTCCATTGTAGCTTTTATTATCTTGCACCATATTTAATTAGCTTGCTAACTTTATTCATTTTCTGGCGAGGAATGAGAGAACGTTTTCACAGGTTTTAACGGGTATCCCAGTTGCCTCCGCAATACCCTCCGCCGTGAGATCCTTCCTGTAATAGATATCCGGAAACGTCTCCAAAAGCTTCTTGCAGCGTTTCTCACCCAGCCCCTCAACCTCAAGCAGGGGGGACTTGGTGAAGTTCTTCAGGGCGAGCTTTCTGGAGAAGCTAATGGCAAAGCGGTGCGCCTCATCCCGCATCTTCTGCACAAAGATAAGCAGAGGATCATTCTTAATCAAAATTACAGGGTTCTTTCGCCCCGGAAGGTGTATCGATTCGATGGATTCCTCACCCTGGTTCTTCATAAACTTGATACTCCGCCCTTTGGATATGGATATAAAAAGCGCATCGGAGCCATATTCATCAGCCGCTCTGGTGGCGGCATTCAGCTGTCCTATACCCCCATCTATTATATAAAGATCCGCCGCAGGCTCCTCCCCCTCCGCCACATTCTCCAGCTTCCGGGTGAAAAGTTCGTATATCGATGAGAAGTCGTCATTTTCAACGGATTTAATCCTGTATTTACGGTAGGTGGATTTGTCAAAGCTTCCATCCTCAGCCGCAACGGAAACCCCCACAGTGAAATTACCCGATATGTGGGAGATATCTATGCACTCTATGCGTTTGATATCCCTTTCCGTCTTGATCATGCGCCTAAGACGTTCACCAACATCCTTCCGCCGCACGAGCTGGCGGATATACATATCCGTTTGTATCTCCGCATTCTCTAGCGCCATCTTCTTCAGCTTTCCGTAGCCCCTCGTTCGCACGGTAACCTTTTTACCCGCCATCTTCGTAAGCGCCTCGGCGAGCTTCTCAGTATCCTCCGTTCCGAAAACAGCCACAAGCTGGGGGAACTGACGGGTAGTGGTGTAGAACTGCATGATGTAGGTTTCGATGATATTCCCGGTGTCCTCACCCTCAAAGAAAAGGGTCTCGCTCCCGATAAGCCTTCCGTTGCGGACGAACATCTTGGTTATGCCGGGGAGGTTCTGGAAGGTGTGCGGAACAAAGACATCCAGAGATCGCCGCTCCTCATCGAGCACAACGGACTGACGGTAGAAAAGCCTGTCCATAGAGCGCAGACGGTCACGTAGAACCGCCGCCTTCTCAAAGGCCATCTCCTCGGAATACCTCTGCATATCCTCCTGCAGACGCTCCTTCACCTCGTCCATCTCGCCCTTAAAGAAGTTCTTGATCTGCTCCACGAGGGCAGCGTAATCCTCATAGCTTATCAACCCCTCGCAAGGCCCAAGGCACTTGCCTATCTGATACTTAAGGCAGAGCTTGCCCTCCTTGAACTTCCTTTCTGTGCATGACCTCAGCGGGAATACACGCAGTATTTCATTAACCACGCTCCTGAGATCATTAACGTTAACGAAGGGGCCGAAGTAGGTGTGTTTCTCCGCCTTGGTATCCCTCGTAATGTGCATGCGGGGGTAATCCTCGTTCGTTATGCGGATGTAGGGGTAGCTTTTGGAATCCTTAAGCCGGACGTTATACTTGGGCTTTTCGGTCTTTATAAGGTTTGCCTCAAGGAGAAGCGCCTCCGCTTCATTAGATGTGACCACAAAGCGCAGATTCTCCGCCGCCGCAACCATATTGCGTATCTTTACCGGCTTGTCCGTGTCGACAAAATAGGATGACACCCTCGATCGCAGGCTCTTCGCCTTGCCCACATAAAGGATCTCCTCCTTCTTTCCGATAAAGAGATAAACACCCGGATTCTCGGGGATTTCGTGCAGAGGGTACTTTTCCATCAGGCTATTATAATAAAAAGATAAAATTTTGGCAGGGGTAAATAAATGGAGCCCTCAATAAAGGGCTCCATTGTTCTATATAAGTGACTTTACATACTCAGCATATCCGTGCGGATCTTCCTGCTTCTCTACAGCCGCAGTACCTACAACAAATCCCCCTGCCGCCTTATACGCCTTCTTCGCATCCTCAGGCGTTTTGATTCCGAAACCGAGGACAACGGGTTTATCGGTGAATCTTCTCAGGTCGCTAACCATGCCCGATATATCGCCACCGCCACCCTGTCCGGTAATGCCGCGAATGCCGATCATGTAGATGAAGTCCGCATCGGTCTCCTTTATGTGCTCAAGATCCTCATCCCTTGATTCGGGAGTAACGAATGGTATCACAGGTATCTCAAGACCCTGCCCCTTCGCCCAGCTGTGGAGACGGTTGGGGAGGTCAGGAATAATAAGCCCGCTAACAAGCCCTTTGTAATCATCACTAAAGGCCTTTGCTCCGTAGCCGTATATTATGTTCGAATAGGTCATAACGTATACCTTCATATTACCCGGCTCAAGATCAGCGATGGTTTTCAACACATCATTTGCAGTAATGCCGGAATCGAGTGCTTTCTGAATAGCTCCAGCAATAACAGGCCCGTCCGCCACGGGTTCGCTGAAGGGGACGCCTATCTCAACGAAGTCAAAACCCGCATCACGAACCGCATTGAAACACTTGATAAAAGTTTCCTTGTCGGGGTAGTTTCCGACTATATATATCCCTCTCATATCTCCCTCTCTGAATCCTTGTCACCCCTGCCGGAGAGATTTACAAGCACCTTTTTCCCCTTGAGCTCATCCCTGTTCTTTATAACGTAGGCGAGCGCATGGCTTGATTCAAGGGCGGGTACGATACCTTCCTTCCTCGCAAGCATCGTGTAGGCCGCAACAGCCTCATCATCCCTGACAAAGGAATAGGTAGCCCTGCTCTCTTCCGCAAGATATGCATGTTCAGGCCCAATTCCGGGATAATCCAGCCCTGCGGCTATGGAGTGCACCGGCGCAACCTGATTGCCGTCATCCTGCATAAGCATTGTGAGGCATCCGTGGAGTATTCCATCCCTGCCTGCACCTATGGCCATGGCGTTCTCTCCCGTTTCATCGGACAATCCCCCAGCTTCCACACCGATGAGGGGTATCCCTGAATCCAGGAATCCTTTGAATATCCCGAGGGCGTTGCTCCCCCCGCCGACACATGCGACAACACAGTCCGGCGCAAAACCGAGCTCCTCACACTGCTCGCTCGCCTCCTCGCCTATCACACTCTGGAAGTAGCCCACCATCTCCGGGAAGGGGTAAGGCCCTATAACGGAACCAATGATATAATGTGTGTCCTCCACTGTGCGCACCCAGTCACGCAGGGCGGCGTTCGTGGCATCCTTCAGGGTTCTGGTTCCCTCATCCACAACAGAAAGCTCCGCACCGAGAAGCTTCATCCTGTCAACGTTCGGCCTCTGCCTCTCGGCATCCACAGCTCCCATATAAACGGTACACTCAAGTCCAAGAAGTGCGGCAGCTGTGGCAGTGGCGACACCGTGCTGTCCAGCCCCAGTCTCTGCCACAATGCGCTTTTTGCCCATCCGGACAGCAAGCAGAGACTGCCCGATGGTGTTGTTTATCTTGTGGGAACCGGTATGGTTAAGGTCCTCACGCTTAAGATAAAGCTCAAGCCCAAGCTCCTTGCTCATGTTTTTCGCATGGTAAAGAGGTGAAGGCCTGCCTACATATCTTCTGAGATAGTCTGCAAACTCATCTTGAAATAGCTTTTCCTCTTTGGCTGTAAAAAAACACCTCTCCAGCTCATCAAGCGCCGGGATAAGTGTTTCCGGCACGAACTGTCCTCCGTATTTTCCGAAGAATCCTTTAAAATTCATCATTATCCCTCACTGATTCTATAAAATCTTTCATCATGTCATAATCCTTCTTGCCACCCTTCTCAACTCCGCTGGACACATCAACGCCGAAAGGTCTTAAATCATTGATAACCTTGGCAACATTAACGCTGTTAAGCCCTCCTGCAACTATAAGCCTCTCCCTGTATTCAGTAAGCCATGCGGGAAACTCGCCGAACTTTCCGCTCCCCCTGCTAGCATCGTAAAGGAGATACTGAAATTTGCTCCCTTCAGGTTTTTCAGCCGTTGCGTACACAAGGTTCGGCACCGGAGCATTCTCAAAGACCTGAACATAATCGAAATACCCGGCAACCTTCATAACCTCTGTGTATAAGACACTAACAACAAAGGTAGATACCCTCCCCTTCGCATGTTCAGCTAATTTCACAGCCTCTGCATCGGGGACGTACCTTTTGCTTGGCGGGTAAAGGACAACGCCAACGGCGTCATAACCCAGCTCAATAGCTTTGTCTATGGTTTCTTTGTCACTTACTCCGCAAACCTTTACGAACATGCCGCCTCCAGCATGGAGCCTAGGAGCTCCTCGGTATTCTCCGCAGCCATCAGACCGGAGCCGATGAGAAAGGCATCCGCACCTGCATCCTTCATGAATGCCACATCCACAGGGGTTTTCATACCGCTTTCCGCTACCTTTATGTAGTTCCCCTCAAGGGCCTTTAACACTCCGGCTCCCACGTTGAGATCGATCTCAAGGTTTTTAAGGTTTCTGCTGTTCACCCCGAGGAGTGCCGGCTCAACACCTGTAAGACGCTCCATCTCGGAGAGTGCATGAATCTCAAAGAGTATCTCAAGACCCCGCTCCCTCGCATATTTCGCCAAACGCTCAATCTCATCCCTATTCAGAACCGTAGCCATGAGAAGGATACAGTCCGCACCGCTCCTGTAGGCGTTCTCTATCTGAACCTCGGAGAGAATGAAATCCTTGCATAGAACCGGAATCTCCACACTTGCGGCGATGTCCGCCAGATACTGCATGTCGCCGCTGAAATACTTCTTATCCGTTAGCACGCTAACCATACCAGCCCCGCAGGACTCATAAAGCTTTGCCTGTGCCACCGGATCCGCACCGATATTTATGTTACCCAAAGATGGCGAGGCCTTCTTCACTTCGGCTATTATGGGCTTCTGCCGGAGTGATGCAACGGCATCTATAACAGGCTTCATCCGTTTCGAGTCGATAAGGGTCATCCCCTTTATCTCCTCACGCTTGTGGGCCAATATCTCATCAAGCATTCTATTCCCCCTTCAGGCTGTTAAGTCTCTCAAGAACAGAGCCTTTCTTGATAGCATCCCTGGCCTTTTCGAACCCCTCACGCACATCCTGAACTTCTTTTGAGTTATAGAGGTTAAGACCTGCATTGATCGCCAGAAGGTTCGTGAGCTTCTCCTCACTCCCCGAAACCGCATCCACAAAGAGCTTAACAGCGTGGGCATCATCCTCAACCACGGGCATATCAAAGGTGTCGAAGTAATTCGCAGGGTCTATAGTGAAGCGTTTAAGTTCACCGCTCTCAATCATAATACAGTCCGTGGGTGCACTGCTTGAAACCTCGTCGTAACCGTCTCTGGAGGAATACACGCAAACCCCCTCCCTTCCGAGAAGGTTGACAGCCTTTGCAATAAGCTCCATGCTCTCACTGCTCGGTATACCGATCGCCTGATATTCAGGATCCGCAGGGTTTGCCATGGGGCCCAGCATATTGAAAATAGTCGGTACTTTCAGAGTTTTGCGCACCTTCCCCGCATACTTCATCGCAGGATGAAAGAGGGGTGCGAATAGAAAAACGTATCCGTGTTTCCTAAAGTACTCCTGCTCACCACCCTTTTCAAATTCCACGGGGATCCCCAGAAGCTTAAGTATATCCGCAGAGCCCACCTTTCCGCTCTGGGCGGAGTTTCCATGTTTAACGATATCCAGCCCGCAGGCGTTGAGCGCAAGGGATACAGCCGTTGAAACATTCAGGGTGGACTTGCCGTCACCTCCAGTTCCGCAGGTGTCTGTGGCAGTTCTCTCACCCTTATCGAGCCTTACCTTTGCTCTGTTCATGGCGGCGGCCGCTCCCGCCACCTCTTCGGGGGTTTCACCCCTTATCCTCATAGCTATGAGAACGGCCGCAATCTCCGATTCCTCAAGCTTGCCCTGCATTATATCATCGAAGAGTGCTCCGGCCTCCTCCATGGATAGTTTCTCGCCCATCGCCGTTTTTCTAACCAGACTCATATCAAGCCCCCTTTGCTGCTTTCACAAAGTTAGTAACCATACTATCCCCTCTCTCGCTCTTGATCGACTCGGGATGGAACTGCACGCCGTATAGCTTCATTGAGTGGTCCTCTATGGCCATCACTTCGCCGTCGGAAACCGCCCTGGCTCTCATCCGATCATCGCCGCATTTAACAGAGAGGGAGTGGTAGCGCACCGCCGTAAACTCGCCGTCACCAAGTATCAGGCTGTCCTGAGATGTTATGGTATCCGTCTTGCCATGCATAACGCTCTTCGCGTGGGAAACTTCGTAACCGAGATGATGTCCTATGCACTGCATACCGAGGCATACGCCGAAGATAGGCTTTTTGCCCGTGTAGTTTTCAAGGTATTTCATGCTCGTACCGGAGTTCAGGGGATTAGAGGGGCCGGGGGAGATGATTATCCCCTCGTACTTTTCCGCATCTATGTATTCATCGTTGCGGATTATCCTGACCTCTTGACCGTTAAGACGGAAAAGGGCGTAGAGGTTATATGTGAACGAATCGTAGTTATCAACCAGCAAAAACATTTTTCCCCTCCAGATTTTTGAGCCTGTCGCAGGCAGTGAAAAGTGCGTTGAGTTTGTTTCGAACCTCGGCAAGCTCCCCCTCGGGGCTTGAATCGTATACGATCCCGCCGCCCGCTCTAAGTATGAGCTTATCCTTCTTTATCATTGCGCTTCTTATTGTTATACAGGTGTCGATGTTGCCGCTATAGCCGAAGTAGCCAACACAGCCCGCATAGAAGCCCCTGGGGGATTTCTCATACTCGTTAATAAGCTCCATCGCCCGAACCTTGGGCGCACCGCTGACTGTTCCAGCGGGGAAGGTCTTCATAAACACATCAAGGGGCTCGTTCCCCTCCACAAGCTCACCCTCTACGGTGGACACTATATGCACCACATGGGAGTAAACCTCCGCCTGAAACTCCTGGGTAACCTCAACGGATTCGGGGGTACAACCTGCGTAGAGGTCGTTGCGTGCAAGATCCAGAAGCATCAGATGCTCCGCCAGCTCCTTCGGGTCTTTGAGAAGATCCTGACACGCCTTCTCCGGGTTGCCGTTTATGGGGTATGTGCCAGCGATGGGCTTGAGCGTTGCTTTTCTTTCGAGAATCTTAAGGTGAATCTCGGGGGATGAACCGCATAGCACCTCATCGCCGAACTTGAGGAAGAACATGTAAGGTGAAGGGTTTACGTTGCGAAGCGCTCGATAGAAGTTGACCGGATTCACCTTTCCATGTACCTCGTGCTTGTTGGAGAAGACAACCTGAATTGCCTCGCCGTCGGTGATATCCCCCTTAAGCTTGTTTACATAGCCCATGTATTCATCCGGCGTGTACTCCGGCTCAGGGTCAGTGAGCTTCGACTCGTGCATATCGAAGTTCATCCCGTGCACCTCTCCCGCCATCTTTGCAGTGCGGTTAATACCCTTCTCGTAGGCTTCCTCGGGATTATCACCGGGGTTTACCGAGCATGCCGCATAGAGCCTGCCAAGATGATTGTCGAAGACGTAGAACTCCTCCGCCTCGAAGAAACCTATAAGGTTCTCATCCTCCGGTTCCTTGAGCCTGCTCCTCAAAAATCCCATATAGTTAGCGGACTCATAACCGAAGAAGCCCACGAATCCTCCGGCGAAATCGCCGAAGTGGCCATCGTTGTACCCCTCGTTTCCGGCAAACTCCTTGCCGAGGTAGTCCATCGGGTTCATCATGATCTCTGTCTTCTTGCCGTTCTTCTCCTCGACTATCTTACCCTTACGGAAAAGAACCGTACGCTTCGGCTTGCGCCCGAAGAAGGAGTAACGTGAGAAGCTTTTGTCCAGATTTGCACTCTCCAGCAGGAAGATATGCTTTTCATTGGAGAAGTTGCGAAGCAGTGCAATAGGGGTAAATGTGTCACCAGCCACCTCACGGTAGATGGTTATACGCCCGTATCGCCTTCCGTCCTTCTCCCCGTTTGCTATCGCCTTGAATTCTTCAAGTTCGGGAAAGATCATTGTACAAAACCTCCGATTTATATTTATAAAATCCATTAAAACCGCATAAAAAAAGGGCCGTCTTCTCTCGAAGCGGCCCTTTTGTACCGGGGTTCTCAGACCCCGTAACCAAAAAGAGCCGCGCGGCAGTACCGCGCGGCTCTATTATTATCATTTACCGGCAGACTACCACTAGCTAATAGGAGTCCACCACCACCAAAGATTTCTGTTTATAGATATACCTGTTCCGTTCATACGTTTACTATAGATTATTTTTATCGGGAGTCAAGCAGAAAATCATAGATCGTTGTAATACAGCCTTCCAAGGGTTATGCGTCCTATTACCACCGCCGATGCCATCACCAAACCGATGCTGAGCAGAAATACCTTCCACCCAAAACCGGAATACACAAACCCGGGGAGGATAGAGCCAAGGGTTCCGCCAATATAATAAAAAGATACATAGAGACCGTTGGTTATCCCCTTCCTGTCCTCGGCAATCTTATTGAGGTAGCCCGATGCCACAGAATGGGCCAGAAACATACAGCAGCAGAAAAAGAACATCCCCGCAAACATAACCGCTACGCTGTCGAAGGTGAAGAAGAAGAGTGTCAGGCAGTAGAAACTGAGTGCTGTGAAGACCGTTCGCATCTCACCGCCGAGAAAGCGGACTATCCTCAAGGAGTTAAGAGACATAACAATACCCATAATATAGCCCGTGTACATAACGCCGATAGTGAGGGAGGAGGAGGCCTCGTTCAGCTCACGCATCCGGAAAGGGAGGAAGTTCAAAAGTGCCGCAAACATAAAAAACGTAGCAAATATAAGCAGATAGACAGCACCGAACCGGCGTCTTTTTATAACCTCAATGACCGCCGCCGGACTGAATTTCGACACCTTCAGCTCCGCCTCGTGCAGTGATGCTGTAAGGAAGAATGAGAGGAGGAGTGCTATGGAAAGGGACAGGAAGTTCATCCGCCAGCCGAGCGTTGCCGCAATGAGACCGGAGAAGAACCTGCCGGCAAACCCACCCATGATCGTGGAGGATATGTAGAATGCCATAAGCCTCTGGACATTACCTTTTTCGGACATGTTGGAGATGTATGTCATCAAAGAAGTGAGCACAGCGGGGATTGCAAGGCCAACAAAGAAACGAAGTATTATCAATACATTAAACGATGGACTCAGAAAAAAGAGAAACTGCAGGACCGCAAGGGCAAGCAGTGCGAACCGGAGCAGACGGCGGGAAGAAAAGGATTCCAGCATGTAGCCGTACACTATGGGAGCAAGACCGAGGGGGAGCATGGTTACAGTGGTAAGTAGTGCGCTTCTCTCCTGTGATACGCCGAACTCCTCCATCAAAAGGGGTTGGAGCGGCTGGGGAGCATAAAGGGCAGAGAATGTGAGAATGGTGGAAAAAACAATTACACCGATTTGATACGGTTTCAAATACCTATCTTCCCGGGAGTGACCTACTGTAATCCCTTGTTAAGTTTGAAAAGTGCTCTGATAAAGGCCGCAATTCCAATATAGAAAAGTATCGTGAGAATGACAAGAAAAACACTGATATATCCAAATATAACAGGAGCTTTCATCAAAATGGCCATAAGTGATTCCTCGTAGTAGAAGAACCATTGATGCTCGGTGAAAACAATCTTATGCAGTGTGTAGAATATATCCCTCGGGCCAATGAGCATAACGATGCCCGTTAGAACCCCTATCAAAACTATGCTGACGGGGAACACGAGCTTCAGTGAATACATCCTCACACGCTGGTTCGCCATGAAAATAATGGCAAACAGGCCTATTACCATAAACATATACGAACTGAACTCAAACACAAAAACCAATCCCGCAACATCGAAGAGATGGAGTGTCTCATCGGTTGTAAGGAAACTAACGGTCTCTTTCCTACCCTGATCGTAGAAGGTTATCTTATCAAGCCCCATACCTGCATTGTTAACTGCTTCGTTAATCTCACGGAATATCTCAACATGCTGGTCCTTATCTGTGTTGTAGAAGCCACGTTTAGCTTTATCCTCATTACGAACGGAAAACTTCTTTATGGTTTCTTCGATATTTATCTGTTCATAAAGGAAGGAGTAACCGAAATTCAAGTTACTCAAAACTGCCCAGGAAAAGAACATGGACGAATAGAATATGCAGAAGAAGAGAATTACATTAAGAAGAGGACGCTTCCAGTTAAACTCCATGTGCTATAAAAACTCCCTGATTGAATTTGATGTCAGCTCTCCTCAAAGTTATCGCGATATTTGTCTCGAATCTCGAGAATCTTATCCAGCTCTTCAAATAAAACATCGATGAGGCCGGGGTCAAAATGCTCCCCCTTCTCCTCCTTGAAAAGGCTCAGGATCCTGTCCAGATCCCATGCTTTCTTATACACCCTGTCGCTTCCGAGGGCATCGAAAACATCGGCAATGGCCGTTATCCGCCCGAAGATGTGGATATCGTCACCCTTCAGACCCCGTGGATACCCTTTGCCGTTCCATTTCTCATGGTGCTCATAGGCGACAACCGCCGCCGTTTTGAGTATGGGTCTTTCCGAGTGGCTCAGCATCCTGTGCCCTATCTCGGTGTGGCTTTTCATTATAACCCATTCATCGGCATCAAGCTTCCCCGGCTTTAGCAAAACCGAATCGGGGATGGCGATCTTGCCGATGTCGTGCATCGGTGAGGCCATTCTCAACATTTCCGCCTCTTCCTCACTCAATCCATACCCAAGGGCGAGAAGCTTGGAATACTCCGCAACACGCTTAACATGGTTTCCCGTTTCCTTGGAGCGCATCTCGCCGGCCTCTGCCATGGTGAAGATGATCTCCTTCTGGGTTTTCTCTATCTCCTGCTGCATCATAACAGCGGAGAGTTCTTTGCCGGTATACGTGGCGGCGAGCATAAGGTGTTCCACATCCTCTTCGCTGAACTCGCCTGAGCGTGTCATCTTATTGATAGCCTGATACACACCGATAACCTTCCCCGCCGGATCGTAAAAGGGGATGGCGATAATATTCCTTGTGACGTAGCCGGTCTGTTTATCCACAGATTTATCGAAGCGAGGGTCGGAGTATGCATCGTTTATGATGATAACCTCGTCATTCTCCGCCGCCGCACCGGCTATGCCGACACCAACGGGAATGGTTATCCTGTCTACCCCGTGGGCAACCTTCGTCCAGAGGGTTCCCCATCTTTCATCGATAAGCCAGACGGTGCATCTGTCCGCCGCAACAAGATCCCTGCCCATATCTGCGAGGATAACGAGCATCTTCTCAACATCGTGCTCATGGGCGATGAGCCCGATATACTTGAATATCGATTTAACAAGATCCTCTGCAGTTAGCTCAGGTCTGGGTTCAAACGATTGACTCATTTCATATTCCTTGAACGAATGTACAGGTAAACGATAAAACCGACAACAACGGCCCCCACAGCACCAATGAGCAGTGCTTTACCCATGGTCAGGCCTGAATTGGCGAAATGTCTGTGGGCGTTCTCCACCCTCTCAGGAAGAGCCGCAAAGGGGATCAATCTATCCACCCGGCATACCTCTATAAGCTGAATTACTTTCTGTATACGCCTATTATCTCGCCTACATAAGCTTTATGGTAGTCTTTTTTCGGGTAAAGCTCCTCTATCTTCTCATCCAGAAAGAGTTCAGGCTTTATATCTTCTGCATAAAGCTTACGACATATGATAACCTGCCTCGCCTCTGCAAAGGCAACGCCTCCATGTGCCTGAACGGGTGTAAGCCCGGTTTCAGCCGCCTTATCGTAGTCCCTGCCCGAGTGGCTTCCGCAGAACTTGAGGGCGTCCCTGTGCTCCTCTGTAAAGAATGACATGGTGAATATTTCATTCTTTTCGGTGAACTCGAAGGTGTGTCTAGTGGGACGGATGTAAACGGTAGCAACGGGCTTGTGCCAGAGGATACCAAGGGTTCCCCAGCTTGCTGTGAGCGTGTTCCATGAATTAATGTCACCCGCAGTAACGAGCATCCAGTCCTTATTGATCAGTTTAAAGGGGTTGTCGGTTATGTCTTCAACACCGAACTGCATAAAGTTTTCCATATCAGTATCTACCTCTCAGAAAGAAATTCTGCCACTGAATCGGTTTCCGAACGGCTTATGTCGAGCCCGTGCCCCTTCATCCTCTTGATAACGCTTTTCCAGCGACCCTTTGAATAGTCCTTGCTGAGAGAAAGGGATGTGCCGTGGCATGATGAACATTTTTTATAGAATGTCTCCTCGCCGTTTGAGGCGGCGAAGGCTGTAATAACGAATGCAAACATGAAGATAACCGCAAGAAGTCTCATACATTCCTCCTGCTAGAAATATAACATCTTATCTATAATATACCAGCCAGATAATCATACAAAGGTATTATGAACAGGGCGGGGAGCATATTTGCACTTTTGAAACGCATTATACCAGTCATACTGATCCCGATGCCCACGATAAGAACACCCCCCACAACGGAGATGCCGTTCATATAAACAGGCTCATCGAGCAAAAACCGCAGATTAAAGGCTAACAGGCTCAGAAGCCCCTGATATACAAAGATTATAACCGCCGAGAATATAACCCCTACACCGAGCATTGAGGCAAGGATCATGGAGGATACACCGTCCAGAAGGCTCTTTACATAAAGAACGCTGGGATCATTCATCAAGCCGTCCTTTATACAGCCGATGATGGTAAGCGAACCGACACAGAAGAGTACGGATGCTGTTACAAACCCGAGCACAAAGGTACTTGAATCGCTCCCCATCCTCTTCTTTATCCGTTCGCCGACACCCTCCAGTTTACCCTCAATATCTGCCAGTTCGCCTATAAACGTTCCAATTACTATGGAGACGATGACAGGAAAGAAGTCGTGCTCCTCAAAGGCCATCTTTATGCCGAGGACTATGACGGCAAGCCCCATCGCTTTGATGACGCCGTCCTTGTGCTCCTCCTTGACCCTTTTTCCCACCGTCAGCCCCAGAACCGTTCCTGCGACCACTGCGGCTGTATTCACCACCGTTCCTGTTATCATTCCATCATATCCTCAATATGTCTCGCCGCTTCTTCGGCAAAGCCTTGGGAAACAACCCTCGCAGTCACCTCATCGTTGAAGTTGAATGCACTGTAGGTATAGTTATGGCTCCCGGTGTAGGTCACCTTCCTGTCAATTACCATCATCTTGGTGTGGAGTCTTCGTTCCGGATCATCATAGTGAACATCCGCCCCGGCCTCGGCCAGCTCCTCCCCCGTATCTTTATTAAAGCGGTTTACGATGGAGCCGGACCTGTCCTCCACATCGAAGAGTATGCGCACACGAATGCCCCGTTCAACCGCCCTCTCAAGCTCACGCCGGAGCAGGTTCGTATCCCCTCCCCTGCCGTCATCGGTTTTAAACATGTATATGGCGCAGAGGATCTCCTCCTCTGCGTTCCCAATATCACGCAGAACCGGAGCCAGAAGCTCTTTCCCCGAGAGCAGGCTTATCTTTGCCTCGTACTCCTTCTCGCCGGAAACTGCGTTTGCATATATAAAAACGCCCGCAAGAAGGGATATAAAGAGGACTCTATGAAAGTGCGATCTCTTCAAGCGTCTGCCAGAGCGCATCCTTACCCTTACCCGTTTCGGCGGAGAACTCGAAAAGATCCTCCACCTCAAGCTCAAGCTCCTCGGCTATAATCGCCATCTGTTTCTTTCGCTGATTGCCGGAGAGCTTATCCGATTTTGTCACTGCGATAAGGGTGCTTATGCCGAAATCGGCAAGCATCTGGAGCATGTCCAGATCCTCCTCGGAGGGCTTTCGCCGCATGTCGAGGATAAGCACGCACGCCTTAAGGATCCCCCTCTTCTCCAGATAAGCACCGATCGCCTTGTTCCACATCGCCCTGTCCTTCTTGGAAACACGGGCATATCCGTAACCGGGAAGATCCACAAGCATTATGTGGTCATCTATACGGAAGAAGTTTATCGTCTTGGTTTTCCCCGGCGTTGCGCTCACCTTAACAAGCCCTTTACGGTTTATGAGCTTATTCATCATGGAGGATTTCCCCACGTTGCTCCGCCCCACAAAGGCTATCTCAGGAAGCCCCTCATCGGGATAGTCCACCGGATATACTGCAGATTTAACAAATTCAGCTTTCATCAATTACGCCTATCTCACGCAGAAACTCACTGACACAGAAGTCGAAATCTGTGCTGAACCCTGCGGCGTTCTTATGCCCCCCTCCTCCGTTTGCCACGGCGAGGGAGCCTATGTCTATCCCTCTTCTGGAGCGGAGGGAAACCTTCTTCTTCTGTGCGTTCATCAGGATAACGTAATCTGTGTTGTATTCACCGGTGATATAGTTGCCCAGCTCGGAGTTATACTCTTCGCAGAAGACGAAGAACCCCTTGAGACCATCCTTGTCTGTGAACTGGAAACCGGATGCGGCGGCGTTTCGTATGTAGCGGTCACGCCTGTCCTCCTCCATGGAGATGATCATCTCCTCGGTATCGTCGAATCCCTGATAGGGCTTATCCATAAAACGTTTAGCGAAACGATCAATACCGAGTTTCATAAACAGTACGTTCATTCGCAGGCTGTCTTTCCTTTGCATATGCCACATATCGAAATCATTGACGCAGTCCACAAAGTTACGATAGGGCTCAACATCGTACCCCTGCTCCCTGAGCCATTCGAATGTCAGCAGGGTTGCGCTTCGGGTGGTGTCGTGGATAACGCTGTGGTGCTCCTTCATCCATTCGGAGGAGGGGTGGTGGTCGATGGCGGTGATGTCCACCTCTCCCACAGCCTTCATGTACATCCTCTCAGAAGGGGCAAGGTCGGTGATGAGTACGCTGTTCACCTGACCATAGGCCTCATCAAGCGTGGGATCCACATCGTTATAGTTGCAGTATGCGGTCTGGACATCGCCGAGGAACTTCTTAACAAGAATCCCGCAGCCTACCCCGTCCAGATCGTTATGGGTTATATGCAGAAGCAAATCATTCTCCTATTATCTTCACAAGAACACGCTTGCGCCTTCTCCCGTCGAACTCTCCGTAGAAGATACACTCCCACGGGCCGAAGTCGAGCTTTCCATCGGATATGGCCACAACAACCTCCCTTCCCATGATCTGCCGTTTATGGTGGGCGTCTCCGTTATCTTCGCCGGTGAGGTTATGGCGGTATCTTGTGAGCGGTTCATGGGGAGCAAGCTCCTCCAGCCACTCCTTATAATCCTGATGCAGGCCGTGTTCGTTGTCGTTTATGAAAACAGAGGCGGTTATGTGCATTGCGTTAACGAGGCAGAGTCCCTCCCGAATCCTGCTCTCCCTGAGAGCATCCTCCACATCGGGGGTTATGTTGACAAACTCCATGCGCTCCTTAGTGTTGAACCAGAGCTCCTTTCTGAATGACTTCATATCCGCCTCCCGTCTGATATTATTTTCTGAAAAAGATATTAAGTATAACAGTTACAACAATACTGATAATAATGGAGGTAACTACAGGAAAATGGAAAGAGAAGTTCTCCTTCTCTATGGAAATGTCGCCGGGGAGTCTGCCCAGACCAAACTTGGATCCGAAAATGAAAACAAAGCCGACGAGGGCAATGACCGCCCCGAAGATGATAAGTAGTCTTCCCATATCCTCCATCATGCCTTCTCCATGCGCTTATTGAATCTGCCCGAGAGCTGTTTGAGGTAGCGGTCCTCTTCGCTGTAGATACAGCCGCAGTATTGCTGGCGGTACATACCCTTTGCCTTGGATACCTCTATACCCTCTTTCCATCCCTCACGGTAGTCCTCGTAATGGAACATGACGCCGTACTTCTTCGCCATCTCCTCGGCGAGGGAGACCATGAGATCGTGATCCTGATACCTGCTGTAGAGAAGGGTGGTTGTGAAGCAGTCGAACTTCCCCCGCTTCGCCGTCCTTGCCGCCTGCTCTATGCGGACGGCATAGCAGTACAGGCATCTGCTCTTCTCTCTGTATGCGGCGTTTCGGACAAACTCCTCAAGGCCGTAGGTCTCATCAATAATTGAGCCTATCCCCTCCTCTTCGTTGAAATCCGCCGCCTGCTCCAGACGTGCATAAAACTCCTGCACAGGGTGGATGTTCGGATTATAGAAGTATGCCGAAATGTCAAACCCCGCCTCCTTAAGCATCCTTACAGGATAAATCGAGCACGGGGCACAGCATTGGTGGAGGAGAATCCTCATTTAACCTCCGGCAGACGCTCCAGAGAGTCCTTAATGGCGGCTTCGGGATACTCGTAGTCCTCGAGCTTGCCTTCCATGTATGATTCGTAGGATGTCATATCAAAATGTCCGTGTCCACTGAGACAGAAGAGTATAGTCTTCTCCTCGCCAGCTTCCTTGCACCTGAGAGCTTCATGGACCACAGCTGCCACTGCGTGGGCGGATTCGGGAGCGGGGATTATACCCTCTTCCTTGGCAAACATGGTTCCATACTTGAACACATCAAGCTGGGGAACGCTCTGGGCACCCACAAGGCCGTGCTTGTAAAGATGGCTTACAATGGGGGAATCGCCGTGGTAGCGCAGACCGCCGGAGTGGATGGCGGGGGGCTCGAAGTCGTGTCCGAGGGTGTACATCTTCATGATGGGGGTAAGCTTCGCCACATCGCCGTAATCGTAGGCGAACTGACCCTTTGTCAGTGTAGGGCAGCTTGAGGGCTCAACGGCTATCGCCTCGATATCCTTACCGTTAATCTTGTCCTGAACGAAGGGGAAGGCGATGCCTGCGAAGTTTGAACCGCCGCCGCAGGAGGCGTACACTACATCGGGGTATTCATTAACCTTCTCGAGCTGCTTCTTCGCCTCAAGGCCGATAACAGTCTGGTGCAGACAGACGTGGTTGAGAACCGAACCGAGTGCGTAGTTGGTATCCGCACGGCTGGCCGCCTCCTCCACAGCTTCACTGATGGCAAGACCGAGGCTTCCGTTGCTGTCGGGGTTCTTTGCGAGCATTGCACGTCCGGCGTTTGTAAGCTCGGAGGGGCTGGGGATAACCTCGGCACCGAACATCTTCATGAAGCTCTTCCTATAGGGCTTCTGATGATAGCTTACCTTAACCATGAACACACGGCACTCCATCTCGAACTGGGCGCATGCGTAGCTGAGTGCACTACCCCACTGCCCTGCTCCGGTCTCGGTGGAGAGCTTCTTGATGCCGTGCTTTAGGTTATAGTATGCCTGGGGAACGGCTGTATTGGTTTTATGGCTTCCTGCGGGGGAAACGCCTTCGTATTTAAAATATATCTTTGCGGGAGTGCCGAGGAGCTTCTCCAGTCTGGTGGCTCTCATCAGGGGTGAGGGTCTCCAGATAGAAAGGATGTCCATCACCTCTTCGGGGATATCAAACCATCGCTGGGTACTCATCTCCTGCTCTATGAGTGCGGGGGGGAAGATAGCCTGCATCTCCTCAAAGGTTGCGGGCTGACCCGTTGCGGGGCTTATGGGGGGAACCATAGGCTCGGGGAGATCCGCCATTATATTGTACCACTGCTTGGGAATTTCGTTTTTATCCAGATAGATCCGTTCCATGTATCTGATACCTCCGATTAGTTGTGTGCGCTACACTTTTCGCCATTGTAGGTTAACTTGATAATGTTTTCAATATATTATACCCTTCTGAAAAAGGAGGCAGTCATGGCGAAAGCAGTAATAATTCTGGCGGACGGCTTTGAGGAGATCGAGGCGTTGAGCGTGATCGATATCCTCAGAAGGGCCAAGATCGACATCAAAACAGCCGCCATCCGTGACGGCTATGTGGAAAGCGCCCGCGGTGTCAGGGTAATAGCAGATGTTTCTATCGATGACGTCAAGCTAGAGGATTATGCGGCCATAATCCTCCCCGGCGGCCAGCCCGGTGCGGACAACCTTAGTGCGGATCAGCGTGTGCGGGATCTTCTGCAGAGGTTTTATGATGCGGACCAGCTTGTCTGCGCGATCTGCGCCGCTCCATTCATTCTGGCGGATATGGGAATCCTCGACGGAAAGCGTGCCACATGCTACCCCGCCTATGCGGAGAGGCTCGTTAACGCAAAATATCTGGAGGATCCTGTGGTTGAGGACGGCAACGTCATCACCAGCAGAGGACCTGCCACAGCACCCGACTTCGGCTTCAAGATAGCCGAGAGGATGGTGGACAGAAGGATGAGCGATACCCTCAAAAAGGCAATGCTCTACGAATCCTGATTAATATCTGCGGGGGAGAGGGATTTTATAAGCTCCCTTATCTCCCGCTCATCATCCTGGGTAAGCTTATCCTTTCCATATACCGAGGCGTTCAGCCTGTCAGCTATCATCAAGGCTCCTTCGGAGTCCAGCCTGAGAGCATACTCCCTTAAACCTTCACCTCTACCCCTGATATAACCCAGCTTAGCGCCCTTCGATGCGAAGGCATCAGCCAGATGTTTCTCCGCACTTTTGCGCCCCCTTCGGCGCCTGAGGGCGAAGAGCACCAACACAACCGCTCCCCCCGCTCCGGTGATAACTATAAGAAACCGTACAGCACCCCCCTTAAGGTTTATCTCAGGATCCTTGATGATGGAGGCGGCCTCACGAATGAGTGCCAGCTGCTTGCCGAAATCGTAGTTAATGATAAATGCGTTCCAGTAGTAGTTTATGCTGTCCATCATCAGCTTTATGCGCTGGAGGATGCTTCGGTCTATATTGGGTGTAAAGACCTCCGATGATGCGGGGGTGGGGTCTATCCTGAGCCACCCTTTGCCCTTAACATAAGCCTCTACCCAGACGTGGGCGTTCTTCTGGGGGACGATATAGTATCCGGCGGCCTCGTTGTATGTTCCACCCCGGTAACCCCCGACGAGCCTTGTGGGAACGCCCGCATTGCGGAGGATGAGGCCCGCTGTGGAGGCGTAGAACTCACAGTTGCCCCTCTTTGCATCGAAGATGAAGGAGCTGAGCGCATTATAGCCGGAGGGGAGATCCCTTGTGGCATACTCGTAGCCATTCCTTATGAAATAGCTCTGCACGTGCTTTATAAGTTCCTCACCATTCCTGCCGCCGGCGGCCTTCCGGGCAAAGGTGCGTACATCCTCACTGAGGGTATCGGGGAGTGCGGTGTACCTCTCATTGTCAATATTTTCGTCTGGGAGGTACTTGTCCAGAGACGAAAAAACGTCGTACTCGATCCGCCTCGTTATCTCACGCCTGTTTATGAAAGTAAGGTCGTGGGAGCGGTTACGGTGGGCGATCACCATCGTATAAGGTCTGTCGAGACCGAAGAGGTAACGTTCCCCGTAGGGCTCTAGATAAACCTTCTGCTCAACTACCCTCTTCGGGCTTCGCAGGGTTATCCCCCCTCTGCCGCCGGAGGATTTCCAGTTGATGCCGTCATACTCATCAAGGACAACACCCCGCCAGTAAAGATCATTATTGGCTGTCTTATCCATCTTCACACGCATGATGATCCTTGAATCATCCTGTATATCCGATACATCTCCAAGCCCCACACTGTCCGAGAAGCCTGTCATGCCGGCGCCTTTGTTGTTCAGGAAATTCATGAGCGGGTAGTTCGTTCTGGGGAGTACAACGAAGAGGAGCGCCGCTACGGGGATGGATATAAGGGGGATTGGAAGGGTTCTGAGGATAATCCGCATAACCTCCCCCTTTCTCAGAGCTATTCGCACATCCTCGGCCATATATGTGAGAAAAACCACGGCTGCGGAGACGAGGAAGAAAACCACAGCCAGATAGATAATGAACATGATAGAAAGGCTTACAAGGGCGGAACCGGCAAGCATGAATACTGCGATCATATATATCTGCATGTAGTCACGAAATTTCTTGTCCGTCTCTATGAACTTCACCGCCTGTATCAGTATGAGCGCCTCTAGCGATGGAAGCACCATGTTGTCCATATTGATCCGCAGCAGAGTGAAACCGATAACGATTACGGAGATTGTGTTAAGCAGATAGCGGGGTAGCACCGTTCTGCCGAGCTCCGTAAGCCATGCAGAGAGGCCGAGGCAGAAGAAGAATATCACCGTATAGACGGCGTTAACGTGTGGTATCAGCGGTATTACAGATACTGCGCCGATCATGTATGTAAGGAGGTAGACTATCCTTGAAGCCTCAATCATAGAGTGCCAGCTCCTTGAGCATGCTCAGCCTGTGGGTTCTCCCTGAAACGGGGGGAAAGGTTTTCGAAGGCATCCTGAGCCCCACAGGTGTACCCTTTGCGCTCAGTCCGTTTATAATCCATACGGCGCAGGAGAGTTTGTGCTCCAGATCCCCCATAATCGAGGAGAAATCAATGATTACAGGGGGAACCGTGAGGGCTGAAAGCTCCTTCACCTTAACAACCCCTGTTCTGGCGGTCGCCTTCCAGTGGATATAACGTAGGGGATCGCCGGAGATGTAATCCCTTATGGACAGCAGTTCGGAGTCAAACCCCCTTGTCTCTGAATCTGTCTCACCCTTCTCCTCCCTCTTCCAGCGGGCATCCGCCGGAACCGGACAGCTTACGGGAGCGGGGAACACCAGAGCGGAGGGCTTTGAGTCATCATCGAAATTCTTAAACCTTATAAAGAAGTTAAAAGGAAAAACCGAAGATATCCAGACATCATGGAGCTTCACCTCCCCCCTTCTTTCGAAGTTAAGCTCCATAAACCGGGAATCGGATGCACCCGTTTCCACAAAGGGGAAGAGGACATTCTGATCGTTCACATGGATGCGTATGAGAAAAACCGGGAGGAACTTCCGGTTGTTTTTGAGACGAACCTCCACGGGTGTGCTTCTTCCTGCATAGACCTCATCGGGGAAGATAAGCTCTATCTCCAGCTCCTTAAGGTTGTTCACCCCGAAGAAACCGGAAACACCCATAAAGCCGAGCATTATGGCAACTATTATATAAACAAGGTTGTTGGCGGTGTTAACAGCTCCGAAGCCCATTATGATGGTGAGGGTAATATATATCCACCCTGCCTTCTTTATCCGTATAACACCGGGGGCTCCGGGCTTCTTCACCCTTTTCTTCATACGGGTATTTCCACCTCGTCCACCAGCGCTTTTATGAAATTCTCACGGCTCTGACCGGTGAACTCATCGCTGAACAGAACCCTGTGGGTTATGATATTGGTGCAAAGCTCCTTGATATCCTCGGGGATAACGTAATCACGCCCCTGAAACCATGCATTTGCCCTTGCCAGACGTGTCATAAACAGCGTCGCCCTTGTGGAAAGCCCCGCACGGAGGAACTTGCTCCCCCTTGTGGCATCGGCGATATCGAGGATGTAGTCCATCATCGTATCCGAAAGATCCACATCTGTCTCTATCTCTTTCTGGGTCTCCAGAATCTCTTCAAGGGCTGTCATCGGCTCTATCCCGTAAAGATCACTCCGCCTGCTCCCCCCTTTGAGGATTATCCGCTCCGCCTCC
The DNA here is from genome assembly GCF_000421105.1 of Limisalsivibrio acetivorans. Taxonomy (NCBI): domain Bacteria; kingdom Pseudomonadati; phylum Deferribacterota; class Deferribacteres; order Deferribacterales; family Geovibrionaceae; genus Limisalsivibrio; species Limisalsivibrio acetivorans. The sequence goes on from NZ_ATWF01000001.1 coordinate 1,078,390, forward strand.
CTGCCGGGGTAGCCGAGGCTTATCTTCATCATAAAACGATCTAGCTGTGATTCCGGCAGCGGGAAGGTTCCGAACTGATCAAGGGGGTTCTGGGTGGCGATAACGAAGAAAGGGCTGGGGAGCTTGTGGGTTATACCCTCCACTGTAACCTGCTTCTCACCCATCGCCTCAAGGAGAGCACTCTGGGTTTTGGGGGTGGCTCTGTTTATCTCGTCCACAAGGACAATGTTGTGGAATATGGGTCCGGGCTGGAACTCGAACCTGCTGGTATCTTTATTGAATACGGAAAGTCCCGTAACATCTGTGGGGAGAAGGTCGTTGGTGCACTGGATACGCCCGAAGCTCAGCCCCAGCGACTTGGCGATGCCGATGGCCAGAGTCGTCTTCCCCAGACCGGGCAAATCCTCAATGAGAAGGTGTCCTCTGGTGAAGAAGGTGAGCAGGGAAAGGCGCAACCCTTCGTCCTTCCCGTGTAGATACTGGCCGAGGAACTGCATTATGGAGTTTATCTTCTGATTATGTATGCTCATTGGCGGATTCCCCCTTTCGATAATTCTAACATGTATAAACACAAATTTAAGACAAATGAAAATGAGTTAAAGGGGGAATAGAAAAGCCCTCTTCCTAGAAAGAGGGCTCCGGGATATTTTTGTTCGCTTATTTCTTTATGAGGGGGAAGCCCATGCTCTCCCGAAGTTCCAGATAGCTCTCGGCACAGCTCTTCGCAAGGTTTCTCACCCTGCCGATATAGCCGGTACGCTCGGTAACGCTGATTGCGTTTCTCGCATCCAGAAGATTGAAGGTGTGGGAGCACTTGAGGCAGTAGTCATAGGCGGGCAGAGGGTAGCCCTGCTCCACCACACGGAGGCACTCCTTCTCATACATATCGAAGAGCTTGAAGAGCATATCCGTATCGGCTATCTCGAAGTTGTAGCCGGAGTACTGCACCTCGTTGCGGTGATAAACATCGCCGTAGGTAACGTTTTTGTTCCACTGGAGGTCAAACACCGATTCCACACCCTGCAGGTACATGCAGATCCGCTCAAGGCCGTAGGTTATCTCACCTGAAACGGGCTTGAGATCAATACCGCCTGCCTGCTGGAAGTAGGTGAACTGGGTGATCTCCATTCCGTCCAGCCATACCTCCCAGCCTAGCCCCCATGCGCCGAGGGTGGGGGATTCCCAGTCATCCTCAACGAAGCGTATGTCGTGCTCCTCGGGCTTGATGCCGAGGTAGCGCAGACTCTCCAGATAAAGCTCCTGAATGTTGTCCGGTGAGGGTTTGAGGATAACCTGAAACTGGTAGTAGTGCTGAAGACGGTTCGGGTTCTCGCCGTAGCGTCCGTCTGTGGGTCTCCTGCTGGGCTCAACGTATGCCACATTCCATGGCTCGGGGCCGAGGCAGTAGAGGAAGGTTGCGGGGTTGAATGTACCTGCGCCCACCTCTATATCGTAGGGCTGATAAAGGACACAGCCGTTTTCGCTCCAGAATTTCTGCAGATTCAGTATTACGTCCTGAAAGTACATATCTGCTCCTTATTTAAAGAAAAAGGGGAGATAGTCCTCCCCTAGCTGTTTATTTTTTTGCCCTGAGGGCGTGGGTTCTCAGGGGTAGTGCATGGAGTTTGATGAAACCGTTCGCATCGGTCTGGTCGTATGCGCCCTTATCATCATCCATGGAAACCACCATCATGTCGTAGAGGGAACGCTCGCTCTCTCTTCCTGTGCAGGTGATGTTCCCCTTGTAAAGCTCGAGCTTCACCTTTCCTGTTACGAACTTCTGGGATTCGTTGAGGAACGCCATGAGGCAGTCCATCTCACTGCAGTACCAGTATCCGTTGTAAACGAGCTGGGCGAATCTGGGCATAAGGGTGTCCTTGAGGTTGATGAGGCTTCCCTCAACGGTGAGCCCTTCGAGATCCCTGTGGGCGGCCATGAGGATGGTTCCGCCGGGGGTTTCATAAACGCCTCTGGACTTCATGCCCACGTATCTGCTCTCAACGATGTCAACCCTGCCCACACCGTGCTTGCCGCCAATGCGGTTAAGCTCTGTGAGCATATCTGCGGGGGAGAGAGCCTTGCCGTTAAGCTTAACGGCCTCACCCTTATCGAACTCAAGCTCGATAACCTCAGCCTCATCGGGGGCCTTCTTGGGGTCCGTTGTATACTCGAACATCTCCTCGGGGGGGCATTTTGCGGGGTCCTCAAGGACGCCTGCCTCGAAGCTGATGTGCATGAGGTTGTCGTCACTGCTCCAGGGCTGTTCGGCTGTGGCTTTAACGGGGATACCGTGCTCCTCCGCGAACTCCATAGCCTCTTTACGACCCTTGATCTTATTGAAGAATTCGGGGATACGCCACGGAACTATGCACTCAAGCTCAGGATCGAGTGCAGCCATGGAAAGCTCGAAGCGAACCTGGTCGTTACCCTTGCCCGTTGCACCGTGGGAGAGGTACTTGGCGCCCGTCTTGTGGGCGACATCCACCATACCCTTGGCGATGATAGGCCTTGCGAGGGATGTACCCAGAAGGTAGCGACCCTCGTAGAGTGCGTTGAATTTGATGGAAGGATAAACGAAATCCTTCACGAACTCCTCTTTAAGATCGAGGCAGTGGAAATCCACTGCTCCGGAGCTCATTGCCTTCTCCCTGATTGGTTCGGGATCATCTATCTGACCGAGGTCTGCCACATAGGCCACAACGTCATAACCTTTGAGCTGAAGCCACTTGAGAATTACAGATGTGTCAAGGCCGCCAGAATAGGCGAGAACAACCTTTTCCCTGCTCATAACTTTATTTCCTCCAAAGTTGAGTATATCACTTACTGCGCTGAGCCATAAGCTCAACCATGATAGCTTTCTGTGCGTGGAGCCTGTTTTCCGCCTCATCAAAGACAATCGACTGCTCAGACTCAAAAACCTCTTCGCTCACCTCTTCGCCGAGATGTGCGGGGAGGCAGTGCATAAAAACGGTTTTCTTCTTCCCTGTGGCTTCCATGAGCTTTTTGTCCACGGTGAAGCCGGAGAATGCCTTGACCCTTTCAGTCGCCTCATCCTCCTGACCCATGCTCGCCCAGACATCGGTGTAGATAACATCCGCATCCTTAACCGCCTCAAGGGGGTCGTTGGTGGTCATTATCACGGAGCCGTTCTTTTCCGCTTCCTTCCTCGCCTCTTCCACAACACCAGCGGGGCACTCGTACCCCTTGGGGGTTGCCACTGCGAAATCGATGCCGAACTTTGCCGCACCGAAGAGCCATGAGTTCGCCATATTGTTTCCATCGCCCAGGTAGGCGACCTTAACGTCGTAAGTGCCGAAGCGTTCGTATATAGTCTGAACATCCGCCATAACCTGGCAGGGGTGGAAATCATCGCTTAGACCGTTTATCACAGGCACGCTGGCATGCCTTGCAAGCTCCTCCAGCTTGGAGTGCTCGAAGGTACGTATCATAATCCCGTCCACATAACGGGAGAGTGTGCGGGCTGTGTCTGCAACAGTCTCTCCCCGCCCCAGCTGTATATCGTTCTTGCTGAGGAAAAGGGGATATCCCCCAAGCTCATAGAATCCCACTTCAAAGGAGACCCTTGTTCTTGTGGATGATTTCTCGAATATCAGCGCAAGCTTCTGCCCCTCGAGGTGGTGATGCTTAACGCCCTCGTTTCTCTCTTTCTTAAGGCGCACAGCATCATCGATGAGCTTCTTAAGCTCCTCCTTGCTCCAGTCCTTAAGGGTTAAAAAATCTCTTTTACTCAAAACTCTCCTCCGGCAAGGACCTTCTCCATACGGGCAAGACCCTCATCAAGATCCCTGCGGTCTATATTAAGAGGCGGATAGACCCTCATAGTCTCATGCCCTGCGGGGAGAACCAAGAGCTTCTCCTCCATGCAGGCCTTGACGAAGTCCGCCATTCTTTCCTCAAACTGAACACCCAGAAGCATCCCTTCCCCACGAACGGTGAATTTCGGTGAGGGGAAAATCTCCTTTAGCCTGTCCTTCATGTATCTGCCCGTTTCACGAACACCTTTAAGAAAATCCTCATCCATAGCATCCAGAACAGCAATACCCGCCGCACAGGCGAGATAATTCCCGCCAAAGGTTGTGCCGTGGGTTCCGGGGATAAAATACTCCGCAACATCACCCCTAGCAACAGCCGCACCGATGGGCACACCATTGCCGAGTGCCTTCGCCACGGTCATTATATCCGGCTCAACACCGAAATGCTCATAACCGAACATCCTTCCGGTTCTTCCTATGCCGGTCTGTATCTCATCAAAGATGAGGAGTATATCCTTCTTGGTACAGTATGCCCGAAGCCTCTCAAGGAAGCCCCTCTCTATGGGGATAACGCCCCCTTCACCCTGCCACAGCTCCACCATAATGGCGGCTACATCTCCGCTGTCCGCAATGCGGCGCACGGATTCGAAATCGTTCATCGGCACATGGGTGAAGAAGTCCGCAATGGGACGGAAGCCTTCGTGTATCTTCTCCTGACCGGTGGCGGAAAGTGTCGCATAGGTTCTGCCGTGGAAGGAGTTCTTCATGGTGATTACACGGTGTCGCAGGCCTTCGTATCTGCGGTTTCCGTAAATGCGGGCCAGCTTTATCGCCGCCTCGTTCGCCTCCGCTCCGGAGTTGCAGAAGAAAACACGTCCGCCGGTGGATAGCTCTGACAGACGTCTGCCGAGCTCCTCCTGAAGCGGGTTCCCGTATAGATTGGAGGTGTGGATGAGCGTTCCCGCCTGCTCCGCAACGGCCTTTGAAACCGCCGGATGGGAATGCCCAAGATTCACGACACTGATACCGCAGCCGAAGTCGAGATACTCGCTCCCCTGCTCATCATAAAGCCTGCACCCCTCGCCTTTTACGAAGGATACGCCGTATCTGCCGTAATTGCCTATAAGTTGAGACATATATATTACCCCCGGGCAAAAGAGTATAAAAGCATATTACAAAGATTTCTTCAAGAGGTTATTGGATGCCCTCTGCGCAGGCTGTTTCAGTCGTTTTCGCCGAAAACCACAGCCTCGAATCGGAAGAGCTCGATCGTCTCATTCCTCCATGTGTCGGGTGACAGCCCCGCCTTGACGCATGTCTGGGAGAGGAAGGTTTCTGCATCCCACCCCTGCTCAATAGCAACCTGGGGGAGCAGAACGCCTCTGCTATGACCCTTTACCACATAAAGGCCGTCACGCCCCACGTGGATATCCTCAACAGAGTTTAAGGGCATCATAGGGCTGAGTACAGAGATCTCGAAATCTATGAATGGAAGTGCATCCGCCTCCAAAGAGGGGAAGCGGGGATCGGAGAAGGCAGCCTGATACGCCATCTCCTTTACATTCTGGTCTATCTTAATATCGTCCCGGAAGTTGCCTATGCATCCCCTGAGACGGCCGTCCCTGTGGAGGGTTACGAAACAGCCGCTGTTGAAGCCCAGCTCTTCGGGAACCTCCGGATATTCCGGCTTTCTGTCCTCCAGCTCTGCGGAAACAGCCTCTCGGGCTGTTTTTAGAAGTACCTTTCTGCTTTCATCCGAAAGTGTAAATTTCATTGAACAGCCTCCTATATACCTTTGATAACAACCTTTCCGCCATCGGAGAAGAACTCCATCTTCCCTTCGTACTCCTCCTTTGAAACGAAAACACTGTTACCTATTCTAACAGACACATCGCCGTAGAGAAACCTGCGTACTTTTACAGTCTCACGAAAATCATCATCCCGTTCGTCGTAGTCCGCCGTAACATTCTCAAGGCGAACCTCTGTTTCGGCTATATACTCCTCAAGGTGCTTCATCTTATCGGTCAACAGCCTGTATTCCCTGTCATCGGCGGCGTTATCCTCGGAACCGCACCGTATCACGATCTGCTTCATCTGCCGCTTAACAGATGCCAGAGCCGCCTCCGTCTCTTCATTACGGTGCTGGAGCTCCTCCATTCTCTGCTTAAGCTCCAATGCAGTCCTTACCAACACGGTTATGGATGTTCTTACGTAGGGATTAGTCCCGGCTATATTCACCTCAACTGAAGTTCCCGCCTGTATGGTCGAGCCCACAACGCTCCCGTTTCCGGTTTTGCATTTCAGGTGGCGCCCGCATTTCACATCGGAATTTCGTATATAGTTGAATGCGGTGATGTTTCTCCCCGCCTCGGCGGTTACGTCCTGCAGGAAATCCGCCTTTATATCCCTGAGGGCGTGGATCTCCCCCTTCTCCTTACCAAACACGCCGGACTTCACGAATACAGAGCCTCTCAAGGACTCCACATATGCTCCTTCCACAACTCCATGGACCTTTATATCCCCCCCGGCGGATACCATGAAATCGGGGAGGACGTTGCCTCGTATGATGATATCACCACGGTAGCGGACATTGCCTGTGCTGTAGTCCACATCGCCGTTTATTATTATAAGCTCTTTGATATGGACCTTGCCGTGCTCCATCATAATCTGCCCGTCTATGGAGGCGAGAAGCTTAAGGCCATCCTGGGAAACGTAGGTTTTTGCGCCGATGGGGAGCTTTTTGTCACGCCCTTTCTTCGCCTCAATGGGTGTGTTGAAAACGGTTTTGCCAGGTGCACCTTCTGTGGCTGGTATCTTAAGGCAGAGCACATCACCCGCCGCACTCTCCTGAATGGAGTGGATCTCCTTGAAATCCACGTCCCCATCCTCAAGAACCTTGGGGCGGAGGAGGTTCTCCTTCTCGAAGAAGTAGTGTATCCATGCGTCCTCGCCGTCCACGGGCTTAACACCTCTGGCAACAGGTATATCCTGCCTGCCTGTATCGAGAACCTGTCTAACGGCCTGCCGGTCTATCCCGAAACGTACACCGTTCTTTTTGAGATGGAATACAGCCTCGTCAACGCTCACGGCAGGGAGTATGGAAAACTTAAGGTACGCTTCCATGGAATCCGCCGTTACCTCGATATCTATATCGCTGAGTGAAACCGGATCGCATTTCTTAAAGGCCAGCCCCACGGGGTGCGCCTTGCCGTCCGCATGGCGTATACAATCGGCGATGCGCTCCAGGTCGTAGTTGAAGATGTTTTCCTCGAGGAAGCGTTTCTCTATCTCCTCAATATTTGCCTTGGAGGCCATGATGGGGCTGATGGTCATGTACGCCTCATCATCCCGCATCTCGAACTTATAGGGGGCTCTGTGACTGACCCTCTGTCTCCCTCCGGAGTCCGCAAGGCGGAAGTCGTCTATCACTTCATCAAAGGATGCGTACCTGTCTTCCGGTGCTATGCTGAGACACTTTTCAAGGATATGGGAGTATTTGCCCGCCTCGGGGGAGATATAATCGGGCTTAACGAGCTCTCCGCTGAGGATGTTGCGGATAGTCTTCTCCACCTTTTTCCCCTTGAAGGGTACTGTCCCTGTAAGAATCATATAGGCGCAGCAACCGAACTGAAAGATATCCCCCTTCTTCGCATCGGGCCTTCCACGCAGTTCTTCGGGTGTTATAAAAAGGGGCGCCTCACTGGAGAAACCGAACTCGCTGAGCAGGGCCTCCTTGACGAAGTATCTGCGCAGATCGAAGAAGTCGAGCTTAACACGGCCGTCATCGAGGATATAAACGGAATCGGTGTAAAGGTTTCTGTGCTGAATCCCTGCGGAATGGGCATAGGAAAGGATATCGAGCATACTGCGGACTATCCCCGTTTTCTCCTCCGGTTCGAGATCCTCCACAGCCGAAAGGGAGAGGACGCTGTCAGGGGTATCGATATATTCATGGACGCTGAAGGCATCATCGCCGTCGGTGCCGTAATCCAGAACCGAGAGAATCCCCGGATGCCCAAGTCGTCCGGCACTTTTCATGAAGCGGACAAAGCGGGAGTTGAGGTCGCCGGAGGCTCCGTTTTCGACGATCCGGATTATTGTTTTTCTGTCAAATTTTGAGTCGAAACCTTCGTAAGCTCCACCGCCCGGAGTTCTTGCAATGTAGCCTCCGAGGAGGTACCTGTCCTTAAGCCTTCTTGCCATAATTATAGATTAATCCATTTTTCTTTTTTATCAGCATAAACTAAAGCTATAATGTATGGCAACAGGACAATAATAACACGGCGTCTAAAATCGCAATATAACAGGGTTTTCATTTTTGAGCTGAACTTCGGCTTAGAAAAAATCGCATTTTCTTCCAGAACATTATGATTTGCCAATGTATATTGTATACAATATGTTTGACATGGAATGGTAATTGTGATAGATAATTTTTGGAATAATTTAACAATGTTTGTTTTAAAAAAACACACAGGAGTGTCAAATGCCAAGGAAAGACCTTGTAACCTACCCGAAGAAAACCGGGTACCGCAAGCACACCGGGATGGTCGCATGGCTGCTGCACCGAATAACTGGCGTTATAATCGGTGCTTATCTCATTATGCACGTTCTCGGCGTTTCCGGTACGTTTTCACCCCTCCTTGCCGTAACAGGGAGTGCTGTGATTCAGGCTCTGTTCCTCGTAAGCTTCGCTTACCACGCTTTTAACGGCGTTAGGATCGTTCTTATGGAGTTCGGCGCAGGCGCAGAGAGGGAGAACTTCTCGAAGTACTATATGGCGGTTGTTTTCATAACAGTCGTTATCGCAGTAATCGGCGCAATTCCGATCTTCTCATCCTAAGGAGGCACGAAGATGAATAACTACAAATTTATGGGCGCAAGCAATACCGGAACCCTCTCATGGCTCATGCAGAGAATATCCGGCATCGTTCTCATCGTTGCCGTCTTCATCCATTTCTTCTCTATGCTGAAGGGTGGAGCTCTTGGAATGATGCAGCTCGTTCTCGCTCCGGTAATCGCCTTCGGATTCTTCCATACTTTTAATGGTTTCAAGATGATAACCGACGACTACGTCTCTAGCTCCGGCTGGAGAGGAATTCTCCTTGGCGTATACTGGGTTGCAGGTGTAACTCTCGCACTGCTCGCCCTCAAGGTAATCTGAGAAAAAAGAACAAGAGGTTAAACCTATGTCTGTTAATGTAGAATATCATAAGTTCGACGTGGTTGTTGTGGGAGCTGGCGGTGCTGGCCTCAACGCAGCGCAGGTAGCGTCTCAGCACGTTAAAACCGCTGTCGTTTCCGAAGTTTACCCCACAAGAAGCCACACTATTTCCGCTCAGGGCGGTATCTCCGCCTCACTCGGAAACCTTGAAGAAGACCACTGGCACTGGCACATGTTCGATACCGTCAAGGGAAGCGACTACCTCGCCGACCAGGACGCATGTGAATACATGACCAGAAGGGCGCCTGAGATGATCATCGCCCTTGAGCACATCGGTCTCCCCTTCAGCCGTACTCCCGAGGGCAAGATCGCCCAGCGTCCCTTCGGCGGACACACAGCGGAGTTCGGTAAAAGAGCCGTAAAAAGAGCATGCTACGCAGCCGACAGAACCGGCCACGCTATGCTTCAAAACCTTTATGAGAAGTCCGTTGAGCAGGGTACTCACTTCTACAGCGAGTTCTATGCCCTTGAGCTTCTTGAAAACGACGGACACGTAAACGGCGTTATCTGTTACGACATCCAGAACGGCGGTCTTCACGTCTTCCATGCGAAGTCCATCATCTTCGCCACAGGCGGTAACTGCCGTATCTACCAGACCAACTCAAACGCACACATCAACACCGGTGACGGCCTTGCCCTCGCTATGAGAAAGGGCATGAGCTGGAGTGACGCAGAGTTCTTCCAGTTCCACCCCACCGGCATATACGGTGCAGGAAACCTTATCACAGAGGGTGTCCGCGGTGAGGGGGGTATCCTCCTTAACAAAGACGGCGAGCGCTTCATGGAGCGTTACGCACCCACTATTAAGGACCTCGCACCCAGAGATATCGTTTCACGCTCCATGATGAAGGAGATCCTCGAGGGAAGAGGTGTAGGCCCCAACGCTGATCACATCCTCCTCAAGATCGACCACATCGGTGCGGACGCTATCCTTGAGAAACTCCCCGGTATCCACGAGCTTGCACTCGTTTTCGCAGGCGTTGACTGTACTAAGGAGCCCATCCCCGTTGTTCCCACCGCCCACTACCAGAACGGCGGTATCCCCACAAACCACCTTACTCAGGTTATCAAAGGGGATATGGACGGCGAGGCTCTCGTTCCCGGTTTCTTCGCCGCAGGCGAGTGCGCATCAGCTTCAGTACACGGTGCTAACCGTCTCGGAACAAACTCCCTTCTCGACCTCGTTGTTTTCGGACGTACAGCCGGCGAAGAGGCCGCTAAATACGCCAAAGAGAACAACTTCGTTGAGCTTGAAGAGGATGCGGGCAAGGAAGGCAAGGCGCTTCTCGAGAAGTTCGCCAACGCTAACGGAACCCACACCTTCGGTACTGTATGGAACGAGCTCACAAACATCATGCAGAAAAACGTGGGCGTGTTCAGAACCGAGGAGCTCATGACAGAGGCGATTGAAAAGCTTGATGAAATCGAAGCTAAGATGGACGACTTCAAAGTTGTGGACAAGTCCACCGTTTACAACCTCGACCTCATCGAAGCACTTGAGCTTAACAACATGATTCTCGTTGCCAAGGCCGCCACAAAGGCTGCTCTGGAAAGAAAGGAATCACGCGGTGGTCACTACAGGGACGACTATCCTGAAAGGGATGACGAGAAATACCTGAAGCACACCGAGGTTTACCTTGAAGAAGACGGAAAGAACCCCAGAGTTACTCACAGACCTGTGCGTATGAAGCCGCTCACTGTGGAAACTTTCCCGCCTAAACCCAGAGTATATTAACGGGAGGACACGACAGATGAAGAAGGTAACATTCGAAATATTCAGGTACGACCCCGACAAAGATAACGAGGCGTACTATCAGACATACGAGGTTGAGATACGCAGAGCAGGTTACCTTATGCTCGATGCCCTCAACCAGATCAAATGGGAGCAGGACCCCACCCTTACCTACCGCCGTTCCTGCCGCGAAGGTGTTTGCGGCTCAGACGGTCTTAACGTAAACGGTGTTAACATGCTCTCCTGCATGACAAAGGTAGAGGATCTTAACAGCGACCACATCATCGTTCAGCCCCTCCCCGGAATGAACGTTATGAGAGACCTCGTTACAGACGTTGATGACTTCTTCAACAAGTTCATCACCGTTAAGCCCTACCTTATAAGGAAGTCTCCCACTCCCGACAAGGAATTCTATCAGTCCCCCGAGGACAGAAAGCTCCTTGACGGCCTCTATGAGTGTATCGCATGCGGCTGCTGTTCTTCCTCCTGCCCCTCCTACTGGGCGGATGCGAAGTACCTCGGCCCCAACGCTTTCCTCAGAGCATGGAGATACCTTGCAGACTCCAGAGACGAAGGTGCAGAAGAGCGTCTTCCCATCCTCAACGACCAGCACGGTGTTTGGAGATGCCACACAATCTACAACTGTGTAGAGGCATGCCCCAAGGAACTCAACCCCACCGATGCCATCGTGAAGATAAGAAAGATGCTTCTGGACACCCAGTTCTAAGAAATCCTTGGAATGACCTTATAAAGAGAAAGCCGCCCTTTTGGGCGGCTTTTTTTATTGATTAAGCTGTATCTCTGATATCAGGCAGTGCGGTTAATCACATCGATTTAAAACAAACTGATCTCAAACCCAAAAAAGAGGAAGATTGCCCGCAAGTACTATATCTCACTGGAAAACTTCAGGACTAGCTCCCCGTTGCGAGGCTCTTTTTCATGAGTACGCATCCGTCCTTAGCCTCTTGGGCCGGAACAAACCCATGCTTCTCGAAGAAGCCCTTAGAGTTCTCCGTTGCAACAATGGCAAGTTCCTCCCCTTCGGACTCCTCTTCAATCTTATTGAGAAGAGCACTCCCAACACCTTCACCCTTTCTGGCTGAGTATATTAGACTGATATGTGACGGTTTTTTCAGCTCCGCCGCTCCAACAATATCATCGCCGTCCACTGCAACGAACATACGACTATCCTCTTCAAGCCTCGAAAGTATCTCGTGGCTGGGGCTCTGGCTAAGAAATTCTCCCCATCTCTCCTCTGGAAAAAGGGGGGCAACCTCTTCCTTAAAAACCTTCTGGATCAGCTCCGAAACATTCTCCGCTTCACACGGACCCATCTCATCTACGGTTATCATCTTATATTCCACCTTGTGCTGATATATGGATCATATCATATTCAATCGGCTGAGCTACTGAAATAAAAAAAGGCCCCCAAAAGGGGGCCTTGAAATATTAGGTTTTTATCGGCTTATTTGTCAAGCGTTGTGTAGTTGTATATTGCTTGGATACCCGCCGCATCAACGGCTGTATAGTACATCATGAGCGAATCAAGGGAGCCGCCCATAAAGCTTGACGTACCCATATATGAGCCAAGGGTGGTATCACCATCCGTTACGGAGGCAAGCCCTGTGAGGGTAACGGTCTTTGTATTGTCAAGCGCTCCGTTTATGTAAACCTCCATCGTACCGGGCGTATACACAACAGCAACATGAGCCCACACCCCAGGGGTAAGCTTGGAGGTGGAGAACATGTAGTCGTGGTTTGTTCCGTCATCGATGAAGAAGTAGATAGAGTTGTCGGGCTCAAGGAAGGCCTCGTAGCTTGTCTTCGAGCCATTCGCATGGTCTATGATAACCCCGTTGCTTGAAGGGTCTATCATGAAAGCTATTGTGAGCTCATTACCCATGGCTCCGATGTTATGGTCGTTGGTGAAACCAATGTACTCACTTGATCCGTCAAAACTGTAAGCCTCATTTGCGGTACCGAACTGATCCGTTGTGGGTGTTGCATTAACAATAAAGTTCGAATCTGTTCCATCGAAGCTGTAGTAGCTCAGCATGGCGGTTTTGGGGTATGCCACGTTGCACTGTTCCGCAGAGAGGGGACCCGTTACGCCGGCGTTAACACTTGCAATGGCGTAGCAGTATACGGGTCCGTTGCTGATGCCGTTGTGTGTATAGAGGGTATCGGTTATGCCCGTTATGGCATTGTCAGCATCGGTTACACCGGTTCCCTCTTTCCAGTAGATGGTATAGCTGTCCGCATCCGCAACGCTGTCCCATGACATCTGCATATCTGTATCGCCACTGTCCACATCGAAATTGGCCGGATAGGCTGGGGGTGTTACAGCTGTGGTCGATGCACTCGCCTCTGCAGAGGGCATACCCTCACCGTTTCCGTTAACGGCCGTAACGATGTAGTAGTAGGTTGTTCCGGCATCGAGACCGCTGTGGGTGTACATAGTATCCGTTATACTGCTTATCTGGTTACCGTTTGTAGTAGTAACCCCCGAGCTTATGCTCCAGTAAACGTTATAAGAGGTTGCATCTGCAACGCTGTCCCAGCTGAGGTTCACCTGCTGATCACCCCCCGTTGCCGAAAGATTTGCCGGTACTGCGGGGAGGAAGTTGTCATCAGTCGTTGCTGAAACCTCAACGGAAGCAGGGCCTTCACCATTAGCATTAACCGCTGTGACGATGTAGTAGTAGGTCGCGCCATCAGCGAGGCCAGTATGGTAATAGTAGTGATTCGTTATTCCGGCAACCTTGGTTCCCGTTTCAGTACTTACTCCGGAGCTTGTGGAGTAATAAACGTTGTAGGATGTTGCATTGTCAACGAAATCCCAAAACACGCCAATCTCGCCATGACCGCCTGCAGCCGATACGTTAATGGGTGCTACGGGGGGGACTGAACCCAGCGTTGAGCCAGAAGCCTCAGAGGAAGCAGGGCTCTCACCCTGGGCGTTCTCTGCGGTCACGATGTAGTAGTATGTTGTTCCGCTTTCGAGCCCTGTGTGCTCATAGTAATGGTTCACTATACCGCTTATCTTCGTTCCGTTGGAGGTTGTCACCCCGGGGGATGTAGACCAGTAGATGTTATAGGTGGAGGCATCTTGAACCGTATCCCAGCTTATGTAGATCGTGCTTCCGCCGCCGCTGGCGAAAACGTTCTGGGGAGCTGTGGGGGCAACGGGCTCGCCTGTTGTGGTGAACATAAAACTATCATTGGAGAGGTCATCACCGCTTGCTGCTGTAACTCTCACCCTGTAAGTACTAGAGTGGCTAAGTTGATCTGCGGGAATCGTATAGGAGGTATCGGATACACCGATAGTTTTCTTCTCTCTCGCACCCGAAGTTTTATTAATAACCTCAAAATAGAGGGTATCAAAGGAATTAACCCCTGTATTCTCAGGAAGTGTCCACTGGAAAGTAGTTTCAACGCCAGGATCAAGGGTTGAGAACTCTGTTATAAACTCAGGATACTGGCTGAAGATCGTTCCAATACTGAACTCTGCATCGAACATGTCCTTTTGACCGAATGTGTTAGTAAAGTGTATCCTGGCACTGAATGTATCGCCGATACTTAAAGTATCACTGGGTGTAAAGTCCTGATAGTGATACTTTTTAAAATCGCTTACCGGTACAGAATAGCCGTTATTGAACTGAACCTCATTATCATCGCCATCGATAAAAGTACCAGTATTTGATGACTCGTAAATGTAGAATTTATCGATTGAATCTGTACACTCTGCATAAACCATAAACTCACCCGTCTCACCTTCACGAAGGGAGCCTATACTTGGCGAAGGCAGCTTATACTCGCTCTCGTTCGCATAGACCATGAGATCAAGGTAGTTGTTCCCCGGCTGGATGGTAAGCTTACCGGAGCCGATATAAACCAGAACCATTTCATTATCGTATCCCTTCACCTTGAAGTAATACTCTTCTCCGTCTACAAGATCCTCAACGGTGAAGCTGCTCTTCCCCTCGTTGAAGTAGGAGAGGATATCGATGGTCTGGGGTGAGAGATCGGGCGAGGCGGGAAGAACCTCGAAATTGAGGATGTGTAGTTCCTCAATGAGCCTCTGCTCCGGCTGTTCAAAGTTCAGGCTTATGCTGAGCGACTGCGCCTTATTATCCGAATCGGACGTTCCGCCGCTCCCTCCGCACGCTGTGAGAAGGAACAGGGAAAGGACTACCATTATCAATGCTTTAGTATATTTAATCATGCTTCAGTCCCCCTTAGAAAGGTGCTGATACGGAGGCGAGGAAGGCCCACTTTCTGCCCTCTTCATCCTCGACATCATCATCGTAATCCGTGGCAACGGGGATAACCACTCCTGCCACAAACCAGTTCCTTTTATAGAACCTTGTCTGCACGGTGAGAATGAGATCCGTAGCGGCCATGTAGTCGTCTGAATCCTCCCAGTCGCCATCACCCTGCTTTATCTGACCCTCTGCAACACGAAGATAGCGTATCCTCGCCGCTGCCCTTATGCGGTCGTTGAATTTATATCTGGTTCCGCCGGAAAGGGTTATCTGTCCGCCCCTTTCACGTTCCTGATCCGTGTCGCCGATTGCGTAGTCGGAGCTGAAGAAGTGCCTGTAAGCAACATCACCAAGGATGGTAAACCTGCTTGTCCCAACTCTGTGGCTCAGCTTCTGCGAAACATACAAGGAGTATCCACCTGAGCCCACGGGAACGGCAAATTCGCTGTCCTCACCGTCTGCATCGCCGGTGGGGAGGGTTACCATCAGGTCGGTTACGGATTCTGTTTTGCTGGTTTTATAGGAGAGCCAGCTGAAGCCTGCGGATATGTCTCCAATTCCGCTTCTGGTGTACTCTTCACCGTCATCATCCTCAATAGTACGCCTTACGTAGGGGAAGGATGCCTTGAGCTTGAATCTGGGTACAAGCTTATAGGACACGGGCACAGAGATAATCTGTGTATTGGGAGTAATAAATGTGTTAAGGGCAATGCTACCCCTGTTGTACTGGGGCGTTACCTCTACGGTGTTTCCATCTCCTGTTTGTGCCTCATCATCCTCGAAGTAAGGCTGGTCGGAGATAACTCCGGTGTTAATGTCGTCACCGCCGTAAACGAGTTCGTCCGTTCCCCCTTCGTACTCATGCTGGCTGACATCACCGTCTGAATAATCCAGATTGACTATCAGATCACCGGCAAAGGCCTGAGTAGAGAGGAGGGCAAAACAGAGTGCTGCAAAAAGAAAACGCTTCATCAAATCCTCCTGGTTCCATGCTTGTTAACAAAGATATAACATTGTGCTATATCTTTTTATAAACTTTGATTTGCTCCCTGGTATTTGCTAATCTAATATATATTCTAACACTCATATGGAGGATATGCTGTGAGATTTTCACTTTTTATAATGGTGTTATTGATACCAATTATCATCGGATGTTCAGAAGCAAAAACATGCAGTCTTTCCAAAAACTTACATATCGTACCAGTACATTACGGAGTAGATGCCTCGGCAGGTGTCCCCTTCCTCACAGCCCTCGAATATGATATGGAAAAGACGCTGAAAAAGGAGTTCCCCAGCTACAGGGTAACGAGGGGAGAGAATGCTGAAGAGATAGACCTGATAGTGAAGATGGAGTGCGTTACGTACTCCGACCCGTCAAAATACACAAATAAACTCTCACTGGGCATGGCGGGAAGGGGATCCATTGAGATAGCTGTTCAGCTCTTCAACCCCCAGGGGTATCAGATAGATGAGGAATACCTCATGCTGAACATACACCACGGCAAAACCTTAAAGGCGAGGGAAGAGATCGTGGAGGAGGCCGTTGAACTGGTGAGGGATGAATGCCTCAACGGCGTAAAGCCTGCCGCCTATTGATGATGTATACCGCTGTAATTGCTGTAAGCCCACCGATAACTGTGCTCATATGAACCGGTTCGCCTATGAAGAACCAGCTCAAAAAAAGTGCGCTGGCGGGAACCATGAATATGAAGCTGCTAGCCTTGGCGGAACCAAGCCTGTCGGTGCAGAGGAAGTATACGGATGTTCCGAAGGTCGTGGCAAAGAGTGATATCATCAGGGCGTTGCTCCAGAACAGTACGCCGAACTCCGCAGGGTTTGATAGCTCGCCGCCGAGCACAAAGACATAGTCCAGAAGCGCCGTAAAGGCAAAAAGATAGAAGCTGAATGCCATGGGGCTCATCACACTGCGAACCCTTGCACTCAGGTTTGTGAGTACAGCCCATGTCAGTGCAGCCAGAAGAAAGAAGATATTTCCGCTCTGGTAGAGTGTAGCTATATCCATATCCCAGATTCGAAGGATTATAAGCGCACCCGTAACCCCCATAAGCAGACCCATATAGTCGGGCAAGCGAAGATTCTTTCGTGTTATCAAAGCATTTATCAGGAAAGTCAGAACAGGCACAAGGGTTGTGACTAGTACACCTCCAGCCCCTGCAAGCCCCGTTCGAAGGCCTGTGAAGAAAAGCTCGTTGTATATGATAAGTAGAGCCGCCCCCGCAAGAGCAGCCAGAAAGCCGGGGAGGCGAAACCTGAACGACTCCTTCAGCCATAACATAACAGGGAGAAATGTTAATGCTGTAAGGAAGAAACGCCAGAAAACAAGCTCCTCTGGGGTGGTGAAATCCACCAGGATCTTCCCGTTTACCCATGAACCTCCCCAGGAGAGCATAACAACGGGCATTAGGAGCAGAAGCAGGGTATTGTTCATATTATAATGTCCTCAAATATTAAAGGTTAAGGGGTATCTCCGCCCATACGGTGGTTCCCCTCTCTATGGTGCTCTCGAAACCTATCTCGCCACCATGGACATCTGCCATCAATTTTGCGGAATAGGTCCCAAGCCCTGTCCCCCCCTCCTTGCCGGAGGTTGAGTACCTCTCAAAAAAAACGGGCTGAACCTCTTCGGGGATCACGCCGAAGTTATGTACCTCAAAACGACGTACATCCCTGTAGACAAAGGTTTTAACCGTAATGTCACACCTCTCCGGAGAGGCCTCCACAGCGTTCTTGATAAGGTTTGCCATCATAAGGGAGATCAGCTCATACTCACCCCTGAAAACGGGGCATGGAGCCTCACCAAGTGGGATTCCGTCTATAAGGAAGTTGATGCGGCACCCCTTTTTCCCGGCGAGCCTCTCAAACTCCTTAGAGAGATCCCCAAGGAGTTCGCAAACGTTGCAGGGAGCGGGCTTTAGCTCGTAGGTCCCCTCCTCCATCCTTATAATATCAAGGGAGTGCTCAATGAGCCTGAGCATCTGCTTGCCGCTACGCATTATATAGTCCACATACTCACGCTGCTCTTCTGTGAGCCCCTCCTCAAGGGAAAGAAGCTCGGCGCCCCCAAGTATGCCATTAAGGGGTGAGCGCAGGTCATGGCGGACAATACGCTCGGTATCCTTACGGAGCTTTTCGTAGCGCTCCCTTTCGGTTACATCACGTATGACCGCTGTGAAAAGAATATTCCCTTCACGCTCCCACTGGGTCAGCGACATCTCCATAGGAAACTCTGTACCATCGATCCTTCTGCCTGAGGCCACGATAGTTCTGCTGTGTATATCCATAACACCTGTTTCTGCGGCTTTGCGTATATAATCACGCCTGCTTTCACGGAACCGCTCGGGCATCATCTCTATTATATTAAGACCAAGAGCCTCGTCCTCGGAGTACTCGAACATCCTGCAGAAACCGTCATTCACATCGATGATACTTCCACGGGCATCGGTGGTGACTATAGCCTCGGCAACACTCTGCACAAGGCAACGGTAATGGTAGAAGCTTTCGGCTTCTGCGGCGTTCCAGTCTTTATTTGACAAGCTTTGATACCTGCTTGAATTCGTCTGTTCCCGCCTTTTCCAGAAGCTGGAACAGAACGGTTTCGGTTACAGTAACGATGGCTCCGGCCTTCTCCATGTAGCGCAAACCTATCTCCCAGTTGAACTTTGCCCTTGAGCATACTGCATCGGCGGCTATGTGCACCTTAAAGCCCTCCTGAAGGAGGTCTATGGCTGTTTGAAGAACGCAGACATGGGTTTCCATACCTGTGAGCACAACAGAGCTTACACCGGCGTTTTTAAGCTCCTCAATAAAGCTCTTCTCACCGCAGCATGAGAAGGTCACTTTCTCGAAATGCTGGTTTTCGATGAGTTCAGCGATCTCGGGCACTGTGTTCCCAAGCCCTTTGCTGTACTGCTGGGTATGAAAGACGGGTACATCTACGATATTGAACCCTTTGATAAGCTTGATTATATTCTGCTTTATCCTCTCATAGACCTTATTGTCCATGGCGGGAGCAAGCCTCTCCTGTACGTCAACAACAACAAGGGCGCTTTCATATGCCTTAAGCTGATACATAAACAACCTCCAGATAGCTAAGTTTATATTCTGATCATAGTGCCGAGCTTTTCCTTCACATCGGCAAAGTTTGTACAAAGTATCCCGTAAAGCCCCATCTTAACACAACGCTCGATGTTGCCCGGGTTGTCATCTATAAAGACAGCCTCATCCGGTCTAATGTTCAGTTTTCTGCATGTGTCGGTGAAGTAGGATTCGTCCCTCTTGCTCTTTCTGTCGTGGTAGGAGTTGAAAACATGGTCGAAGTTCTCGAAGAAGCCGTCACGCTCGTTAAGTTCGTCGAGCCAGTGGGTCTGATCGCTCAGGATTACGGTGGTGTAATGTTTTCTGATATCCTTAACCAGCTCGATAACCTCGGGGCGTACAACGAATCGGCCGAGGATCTCATTCTTCATCTCGGCAACGCTCATGCAGAGATCCGTCTTCTTTGAGACAGCCTCCCAGTATTCCTCCTCCCGGACCGCTCCAGTCACAAAGCCGGTTTCGAAAAGTGTATCCACACATAACTTAAAGAAGCCCTCGGGCTCATGCCCGCATTTTTCTGCAATTACACGAACACCTTTTGCCCAGCCCTCCTCGGCTATAACGCCGCCGAAATCGAATATAACTGTGGTAATCATATCATCTCCATAACGGGAATTATGAATATTTGCTACCATCCCGGGGGGCAAAAGTAAAGCGGACAGTTTACAAACATGTGTATTCGGGGTACAAAGTCGGGATGAAGAAGAAGCTATTAATCGCTATGAGCGGCGGCGTGGACAGCACGCTCTGTGCCAAACTGATGCTTGAACAGGGGCATGATGTCACAGGAGTTACACTCCAGCTCTTCGAAGGTCAGGAGGAGATGCTGGCCGGAGCGGAGAGGGTGGCCGATGAGCTGGGGATCAAGTGGTATGTGGCGGACTGTCGCAAGTTTTTCAGCGAGGATGTCATATCCTATTTCATTAGAACTTATAAACTGGGCAAAACCCCAAACCCCTGCTGTCACTGCAACCATACGGCAAAATTTAACTACCTGTACAGGGAGATGTGCTCCGCAGGCTGTGAAGAGGTCGTCTCGGGGCACTATGCCAGGATAACCGAACATAACGGCTTAAAATACGTTGCCAAAGGGCTTGATGAAACCAAGGACCAGTCCTACTACCTCTCCCTTATGGAGCGTTACCAGATCGAGGTTCTTAACTTCCCCCTCGGTGCCATGCGCAAGGATGACGTTCGTGAGCTTGCCCGGGAACACGGCCTATCGGTTGCCGATAAGAAAGACAGCCAGGACGTATGCTTTCTCATGGGGAATGACTATCGGGAGTTTCTATCCAAAAAGCTTAAAGATAGCGATATAAGGAAGGGATGGTTCATACTCGACGGCAAGAGGCTTAAGGAGCACGAGGGGATCGTGTTCTATACCATAGGCCAGCGGCGGGGGCTTAATATCGGCTACCACGAACCACTCTACGTACAACATATAGACCCGAAATCCGGTGACATAACCCTGGGACGTAAGGAGGAGGCCGCATTCAAGGGAGTCAAACTCAAGGATGCGGTTTTCGCAGACAGCACAAAACACATGCGCAGAGCGGAGGCGAGGCTTCGCTACAGAATGAAGAACGCACCCTGCAGTGTGGAGATTCTACCCGAACACAAGGCGGTCCTGCTCTTTGACGAACCGCAGTTCTCACCAGCACCCGGGCAGGTTGCCGCAATATACGACAAGGAGAGAGTAATTGGCGGCGGCTTTATTGAATCTGTATTTTAAAAGGTATGAAAACTGCATAATCGCCCTCAGCGGAGGCTCGGACAGCGCTGTTATTGCCAAACTCGCCGCTGAGCACCTTGGTGCGGAAAATGTTCTCGCCGTAACCTTTGAAGCCCCCCACATCTTCTGGTATCAGACAGAGAACGCCAGAAAACTGGCCAGACATCTCGACATCAAATGGGAGAACAGGAAGCTCCCCGTTGATGATGCAGAGATACTCGCCGGAACACCGGAGCGGTGCTATCTCTGTAAGAGAGCGATGATGCACGCCCTCACCGAGCTTGCCATCGAGCGGGGTTACGATGCAGTCTTCGACGGAACCAATATCGATGACACCTCCGAACACCGCCCCGGGCTGAAGGCTCTGGAGGAATACGGTATACGCTCCCCATTGCTTGAGAACAATCTGGGTGATCAGTTTGTCATAGAAGAAGCGGCAAAGATTGCCGAAGAGGCCGATCTATCCTTCCACGATGAATCGTGCATCGCCACAAGGGTCGAGGGTATGGCGGATATCCCCATGCTAAGGCGTATCGAGCGGGAGGAGGATGCCCTTCGGGAGCGGTTCCCCGGCATACGCCTTAAAACCGGAGAGAATGGAACCTTCGTCCGGTTCAAAAAACCTATGGCACTCAAACTTGACGATTTTACGGATATAGGCGATGCACTCGAAAGAATTAAAGGATAACAATGCGATACTCGAAGGAGACACTGGAGCTTATCGACGCTCCTTTGAACGAGATTACATATACAGTTTTCGACACCGAATCCACAGGAACAAACCCCGAAGGGGGTGACCGTGTCATCGAGCTGGGGGCTGTGAGGATTAAGCCAGGCTTCAGAATAGACCGGAAGGAAAAGTTTCAGAGCCTCATAGATCCCGGTGTGGACATACCCGAGCGTTCCGTAGGGATACACGGCATAACCCAGCAGGATATCAGCGGAGCACCCGATTCCTGCAGTGTTTTATACGACTTCTTCGATTTCGCCAGAGGAACGGTACTCGTAGCCCACGATGCCCCCAAGGATATGGCCTTCCTGCGCCGTGAGATGAGGGATTACTCCATCCGAAACCCCTTCGAGATATCCATAGATACCCTCAAGCTCTCCCGCATGCTCTACCCCCACTGGAAGAGCCATAACCTCGATGCCATAAACGAACAGTTCAACTTCAAAAGCTCCACACGCTTCTCACGCCACAGGGCGCTCTTCGATGCAGAGAGTACGGCGAATGCTTTTCGTATTATGATAAGAAAGGTTTTTGAGGAGCGGTGCTACTTTCTCGGTGAGCTTACGGAGTTCCTGCGCTAGCCCCTCAGCTGACGAAGCTCTATCTGCCTCTGGAAGACGTACTTTATTATCGGATTGCGCTCTGATTCCTTTTTTATAAGAAACTCCAAGCTGACCTCATTCTTCGATTCCTGATTTTTGAAAATGCGCACTACCTTTGCCTGAACAGGCTTTTCCATCTCTACCTTCTCACTAAGGTCAACGGCGACCTGCTGTCCTTCGCTAACCTTTGCGTTGGTCAGCAGACGGCATCCGCCGCCGGAGATATCTATCAGTGTAGCAGTATGGTTTTCATGGGGGATCTTGAGGTTATTATCCGGTACCTTGGAGTAATACACGATCAACCCGGCCTTAAACCTGGTGGACACACGGAAGAACTCACGCAGCTGTTCCTTCTTTATCTCAGCGGGACGGGCGATCTTCAGCATCTGTACCTTGCCCGAACGAACCCTCCCCTCAACACGGCTCATAAAGCGGAAGCGCCCTTCTCCACCAACAAAGCTCACATCCACAACGGTTCCAGGAAGAAGAGGTATCGGAACCCCGCTGTCTGAAGGCATTGCTGTAAGGATACCACCGTCACGATCGAAATCCTCCACACGGGAATCGTACATGCCGGCATAATCGCCGTCGGGAACGCCCATGCTCAGTTTCGTGTTTACGGTTAGAACCTTCTCAATGTCTGTTATCTTTTCTGCCACAGAGTCTTTCCCCGCATCGCCAGTAATAAGGCTGATATATTTATCAACAGCCCCTTCATTTTTTAATGTACGAGGTTTCCTCCGTATGCTCAACACCTTTTCAGCGAATCCCAAAACCTTCTACCCCTTGGAAGTTTTTTGTTCCTCCGCTCCATCCTTGGCTTCTGCGGCCTGCTTCTCCTGGAACTGCTTTGAACAGCAGGAGATAAAGTCGTTCAGTGCGCATAGTGAGAGGATTACTTCCAGTTTCTTTGTATCGGAGACATTCATAAGATCCTCCTGTACTAAAATTATCGTACATTTTTCGAAAATATTAATTCCACTTCTGCCCATGAAGTATATAATAACTGTTATGAAATATAGATGAGACACCCCCATTGGGGTGTATGCTTCGGCAACGCTTATTACGGGCTTGACTTTACCCGTCTTTGAAACTAACTTTTCTATCTCCCATAACGAGTTTTTTTGAGGTGCTGATGAGTATCAACGCAGGTTACGAATTCGATTTTGACGATATGCTGGACACCGAAGTCCTTATGACCCTTAGTGATTTTGCAAAATATCTTTGGGATGTCCTGGAGGATGAGGCGATGAAGGCCTTGCCCGATAAGCCGGATCTCCCCTCGGTCTACAACAGTGCAGAAACTGACCCTATGGCACTGTTCAGGAAGCTTTTTTATATATCCTACTTCAACCTTCTCATGAACAACGTTCTCGGGCATGCTCCGGGCCGCTTCAAGTCACATACTAAGAAATATCTCCAAAACAAACACCTCAGGCAGTTTTTCACCAATAAGCAGAATCTAAATATTATTATTGATGAAAACAGTAAAAATCTTCAGCTCTTAAGTGCTATAATCAAGAAGTACATCTGCGAGCTCATGGAGAAGGGTGTCAGTACAAACAGGCTGGACAGCTCCCTTGCAATGCACTACCTGAATGCTGTTTCTACAACTGTTTTCGATATCCGCAAGAATGATGAGCTCCGTAATCTAATGATACCCATAGAATTCGGCGATGCTTCAATCACCGGAAGGATGAAAAGGCTCTTTAAAAGAAGATGAAAACCACAAAACTGATAAGGGCGAAACAGAAACTCCCCGGCGACAGGGAGAGGGTTTTTGCCTACTGCATGATCACTACAGTAACCCAGAAGATGGAACGTTCTGAATCCATATCAGTGGAGATCCTTCCCATTGTAAAGGATGAGCTGATCTCTAATAACGATGAGTTCGGCGAGAAAACCCAGCAGGAGGAATTCAACAGGGAGAAACACGTAAACCGCTTCTCCGCAAGGGCGGACTACGCTTCGGAGATCATAACCATAACCCACGGCGCCAAGATGATGCTTAACGAGAACATCAGAGGATACGGCATCGGAACTTTTGCTTTCAACGAGATCATTCGCTGGATGATTATGCGCTACCCAAACTATCTCATAGACTCCATACACCTGAATTTCCTGGATGTTCCCACCGAATCAGCGCGTGAGCGTGCTGTTCGATTTCTGGAAAATTTCGGTTTCCGCTTCGAATTCGACAAAGGGAGTAACGAAAAGGGGCGCTTTAACGTCCCACTCGCCCTCAACCTCCACGAACACCACAACCGTACAAAAGTGGACGAGCTAGATATAGCTATGTTTATCCGCCAGCTTCTCATCGAGCGCTATCAGATGGAGGACAGACTGCGCAATCAGACTGCTGTACACAACCGGCAGGAAAAGTATATGGATGTAATGGACAAGGATAAGTTCATAAGCATTCTGCTTAATGTGGTGGGTGCACTTGTTCTGCTTATGCTGTTTATATATTTTACTTAGATGAGTTCAAGATTCGCTTGAGGACGAGTTCCTTGGCATGAAATTCAAGGCTAGAGACGTATATGTAGCACTCCTTCATAGTTTCCCCGGCGGCGAACACACCGTGGTCTTTCACTATGATCACTCTGTTCCTTTTCAATCCTTCAGTAACGTTCTCTGCAAGATCCAACGAACCGCTTTTACCTGTTACCACAGGCACATACTCGAGGAACGGCAGTACCTCTGCAACAGCGAATGAAGCGGCACTATCGAACAGCTCGCCGCAAAGAATTGAATAAACTGTGTGGGCATGCATAACCGATGTGCAGTCGACATTCTGATGGATTAACCTGTGGACGCAGAGCTCGCTTGAAGCACGGCTGTCGTTCTCACCCTCGCCATGGAGCGGAACCTCCACAACCTGATCACCCTCCAGCTCATCCAGCATGGATCCTGTTGCTGTTATGAAAAGACGGTCTTCGTATTTTGCAGAGAGATTACCGAAGAAGGATGTTGTCATCCCACGTTCCACGAGCTTCCTGCCGAATCTCACGATATCGTTTCTGGCTTCGTCCATCATCCACCCTGAAACTAAAAAGGGGAGCCTTTCAGCTCCCCTTCGTTTGTTAGTCTACAAATTCTATAATCGCCATCTGGCTCTGGTCACCTTTACGGATATTCGTCTTAATGATACGAGTGTATCCGCCGGGACGCTCCTTGAATCTGGGAGCCACTTCATCGAAAATCTTATGGACGACCTGCTTGTTAGGAAGTTTGCGCATTGCAAGCCTTCTTGAGGAGAGGTCTCCATCTTTTCCGAGGGTTATAAGGGGCTCTATAAAGGAACGAAGAGCTCTTGCTCTTGTCACGGTAGTTTCTATCCTGCCGTGCTCCACGAGAGAACCAGCCATACTCCTAAGCATGGAGTATCTGTGCGCCGTGGGTCTTCCGAGTTTGCTTCCCTTCTTTCTATGACGCATTTTATTCTTCCTCCGAATCTGAATTAGCGTAGCCGATCGCCTCTAAGTCCATGCCGAGGCTGAGTCCAAGCTCGTTGAGAACCTTTTTGATCTCCTCGAGGGACTTGCGTCCGAAGTTCTTGGTTTTCAGCATCTCCGCATCGGTTCTGCTGCAAAGTTCGGCGAGGGTCTTGATGTTGGCGTTCTTAAGGCAGTTGTATGCCCTAACGGAGAGCTCAAGCTCCTCAATGCTCTTATCGAGCATATCAAAGAGCTGGTCGTGCTTTCCGGCCTCATCTTCCGATTCCACTTCAACCTCGGGTTCCTCAAAATTGATGAAGAGGTTCATGTGGTCCTTAACTATCTTGGCAGCAAAGGCAATTGCGTCATCCGGTTTGATAGAACCATCTGTCTCAACTTCCATGATGAGCTTGTCGTAATCGGTACTCTGACCGACACGGGCGTTCTCCACAGAGTAGTTAACCCTTTTAATAGGGGAGAAGATAGCATCTACGGGGATGAGATCCACCTCGTCGTAATCTGCCTCAAAGTCTTCAGCGGGGACATAGCCGAGGCCTCTCTTAACAAGAAGCTCCATATAGAAATCGATCTCGGGATCGGTCACTGTGCAGATAACCTGGTCGGGATCCATAACCTCAAGCTGTGAATCACCCTGGATATCGCCAGCTGTAACGGGGCCTTCCCCTTTCTTCTTGATGTATACCCTTCTCTCCTCGTGTACGTGGAGTTTAAGGTTCAGGGTTTTAAGATTGAGGATAACGTCAACGATGTCCTCATACACTCCGGGAAGAGTGCTGAACTCGTTGCTAACACCCTCTATCTTAACGCCTACTACCGCTGTTCCCTCTATGGATGAGAGGAGAACCCTGCGCAGGGCGTTGCCCACAGTGATACCAAAACCCTTCTCGTAGGGCTCAGCGACGAACTTGCCGAACCTGCTGGTTACTTCGCCGACCGATTCGATCTTCTTGGGCTTTATTATTTCATGAAAGTTCATGATGATCATAACGAACTGCCTCCGGTTAACTCTAACTACTACTTGGAGTACAACTCCACTATGAGGTGTTCCTGAATCTCGTACTGGACATCACCCCTTTCAGGGAGTCTGTGTATGGAAGCCTTTTTGTTTTCCTTCTCAAGGCTTATCCACTCAGGAATGCCTCTCCCCTCAGCAGTTTCTATGCACTCAACAACTCTGGGATGGCTATCGGACTTCTCACGAAGCTCAACAACCATACCGGGCTTAACAAGGAAAGAAGGTATGTTTACCTTTCTGCCGTCCACCATAAAGTGGGAGTGGCGAACCATCTGCCTTGCTTCCTTGCGGCTTCCTGCGTAGCCTGCACGGTAGACAAAGTTGTCCAGTCTTCTTTCAAGAAGCTGGAGAAGGTTCTCACCAGTAATGCCTTCCATTCTTGTCGCTTTATCGAAATACCTGCGGAACTGAGTCTCAAGAACTCCGTAAAGCCTCTTTACCTTTTGCTTCTCACGGAGCTGAAGGCCGTAGTCACTGACCTTCTTCCTACCCTGACCATGCTGGCCTGGGGGATATCCTTTTTTCTCGAATCCGCACTTATCTTTGTAGCACCGCTCACCTTTGAGGTAGAGCTTCATACCTTCACGCCTGCAAAGCTTGCAGACTGCGCCTGTATATCTAGCCAACTTCGACCTCCAATCCTATACTCTTCTCTTCTTCCTGGGTCTGCAACCGTTATGGGGAACGGGTGTAACGTCACGGATAAGAGTTATTTTGATTCCGGCAGCCACGATCGCCCTGATGGCGCTCTCACGTCCGGAACCGGGTCCTTTCACGTTTACTTCCACTTCTCTCATGCCGTTATCCAGTGCCTTCTTAGCAGCAGCCTCTGAGGAGAGCTGTGCGGCAAAGGGTGTGGATTTACGGGAGTTCTTGAAACCAACACATCCGCCAGCGGACCAGCAGAGGGCGTTTCCGTTAAGGTCTGTAAATGTGATGACGGTATTGTTGAAGGTTGAGCTGATGTGAGCTATACCCTTGGGTACATTCTTCTTTTCACGTCTTTTATTACTTCTTCTTGCTTTAGCCATTACTCGTTAACCCCTCTTACTTCTTCTTGATACCGCGTTTACCTGCAAGACCCCTTCTGGTTCTTGCATTGCTTCTGGTCTTCTGGCCTCTGCAGGGGAGGTGCATCTTGTGCCTCTGACCTCTGTAGCAGTTGATCTCCATGAGACGCTTGATGTTGAGTGAAACTTCCTTACGAAGGTCACCCTCCACAACGAGCCTGTCATCGATATAGTTCCTGATGGAGGAGATCTCCTGCTCTGTGAGATCGCTTACACGCTTATTGCGGTCTACGCCTGTGCTTTCAACGATCTCAACGGCGATGTTGCGGCCAATTCCGAAGATATAAGTAAGGCCGATTTCAACTTTTTTATTGTTAGGTATGTCTACACCTGCAACACGAGCCACTTACTCCTCCTTAGCCTTGTCTCTGCTTATGTCTGGGATTATCACAGATAACCCTGACAATGCCTTTTCTTTTGATAATTTTGCATTTTGCGCACATAGGCTTAACGCTAGCCCTTACTTTCATCTCTCTACTCCGTTACTTCTTGTGACGATAGGTTATCCTGCCCCTTGAAAGGTCGTATGGGGACAGCTCAACGGTTACCTTGTCTCCAGGGAGGATACGGATGAAATGCATCCTCATTTTACCAGAAAGGTGGGCCAGTATTTCATGCTGATTCTCCAGCTCCACCTTAAACATAGCGTTCGGCAACGCCTCATTCACAGTACCGATGATCTCGATTACATCGTCCTTTTTGCTCATATACTCCCTATCGTAAGTATCTCCGGCCCGTTATCCGTTATGGCAACGGTATTCTCATAATGTGCCGCCAGACTGCCATCCGCGGTAACTGCAGTCCAGCCGTCAGAGAGGGTTCGAATCTCATAAGAGCCGGCAGTAACCATGGGTTCAACGGCAATAACCATACCTGACCGCAGCCTCACCCCTCTGTTGGGGCGGCCGAAGTTGGGTATGGTGGGCTCTTCGTGCATTTCCCTGCCAATACCATGGCCGAAAAAATCCCGTACAACGCCGAATCCGTTCTCCTCCACCGTTTTTTGAACGGCATGTGAGATGTCGCCAAGGCGGTTACCCACCTTTGCATTTCTGATTCCGTCGTGGAATGATTTTTCCGTAACTACTATCAACCTTTCGGTTTCCTCACTGATGACGCCGACAGGATATGTTCTCGCAGCATCACCGTGAAAGCCGTTTTTATATGCACCGACATCCACAGTTACTATATCTCCCTCTTCGAGGGCTCTGTTTCCGGGGATGCCGTGAACAACTACTTCGTTTACGGAAGAACAAACAGATGCTGGAAATCCTCTGTAATTCTTAAAGGACGGCACAGCAGACCGAGAGTGTATAATGTCTTCCGCAAATTTGTCAATATCTTTTGTGGTAATTCCGGGCTTGATGAATTCCCGTAAACTGTCCAGAACCTCAAATACGATTCCGCAGGGGACCTTCATCTGCTCTATCTCATTGCGTGATTTAAGGATAACCATAATCAGCCGAGAATACCCTTGATCTTCTTGTATACATCTTTGGGATCGCCCTCACCATCAATTTCATGGAACTTTCCGCTCTCATTATAATATCCCTTAAGGAGAGAAGTGGTTTCATGGTAAACCTTAAGACGGTTTTTGATGGTATCTTCCTGGTCGTCGTCCCTGTGTATAAGTGTTGCTCCATCAGCATCGCAAACACCACCGGTTTTCGGGGGGTTGTATTTGATGTGGTATACCTTTCCGCACTCGGGGCAGCTTCTTCTTCCCACGGCACGCTCCACAAGGAGTTCATCCGCCACATCAAGGCTGATTATGTGAGTCACTTCTGTTTTAAGATCTTCATTGAGCATCTTATCAAGGGCTTCCGCCTGGGCTATGGTTCTGGGGAAGCCATCGAAGATTACGCCGTTTTTGCAGTCATCCTGCTTAAGGCGTTCCTTCATCATGCCGACGATGAGCTCATCGGGAACGAGCTGTCCACCATCCATATATACCTTCGCCTCTTTGCCGAGCTCAGTACCCGCCTTAACGGCAGCCCTGAGGATATCGCCGGTTGAGATCTGAACAAGACCGTAGTCTTCGATTATATATGCTGACTGTGTTCCTTTCCCAGCCCCGGGAGGACCGAGGAAAACCATATTTATCATATCAGGCTTCTCCCTTTAACTCTTCCGCTCTTGAGAAAACCATCGTAGTTATGGGAAACGAGATGGGTCTCAATCTTATTAATAACATCCATACCAACACCGATAACGATGAGAAGACTTGTTCCACCGAAGTAGAACGGAACGTTGAATCCCTTGATGATAAGCTGGGGAAGAATCGCCACAGCCGCAAGGTAGATAGCTCCAACGAAGGTGAGCCTTGACAGTGTATAATCGATGAAATCCGCAGTGGCCTGACCGGGGCGTTTTCCGGGGATAACACCGCCGCCTTTATTGATATTCTCCGCTATGTCATCCGGGTTGAAGATGATGGATGTATAGAAATAGGTGAAGAATATAATGGTTGCCACTGAGAGAAGATAATAGAATGCACTGTTCGGTG
Source organism: Limisalsivibrio acetivorans (assembly GCF_000421105.1). Lineage (NCBI taxonomy): Bacteria > Pseudomonadati > Deferribacterota > Deferribacteres > Deferribacterales > Geovibrionaceae > Limisalsivibrio > Limisalsivibrio acetivorans. Next base: position 1,108,610 of record NZ_ATWF01000001.1, read on the forward strand.
AGAACATGAAGCTTATCTTCTGCACCAGATCATTGGTGGAGAAAGTAGCGAGCGTACTGGGCACTGCAAGGATCGACATCGCAAAGATGATAGGGATAACACCCGCAGGGTTCAGCTTGAGAGGGAGGTAGGATGAACCTGCGTTCCCTCTTATGGTGGTACCCGCCCGCTTAACATGCTGGATGGGTAGCCTTCGCTGGGATGTCTCCATAAACACTATCGCTGCCGTCACTGCGAGAATAATCGCTACAACGAGGATGAGTGTAATAATCTGCAGTTCCCCTGTTTTCATCAGTGTAACAGTTTTGCTCACAGCAGCAGGGAAGCTTGCCACGATACCGGCGAAAATGATAATTGATATACCATTTCCGAGACCTTTCTCAGAGATCTTCTCACCAAGCCACATAAGGAATACGGTACCGGTTGTAAGGGTTATCATGGTAACCAGACGGAATCCCCAACCGGGGAACATAACAACGGGAGCTCCACTGGGGGAGGTCATCGCCTCTAGTCCGATGGCGATACCCATACCCTGTATGGAGCTGATGAGTACGGTTCCGTATCTTGTGTAGCGGGTGATCTTATCCCTGCCCTCCTTGCCTTGCTTTTTAAGCTCGGCAAGGTGGGGAACTGCTACGGTGAGCAGTTCCAGTATAATCGCTGCAGAAATGTAGGGCATGATACCCAGCCCGAAGACGGTGAGTCTGGAGAGGGCTCCGCCTGTGAACATGTCGAAGAAACCAAGAAGGTTTCCAGACTGCTGGGCGAAGAACTCTGCCAGTGCGCCGCCATCGATTCCTGGGGTAGGAACATGTGCACCAATCCTGTAAACAAACAGGAAAAAGAGGGTGTACAGTATCCTTTTCCTCAGTTCGGGTATCGAGAAAATGTCTTCGATCTTTTGCAGCATATCAGATTACTCCGGAGTTACGATTTCTCCGCCTGCGGCTTTAATCTTCTCTGCCGCTGAGCCGGACACCTTCTCAACCTCGAATTTCAGCTTTTTAGTGATTTCGCCTTTTCCGAGAACTTTAACACCATTGCTCTTCACCTTTACAAGACCCTTATCACTGAGGGTCTTGATGTTTACCTCTTCACCATCACTGTACTTCTTCTCGATGTCAGTGAGGTTGACGATCTCGTAAACAGTTGCGAAACGAGCATTGTTGAAGCCTCTCTTGGGAAGTCTTCTTGTAAGGGGCATCTGACCGCCTTCGAAACCGGGTCTAACCCCGCCTCCGCTTCTGGCCTTCTGTCCCTTTGTTCCTCTGCCTGCAGTTGTACCGAGACCGCTGGCGCTGCCTCGACCTACACGCTTTTTATTCTTTTTGGACCCGGGTGCGGGTCTAAGATCATGAAGTTCCATATCAACCAGCTCCTTAGCGGATTATCTCTTCAATGGATTTATCACGAACCGCAGCAACCTCATCAAGGGTACGGATATTTCTGAATCCGTCCATGATTGCAAAGAGGGAGTTGTAGGGGTTTCTGCTTCTTGTGGACTTGCAGAGGATATTCTGGATACCTGCAAGCTCAAGCAGAGAACGGGTTACACTACCTGCAATGATACCCGTACCGGGGGCAGCGGGCTTCATGATAATCTCAGTGGAAACGTATTTTCCGATTATTTCGTGGGGGATAGTACCGTTAACAACGGGTACGCTCACCATGTTCTTCTTGGCGAACTCCAGAGCCTTTTTAATGGCATCCGGCACTTCCCTGGCTTTACCATAGCCGATTCCGACGTTTCCTTCATAATCACCAACAACTACAGTTGCGGTGAATTTGAAGATCCTTCCGCCCTTAACGACTTTGGTAACCCTACCAATATGTACAACCTTATCTACGAGTTGACGTTCGTTACCGTTCAAAACATACCTCCCTTAGAAATCCAGGCCGGCTTCGCGAGCGGCATCTGCAAGAGCCTTCACTCTGCCGTGGTATATGTAGCCGCCTCTGTCGAATACGACTGCCTCAACACCTTTCTCTTTGGCACGCTCGCCAAGAACCTTGCCAACTTCCTGAGCGGCTTCCTTGTTGAGGATGCCTTTGAACTTGGCTTTAAAGTCCTTTTCGAGAGAGCTGGCGGCAGCGAGGGTTGTTCCGGTCTCGTCGTCGATCACCTGGGCATATATGTAGCTATTACTTTTATTCACTGCCAGTCTAGGTCTTGCGGCTGTGCCGGAAACCTTTCTTCTTACCCTGGCGTGTTTTCTTCTAATAGCAGTGCGTTTATCAAACCTGCTCACTTGGCACTCCTTTACTTCTTACCAGCCTTACCGGCCTTTCTGGTTATGTGCTCGCCATCGTAGCGGATTCCTTTACCCTTGTAAGGTTCGGGAGCTCTGAGCTTTCTGATGTCCGCTGTAACCTGACCGACAAGCTGCTTGTCTATACCTTTCACAACGATCTTGTTCTGACCCTCAACGGCGAACTCGATACCTTCGGGGGGCTCAACAACAACGGGGTGAGAGTAGCCAAGGGAGAGATCGAGATTCGATCCCTTCATAACAGCTCTGTAACCCACACCCTGTATCTCAAGCTTCTTTTCATAACCTGTGGTTACGCCGAGTACCATGTTGTTGATAAGCGTACGGGTAAGCCCGTACATCTGACGGGCAAGGATCGTTTCATCCTTCTTGGAAACGGTTACAACACCGTCTTCAATCTTAACTTCAGCCTTGGTATGGATGTTCTGCTGAAGCTTACCCTTAGGACCCTCTACCTTGCATACAGTTCCGCTGAGCGAAACATTCACACCGGAGGGTATTTTTATAGGAAGTTTGCCTATCCTTGACATTTGATACTCCTCTACCAGACCTGGCAGATATATTCTCCGCCGATCTTTTCCTGAATGCACTGCTTAACGGTCTTAACACCCTGAGATGTGGAGATAACTCCGTTTCCGAGACCGCCAAGCACGGGCTTAAGTTTCTTCGTGTTTATGTATACCCTTCTGCCGGGCTTGCTCACCCTTTTCAGTCCTCTGATAACGGGCTGGCCGTCTTCAGTGTACTTAAGGTATACGATAACCTTCTTTAAATTGCCGTCTGCTACTACGCGGTAGTTCTTTACGTAGCCCTCTTCCTTGAGAAGGGCGGCTATCGCCTCCTTCATCTTGGAATGATGTACAACAACCTCAGTTTTGTTAACCATGTGGGCGTTGCGCATCCTGGTAAGCATATCGGCTATGGGATCTGTTACACTCATTTCCGTTCTCCTTCTACCAGCTTGATTTTCTCACGCCCGGGATCTCGCCTCTAAGGGCGAATTTCCTGAAGCATACCCTGCACATGTTGAACCTTCTGATGAAGGCCTTGGGCCTGCCGCATATGGGGCAGCGGTTATATTCTCTAACCTTGAACTTTTTCTTCTTAAAAGCACTGTTGTACTTTGCTTTAGTTGCCACCAGAACCCTCCTCAGCGAAAGGCATTCCCATGGCGCGGAGAAGTTCCTTCGCCTCATGATCAGTATCGGCTGTAGTCACGATGATCACGTCCATGCCTCTGATCTTGTCGATTTTGTCGAACTCAATCTCGGGGAAGATAATCTGCTCCTTAAGACCAAGCGCGTAGTTTCCTCTGCCGTCGAAGGACTTGGGGTTAACACCCTTGAAGTCTCTAACACGGGCAAGACCAATGTTCATAAGCCTCTCGAGAAACTCGTAGGCCTTTTCACCTCGGAGAGTAACCTTGCACCCGATGGGCATCCCCTCTCTGAGTTTGAACGTAGCAATGGACTTCTTAGCTCTGGTTACCACCGGCTTCTGACCGGTAATCTTCGTCATGTCGGATACTGCGTGCTCAACTAACTTTGAGTTGGTTACAGCTTCACCAAGACCCATGTTTACTACAACCTTAACGACCTTGGGTACCTGCATAACGTTTTTGTAGGAGAACTTTTCCTTCAGCTGAGGGATAATCTCCTTCTGATATTTTTCTTTCAGTTCAGCCATTTGACAATTCTCCGTCAATCCTTATCGATGACTTCGCCGTCGCATTTGGCGAACCGGGCTTTCTTGCCGGACTCAAGAACCTTAATACCGAGTCTTGTACCTTTCTTGCAGCTATCGCAGTAGTACATAACGTTGGAGATATCAACGGGCATCTCCTTCTCGATTATCCCACCCTCGGGGTTGAGGGGGTTGGGCCTTGTGTGCCTTTTTACGACGTTTGTGTTCTCAAGGAAGACCTTACCGCCATTTCTGTCCACCTTAAGCACGCGGGCAACCTTGCCCTTGTCCTTACCAGTGGTTACGATAACCTTGTCATCCTTCTTTATCTTAAATTTTGCCTGCATCGCCATCCTCCTAGAGCACTTCGGGAGCCATGGAAACTATCTTGAGGAAGCCTTTCCCCCTGAGTTCCCTAGCAACAGGTCCGAATACACGGGTAGCTATCGGCTCCAGGTTGTTCTTATTAAGAAGTACGGCTGCATTATCATCAAACTTGATGTATGTACCGTCCTTACGGCGGTTTTCCTTGGCTGTTCTAACAACGACTGCCTTAACAACCTGACCCTTCTTGATGTTTCCATCGGGTGCAGATTCTTTAACACTGGCAACTATAACATCGCCAATGGAGCCGTATCTCTTCTTAGAACCGCCGAGTACTTTAATACAAAGGAGCTCTCTTGCCCCTGAGTTGTCAGCGACCTTAAGCCGTGATTCAACCTGTATCATCCTTTAACCTCTTGCTCTGCTGCCACCTCTTCGGAGCGGTCGATGATGCGTTTAAGCATCCAGCACTTGTCCTTGCTGAGGGGCTTTACTTCAAAGATTTCCACAGTATCGCCGATTCTGCATTCGTTTGATTCATCATGAGCCTTGAACTTCTTGCTGGTCTTGATGAACTTCTGATACCTGCGGTGGAGCTTAAGGTTCTCAACCTTGACAACAACGGTTTTATCCATCTTGTCGCTGACAACAACGCCCCTTCTTACTTTTGTTCTTCCTTTTTCGTTCATCTTAAGTCCTCTTAGTTCTCAGCCTTTTCTGTTTCGCGCTGATGAAGGAGGGTTTTGATTCTTGCGATATCTTTCCTCATCTTCTTCAGTACTGATGTATCCTCAAGATCTCCTGTGGCAAGCTTAAATCTTGCTCTGAAAAGATCCTCACGAAGCTCGTTCTGCTTGGCGATAAGCTCATCAGTGCTCATCTCTATGAATTCGGAAGTTTTCACTGATCAACCTCCTCTTTTCTGAATACGAACTTTGTTTTAACGGGAAGCTTGTGGCTTGCGAGGCGGAAAGCCTCTCTTGCGAGCTCTTCACTAACACCGTCTATTTCGTAAAGGATTGTCCCTTCCTTCACAGGAGCAACATAGTATTCCACAGCACCTTTACCTTTACCCTGTCTCGTTTCGAGGGGTTTCTTGGTAACGGGCTTATGGGGGAAGATCCTGATTGTAACCTTACCGCCTCTTTTAATGTAGCGGTTGATTGCAATCCTCGCAGATTCAATCTGGCGGCTGGTGATCTTACCCTTTGTTGTGGACTGGAGGCCATATCTTCCGTAGGCAACGTAGTTACCCTTATGAGCCTTGCCCTTTATGCGCCCCTTGTACTGCTTTCTGTATTTCATTCTCTTGGGCATCAACATTTACTCAACTCCTGCGGCGTTCCTGTTACGCTCTTCAACGATTTCGCCTGTGAAGACCCAGACCTTGACACCGATGATTCCGTAGGTAGTGAGCGAATCGGTTGTACCGTAGTCTATATCTGCCCTGAGAGTCTGAAGGGGAACCCTTCCCTTGATGTACCACTCTGTCCTGGCCATATCAGCACCTGCGAGTCGACCGGCACAAGCAACCTTGATACCGAGAGCTCCGGATTTCATAGCCTGGAGAACTGCTTTCTTCATCGCTCTTCTGAATGCGATCCTGCGCTGAATCTGCATGGCGATGTTCTCAGCAACGAGCTGGGCATTGATTTCGGGTTTCTTCACTTCGCGTATTACGAGAAGAACCTCAGAGTCCGTAAACTTCTTGAGTTCCTTTTTAAGCTTTTCGATCTCAGCACCTTTCTTACCGATGACGATACCGGGTCTGCTGGTGTTGAGAGTAATGCGGAGCCTTGCTCCCATGCGCTCAATGCCGATGTTTGCAATACCGGCCTGGAAAAGCCTTTTCTTAAGGAACTCTCTGATCTTGATATCTTCAAGAACCTGTGTCCTGTATGTCTTTTTACCGGCGAACCAGACTGAACTCCAGTTCTTGTTTACGCCGAGTCTGTATCCGTAGGGGTGTACCTTATGTCCCACTTAAACCTCCTCAGAAAGGACGACCGTGATGTGGCTGGTCCTCTTGCGGATGAGGCTGGCCCGGCCGTAGGCTCTGGGTCTGTACCTCTTCCAGAACGGACCTTCATCGATCCTGATCTCTTTTACAAAAAGCTTGCTCACATCCCTGTAGTCGTTGTTTTCCTCAGCGTTAGCCGCTGCGGATTTAATGGCCTTGTAAATGAAGTCGGCCGCTTTCTTGGGAGTGAACTTCAGCAGGGCAAGCGCATCGTCTACATTTTTGCCCCGGACAAGGTCGGCCACAGGGCGCGCCTTTCTGGGTGTAACCCTGACGTATTTGGCACGTGCTACTGCATCCATCTCTATCTACCCTTAACCTTTTTGTCATCCTTCCTGTGTCCGCGGAAAGTTCTTGTGAGGGAGAACTCGCCCAGCTTGTGACCAACCATGTTCTCAGTCACATACACGGGGATGAATTTGTTACCGTTGTGAACCGCCAGTGTGAGGCCGATCATCTCGGGTATAACTGTGCTTCTTCTTGACCATGTTTTGATGACCTTTTTATCACCGGTTTCAGCCGCTGCGGTGACCTTCTTCTCAAGGTGTTCATCTATAAACGGTCCTTTTTTTAATGACCTAGGCACGCTTTCCTCCTATCACTTCTTCCTGGCGGAAACTATGTATTTGTTAGAAGGCTTCTTCTTGCTTCTGGTCTTGTAACCCTTAGTAGGCTTACCCCAGGGGGTAACAGGGTGACGACCACCGCTAGTTCTACCTTCACCACCGCCATGGGGGTGATCGATGGGGTTCATTGCCACACCGCGAACGGTGGGACGCACACCCATCCAACGGGTTCTACCCGCTTTACCGATACTCTTGTTCTCATGCTCGGGGTTGCTCACCTGACCGATGCTTGCTTTGCACTCGGCCTTGACAAGCCTGATCTCGCCGGAGGGAAGCCTAAGGTGGCAGTATGTGCCCTCTTTTGCCAGGAGCTGGGCATATGTTCCGGCTGATCTTGCGAGCTGACCACCCTTTCCGGGGCGAAGCTCTACGTTGTGGATAACAGTACCCACGGGCATATCTTTGAGCATCTTGGCGTTGCCAGGTTTGATATCCGCACTCTTGCCGCTGAGTACAACGTCGCCGACCTTAATGCCGACAGGTGCAAGGATATATCTTTTCTCGCCGTCCTCGTAGTTTACAAGAGCGATGCGGGCGCTTCTGTTGGGGTCATACTCAATGGTAGTGACCTTCGCTGAAACGTCCTCCTTGTTCCTCTTGAAATCAATAAGACGGTACTTTCTTTTTTGTCCGCCACCTTTATGTCTAACCGTTATACGGCCATGGTTGTTTCTTCCGCCCTTCTTCTTTATGGGCTCAACCAGGCTTTTCTCCGGTTTATCGGTGGTTACCTCCGCAAAATCGCTTCCTGTTCTGAAGCGAACACCATCGGAGGTGGGTTTATATTTCTTCATTCCCATTTAAGCCTCTCTTATACGAACTCGAGTTTTTCACCCTCGGCCAGAGTTATAACAGCTTTCTTCCAGTCCTGACGTCTGCCGTAGCGAGTGCCAAACCTTTTCTTCTTGCCGTTAAAATTCATGGTCGAAACTGATGAAACCTTCACATCAAAAAGCTTCTCAACAGCTTGTTTGATGAGTTGCTTGTTGGCTCTGGGATCAACTGCGAAGCTGATCTTGTTCTCATCTTCCTTGAGGCTTACTGCCTTCTCTGTGACAAGGGGTCTTTTTATAACGTCATATACTGTTATCATTATACTAAAACCTCCTCTATACGGTCGATTGCGTCCTTAACAACGATCACCTTGCGGGAGTTGATAAGGTCGTAAACATTAAGACCGTTCACATTAAGCAGATCCACATAGGGGATATTCCTGAAAGCCCTGACAACCTTTTCATCAAGGTTTTTGTATACAACGAGAACCTTTCTGTTAGCGTCAAAATTCTTAAGAATTTCAACCGCTTCCTTGGTCTTACCGTCTTTAACGGTTATCTCGTCAACAAAAACAAGGCTGCCATCTTCCTGCTTAGCATTGATTGCTGATTTGAGGGCGTTCTTAACCTTTTTCTTAGGCATTGAGTAGGAGTAGTCCCTAGGCTGGGGACCAAAAATGGTCGCACCGCCGCGCCACAAGGGGGACTTGATAGTACCGGCTCTCGCACGGCCTGTTCCTTTCTGCCTGTAAGGCTTCTTTCCTCCGCCCGTTATCTTTGCCCTGTTAAGGGTTGCGTGGGTTCCCGCTCTTCTGCCGGCGAGCTGCATGGTTACGACCTCATGCATCAGCTCGGGCTTGACGGGATAGCTCGTGATGGAATCGTTTATCTCCACCTCTCCCACTTTCTCATTCTTTACGTTTTTAAGTTCGAAAGATGCCATCTTTTCCTCTGTCAGCCTTACTTCTTAACCGCTTCCCTTATGTACACGATAGATTCGTCGTGACCGGGAATCGCACCTTTTACAAGAAGAAGATTTGTTTCAGGGATTACTTTAACCACATCGAGCTTCTGAACGGTAACTGTCTTACCGCCCATTCTTCCGGGCATCTTTTTGCCTTTAGGCGTTTCACCCGGAAACTCACACATGCCCACTGCACCAGGGGCTCTGTGGAAGTGCGAACCGTGTGTCTTGGGTCCGCCGCCGAAACCATATCTCTTCACTGCACCTTGAAAGCCTTTACCGATCGATGTTCCCTGAACATCTATCTTGTCGCCAGCTTCAAATACTTGAACGTTAAGCTCTTGCCCAATCTCGTAATCCGCTTCGTTATCAAGACGAAACTCTTTGAGATATCTGTGGGGATCAACGTTCAGTTTCTTGAAGTAGCCACCCATCGGTTTGTTGACTCTCTTTTCCTTCAGGATCTTTTCAAATCCCAATTGGATGGCACTGTAACCGTTCTGCTCTACGGTTCTTTTGTTCACTACTACACAAGGTCCAGCTTGAACCACTGTGACAGGGATGACTGTACCGTCTTCGGTAAATACCTGTGTCATCCCTACTTTTTTTCCGATTATCGCTTTTGCCATCTCGTTAAACCTTCAAGTTAAAGTTTTATCTCGACATCTACGCCGGCTGAGAGTTCTAGCTTCATCAGCGCGTCAATAGTCTGGGGGTTATGTTCGAAGATATCTATAAGACGCTTGTGGGTCCTGATCTCGAACTGCTCCCTGGCCTTCTTATTGACGTGCGGAGAACGAAGCACTGCAAACTTCTCTATACGGGTGGGAAGGGGGATAGGTCCTACGACCTTTGCCCCTGTCCTCATGGCAGTGCTAACAATATCCTTCACTGCCTTGTCGAGAATTTTGAAATCGAATGCCTTGAGCTTGATACGAATCTTTTGACTTTCCATCACCTGATTCCTTGATTACTCAACTATCTCTGTAACCACGCCTGCACCGACTGTACGTCCGCCTTCACGAATAGCGAAACGAAGACCGGGCTCCATGGCAACAGGAGTGATAAGCTCTACTTCACCGCTGATGTTGTCACCGGGCATTACCATCTCGGTTCCCTCGGGAAGAGTGATTACGCCTGTAACGTCCGTCGTACGGAAGTAGAACTGAGGACGGTAACCGCTGAAGAAAGGTGTGTGGCGTCCGCCTTCCTCTTTAGTCAGGATGTAAGCCTCGCACTTGTACTTGTTGTGAGGCTTGATTGTGCCGGGGCGGCAAAGTACCTGACCACGCTCTACGTCGTCCTTCTTGATTCCACGGAGAAGTACTCCTACGTTGTCACCCGCCTCGCCTTCATCAAGGATCTTACGGAACATCTCTACGCCTGTTACCGTTGTCTTGATTGTGTCGCGGATTCCAACTATCTCTATTTCCTCACCAACTTTGATCTTACCCTGCTCAATACGGCCGGTCACTACTGTTCCCCTACCGGATATACTGAACACGTCCTCGATAGGCATGATAAACTCTTTGTCGATATCACGCTCGGGCTCGGGAATGTAGTCGTCCATTGCCTGTACGAGTTCGTGGATTGCTCCTGCCCACTGGTCGTCGGTGGGGTTCTCAAGAGCTTTAAGGGCGCTTCCCTTTACTACGGGAAGATCGTCGCCGGGGAATTCATAGGCGGAAAGAAGGTCTCTTACCTCAAGCTCTACAAGCTCGAGAAGCTCTTCGTCATCCACCATATCTACCTTGTTCATGAATACGATGATGCAGGGCACGCCTACCTGACGGGCGAGCAGGATGTGCTCACGAGTCTGGGGCATGGGACCGTCTGCGGAGCTTACAACAAGGATTGCTCCATCCATCTGTGCTGCACCAGTGATCATGTTCTTTACATAGTCTGCGTGTCCGGGGCAGTCTACGTGTGCATAGTGACGGTTTGCACTCTCGTACTCTACGTGTGCGGTGGCGATTGTAATTCCACGCTCACGCTCCTCAGGGGCCTTGTCAATGTTGCCGTAATCAACAAATGACGCACCGCCGGACTGAGCAAGAACGTTTGTTATTGCTGCTGTAAGCGTTGTCTTACCATGGTCTACGTGACCAATCGTTCCCACGTTGACGTGGGGCTTTGAACGGGTAAACTTCTCTTTAGCCATTCTGGATTCCTCCTGATTCTCTATGCGTTAGATTTCATTATTTCGTCTGCGATGTTGTTCGGTACCTGCTCGTAGTGGTCAAACTGCATGGTTGATGTAGCACGACCCTGTGTAATTGAGCGAAGTGTAGTGGTGTAACCGAACATCTCCTTGAGTGGCACCCAGCACTTGATAACCTGTGCTCCGCCTCTCATATCCATTCCTTCAACACGGCCCCTTCTTGAGTTAAGGTCGCCCATAACATCCCCTGTGTACTCCTCGGGGGAAACAACCTCAACCTTCATGATAGGCTCAAGGATGATAGGATCAGCTTTCTTCATGGTATCTTTGAAAGCCATGGAGCCGGCGATCTTGAATGCCATCTCGTTGGAGTCAACATCGTGGTATGAGCCGTCGAAAAGGGTTACACGGCAGTCAACAACAGGGAATCCTGCGGATACACCGCTCTCCATTGCCTCTTCCACACCCTTCTGAACTGCGGGGATGTAGTCCTTAGGAACAACACCACCGACAATCTTGTTTACGAACTCGAAACCGCTGCCCGCTTCAAGGGGCTCAAGCTCAAGCCATACGTGCCCATACTGTCCACGACCACCTGTCTGCTTGATGTATTTACCCTCTCCCTTAACAGTCTTCTTGAATGCTTCACGGTAAGCAACCTGAGGGTTACCAACGTTCGCTTCAACCTTGAACTCTCTAAGGAGACGGTCAACGATGATCTCAAGGTGAAGCTCACCCATTCCTGAGATGATCGTCTGCCCTGTTTCATCATCCACCTTCACACGGAAGGAGGGGTCTTCGGAAGCGAGTTTGCCGAGAGCCACAGTAAGCTTGTCCTGGTCGGACTTGGTCTTGGGCTCAATAGCAACTGAAAGAACGGGCTCGGGGAACTCCATGGACTCAAGAATAACGGGCTTGTCCTCTGCGCAGAGGGTATCGCCGGTTGTGGTGTACTTGAGACCAACGGTGGCGCAGATATCACCTGCGTAGATCTCCTTAATCTCCTCACGCTTATCTGCGTGCATCTTAAGAAGACGGCCCACACGCTCTTTCTTGTTCTTAGTGGAGTTAAGAACATAGCTTCCGGACTCGAGCTTACCGGAGTAAACCCTGAAGTATGTGAGCTGACCCATGTAGGGGTCGGTCATAATCTTGAATGCGAGTCCTGCAAAGGGCTCATCATCGCTGGACTTTCTAACGATCTCGCCCTCACCATTCATATCGGTTCCTCTAACAGCGGGAACCTGAGTGGGGTTGGGCATGTAGTTTACTACAGCGTCAAGGAGGGGCTGAACACCCTTGTTCTTAAACGCTGTTCCGCAGAGCATAGGAACAAACTCGAGGTTGAGGCATCCCATACGGATTCCCATGATAAGCTCATCGTTGGTGATCTCCTCACCTTCGAAATACTTGTTCATGAGTTCTTCGTCGCTTTCTGCAACGGTCTCGATGAGGTTCTCTCTGTACTCGTTAGCCTGGTCCACGTAATCTTCGGGGATATCAGTTATATCAAACTTAGCGCCGAGCTCCTCACCCTTCCAGATATAAGCCTTCATCTCAACGAGGTCGATAATCCCCTCGAATTTGTCCTCGGCTCCAATCGGAATCTGGATAGGAAGGGGCTTTGCACGAAGCCTTTCTTTAACCTGATTTACAACGTTGAAAAAGTCCGCACCAGTACGGTCCATCTTGTTAACGAAGGCCATACGGGGAACCTTGTATTTATCCGCCTGTCTCCATACGGTTTCAGACTGGGGCTCAACGCCGCCCACTGCGCAGAATACCGCAACGGCACCGTCAAGTACCTTCAGGGAACGCTCAACCTCAATGGTGAAGTCAACGTGCCCGGGAGTATCAATGATGTTAATCCTGTAGTCGCCCCAGAAGCACTGGGTTGTAGCGGAAGTGATGGTGATACCGCGTTCCTTCTCCTGCTCCATCCAGTCCATGGTGGCTGCGCCGTCATGAACCTCACCGATCTTATAGTTGATACCGGTGTAGAAAAGGACCCTCTCGGTCGTCGTAGTCTTTCCGGCATCGATGTGAGCCATGATACCGATATTCCGCTGTTTCTCCAAAGCTACTTTTCTTGCCACTTAAGCCTCCCCTACCATCTGAAGTGTGCGAAAGCCCTGTTGGCTTCAGCCATTCTGTGGGTGTCTTCCTTCTTCTTAATGGAGGTTCCTTTGTTAGTTGCGGCATCCATAATCTCGCCTGCAAGCCTCTCCACCATAGTTCTTTCTTTCTTGGCCCTTGCAGCGGTTATAAGCCACTTTATACTGAGAGCCTGTCTCCTGAGCGGTCTGACCTCAACGGGAACCTGGTATGTAGCACCACCAACCCTTCTGGACTTAACCTCAAGGGTGGGCTTAACATTCTCTACCGCCTTTCTGAAGACCTCAATACCATCCTCACCGGTACGCTGACCGATGATCTCAATTGTTTCGTAGAACAATCTTTCTGCGACGGACTTTCTGCCGTCGAGCATAAGCGCATTTATGAACTTGGTAACAACCGCATCCTTAAATACAGGATCCGGTATCACTACACGCTTCTTTGCAACCCTTCTTCTAGCCATTTTCTACACCTTACTTAGGTTTCTTCACGCCGTACTTGGAGCGTGACTGTTTCCTGTTCTGCACACCTTCGGAATCGAGTGCGCCCCTTACGATCTTATAACGAACACCAGGAAGGTCTTTCACCCTTCCGCCCCTAACGAGAACAACGGAGTGTTCCTGAAGGTTATGTCCGATACCGGGGATGTACGCAGTTACTTCGATTCCTGAAGTAAGCCTGATTCTCGCAACCTTACGAAGAGCCGAGTTGGGCTTCTTGGGGGTTGTTGTATAAACCCTAGTGCAAACGCCCCTTCTCTGGGGGTTATTCTGCAGTGCAGGAGATTTGGTCTTTTTGGTGACCTTCTTTCTTCCTTTTCTCACCAGCTGGTTCAAAGTGGGCAACCTAGCACCTCCAAAATTCTTGAGGGATTCTTTGTCCCTGTTAATTCTTTAAAAATCGCACCGGCCAACTTTTTTTCTTGCCGTGTGCTCTATTCCACAATGCGGTTTCCGATTTATGCAAACGGGGCTTCCTAAACTGCCGAAACTCCCGAATTGTGCGGATTTGGGCGCACTTATAAATAGGCGAAACGAGCAAAAATACTAACAATGCTTTACAAGTATGTCAAGCACTTTCAGGGGAGAGGACATGAAAAGATCGTTGACCTGAAAACGTTCTGTTCTCAGGAAGTTAGATCTCCCAGGATGGGATCTGCAGAAAATTATTTGCAAAATAAACGTTAAGTACATAATGGGGTACGGGCCTTTACGACCCGCACCCTATATATAATGTATACGTTTACTCTGCGCCTGCTTCCGCCTCGGAAGGCTTAAGGAACTCATACTCGGCGGTCTGGATATGCTTGGAGCCTGTTCCCGCGGGGATAAGTTTACCCATGATAACGTTCTCCTTGAGTCCTCTGAGATTATCCACCTTACCGGAGCATGCGGCATCGGTGAGAACCCTTGTGGTCTCCTGGAAGGACGCTGCAGAGATGAAGCTCTGCGTATTAAGGGCCGCCTTCGTGATTCCTTGAAGAATCGGTTTACCCGCAGGGGGGTTAATTCCCTCTGCAAGGCACTGCTGGTAGGCTTCCTGGAATTCGTGCTTATAAACCTCTTCGTTGGGCATAAACTCGGATTCACCAGGATCCTCGATAATAACCTTCTTCAGCATCTGCTTTGCGATGATCTCGATGTGCTTGTCGTTGATGGAAACACCCTGCTTACGGTAAACCTCCTGGATCTCATCCACAAGGTAACGCTGGAGTGCTTCCTCTCCGAGAACCGAGAGGATATCGTGGGGATTCACAAGGCCGTCGATGAGTGCCTCACCCGCCTTAACCCTGTCGCCTTCGTGAACATTGATGTATCTCTGGACAGAGATGCTGTAGGTCTTCTTAACCTTTGTCTCAATGTTTTCGATGGTAAGCTTTCTCATTCCTCTCGCTGTGTTCTCGATGCTAACAACACCGTCGATCTCCGCAATTACTGCAGGCTCCTTCGGCTTTCTCGCCTCGAAGAGCTCTGCAACCCTAGGAAGACCAACCGTAATATCCTTGGTCTTCTGGGTTTCTCTGGGGATCTTTGCAACGATATCTCCCGGCTTAACCTCGTCCCCCTCTTCAACCATCAACATGGCTGCAACCGGCAGGACGTAACGCTGTATGGTTTTGCCGTCTTCACCCTTTACGGATACTCTGGGCTGTTTTTTACCACGGGTATTTGCGATGACAACCTTCTGGGAAAGACCGGTAATGGGGTCGATCTCCTCCTTAAGTGTCTCACCTTCAATGATGTCGCCGAAGGCAACGGTTCCTTCATATTCTGTAAGGATTACCGCCGCATAGGGATCCCATTCTGCAATGAGGTCACCCTGCTTAACAACATCACCCTCGTTTACTATCAGCTTGGTTCCGTAGGTAATATTATATTTTTCCAGCACCCTTCCGCTCGAATCGAGAATCTGGAGGGAGCCGTTACGGTTGAGAACAACGGGGAAACCGTGTCTGTTCACAACCACTTTCATATCATGGAATTTGATTGTTCCGCCGTACTTTGCGTTAAGACTGGACTGTTCGGCGGAGGATGAGGCCGCACCACCGATGTGGAACGTTCTCATCGTAAGCTGTGTACCGGGCTCACCAATGGACTGGGCAGCGATGATACCAACAGCTTCGCCAACCTCTGCAACCCTTCTGGTTGCAAGGTCAAGACCGTAGCACTTACGGCATATACCGTGGTCGCTCTCGCAGGTGAAAACCGAACGTACATTCACCCTGTCGATACCGGCCATCTCTATCTTATTAACTATATCCTCTGTGATAAGCTCATTGGATTCCACGATGAGGTCATCGGTAACGGGGTCGAAGATATCCTCAAGGGTGTATCTTCCATATATCCTCTCACCAAGGGGCTCAACAACCTCGCTACCCTCCATGAGTGCAGATATCTCAATACCCCTGATCGTACCGCAGTCCTCTTCGGATATGATAACATCCTGGGCAACGTCCACGAGCCTTCTTGTGAGGTAACCGGAGTTCGCCGTCTTAAGGGCTGTATCCGCAAGACCCTTCCTCGCACCGTGGGTGGAGATGAAGTACTGCAGAACCGTAAGACCCTCACGGAAGTTTGATGTAATAGGTGTTTCGATAATCTCACCGGAGGGCTTCGCCATGAGACCCCTCATACCGGCAAGCTGGCTTATCTGAGCCTTTGAACCCCTCGCACCTGAGTGCGCCATTACATGGATTGAGTTGTAGAAGCGGTCACGCTTATAATCCTTTGACTTATCGCCACCCTGACCTTCGATGGTCTTCATAAGTTCGCCGGTAACGTTGTCGTTGGTGGTCGACCATACGTCAATGATCTGGTTGTAGCGCTCTCCCGCAGTCAGGGCACCCTCACGGTAGTGCTCCTCGATCTCCCTGACCTTCTGCATAGCCTCATCGATGAGTGTATACTTTGCATCGGGGATTATAAGGTCATCCACACATATGGAGAAACCTGCGGAGCATGCCTGACGGAAGCCGAGGTCCTTGAGGTCGTCAAGGAAGCGTACTGTGTACCAGTTTCCGAGCTGCTTATATATATAGTCAACGAGCTTAACGAGGTCCTTCTTGGTGAATACCTGATTCACTGCGTCGAACTCGATCCCTTCGGGAACTATCTCGTAGAGAACCACACGGCCTGTGATAGTATCGTACATCTTGCCGTTGATTCGAACCTTTATCTCAGCGTGGAGATCGAGCCTCCCCTGATCGTATGCAATACGCACCTCTTCGGGTGAAGAGTATGTCTTGCCGGAACCCATGGCGTTTATCATACCCCTTGTGAGGTAGTAGATACCAAGAACCATATCCTGTGTAGGTACGGCGAGCGGCTTTCCGTGGGCGGGTGAAAGTATATTGTAGCATGCGAGCATGAGAGTTCTCGCCTCAAGCTGCGCCTCATAGGAGAGGGGCACATGCACGGCCATCTGGTCACCATCAAAGTCTGCGTTGAAAGCGGGGCAGACAAGGGGATGGAGCTGGATCGCCTTACCCTCAACGAGCATCGGTTCAAACGCCTGGATACCGAGCCTGTGGAGCGTAGGTGCACGGTTGAGCATCACAGGGTGTTCCTGGATAACCTCTTCCAATACATCCCATACCTCGGAACGCTGCTCCTCAACCATGCGCTTAGCCTGCTTGATTGTGGATGCGATACCCTTCTCCTTCTCTAGCTTGTAGTAAAGGAAGGGTTTGAAGAGCTCCAGAGCCATCTTCTTGGGGATACCGCACTGGTGCATCTTAAGATGGGGACCGGCAACGATAACCGAACGTCCGGAATAGTCCACACGTTTACCGAGAAGGTTCTGACGGAAACGTCCCTGCTTACCCTTGATCATATCGGAGAGGGATTTAAGCGGACGCTTGTTGGAGCTGCGGATAACACGGCCCCTTCTTCCGTTGTCGAAGAGCGCATCCACGGATTCCTGGAGCATCCTCTTCTCGTTTCGTATAATGATCTCGGGAGCGGAGAGCTCCATGAGTTTCTTAAGTCTGTTGTTACGGTTGATAACCCTTCTGTAGAGATCGTTCAGGTCGCTTGTGGCGAAACGTCCTCCATCAAGGGGAACAAGGGGGCGAAGCTCCGGCGGAATAACCGGTACAACGTCCAGAACCATCCACTCAGGCTTGTTTCCGCTCTTGCGGAAGGCCTCCACAACACGGAGACGCTTAGCAAGCTTAAGCTTCTTCTGCATGCTGGTGGTGTCCCTGAGTTCCTCCTTGAGTTCGAGGAGAAGTATATCAAGGTCTACCTTTTTGAGGAGGTCCTTAATCGCCTCTGCACCGATCTTCGCTGTGAAGGATGCAGGACCGTACTCCTCCTCCGCCCTGCGGAAATGATCCTCTGTGAGAAGTTCCTTCTCTTTGAGGGGTGTATCCTTGGGGTCGGTCACTATATATGATTCAAAGTAAATGATCCTTTCAATATCTTTAATGCTGAGGTCAAGGAGCGAGCCGATACGGCTGGGCGTACCTTTGAAGAACCATATGTGACAAACGGGGGATGCGAGGTCGATATGCCCCATCCTCTCCCTTCTTACCTTGGACTGGATAACCTCAACACCGCACTTCTCGCAGACTATTCCTCTGTGCTTCATACGCTTGTATTTACCGCAGAGGCACTCCCAGTCCTTAACGGGGCCGAAGATCTTGGCGCAGAAGAGGCCGTCACGCTCGGGCTTAAATGTTCTGTAGTTTATGGTTTCCGGTTTTGTAACCTCTCCGGAGGACCAGTCTGTTATCTTATCCGGTGATGCTATGCGTATTGCGATTGCATCAAAGAATACCGGGGTCTTATCATCTATAGGATTAGTCTTCATACCTATACGTCCTCCCTGCCAGAAGCGTCTACATCGATATCAATGTCATCTTCCTCACTAGCCGCTGCCTCTTCTTCCTCAATGTCCTTTCCTGTCTTGAGCTCTATATCAAGGGCAAGACCCTGAAGCTCTTTGATAAGAACGTTGAACGATTCGGGCATGCTGGGTGAGAAGCTGAAGTTGCCGTTAACTATTGCCTCGTACACCGTTGTTCTTCCTTCGACGTCATCGGATTTAACGGTGAGCATCTCCTGGAGTATGTTGGCTGCGCCGTATGCCTCAAGCGCCCAAACCTCCATCTCTCCGAGACGCTGGCCTCCGAACTGGGCCTTACCGCCGAGGGGCTGCTGGGTTACGAGTGAGTATGGTCCGGTGGAACGTGCGTGGATCTTCGTATCAACGAGGTGGTGGAGCTTAAGCACGTACATGATTCCCACCGTAACTTCCTGGTCGAAACGCTCTCCGGTTCTTCCATCGTAGAGGATGGTCTGTCCGTCCTCCTGGAATCCGGCACGGGCGAGCATCTCCTTGATGTCCTCCTCCCTTGCGCTATCGAATACCTCGGTGGCAACCTTGAAGCCGAGAGCCCTCGCAGCCCAGCCGAGGTGGGTTTCAAGAACCTGTCCGATGTTCATTCGCGAGGGAACCGAGAGGGGGTTGAGCACTATCTCAACGGGTGTGCCATCGGGAAGATAGGGCATATCCTCTTCGGGTAGTACTCGAGAAACAACACCCTTGTTACCGTGGCGTCCCGCCATCTTGTCACCAACACTGAGCTTACGCTTAATAGCAACATACACCTTTACGGACTTAAGAACGCCGGCGGGGAGCTCATCACCCTTCTCCACCTTCTTCTTCTTGTCCTTGTACAGATCCTCGGTGTCCCTGACCTTTTCGAAATATACGTTATTAATAGTAACAAGCTCTTCCTCAAAGGAACGCTTGTCCTCCACAGGGAGGTTCATAAAGTCGGAGTAGTCGAGCTCTGTGAGGAAATCCTCCTCAAGAACTGTGCCCTCCTTGATGGAGCAGTCGCCGGAGGTGTAGTCCTCGGTGACCTTGCGGCCGGCCAGAAGGTGTATAATCCTCGACTTTCTAGCCTTCTCAAGGGAGTTGAGCATCCTTTCGTACTCTTTGTTCAGATCCTCATGCTCGTGGTTTTCGATCTCTTCGGTACGGCCATCCTTCTCGATGCCCCTTCTGGTCATAACCTGAACATCAACGATGGTTCCAGTTATGCTCGGGGGAACTCTGAGGGAAGCGTCCTTAACATCGCCGGCCTTCTCACCGAAGATGGCACGGAGGAGCTTCTCCTCTGGCGTGGCCTGTGTTTCACCCTTGGGCGTAACCTTACCCACGAGGATGTCGCCGGGGCGTACCTTTGCACCCACACGGATGATTCCGCTCTCATCAAGATCCTTGAGTGCTTCATCACTTACGTTGGGTATATCCGAGGTAATCTCTTCGGGTCCGAGCTTGGTGTCTCTCGCCTCAACTTCGAATACCTCAATATGAATGGAGGTGTATGCATCCTCCTTAACAAGCTTCTCAGATATGAGGATGGAGTCCTCATAGTTGTATCCCATCCAGGGCATGAAGGCGAGGACCACGTTCTTGCCGAGGGCAAGCTCACCACCCTGAGTGGCGGGCCCGCCTGCAAGTATGGCTCCCTTCTTCACATGCTCACCCTTGTCCACGATGGGCTTGAAGTTGATACATGTGTCCTGGTTGGATCTTCTGTATTTTACGAGGTCGTAGACATCAACACCGAAGTCCCTGCCGTCCTCGTATCGAACAACAATCTTAACAGCATCAATATAGTCCACAACACCTTCGTGGTCTGCAATAACAACCGCACCGGAATCCACAGCAACCTTGCGCTCAAGGCCCGTTCCCACTATTGGGGAGTCTGTGCGGATGAGCGGAACACCCTGACGCTGCATGTTTGAACCCATAAGTGCCCGGTTCGCATCATCGTGCTCAAGGAAGGGGATAAGAGCCGAAGATACGGATACAATCTGCTTAGGAGAAACGTCCATATAGTCGATATTTTCCTTGGGCGTCTGGAGTGATTCACCCTTATGTCTCGCCGCTACGTACTCACGAATGAAGTTACGGTTTTCATCAAGGGGGGCGTTCGCCTGAGCAATGGTGTAATCCTCTTCCTCGATGGCGGACATGTACACAACCTCTTCGGTTACGTGGCCGTCCTCAACCTTCCTGTAAGGGGTTTCGATGAAACCGAACTCGTTGATCTTGGCGAAGGTTGTAAGGGACGTAATAAGACCGATGTTCGGTCCTTCAGGTGTCTCAATGGGACAGATACGTCCGTAGTGAGATGTATGAACGTCTCGTACCTCGAAGCCCGCTCTATCACGGTTCAGACCGCCGGGTCCGAGGGCTGAAAGCCTTCTCTTATGGGTAATCTCACTCAGCGGATTCGTCTGGTCCATGAACTGCGAGAGCTGGTAGCTTCCGAAGAACTCCTTAATGGAGGCTGAAAGGGGCTTCGCATTGAGAAGGTCCTGGGGAGTAAGATCCTCGATATCCTGGATACTCATACGCTCCTTAACCGTCTTCTCCATTCTGGAGAGTCCGATGCGGATGTGGTTCTGAAGCTGCTCGCCCGCTGCCCTAACACGTCTGTGGCCGAGGTGGTCGATATCATCAACGTTGTCTGTGCCCTTACGGATATTCTCAAGGACTCGTACCGTTTCCACGATATCATCCTTGCTGAGCGTTGTATGGTCGAGGTCTGTATCAAGGCCGAGCCTCTTGTTGATCTTAAGTCGACCAACCCTTGAAAGGTCGTATCTTTTAGGGTTGAAGAAGAGGTTATCGAAGAGTGCTCTGGAGGTATCCTCAGTGGCGGGTTCTCCGGGTCTGAGCTTTCTATATATCTCAATGAGAGCATCCTCTTCGCTCTTAACCTTGTCAGTGGCGAGGATGTCGCGGATTACACTGTCCGCTGTAGCTTTATCAATGAAAAGCAGTCTGAACTCATTGATTCCGCTTTCCGCAAGCTTCTCAAGCGCTTCCTCTGTAACAGGAGAGTTTGATTCGATAACAACCTCGCCGTCCGAATCAACAAGATCATCGGAGAAGAAGGTGTGCTGGATATCCTCGAACTGTACGGGGATACGGGAGATGCCTGCTTTTATAAGACGTTTTCTTGCGGCCTTCGTTATCTTATGATTTGCCTTAACAACGATTTCGCCGTTTTCGTCTTTAATATCCAGAGAGTTACGCTGACCAATCAGCCTCTCCTGGTTGAATTCCTTAGTCATGGAACCGTCCTGGGCCACTACTATATGTACCATATCGTAGTAGGTCTCAAGGATCTGCTTCTCGCTCATACCGAGGGCTTTGAGTAGAACGGTTACCGGTATCTTACGTTTCTTGTCGATGCGGACATACATGATGTTCTTCGCATCGAAGTCAAAATCTATCCATGAACCCCTGTAGGGTATGATTCTTGCACTGAAAAGGTGCTTTTCGACAACACTTTTCGACGCAGTAATGTCTTCGAAGAAGATTCCGGGTGAACGGTGGAGCTGGTTTACGATAACCCTTTCAACACCGTTGATTACGAAAGTTCCTCTGTCGGTCATCAATGGAACGTCGCAGAGGTATACCTCGGATTCTTTGGCGGAAACGACCAGTTTTTCACCTGTTTCTTCGTTAACGTCATAGTTTACAAGTCGAACTTTTACTTTTAACGGAGCAGCAAAGGTCGTGCTTCGGTCGATTGCCTCCCTCGGGGTGTACTTAGGCTTCTCGAGGGTATAGCTGAGATACTCGAGCACTGAAGTTTCGTTGAAATCAGTTATAGGGAATATTTCCCTGAATACTTCCTCAAGACCCTTGACCGTGCGGTCCTCTTCGGATATTCCCTCTTGGAGGAACTCAACGTATGAGCTCTTCTGTACCTCAATGAGGTCGGGCATATCGATTACTTTGGGAATCTTTGAGAAGCTTACTCTTTCAACGGGTTTCCTGGTTGAATCCATATTTATCACCTGCGCGGATATATATCCAATTATATATGAAGGCAGGGGGAGCATAGAAACTCCCCCTGTGTAATTCTAACAATTTTTGCTATTATGAGAGGTACTTACTTAACTTCTACAGAAGCACCGGACTCTTCAAGCTTGGTCTTAAGTTCTTCAGCCTCTTCCTTGGGGATGCCTTCTTTAACGGGGCTGGGAGCGCCGTCAACGAGAGCCTTCGCTTCTTTGAGACCAAGACCAGTGATTTCTCTAACTACTTTAATAACCTGAACCTTCTTATCGCCAGCGCCAGTAAGCACTACGTCAAATTCAGTCTGCTCTTCAGCCGCAGCAGCTTCGCCGCCAGCAGCCGCACCGGGCATCATTGCAACGGGAGCCGCTGCTGATACGCCGAATTTGTCTTCGAGCTCTTTAACGAAATCTGCAAGCTCGATAACGGTCATGTTTTCGATAAATTCTACAACTTGCTCTTTAGTAACAGACATTTCGTCCTCCATTAAGCTTCTTTTTGATCCTTAATTGCTGTAAGCACATTCAGCAGGCTGCGGGGGATGTTGCCCAGAAGTGATACAAAGTTCGATACGGGTGCATTCATCGATGCGAGAGCCTTGGCGAGGAGTTCATCCCTAGAGGGAAGATCCGCCAGTTTTTCAACGTCTCCCGCTGAAAGCATGTAGCCGTCGAGGAAGCCAGCCTTGATCTCGAGCTTTTCGAAATCCTTGGCGAAATTCTTCATATCTTTGGCTACAGCTGCGGGGTCGCCGCTTACGATGGTGCAGGCCGTAGGCTGCTTGAGAAATTCATCAAGCTCGGATATTTCATTGTTGTGCAGGGCGATTTTAACAAGCGTGTTCTTGACGACTTTAAAATCGCTGCCCTTCTCCTTCACCGCAGAGCGGATAGCCGTAAGCTGCGGGAAGGTCAGTCCTTTATAGTTAGCCAAGAACAGCGCATCGGACTCCTTAATCTCTTCTGTGAGACCACTGACATAAGCTTCTTTTTCTTCTCTTGTCACGCTGCCCTCCATTTTTCCGGTTGAGGTATATGTATCAACCGATCTCCGCAGGATTTACGCCCGAGTCGAAGAATCGAAACGGAGCACCTGCTTCTTTAACCAGATTGCTTTCGTACTTTAAAGTTCGTTTACCAGCTTCTGGTGATCCACTTTAACGCCGGGACTCATCGTTGTGGACACATAGATTCCCTTAACATACTGACCCTTCGCTGAGGAAGGCTTAAGCTTCATAAGGGTATCAAGAAGTGCTCTGATGTTCTGTGTAAGCTTGTCTGCATCGAAGCTCTTCTTTCCGACAACGGTATGGATTATTCCATTCTTGTCTACTCTGAACTCAATACGTCCCGCTTTGAGTTCGCCGACAACCTTGCCGATATCGTTTGTTACGCTGCCCACTTTGGGGTTGGGCATGAGACCCCTGGGGCCGAGTACACGGCCGAGTTTACCAACGCTTCCCATCATATCGGGAGTCGCTACTACCTTGTCGAAGTCGAACCAGCCACCCTGCACCTTCTCGACCATATCGTCTTCTCCAACAAAGTCTGCACCAGCCTCCTCAGCTTCCTTCGCTTTTTCCCCCTTAGCGAAGGCAAGTACACGGACATCCTTACCGGTTCCGTTGGGGAGGCTCACCGAACCACGGACCATTTGGTCTGCGTGTTTCGGGTTGACACCAAGCTTAACAGCTATATCCACAGTTTCATCGAACTTGGCGAATGCTGTTTCTTTAACGAGACCTACGGCCTCTTCCAGGTCGTAAAGCTTGGTTCTGTCGATTTTCTCGAGAGCTGCCTGGTACAGCTTCCCTTTTTTAGCCATTTGACGTCTCCTGTCTTTCAGACTAAAAAATGTTGGAGAGCCTTATGGGCTGACCAACATTTTTTGCAATGACATAAATTTACAGTGCTCAAAGATTGAGCTTAGAGCTCAACCTGAACTCCCATACTTCTGGCGGAACCTGCTACAATCTTGATAGCCTGCTCCATTTCCTTTGTATTAAGGTCGGGCATCTTAACCTCGGCGATCCTTTCGATCTGCTCTCTGTTGAGTTTGCCCACCTTTTCAGCCTTGGGGCTGCTGCTCCCTTTGCTGAGCTTGATCTCTTTCATAATAAGCTCTGACACGGGGGGAGTCTTTGTGATAAAGGTAAAGCTTCTGTCCTCGTAAACGGTGATGATTACGGGAACCTTGAAGTCTCCCACGTTCTGCGTAGCTGCATTGAAAGCCTTGCAGAATTCCATGATGTTGATTCCTCTCTGACCGAGCGCGGGACCAACAGGAGGGGAGGGATTTGCTTTACCGGCAGGGATCTGCAGTTTAAGCTGCCCTGATACTTTCTTGGCCATCTATAACCTCCGGTTATCCGATTCTTTTAACTTGAAGGTAATCCAGTTCAACGGGTGTCTGTCTGCCGAAGATGCTGACAACAACCCTGACCTTCTCTTTTTCCGGGTTCACTTCATCAACGGTTCCAGTGAAGCCGTTGAAGGGTCCGTCTATAACTTCAACCCTGTCATCCTTAACATACTTAGCAACGATTCTGGGCGCCTGTGACCTGGCAAGATCGATCATCGCCTTAACATCATCCTCAGGGATCGGTACAGGGTTGATACCTCCGACAAAACCGGTGACCTTGGGGATATTCTTTACGACGTGCCAGTTCTCGGTGCTCATCTCCATGTGTACAAGGATATAACCGGGGAAAGTTTTCTTCTTGCTGACTTTCTTCTTACCCTTTTTAAGCTCTACCACATCCTCTGTGGGGATAAGAACATCGTCTATCTGATCTTGAAGATTAGAGTTGCGGACCTTCTCCTCAAGGAGGGTCTTTACCCGTTTTTCAAAACCTGAATAGGTATGCACAACATACCACTTTTTCGCCATATAAATCGCCTATCCTAGTATATGAACTGAGTGAGCTTGGAGAGGCCGAAATCAACGACTCCTAGATAAAGAGCGCACAGCAGGCAGATAATGATAACAACTATTGTTGTTCCTACGGTGGAGTCCTTGCTGGGCCATACAACTTTGTTCAGTTCCTCTCTTACTTCACCAAGGAAGTTGGAAAGATTTCCCATTAAAACACGTCCTGAGTATAAAAAAATGGCAGGCCAAGAGGGAATCGAACCCCCAACCTTCGGTTTTGGAGACCGATGCTCTGCCAGTTGAGCTATTGGCCTGCGATTCTTAATATATTATTTAGTCTCTTTGTGAAGAGTATGTTTTCTGTCCCACTTGCAGTACTTCTTAAGCTCAAGCTTACCAGTCATGGTCTTCTTGTTCTTGGTCGTGCTGTAGTTACGTCTTTTGCACTCGGTACAAGCAAGTATTATCTTATCTCTCATTTTATATTCCTTACTCAACTATCTCTGTAACCACGCCTGCACCGACTGTACGTCCGCCTTCACGAATAGCGAAACGAAGACCGGGCTCCATGGCAACAGGAGTGATAAGCTCTACTTCACCGCTGATGTTGTCACCGGGCATTACCATCTCGGTTCCCTCGGGAAGAGTGATTACGCCTGTAACGTCCGTCGTACGGAAGTAGAACTGAGGACGGTAACCGCTGAAGAAAGGTGTGTGGCGTCCGCCTTCCTCTTTAGTCAGGATGTAAGCCTCGCACTTGTACTTGTTGTGAGGCTTGATTGTGCCGGGGCGGCAAAGTACCTGACCACGCTCTACGTCGTCCTTCTTGATTCCACGGAGAAGTACTCCTACGTTGTCACCCGCCTCGCCTTCATCAAGGATCTTACGGAACATCTCTACGCCTGTTACCGTTGTCTTGATTGTGTCGCGGATTCCAACTATCTCTATTTCCTCACCAACTTTGATCTTACCCTGCTCAATACGGCCGGTCACTACTGTTCCCCTACCGGATATACTGAACACGTCCTCGATAGGCATGATAAACTCTTTGTCGATATCACGCTCGGGCTCGGGAATGTAGTCGTCCATTGCCTGTACGAGTTCGTGGATTGCTCCTGCCCACTGGTCGTCGGTGGGGTTCTCAAGAGCTTTAAGGGCGCTTCCCTTTACTACGGGAAGATCGTCGCCGGGGAATTCATAGGCGGAAAGAAGGTCTCTTACCTCAAGCTCTACAAGCTCGAGAAGCTCTTCGTCATCCACCATATCTACCTTATTCATGAATACGATGATGCAGGGCACGCCTACCTGACGAGCGAGCAGGATGTGCTCACGGGTCTGGGGCATGGGACCGTCTGCGGAGCTTACAACAAGGATTGCTCCATCCATCTGTGCTGCACCGGTGATCATGTTCTTTACATAGTCTGCGTGTCCGGGGCAGTCTACGTGTGCATAGTGACGGTTTGCACTCTCGTACTCTACGTGTGCGGTGGCGATTGTAATTCCACGCTCACGCTCCTCAGGGGCCTTGTCAATGTTGCCGTAATCAACAAATGACGCACCGCCGGACTGAGCAAGAACGTTTGTTATTGCTGCTGTAAGCGTTGTCTTACCATGGTCTACGTGACCAATCGTTCCCACGTTGACGTGGGGCTTTGAACGGGTAAACTTCTCTTTGGCCATTCTGGTATTCCTCCTGAGTGATGAAAAGCCCACGAGCGGACTTGAACCGCTGACCTCGTCCTTACCAAGGACGCGCTCTAACCGCCTGAGCCACGTGGGCAAAAACGCAAAAAAAGGGGCAAACTGGTATGGGTTTGCCGCCTCGTTAATTTTCAAAAGCGGGCAACGGGATTCGAACCCGCGACCCTCAGCTTGGAAGGCTGATGCTCTAGCCAACTGAGCTACACCCGCATTTGTTAAAAGAAGCATTATATATGGGGAGAGGAGGATTCGAACCTCCGAAGTCTAACGACAACAGGTTTACAGCCTGCCCCCTTTGGCCGCTTGGGTATCTCCCCTTAAATATTTTTAACTGTAGAACCAGAACAACAACAGCTTCCGCCGACACATGTACCAGCGAAGTAGGGCCTCTTAGCCGTTCTTTATAACGCCGGGCCCGAAGACCCGGCTATAAGCTGGTGATAGGAATTGAACCCACAACCTACTGATTACAAGTCAGTTGCTCTACCAATTGAGCTACACCAGCGTCTTGAGCGAGTAGCGATAGTATACAAGAGACCATCAATTGTCAAGCACTTTTTGTCAAGAACTGTTTAAGTGCCCTAAGTCACCTGTAGACTTTGCTTTTCCCTCAATCGGGAGCGAAATAATAACTAAGGATCATGGATTTGTCAATCAACAAATTTGCTTGTGCTGTAAACTCTGCCCCTGTCATTAATATAGTACTCACCGCCGTAGGGATCGGCGGGTATTTCATCAATAAGTCCAGCTTTTTTCAGCTCCAAAAGCCTTTCGGGGAAACTACCGTTTCTCTCTCTATATATATGTGCTTTCTTCTCAAGTGTAACGGCTCTGTCAAGAGCAGTAAGCCTTTTCATGTAGTATCTTCGCACGGACTCGTTCGATGTTCTGTCGAGCATCTCAGAAATCATACCCATCGCCATCTGATGAGAACCGGAGTCATACGCAAGGCGGGAGGCAAGGGTTGCATAATGGGGAGGGGCTCCGGGAAGCTTTGCCGCTTCACCTATATATTTAGCCGCTTCTAGGTTGTTACCGAGGAAATAGTAATGTATGAATCCAAGATTGAACAGGATACGCTTGTTTGAAGGGAGCTTCTCTGCGCCTTTCTCCAATACAGCCACCGCCTCTTCGTATCTCTTTGCCTCCCAGGCGAGCATGGAGGAGGCGAAGTAGTAGACATCGAAAAAGTAAGGGTCTATCTCCAGTGAAGCATTAATAAGATGGCCGTAGTAGTCCCAGTCACTTTCGGTGAGCGTCTCTTTCCGGCCGATCTTACCCCCCACATAGAAAACGGCATCGAGCATCTTGGAATCCGCCGCCAGTCCTCTGAAATCAAGGGATAAAAGGCTGATAAGCTTTCCGCTCATTCCATGGGCACCCCGCTCAATGTCTCCACCCGTGAGTTCAACGCTTGCCTGGGTAAGCCAGATATGGACGGGTATGAGGAGTACGATAAGGCCATAGCGGATAATGCTCATGGAAACTCCCTTCTATCGAAGATTATTCCGGCAATGATAAGCATGATAATGGTGTAGACTGCGCCGTAGGAGAACATCAGGGTAAGCTCTCCGGCTGGGGGCATAATCCCGTTTGCCGCCCTCACCTTAATGTCAAATACGGAGAAGTTCGGCATAATATATTTAGCCACATCCATCGTAACGCTCACAGTACCAGCCGTTTTCTCCGCAATGGAGGGTATGGAGATATACTGCACCACCTCGGCGATGGACTGCCCTGTTATATAGACCAGTATGGAAAATATCAGGGCAGTGAAGGCGTTCGTTACGAAGGAGCTGAAGAATATAATCACACCGTTCAGCATCCCGGCCTTCACAAAATCTGCCAATACTGCCGTAAAATAAGCTGTCCATGAAAAGCTTCTGAAGTACTGTGCACTCTGCATCTTCAGCGCGATGAGCGGTATCAGCGTCATAACAAACAGAAGAGCATAGGCGCAGGCGAGGATAAACATAAGGCCTATAAACTTGCCGTATATATAATGACTACGCTTGAGGGGTCTAGCGAGGACGAAATAGATAGTACGTCTGTCCAGATCCTTAGAGATAAGATTAACCGATATGGAGAAACATATGAGCAGGCCCGCCAGCGAGATTGCGCTGAGGTTGAAATCCGCCGCCACTTTGCCAAGATCCTGCATAAAGAAGTTTGTAAATACAATACTCATGAACATTATAATAAGGGCGAAGACGAAGATAGAATGAAGCACACGGTTTCTTAGGCCCTCAAGGAAGGTTATTCTGGCCACTGCCCACATTACTGCTCCCCCTTTACGGTCTTCTCAAATATCGACTCCAGAGCGGTATCCGATGATTTGATATTAACTGGCTTGAGACCATCGCTGTTAAGAGTATCCAGCACATGGGAAAGCTCATCGGAGGAAACAAGGAGGCCGATGCTTTTATCATACTGGCGTATCTCATATTTATCACTTAGGGAACCTAGGTCGGTCCCCTTGTCCAGATATATCTCTATATTCTTTGAGGCGAGACCCAGCTCTTCACTGGAGAGGTGTCTGCGCACCTTACCCTTGTGCATTATACCCACCTCATCGCAAAGCCTTTCCACATCGCTGAGTATGTGGGAACAGAACAGTATGGTCCGCCCCTCCCTGCGGAGCTCGTCCACAAGCCCGGCAACCATCCTGCGCCCCAGCGGGTCAAGCCCGCTCATCGGTTCATCAAGGATAACAAGCTCAGGGGAATGCACCAGCGCTGCTGCGATACCGCTCCTCTGCACCATACCCTTGGAGAAACTGCGGAGTTTCTTATCCAGATTCTCAGCCATCCCCACCTTTTCTGCCATTGATTCGGCGCGCTCTCTGCATTCATTTCGGGGTATCTTGAAGGTTTCTGCGGAAAACATGAGCAGTTCCCGCATGGTTAGATGGTCGTAATAATAAGGATTCTCGGGCAGATAGCCGATCTTAGCCTGTCCAACCTCAAGTGTACCCTCATCCGGGCGTAGAAATCCCAGGATCATTTTAATGGTTGTGGACTTGCCCGCTCCGTTCGGCCCAAGGAGGCCGAAAACCTTGCCCTTCCCCACATGAAGGTCCAGACCGTCCACAACCGTCTTCTTTTTAATGCGCTTCTTCAGCGATTCTATCCTTATCATGAGAATATTATACACCAATCAGCTACACTTGCAAAAGCCTGTGAAACTCTAATCTACATAATTATGACGGATCCGGAACGTCGATATTCTGAATAACATAGCCTATCAGCGATGCTGTTTCGGTGATTGCAGGGCTGGGAGTTTTATAGGTGAATATATAATCCCCTCTCATACTCTTAACGCCAACACCGCAGGACTGGTTGCTGTTCGCAGTCTTCATACCGATATAGGTGCCGCTTGATGCCACAAACTCAGAAGAATTAACACCGTCGGTGAGTGTCAATGTTCCTGCGGCAGGGGCGAAGGGATCGGGATACCTGTCATGCTCACCAAAAAAGGATTCAACTTCAGTACGGAAGTTACTGAGGTCGGATTTTGCAGTTGTGTTATACGCTCTTGCCCTGAACTTGGCATACTGGGGTATTGCAACGGCTGCTAAAATGCCGATTATAGCAACTACAACAAGTAGTTCAATAAGTGTAAAACCTTTAGATTTAGCAAACATACTCTGCCTCCTGAAGGCTATAAGCCGGATAGTTGTTGATAACACGGTACATACACACCCGCACAGATAGATGCTTCAGATAAGGTTCAGAGTAACCGGACGGTCTGGTATATAGATAGTAGTTAAAGTTCGATATTTGGATACTTATATAAATAATAACACAGTTATTGCGGCTTACCTTATGATAATTATTATCAATTGAATAAGTATAAAAAAAGAACCGGGCATAAAGCCCGGCTCGGTTTGTTTAGCATGTTGATAAAGTTACGATTAGGGAGCAGCGGGAATATCGCCGGCTACAAGTTTATCACCCTTAGTGTCGTCAGTGGAGCCGATAATAGAGTCATCTGAAGTAACATCATAAAGAATGTCGCCGGGAGTGGACTTAGCAGCAGCACCATAAGACTGGTTGTTAGCGCCGGCAGTGCTACCCCACAACACGTTTGCTGAGGGTGAAAAGTCTGCGTTATCGTAAGCTTTGTCGTTTACAGCCTGAGCATCAGGATACTGAGCATAGTCTGTGTAGAAACCTTCCCAGGCAGTCTGAAGGTTTTTAAGGTCGGAGTTAGCTGCAGAGTTATAAGCTCTTGTACGGTACTTGGAGAACTGAGGGATAGCAATTGCGGCAAGTATACCAATGATCGCTACAACCACAAGAAGTTCAATGAGCGTAAAGCCTTTTTTGTTTGTCCTCATCATAAGGAACCTCCTAAAGATATTCGTCTAGTATTTTTTTAGCACGATAAATGCGCTTTCTTAAAAAAGAGTAACTTCTCTACTTTTACTCTAACATAACTCTAAGCCCTTCGCACAGCTTATTCAAGGTAATTTTAACCAAGCGTGCTACACTGCTCTGTATCCCTTGCATATCAGGGGTTTGAGTGCCATAAAAATTTATGTTAATTTCTTGTGGTAATTGAATAAATATTATTTCCTGCATATATTGACTAACTTTCCGGTTTACAGTCTAAATGTAACATTGTTGTCATTCGAATAGGTATTTAGCGCTCTCAAGTTTTACAGTTAATATGTATGTTATTATAGCATACGTTTTATCTAAGCATATATAATTAGAGATAAGTTGCTTTTTCTTGACAGTGTTATAAGAGGAACATAGAATGCTTTTCCTTGGAGCCGAAGTGGCGGAATTGGTAGACGCGACGGACTCAAAATCCGTTAGTAGCAATACTGTGGGGGTTCGATTCCCCCCTTCGGCATTAGTAATTTAAAGAACATGACATTACACTTGCACACATGATTTACACTCGTATTACACTTAAATATCGTGCCGCTGGAATGATGTAGCGAACGAGTAGAGTATACATAGCTCGTCGTATGAGCATGCCTCAAGGGGAGGGTAAAGCTCACCTGACTCTCTCTGCCAGAACTCGCGAAGCCAGAGTTCTGAGCGGCCGATTTTGTCCAGGTGTGCCCTGATATCATCTATGATTCGCTGGGCTTTACTACACCTTGATGTGTTAGCATAGATATTAATTGTGATATTCCCCTTGCTTGTGATGTTATTGTCATTGAATATACGCACTATTGTATTGATGCTGTCAGCGTTCATTTGCGACCCTCCAGATATAGTTTACAAGCATCTAACTCCTTTATGTAAATACCTGAAAGAAGTCAGTATTGAAATACTGCTGTATTTGAGTAAAGGAGTTTCGGAAGTTTGCCGCCGATCTGGTGCTGAGCCGCCTCGTGAAGTATTCTTGACATGAATAATTATTTCCGCATATACTGAGGGTGACAAAAACCTTCACGTAGGCGGATGCCGTTTCCGTTCCTTACGGCAGCTCAAAACGACATTTGCCAAGTTACCCCTGATTAAAATCAGGGTTAAAGATGCTCCGGTGTCCCGTGTCCGTAAGGTTCGGGGTGGCTATTCCTACGTGAGGCCATTGTCAACACCGGGGCTTTTTCTGTCTGACAAGCAGATGAGCCTCCGGATTAAATCACGTAGGAGGCTCAATATGAGAGAATCCAGCCCTATCACCGTATCATACGGAAGTATCGACCTTAACGTTATCAAAGATCAGCAGCATACGTACCTGATGCCAACTAAAGAAGTGGCTAAAGGTTATGGGGTAGCCCCTAGCAATATTCGAAACCAAAAGATCCGCCACAAAGATGAATTAACTGAAGGTATCCATTTTATATCTTGCGCAACAAAATCAAACGCAGGAAAGATACCTTCAAGAAAGTTCACCTACTGGACAAAACTCGGCGTAATCTATCTCGGCTTTTTCATCAAGTCTGAACGTGCGAAAGAGTTCCGCAAGTTTGCCGCCGATCTGGTGCTGAACAAGCTGGAATCGAAGAATAAAGATGAATTTGTTATTAGGCGGGGGCAGAGTGCTGTGGATGCTTTTCTGGAGAGCTGCCATCCCGGCATGAGGGAATACATGGAGCCCATCCTGAGACGAGATGATGCCCCCATTTCCGAAGAGATGCGAGGTCCTCTGCCCGATGCGCCGAAACCCGACTACAGCAAGTATCTCGGACAGTCCCCCGAAAGGCTGCGCAAGCTCCATTACTTCATCGACCAGTGCACATCTCCCCACCTGAGAGACAAAATAATTAACAAAATATACTCGGACATCGCTGACGCATACGGACGGAAGGAGGGCGAAGAGATTCTTACCCTTGCAGAGGCGGCGGAGGCCACAGGGAAGAGCATGGCGGAGCTCCTCAGGGAGGTTTCCTTCGGCAGGCTAAAACCAATGGTGACAACAGACGACGGGCTCATCCTGCTGTTTAAGAGTGACCTCTTAGGCTGAAGTATAGAGATAGAAGGCTCCTTATAAGGGAGCCTTCTTTGTCTCCGGATACCTGTTGACATATAACCTGTATGGTTATAGTTTTACTTATGATAGTCAATTTTGCCGATAAAGAAACAAGGAAGCTCTATGTTGACGGTTACAGCAAGAAGTTTCCTCAGGAGATTATACGAAAGGCACTGCTCCTGCTTGACCTTTTAGATGAGACATCTGTGGTGGAAGACCTTGGCGCCCTGGGAGGGCGAAGGCTTCATAAGCTGTCGGGGGAGCTTCAGGGTTTCTGGAGCATAAGTATAAATAAAAAGTGGCGGATTATATTCCGCTTTGAGGACGAGAACGCCCTGGATGTAAGGATAATTGACTATCATTAGGAGGCTGATATGGAGCGTATAAAAGTGAATAGAACCAAAAGCCACCCCGGCGAAATCTTGAAAGAGCTGTATATAGATGAAACAGAAGGGCTGTCGCAGAAAAAACTTGCAGAATCCATAGGCGTTTCATTCCGCACTGTTAACCAGATATGCAACATGCGCAGAGGGATAACCCCCGAAGTGGCTGTAAGGCTTGCAAAGTATTTCAGTACAAGCCCTGAGCTATGGCTTAACCTCCAGATGTCTTATGATCTTCAGAAGGCGCAACGCTCAGTCGACACAAGTCATATAAAGCCGGCAGCGGTTTAGCCTTCCCTGATGGATACCTATCTTGCTAATTAAGCCGCTGTTCTCTCCGCAACCGTTCTCTGTACTCCGGCGGGAAGTGTGCACGCATGCGCTCGCCAAGATACGATGCTTTGCAGTGCTCATCCTGCCAGAAGAACAGACCGTCTATGAAAAGGCGGAGGAGGCCCCAGCCGGGGCGGCGGCGGAGACGCCAGGAGCGGGCAGAGATTGTTTCGTCTGCGAAGCCGCCGGGGATGAGCGTGTTGATGAACTGATCGAGAGCGATGAGCGTCTGCTTCATCGCTAACGCCTCGCGCTGTGCACGATGAGAGCGCCAAAGGGCCAGCCGGCGACTGCCGGCATAAGAACCCACCCCCAACAGAGCGGCAGCGTGCCGGCAAGTTTAAAGCCGGCAAATACTGCGCTCAGGAGCACTGACAACATAAAAGCGAAGACGATAAGAACCCGCATAGTTACCGCCTCCTTCCGACCAAGACAGCGACGCCGAAGTACAGCACGAGCAGAAAGAATGCCGATAAAAAGGGCATAAGAACCCAGGCCCAGCCGGCGGCGATAACACCGGTTGTTTTGAGCACAGCCAGGGCGACAGAAACAAGAAGCGCAGCACCGGCGATAAAGATAAGAACAGGTATCATTACATTGACATTCATTATTATATTACTCCTTTTTTGAGCCGCTCAGAACCTCTCAGCGAAGAGCTGAGCGGGCGTGATATTAGACTACTACGTATACAGAGAAGCCTTCAAACGAGAGCTGTTGAGACGCCGGAAGCCGCTCGTTTATCCCTGCTTCTGTAATTTCGTAGTGCCCTGAT
Organism: Limisalsivibrio acetivorans; assembly: GCF_000421105.1. Lineage (NCBI taxonomy): Bacteria > Pseudomonadati > Deferribacterota > Deferribacteres > Deferribacterales > Geovibrionaceae > Limisalsivibrio > Limisalsivibrio acetivorans. The sequence goes on from NZ_ATWF01000001.1 coordinate 1,143,374, forward strand.
GAGTCGAAAGGTATCGTCACTTGTCCCGTCCCGGCAGAAATACTGACAAGCGCAAACATCTCCCTGCCGTCTTTAGTCCGCACCGGCATCCGAAAAGTGCCGGAGAAGTTTGTGTAGAGAGCCCCGGACAGCTGTATTTCGACACCTGCAGTGACAGAATGCCCCTGTAAAATAGTGATTTCTCCCTCTTCCACCTGAGCGCTTGAATCATCAGAACTGACAGAAGTTACAACAAGCGCCGGCCTGGGCTGAGGCGTACGAGCCGCAATCCAGTCCTCAGCGAAGGATTGGGCAGATGCCGCATCTGCGAAAAAATCACCGGTCCCAGGGTCCTTAGGTATAACCGCTTCAACTGCGCCTGATATGTGTATCTGATTTTGAGCATCAATTGTATATGTGTACATTATGCGACCTCCATTACTAATATATTTCGCTCAGAATCGTGTTCGTAGAATGAGCCTGAGCTGTCTGTCATATATATACGATCAGCGATAACTGCAGCTGCATGCTCTGTGCCGGCGCTCACTAGACTTGAGGCCTTTATCCATCGATCTCCAGCCGGGTCATACTCATAGACATCAGATGTGCTTACACCGCCGATCGCAATTAATTTACCGGATACGGCAACAAGCGCATGCTGGTATTTTGCTCCCGGCATCGCAGATACTGTTTCATAAGTGTCCGATGTGGGGGCATATCTCCAGACGTAAGCATATAAGCTCGAATTACTCGACCCTTCGCCTCCGACGATATATATATCGTCTCCGATTGAGACGGCGGCAGAATAACGTATATCACTACTAATCGGGAGCGGAGCGATAGCTGACGATGTGTCAGTAGTCGGGTCGTAGACAGTATTGTTAATATCCTCTGCATCAAGATGATAGTGTCCGAACAGATATAGTCTGCCGTCACTACCAGCTGCCATAGTATGCTCCATACGCATTTTGTCGAGAGCTGTAGAGTTGATAGTCCAGGTGTCTGTCGATGTATCATAGATACGCATTGCATTTCTGTCATCGAAGCCGCCTGAGACGTATATCTTATCACCAAGGGCACAGGCAGCACAGCCATCGCTGGGAGATGGCATGCTTGCTCTAATTGCCCAAACCCCAGTTTGTGGGTCGTATTCTTCAAGATCGCCGGTCGCCTGCCTGATGTGATAATACTTATCATTGACAGATGCGGCGAGGGGGTGAGGTGCAGTCGTCGGCACAGAGCCGTTCTTCTGCCATGCGTAATTGTGCAGATTTCCTGCTGAGAGACCAAGAGTAGATAGATCAAAAAGTATATGCTTTACCGGGTCGTAATCTTTTTTCTTGATATATCTGAAAGTTCCGCCGCCGGCGGGTGCTTTTATTATACTCATTATGACATCTCCAGGCCGCACAAGGTGACAGATATAGTATCTGTACTAGCATGCACGACAACGCTGTCCCCCGAGCCGAGACATACTCTTGAAATGCCGTTTAACTCAGATGCCGGCTCACTGTAAGCTATCCAGTGCTTATCGCTCAATAACTCACCCGACGGTACAAGCGCAATAGATACAGTCCCGCCTCCGTCGGTCGTTATTACAAAGATATCACCCTGCGCTTTATTTCCAGCCGGTACCGTATAAAGCGTTGTGTCAGTATCCGCCGCCGGACGGACTTGTCCTAATATTTTTTCCATCATCTACCTCCTGCGTAAAATATACGGCTTATCAGTTCATTATCTCTGTTATCAACATACTCGACAGTCGCAAAGATCGCAGACGGGTCGATATTGAGCGTGATATTCGATGTATTGCTAACTTCGATTATCATCTTTATGTGCAGGTCTTTACCGCTGTTTTCATCAAGCGTCGGCTTGTAAGTTTCGGGGTACTTGCCGACGGCGAGCATATCCCCGGCATCATCAAATATGGCCGCCTCCCGGACGGTAAAGCCGCCCGTCCCGGCGGGGACTACAAGCTCTGCGATAAGCCAGGACGGGTTCTCAGCATCGACTGTGAGCAACGCTGTGCCTCTGTGTACTTCATTGACAAGAGCTGTCTGCGTCTCTGCAGGCTCGTAGTAGCTTCCGCCCCCATCGCCGAGGGCGAGCTCTGTGATGACGACTGAGCCCCCGGTGGCGTGGGCGTTTGTTATCTTAGCCCGGCCGACATCTGTTAAAATCGTGTAGTATGACATATTATCCTCCCGGCGGGTAAACCGCTGTTGTTTCTGTGCTTATAAATTCTGCGCCAAAATAAAGCGGGCTCTGAACGCTTTTGCCGGCAGCGATCCATGGCCAGACTGTTACAGCCTCCCCGCCGATGAGCGCACTACCGAAGAATGCAGATGAGCGGGATGTGACGTAGACAAGCACTGTGTACCAACTGCGGACGTTCTTAAGCGCCGTGATGAGCTCATCGAGCTTTGCGTCCAGCTCCTCGGTGTACGGCCTGTCGCTGACGTCTATATGCACTCTGAATGTGTACGGCTCTCCGTCGTAATCGAACCATTCTTCTATCCGCCCCTCGAGACCGAGGATCTCGAGGACACGCCGGACAGCGTATGGTGTCCCCTTGTGTCGGTGCAGCTCGATTGCTTCTTTGATGAGCCTGCGCTTCGGCTCGACATCGAGGGCGAGGGACCAGCCTTCGGGGCCGGACAGATTAAACTGCCACGCAAGATAGTCGAGGACCTCTTCTGATAGACTGTCAATTGCCGGATAGATGCTGACAGCAGAGATATCCGCCCCCGTCTGTTTCAAGAGCCGCTCAACGGCAGAGGCGGCGGCGCTTACTCTTCCGTCACGGCGAATAGAGCCGGGGAGAAGGGAGAGGAGGCTCACTTCAGTGTGTCGTTTACTCATCTTCGTAGCCCCCAAAAGCTACCGTACGTGTGCCGAGCTGGGCTACCTGCTCAGCTGTGAGAATCGCAAATACAGGCGATGTTACCTCGACACGCTTAACGCCGGCGGAATAGAGCCGGTATATCAGTTCAGTGGGGTTGATATCTCGTCCGAGCTTCTCTGATTGATTCTCAACGTATTTGTCTACCGCTTTTTCAACGGCGGCTGTGATGCTTTCTGTGAGCCCTGCTTTTGAGGTCTCTATATAGTATGTGACATCGATATCGTAGTTCACGGCTGTCGGCGTAAGCACAGATACACTGTCTGTCAGGGGGCGGGCTTTCTCGCCGGAGAGGAGGTCCTCAACGGCGGAGATAACAGCCGCATCGGGCAGTTCGCCGCCGGCTTTTAGGGGATAAACGTTGATCACCCCGGGGGAAGGGGATGTGACAGAAACATCAACAATATCGGGGTGTGCAGATTTTGCATAATATACGTATGCGCCGGTAGGGCCGGCGTTGCTGAACTGCTCGGGGGCGATGCGTATTCTGTCACGCAGATGCTCATCTGTCTCTGCGTCCGCTCCGCCCAGGCTAGTTGTCGTGTTCACTGCCGAGGCAACGTATGCCACGGGATCGACAAGCAGAGCTATCTGTCCGGCTGAGAAGCCGTTATACGCACTGCCGGGCATCTGACAGCGGCAGCGGAGTGTGACAGTACTCTCACCTGCTGCTATCTCCCCGGACTCGATTGTCTCGTAGAATATTTGATTGTCCGGCGATACTCTCGTGCCCTGGGGGATAGTGACAGCGCCGGCGTAATTCGGGCTCTTGCTGAACTCTACATCGACCTCTGCGAAGGCCTCAGGAAGGCGGGAGACGCCGAGAAATGCGCCCAGGTGCTCAAGATTATCACCCCCCGCATACGCAAGAAGATTCTGCTTCGCTGTGGCGTCTATCAGATATCTCTGCTGAGTAATGACGTATGCCAGTCCCTCGAGAAAGAGGCGGACGGGGTCGCCGGGGTACAGCGTAGACTCTGCGAGCTGCTCAAATGTGCTGATTATCTCTTTCTCTATCTCCCCGGGATTAGTCTCGCAGAATGTTATATCTGTCAGGTCCTTAATATTCATCTTTCACTCCTATTTGTACGACCGGCCAGAGCCGGCCGTCATCATCCCCCCGGAACGACACGCCGGTTACATACGCCCTGGGCTCGTACATCTCTATAGCTGAGACGATCTCCCCCCGGAGTTTTGCCTGTGCGACAGGGGCGGGTGAATCGAGGAAAGTTCCCGAGATGCCGAAATCTCTATCGAGTGGAACCGACCCTTTAGTTGTCGTAATAATCGTGGCAACGTTTTGGAATATATCGTGATGGCCGCCCGGAAAGAACGCTATATCTTTGATGCTGAAGCGTGATATCTCTTTCATCGTCTCCATCCGTCTATGTATTCGTCGTCTCCCTTTGCACGGGACTTGATGACTGTCTCTGTGTGCTCGATGAGCGACACCTGCGCCTCTGCCGTGTGAGTACGCCCTTGGTTGTCTATCGTCTTATGAGTCTCTGAGATGCTCTCGATACAGTACTTTCCGTATTGCTTATCACCGAAGAACAGAGGGAGTGGTTCGCCGGCATCGAGGAGGGAGCGGAGGCGGGCGAGTTCATCGATGGGGTTCACACCCAGGGAGGATACAAACTGCATCGTAAAGCTTATCTTTGTATTGCCGCCACCGGTATGCTCCAGCACGGGCTTGCCGGAGAGGATTTCGTGTTTCGCATATTTCGCAGAGTGCTCTCTGCGCAGAGCATCGAAAGTGCGCACACGGGTTGATGAGACCTCAAAGACTACATCGCCGAGACTGCCTATCATACCGGCCCTCCTGATTCATCACCGCCGGACATTACACCGCCGTGGCGGTGCTGGCTGAATACGAGGCCCTCTTCGTTGTTTATCTCTGTTGCTTCAAGATATCCTGTTATCTTGGCAGAGACGGGGCCGAGTGCGCCGGTGGCGGCCACGCCGGAGCCCATCATCCCCGCCATATACTCTAGAAGGCCTTCCACCCTTAGTTTGCCTGTCGTTACAGTTTCAGGGGCGTCTATAGTAACGAGAGACGGGCTTTTCATGGTTATATCTCCGCCGGAGTCTACAAGAGTGTTGCCATCGTTGCGTATCGTTACATCTCCGACAACATCTGCACGCAGATGATGAGACGCACGGTCGTACTCAAGCCATGTGCCGTCACTGAACCGTATATGATGCTTGTTCTCCGTGGCGGCGGGGGGAGTGTCTACAGATGAGTAGAAGGAGCCGATGACAAAGCCCTGCTCAAGCCCCGAGGGGAGGAAAACACAAAGGACATGCTCGCCGATGTCAGGCATATGATAGTGCTTGTCGTCCTGCGTCTTGCCGACGAGAACGGGGAGCTCGTAGCTGAGAAGACCGTAGCTTTCTGCGAACTCAACCCGCACCGTACCTTTTGCCGGGTATATGTTTGTCACACGCCCGGGGCGGGCTATATTCTTTACAAGTGATTCAAGCTCTTCTATGCGCCTGCGTGTATCTGTATCCATTTAATACTCCAGTGTATTCTTGATGCTTAAGCTTGTCGTGTAGCCAGAACGTGTTACAGAGTGCACTGCTTTCTCAATAGAGTATGTTCCATCGAATGCACCGAAGCCGGCGCACTGAACGTTCTGCCCGGCGGCCGCCGCAGGCTCGCCTATCATTTTGATGTCTCCTGCGACCTCTTCCTTATTCTTTGCTCTGAGCTCCTTCTTTGCTCTCTGCTCCGCCTCGGCCAGGGATTCGACCCTGGCGTTGACATACAACGTACTCCCCACCGGTGGCGGGGAGGAGGGGGTGAAGGTATGGAACTTTGATGACTTTGTTTCAGCATCCCAATATTTTACTGCGCATGCTGAATACACGTCATGTGCTTTGCTCCGAAAGCTCCAGCCGGTAAGCGGGTGAGAAGGGGAAAGCATGAGGACCGGCGAGCGGGCATCGTAGAGAGCGGCGCTGTAGATGACTATACGCTTCTCTGTTACTTTCAGTCTCAGGCCGTTTGCCCGGCAGACTCTATCGAGAAAGCCGAGGTCGCTCTCACTCCGCTGGTCGATGCGCTCGAAGCGAGGGTTATACTCTGAATCGTAGAATAGAGAAAAACCGCTTTCTGCGGCGTATTTCCCGGCCATCTCTTTTAGCGTTATCTGCTCGTGTGAACTGCTTTTTTTCTCTGTTCTGAATGACTTGTCGATGTGCGCCGAAACAGCTTTTATCTGTACAGTAGAGGGAGGGCCGGAGAGTGTGATGTCATCGATGCTGAACTCGCCGAAGCTCAGATATGCATCGTCACCGTTGCGGAGCCACTCAAAACAGTGCAGGCCGGCAGTGAGCGTTGCGCCCTTTTCGGGGAACCAACCGTTGCGCCAGAGGCCGGCGGTATCTTCAAGGGTGATAGAGATATCATCGGCAGAACCGGAAGCCTGGTCAGTATAAGTAAAAGACAGCAGCATCGGTGCAATGTCTGCTGTGATATCGCTGTTGTCATACTTCAGCTGTACCCTTACTCTCCTCATTTTCTCCTCCATGGGGGGAGGACTGGAGTAGATGGGAGGAGGGATGCCTCAGGGATGCGCAGCTGAACGCCGCCGGAGAAAACGGCTGTATCTGCATGTTCAGGGTTTGCCTCCAGAAGCTTGTGCATTAGCTTTTCTGAGCCGAGCTCACGGCGGGCTATGATATCCCACGTTTCACCCGCAGAGGTGATTACACTACGCATAGCTGCGCCTCTCCGTGTCTATCTCCATCTCTGCTATCAGCTTCCTGATAAGCTCGGGGAGCACGCCTTTGAGGCGTCCTTCACTCTCTATAAGAGCCGCTGTGATATCCTCTTTCTCTGCCGTGCCGCTTACTGTAATATGCGGGGAATAGTTCACCGTAAAAGAGGCACCGTGCCCCCGAGAAGGGGGCACGGCGAGGGGGAGGGAACGAGGTGATACACTCTGCTGCTCTTCTATATGCTTCTCTTTCAGCTCTTCTGTATGTCTTGATATATGTTCTTCTGTATTGCTGTATTTCCGCTCTTCCGTGACATTCTTGTTAAAAACGGCGGAAAGCGGCGTCTCAATATCAAGTCCGGCCTTCTCTATTGCTGTGAATGCTTTGCTCAAGATGACGGGGAGCACACCGGCTTTTTTCTCCATGCCGGCAGCGATGGTCGAAAGTATCGATGAGCCGGAGGCCGTGAGATCTGATAAGGGCCCCTTCTTCGCATCGGAAAAAGGAAGGAACTCACGCATCTTGCCGAATGCACCCTTAACTGCATCAATAGGTGCGGAAAGAGTCGATTTAATGCCGGCGGTGAGTGTAGATAGTATCTTTTTGCCGGATTCGAACAAGTTGATACTAGATATAAATTCCCTCATTCTATCAAAGCCTATCATCAGTAGATTGGCCGGATGATACTGCCAGATTATGCCGGCCAGGTTCTTTATCCCCGCACCGAAGGATTTGATGCGCTCCCATGTTGAATTTATGAAGCTTCGGAATACATCAAACTTCTTGTAAGCGTAGACGATGCCGGCGGCGAGGGCGGCTATACCGCCGACAACCCATCCGATAGGGCTTGAGAGGATAGCAAAATTCAGCATGCGCTGGGCGGCAGTAAGACCCTTTGTCACAGCTGTTACAGTAACAGTCTTGGCACGATACACACTCATGAGTGTGCTTGCTTTTACCCAGCCTCCAAATTTGAGTGCAATATTCTGTGCTTTTATCGCAACTGTAGCGAGCCATGTCTTTGCTGTGAGATATGTCTGCTTAGAAGATAGTACAGCATATGCTTTGCCAGTCAGATACATAGTTGATTTGATTGCATTAATCGATTCTTTGTAAAGATTTGCCGCAACTCGCCCGGCCAGTGCTCCTGTTTTGAAAGCAAGAAGCGCTGTTGCGCCGACAACAAAAGCTTTTGAGAAAAGAGGCATTTTGTTTAATGTATCTTGTGCAATGCTCATGAAAAATTTTAGTGCACTTACACTTTTATTGAGAACCGGCAGAAAAGCATCGCCGATTATGTATCCCAGCTCTGTTAGATTATTTTTAAGCTTAGCGATACTTGCAGCAGCTGTAGAGTTTTTTCTGTTAAGCTCGCCCTGCATGCTCCCTGCGTACGACGCTTCATCCGACACGAGCCCGAAGGTCTTTTCAAGCTCGCTGAGATTTGACACTAAGCCGGCAATAGGCGCAACACTCTCTTTGCCGAACATGTCTGACATGACAGCACTTCGCTGATTATCGTCAAGTGCAGAAAGACTCGATAGAAGATCTTGTATAGCTCCCTTTGCGTCATTCTGCATCCTGCTCGCCATGCCTTCTGCGCTGAAACCAAGCTGCTCAAGTGCTTTTTGCTGTGCAGCAGTAGCCGAGGAGCCTGAAGTAAGAGCAAGTACAAAGTTTTTCTGCGCTGTTGCGCCGGCTTCAGTATTCGGAGCGGCGGCTCCAAAGGCGCCGGAAAGGGCGGCGATCTCGTTGGCCGCAAGGCCCGTCGTAGAACGTATGAGCCCTCCGTTACGCTGTATTATCTTTGTTATTTCTGCTGCATTTGAGCCGGTATTATCGCCGACATGATTGATTGCATCGCCCAGCTCTGAAACTTCGTCTATAGAAAGCCCCATCGTTGAAATAATCTTTGTTATTGAGCTCCCTGCCTGATCTTCTGTGAGATCGAACGCTACCGCCATTTTGCCGGCAACATTCGCAAACTCTAGAGCTTCGTCTTTTCCCATCCCGATTTTGCCCGCTTCTGATGCAAGACGGGCCACAGCCTGGGCTGAGAGTATCGACTCCGTCGCTATCCCACGGACTGCGAGCTCCATCTGCTTTACATCCTTCTCTGTGTCCAGGCCTTTTACGTTTTTGCCGATTTCATTCATCCACTCCTGCTTGTCTATAGATAAATTGACAGGAGCAGAGACTGTCATCGCAAGAGCGCCGAGCGAGAATGCATCATTGAGAATGCTCTCACGCTCCGCCCGCAGATCCTTGCCGAACTGCTGTTTTTCAAGTTTTAGATTCTGTTTAACCTCAAGATCTTTTACACTCCGGCCGAGCTTGTCGTACTCTTTATCGAGATTATCAACGCTTATGCCGTTCTTCTTCATCGACGCAGTAAGCTCGTTGAGCTCGTTTTTCTTTTTCTCTACCTCTCTTTTAGTGTCGCCGATTTCCCGCGATAGCTTTTTCTGTTTAGTTATCTGCGACATCGTGACACGTCCGCCCCCTTTGATCTCAGCTGTGAGCTTAGCGTGCTCTGCCACCATGTCGGCTATCTTGTGCTTTGATTTCTGTATCGAGCTTCCGAGATCACGATATCTATCGATATCAAGACGCTTGTCTTTCAGCTTGTCAATGTCGAAGCCCATTTGCTTGACAGAGCGTCCCGCCCGGCTTATATTTTTAATAAAACCGCCCACGGAGGCGCCTATGGCTACTGTAAGTGAAAGATTTTCCATTCTCACAAATCCTTATCTTATCTACTTTTTCAGCTATATAATTGCGCTCTGCGCCCTTCTTATTAACCACACAGACAATGTAACACCGTTGCACTTAATACCCTTGGGAGCCTTTTTCTCAGCATTACTTGTATTCCCCTGTCTTTCGATACCTTTACATGCAATTTACTTTTTCCTTGAAGGGGTCAACGATTTAAAGCAATAGAACATATCTCAAGCGATTTCCTAAAGCCTTCCGGAGTCATATCTGCGTAGAACTCTGCGCTTGTGTAAGTAAGCATAGAGAGACGAAGCAGAGCCTCCAGAAGCTCGTCACAGATATCAGCTGTAACGAGCCCGAAGAAACCCCTCTCTATGCCATCAACGGTGCCAAAAAATCGGAAAGCCTCTTGTAGACCTTGCTGTAGTCTGCGATATCGAGTTCAGCAAGCTCGTTAGTTTTGAGTCCCGTAATGCGTTCAGCCAGTGCGAATGTGATGTCTGTTTCATCTCCGGCATCTTTTGTCGCTATTACATCCCCAGTTTTTACCCGCCTGATACTAATCTCTGTTATCGTCTTGTCTTCGACAACAACAGGATGCTCAAGCTTGATTACTTCTGCCATCATCTTACCCCCTACATGCCCAGATTTGTGCGGATGTCTGCGAGATAGTCAACGCCGTTTACCCTGTATATATAGTTGTACTTGTCAAGCTCGAGGGTTTCGACGCCGTCGAGTTCTTTCTTGACATAGATGACCTCGAATTCCTGGGGTACATCCATCGATGCCCCAGGCTCGAACTTCCCGCCTTCCAGCTTCTTCGGCTGGCCCTTCACATACACTTTATACGGGACATGGCGGTATTCGCCGGTCGCCTTGTCGAAGTCCTGTATAGAGCCCCGGAGGGTGAGCTCCTGGGTCTTCGGTTCGTTGAGCTTTGCCGCCTGCTTCTCAGCAGTACGCCAGTTCAGCGCAAGCGTCATCGAGCCGAAGAGTCCGACGGAGGGTGTATCTATCTCGCCGGCGAGGCCTGCGCCTTTGACAGTTTCGCTCATCGCCTCAACGCTGGGCAGTGTTGCATCGACGACGCCGAGAAGCTCATCGCCTTTATCATATACTTTGAATGCTGTTACTCTTTCCATTTTATCTCCTTATGCAAAAAGGGTTTCGAGGTAGCCGGGGTCGTATTCGAGTATGAACTCGATATCACGTGCCGGTGTCGCTATGCCGAGCATGAGACGGAAGCGAATGATTCCGTCCATGAGATCAGTAATGGGGTTCTCTTCGGGGCGGAAGAGGATGCGCCCGCCGAGGATGAACTCCCTTGACGTCAAGCCGTTAAGCCTCACTTGCTCGCTGTCGACTATGCGTTCTATGTCACGCCGGCGGATTGGGAAATCTACATGCTGCCAGTACGTAAGCGTTATGACGTTTGTGTTCCAGCTGAACATGCGACGGACGGGGATGAACGTGTCCTTCGGGTCTGTAATACCAGGGTATGCCGCTGTCCTGTTGCCCCACGCAACCCAGCCGTTTGTCCAGTTCAGCGCTGTTACAATGCCCTGACCGTTGAGATAGTTTGCCTCTTCGGGCGTGAGGATAACCTCAGCGCCGTGGTGTGCTGCGCCGGTGATGCTGAGGTTCTGGTTACTCGGAGATCGATACGGTACGCCGTCATCCTGCGCAGTAGTGTAGCCGATGAGCCCGGCAAGGTGGGTCGAGTACCACATTTCACGCCCGCCGACGGCGAGCTTAGGCCAACAGAGCACGAGGTCCTCATCGACCAGGCCGTTAGTCTGCTTATAAGCGGGGAGGTCTGAGTACTTCTCAATAGACACATCATCAAGATCAGCTATCGCAGTTGCCCGGAAAACACCGTTTATCCCTTCTGCCTTCGCAGAGAGCATTACAGCGACCTCGAGGTCCTGACTGTATCCGGGGGCGAGTAAAAGGCCGGGGGGAATGCGGAAGCGGGGAAATACTTCATCAACAAGCTCGAGGCCGGTCTTCTTGCCGGTCGACACATCGACACCGCCGACAACATCGCTCGATGTTACAGCTGAGGGGTCAAGCTTTGTGTATGCTATCTTTACAGTGTCTGTGTCTGCTATAGCCCCGTCGAGTGCTGTAACGAGCATATATCCGTCGGAGTCGATGCTCAGAGAGTAATCTGTGTCGAGCACATATGTAGTGACTTCATCAGAGCTCTTTACTGTGACCGTCTCAAGCATGATGCCGTAAGCTTCGACTGTGGCAACGCCGCCGGCCAGGGTGTAGTCTGTGCCGGTTACGTCTGCTGTGTGTGATACAGGGTCGAGGACGTTGACGAACACAACCGGCGCTACATTATAGAGCCGGAACTGAGCGTACATCATCTCGCAGAGCGTGTAGCCTGCATCGAACTTATCTACATAACCAAGCTCGTTAACCGCTTCTTCGAAGCTGTAGCAAATGACGGGCTTGTTAACGTTATCTCTGTTGCCAAGGGTGACCGGAGCTGTGCCGAAAACTACCGGCATTGCCGAATCGACAGTCACCGGAGGGGTGAGGCTCGTCTGCTCTTCAGATACGTATATACCGTGTTTATACCCTGCCATTATTCAACCCCCTGGGCGATTTTGCAGAGCTCACTAAGCGCTCCGCCTTTTTTGATATCCTGCCTTGCCTTGGCCACGCCGGAGACGGGGACAAAAAGCCGCTTAAGGCGCTTGTCCGCATCGATGAGCCGCTGCGCCGCCGGCGTGTACCCGCCGATGAGCGCACTGCCGTTCATGATGCCGGGGCGGGACGGCCCGATATATACGACCTTCTCAGGCGCCTTAGCGGAAGGTCTGGGCTTCGCCCTGGCTGATGTTTTAGCCGTTTCATTCTTTTCATCTGTTTTAGACATTTATTCCTCCGTTTTTATTCTGCTGTATTAAGAGCGGGATAGCTCGACCCGCTTCTGTACTTTGCTTCGATGCCGGCGAGGGCGTAGCCGGTTGTTCTGCTTGATATATCTTCTACTCCCCATTTTAAGGGGAGCTGGAGGCGGAAGGAGTTTGCAACGATGAGATTACGCATAAGCACGAGCTTGACACGCTCGACAAGACGCAATGCCTCATAGAGAGCGCCCTCCTTGTCGCCAGCTTGCGGCTCTGAGCAAGCTCCACAGGCGATGACCAGGGGAATATCGTGTGTCTCTTCCCCCTCTTCTGCATCGTCGGGGAGGCCGATTATCACATGGGGCCAGTCTCTGTCTGTGTCACGCTCGCTGAGTGTGCCAATGTGCACGTTGAGTGTCGCTGTTTTATCACCTGAGTTTTCGTCATAGAAATAAAGCTCGCAGTCTGCGAACTCTTCTTCTATCAATTCTTTTAGCCCAGTGAGAAGGCGCCACACAGTCATTTGCTCCCCCCGTACTTATGCCCTTTTTCCATATTGTGGCGGAACTCTTTATCGAAACGAGTGCGGGCATTCTCCATCGCTTTATCAGCAATATTCCCGCTTATCATCTGCGCTACCGACTGCCCGACAAGCTTGTATATATGCTCTCTGCCGTGAGCTCTTTGGCTTGCACGCTCATGCTGACGGGAGAAGATGTTCAGCCCCCGGACGGGGGTATCGGCGGTGAATGACCCGGGGATCTTGTACTTCTGCCCCTTCTTCCACTCTACTGTGAGGCCAATGGGAGGGGCGTTCTTTCCTCTCCGCACGCCCCGGGGGTAGTGTTTTGCAAGGATAAGCGGGATTCTGCGTGCCCGCCCTTTGCGTCCTATCTGTACTTCGTATTCGAGCTCTGTAGATTTCGCTTTTCTGATTTTATAGTCGCTGTACTCTTTGATTACCTTAGATGTGACAGTATACTCTTTTGATACCGCACGCTTAGTGTCGGTAACTATGCCCTGCCCAGCACGGTTTAGAGCACGTATTGTGCTTTTCGTGACACGCTCGGGGTATTTATCGATGAGTGCCTGGAACCGATCCAGCTCCTTTTCGTCAAGCCTCAGCTGGAGGGCTTTGTCTCTAACGTTCATCTCCCTTCCTCGATCTTCAGCTCGATTTCGAGCATGGACATGTTCTCGATGACAGCTTCAACGTAGAAATAACGACCGTCTATCTGCACTGCCGTGCGCTCCGCCGGCTTCTCATCAAAAGAGTCGGCGGGGGTATAGAGACGGATTCTGCGGCTTACTATGCCGTGAGAACTCATGTCGTTCAGAGACTTGAGCGGGTTTCCTTCGTCTGTATCAAATACGACTGTAATCTCTTTGCCGTTCCAGTCTATTGTCTCTGCAAACTCGGAGGTGTTCATCAGCGAAGCTGTATCGTGCTTAATCAAGTCTTTCAGTGTCATCTGACCCCCCCTTTTGTATGCTTCATACCCCGGTCGCCAAACCACCAGCCGACCGCTGTCGCTGCGAGGAACACGTTTGATTCAACGATAGTTACGGCAATGGCGGAGACGGTCGAGCCGGAGAGTACATTCACCCAGGCACGGCATGTTACTATGCTGTAGAGCGTGTAGAATGTGCCGGCGATGAGTAGTAGCGTTACAGCCGGGCGGAAAAGAGTTTTTACAGCCTCTACCCATCTGTAGCTCTTCCCGGCTGTCATCTGGTCTTTATATGCGAGTGTCATACCGGCGGCGGAGGCGGCGGAGGCGGCTATCTCAAGCTCGTGTTCGTGCTCGTCATCTGCCGCTTCTCTCGTCAGTTTATACATCTCTATCTCTTTGTCCTGCATCTGCATCCTGTGCTCGTGATCCAGGCGTTTCTCTTCGAGCTTCTGCTTGCGTGTCAAGTACTCAAGAAAACCCGTAAATACGGCGCCAATAACTCCGAATATGCCGCCGGCGATGGCGTTTCCGCCGATATTTACGCCCTCTTTTATTATATCCATCACTTCCATCGTTATTACTCCTATGCCGCCAGGCGGGGGGTAAAGGTGTACGGGGTCTCTCCCCATGTCTGCCCGGCGCTATCACTCCACCACTTCCGGGGGCGACCCATATCTATATGCAGGAATGTTCCGTAGAAGCCGAACCCCCGAAAGCCCGTCTCTAATGCAAGGCGGAGAAGTTTATGAGGGTCTGAGAGGGAGCGGAGGCTAATGTCGCCGGCGAGGCGCTTGTGTTGTGAGCGTAGCCCGCCACCGACACGTGCGTTGTGTAAAGGGCAGCGGTGTGCGCTGTTCAGTCGCACAGGCTCGCCGAGGCGGGAGCGGAGGGCTTGGAAGCAGTCGAAATAATAAGGTGCATAGTACAGCTCCCCGCAGCATGAACATGCAAATTCGACCGGGGAGAAGTCCGGCCAGCGGTCTGCGTCCCAGTCGGTATCTGAAAAGTGCTGGACTATCTTTGCGTCAAAAAATGGGCTCACTGTAAGCATGTTAGCGCCTCTCGAAATTCTTGCATGTGTCACAGCTCGTCTCGTCTATCTTCGCATAGAGACGGCGCCACTCAGTTGAGACTTTCTCAGTCAAGGCATCGTGCTCTTTTCTCGTAACGTAGTCTCTTGCAAGCAAGACTTTCAGCTCGCCGATGCTCTCTTGCAGGCGTGTTATAGCCCGCCAGATGGGGAAAAGCACAACGGCGGCGGTGAGCTGTATAATCATCAGAAATATCTGCACTATCTCCACTGTTTCACCTCTCATAAGCTTTCCACACCGCCCCGCAGGGGCGGCTAGGAGGGGTTATGAGCTTCAGCTCTTTACAGGGGTTTCTTGTTCCTTTCCTTTAGTATTTTCAGGTTCTTCCGGTTCAGCTGAGGCTTTTTCTACAGATCTTATTACTTCGATAGCATCTGCCTTGAGGAGCTTTTCCTTGTCAGCCGGCTTAATCTTTCCAGGTATTTCTGCGCCAGCTTTGTATTCTTTTTTGTTTATACGAACTCTGCACTTAGCTCTGATCATGATTACACCTCCATATAAAAAGTCGTATCAGGCTCAGACAGCGTAAGCATGGGCCGGGAATTCACATCAACAGACTGAGTAACGGGCTGGCGTTTTGATATGTAGGGAGTTACAATGCGGCGACCGCTTTTGATGACAGGTTTATCGTTTTGGTTGACAGCAACACCACCGTAGTATGTACGGTTTTCTGCTTTGTCATTGCCCAGTACGACACCGTTTGAAGGGATATAGCGTTGGGTCGAGCCGTCGGTGTCAGTATAGCTTGCTACATACGTGTAGATATGCCCGATCTCTCTTACATAACCGATGTATGTTACATCGTTGTCGAGTTCCTGAGGAGCAAGCTTACCGTAGTCCATTCCTCTGTTATCAAGACGGTTAGCAACTTTCGGGTCAGCAAGGAAGTGCTCAACGGCAGTATCACCCATTGTGACAACATTGGGCAGTAAGCCCCCCGTCTCACTACATGCTATTCTTGCGGTTTTGATGTCATCAAATGGAGATACATCAGATTCGCCCCACTGGGAACCTGATGTAAGAATCAGACGATGATTTACATCACGCTGGAAGTCGAACTCGAACTGTATTCTAGTACCTTCTGGCCCGACACCCTCTACTACACATTTTCCAGTCTTAAGTAGCTGTGCAGCCATGTATTCTTCCGTCCTTGTGATCGCATCATCTATTAATGATGTTTCGTCAAGGAATGTATTGTAGATATCTCTGATGTCATCTTTTACAACCTCAGGCTGCCCTTCCATCGAGCGGAACATCTCTTCGATAGAAGTCTCTACTGCACCGCCGATTAAGGGGATATCAATATTTATGCTCTTGTAGCCATCACGCTGAAACACCGGGTTCCCTGAAAGAGGATTTACAAGGGGAGCAAGCCTTTCACTCCCTTTCTTTACGTCGATACGGATTGCTGTAACACGCTTTATCCGAGGGGTAGCGTATCCGAAGTATTTCCTTGCAAGAAACGTACTCTTTCTTGTGCGAGCTGAAATAACTTCAGAGAGCGCTCTTATACTCATGTATTCCATTTTATACACCTCTCATTATATAGATTGATTTTGCTCTCAAGCCGTGCCATGTGCTTTCTGCTGTGTGCCCTGCTCCGAATTTCAGAGCTTTGTCAATAAACGCACCGGCAATGTATACATCCGCTGCGGTGTCGCCCGTTGAGGCATCGACAGCGGATGCAAGCACAACATCCGGTGATTCACTACCGTCTGCGGAGGCGCTCTCTGAGAGCACATATTTACCGGTAGCGGTAATGCGGCCGAGAACGCTTCCCTTTTCAAGGACCTCGCCAGAGGCTATTACAACTGATCTCATAATCGGGATACGCTGTGCAGATACGAGAGTATCGTTTTCATACAAGCTCATGCTCATTTCTCGATACCTCCTGTCATTTCGCTAAGGACTTCAGCAGCTACAGCAGACACTTTTGTTCTGTGTTTCTCTTCATCTCCGGGAGAGGTGTCGCCGCCAGGGATGGGGGCCTCACTTTCGGTTTTAAGATCCTTCAATGCAGATGCGTTTTCTGTTCTCTGCTTTTCAACAACTTTCTCGAGTACATCCGAGAGAGAAGTATTTGGATCAGTGAGGGCTTCCTGAACAATAGACTCGTAACCAGGCAGACTTGCTTTTTTGATAATTGCACTCACCCTCTTGTTTTCTCTCATTACACCATCTGCGACAGCGGCCGCATAAGTTTCAGAATGCTCTTTTTTCAGGGTCTCAATATCCATGTTTTCCTCCGTAGTTTCTTTTTTATATTCAGCTATAAGTGATTCTAATGTTCCAAGCCGGTCAGCAAGCTTGCTATCTACAGCTTTTTTACCAACACGGAGCCCCCCTTTGTTGCCCGCCTCAACCATCTCTTCTGATGTAAGCCCACGGTTCGCAGCGGCGGTTGCTATAAATACTTCAGCAAGATCATCAACATTCGCCTGTGCAATCTTACGGCCCTCATCAGTCTCAAGATCAGGACGCTTATTCGGTGACATAGACGAGACTATCTGCACTTCGTTCGCAGCATCTTCTTTCACATACGTCGCTACGACGCCGATTGAGCCGAGCTCTGCAGTATCAGAAATGACAATCTCTTCTGCAGATGATGCTATCCAGTAAGCTGCGGAACACCCCGACCCGCCGACATATGCAACAACTTTCTTTGCGGCTCTCATAGACTTTATATGCCGAGCAACCTCACTGATGCCGTCCACTTGTCCGCCAGGCGAATCTATTTCGAGGATTATTGTGTCTACAGATTCATCATCAGCAAGAATTTGCAGATTTTTCGCCAGGCGCTGTAGAGATGTTGCCCCGCAATGATCTGTCAATACGTTCGCATAGCGGAATATCGGACCCCTGATCGGCACAATGCCGACATTCCCCCTCTTCTCTACTGTCATAGACTCAGCCACTGGTTCCCCAGAGCGTGTCTGTAATGCCTCTGTGATATCTCTGCGGTCAGCTATTTTATACATCGATTCGAGCGATTCCTGTTTAATCGCCCAAGACGTTGCCATAATTGCTGTTATCGCCCTACTCATCTATATTTTCCTCAAGCTCTTTCTTCATCTCCTTCTCCCTTTTCTGCTGCTTGTGCACGTCTTCGATATTTCCGCCGTCATAGTTTACAGCTTCTTTTTTACGAGTGCTTATACCTGTCTCTATGCGCACTTTCGATGCATTTGCTTCTTTATATTCGTCGAGTATGCCCTTGGGTGGGCCAATCCATCGGGTACCACACCAGAGGCGCCGGATAAGTGGATCTGTAAAAAAGCCGGGGGCTGAAATTCTTCCTTCAGCAACCTCCTCGTAGAGCCATCGCTCATATATCGGTTGGCAAAACTCATCAGCAAAATTTTCTCGTAGCTTCAAAAAAAACTTGAAGGCTTCGTGTATTGCACCACGGGATGCTGAATATGACCGACCGAATTGTTTCACAAGCAGCTCATACGGGATATTCAGTGATATCGCGACTTCTCTGTACATCGCCTCGATAAACGCAGAATAACCAGAATTGGGGCGGTCAGAGCGCACAAAATCAAGCTCCTCACCTTCTTCCAGGTCTACCTGTTGACCTTCCTCAAGGTGTAAATTTTTGCTGCCCGTCGTCGGATTATCTGTCTCTTTGGTATTACCTATAATGTCTTTAAATGAAGGAGGTGTTGGGCCTCCTTTTGACGGGGTCTTCTTGAAAGCCAGAACAAAGAATGCAGATATTACAGCGGCACCAAGTTCTGCATCACTGTATTTTTCAAGCTTCCTAAGTTTCTGGATTATTGAGGTTATGAAAGGCAGCCCTCTGGGCTGCCCGGGGCGCAATTCTACATATGAGTGCACAATATTTCTAAGGCCTGTTTCTTTCTGATGTATTTTTATTTTTCGCTCATTGCCTTCGGGGGTAACCATCTGCACATATGCAGGAGTTCCGTTTTTATCTTTGATTATCCCTGACCCCGAGGATGATGTATATATGCTGTATGCACCGCCAACTCGGGATGCATCTATAAGCCCTACTCTGAGCGTTGATATGCTGCCGGGGCGGTCATAATTTGTCAGCAGTGCAAATGCATCACCGTCTCTCAGCTGTGACGTAAATCCAAGCTGCTGTAGCGCAGCAAAGCTTTTTCTAGCTTCATTATCGGCATCTTGTGATTTTGCCCAAAGTTTGAACCTGCGCTCTACTGCACGGGCCCAGCTATTCGCCTGTTCGTCAGTAATATTCAATAGCTCTGCATCGAGCGTTACATCAAGAGTTAGCCCTGTTCCTATTACATTTGTGACTATGTTTTCGATAATGCCGCCGGCAACATCGTTGCGGCACAGAGCTCTCGATCGGGATATTAAAGTAGGGAGATGGTTGTCAATCTCTTCTTCTGCGGTGAGATCAGGCGTAACCCACATCCTGCCTGCAGAGTCTGAGTATGATGAGCCTTTGAAGTAGTCTGAGATGTGCACAACATCTGCCATCAATACACCACTGTCCGGGCTCTGGGAGAAGGAGGTGCAGAAAGAGCACGCACTATCGAACTGTAATAGTTGATTTTTTCTGTGATTATATCAGCATCTGCTCTCGTAACTTCTCTGCTGCCGACTTTGTAGCTTTGTCCAAGCGCCACCGCTTTGTCGGCTGCAATCCACAAATTGAGTAACTCTTCTGCTGTCTGTAGTGTCATGCAATATCTCCTTTTTTCAGAAGATACCTATGATTATGGATTACTCCAGCGATGCTGGAGATACTGGAAATATTAGTGATAATAGTAAATATAGTAAGCGGAGGTGTCGTATGTCTAATGCATGGACTGGTGTTATCAATGAAGATGGCGAGAAGATGGTGACTTGATTTGTGTTAAACCGTTCATTAGCAATAATACATACATATCTGCTACTGAACTCTTAGAAGATAGAGCAATTGAAGATTTTGAAAACTTATCAAAGCTATGCAGATGAGAACTAGTTAGTCCATAAACCTTACTGTTGGACTTGGAAGTTATAGAAGTATGACTTACCTTGATTATTCATTATAAACTTATGAGTGTTGGGCGAATATTGAAATGTTATTATAGCAGCGTGATATATACTTAGAACCTTATCTTCGAGTTCTTTGTTTTCAGATAAGTCATACACATTAAGACCCAGTTCTTGAGCTTTTTCAAGGTTTATACCTTTACCATGAGTAGAGTGCTTATCATGAGAATTTAGATACTTTGCGATTTCTTCAGCCTTCTCTTTATTTTTGCAGTTTCGTTGCTGGAGCAGACCTGCTAGCTCCTCTTCGGATCTTTCCTTGAGGCCTAAAGCCGAATTATATACACCGAATTTTACAGACTTTAATCTCTCGTTCCAAAGGGGAGCTGTGGCCGGATCCGCTTTTACTTTGTTAAATATTTCCTCGAATTCACTTATTAGTGCCCCTACTGGTACCATTGCGCCATCATTGAATATTTGAGGATCTGTAGGGCCTAAACTAGAATAAGGACCCATATATATTTCATCTGCAGAACATGCAATAATAGTCCCCCCGCTGAAGCACAGGTGAGGGATAAAAACTCTTATTCTTCCGAAAATACGGTGAAGGTAGCTTACAAGCCTCTTTGTTGCCTCATATTCACCGCCAGGCGTGTGAATTATCAGATCGAGATTCTCTTTTGTGACACCATTTGCACATGTCATAAAGCCCTGCATATCCTGGTCAACAATAGAAATATTATTAGATGGTACTCTTGGTCTAGATAGAGTAAAAGCAGATATATAAGCAATTGTTGTATGACCCGTCAAGTCTGACATGTCTTTTACATACTGCTTCAATAAATTCTCATGGTAAGGCTTTGCGATGTTTTGCAGTATCTCATCCCATGTAGGCATTTAACTCACTCGCATAAGAAGTATACTCAACATCTTTTTCACTCTTTGATAACTCAATAACAGCGGTTTGCTCTTTGAGTTCTTCGGTTTCAAAAGGATTAATAAATAATGTCGAATCAGCTCTTTCAGCGATATAGTCTCTAATCTCTTCCTCTGTCTTCCTGTATTCCATACCGTCCTCCTGTCATGTCAAAACATATACCATATATGTAACATAAGCAACATCGTGTTACACAAATGGGAATATTTTCTTTATAGTTCAACTTGCAATGCTCATGCCAAACATACAACAATGGAAGAACAAATATGCTACAATATTTTACATATTGCTCTAAAAAGATGGCTCTTTTAAAAAGTCTTCAATAGACGGCTGCTCGTATACCTCTCCTTTATATACTACGAACTCGGTTCCGTTACTAGATTTAAGGCGGCGGACAGCTATGCTACAGTATTCAGGGTTTAGCTCAATGCCCCTCCAGACCCTCTGGTGCCTTTCCGAAACTACACCGACCGTGCCAGAACCAAAAAACGGATCAAGGATAGTCCCTCCTGGGGGACAAGCAACACGGACTGGATAGTCAACAAGCTCTTCAGGAAAGGTTGCAAAATGACCTTCGATATTTCTCTGGGGAGGTATGCTCCACACCGAGCGTTTATTGGCCATTTTATCGTGGGATCCAGGAATTCCATATCCTCCTCGAGAAGGTGCACCGGCAGGGTATCCTCTATATTTGCGATTATCCTGAGCACATGTTTTCTGATGTGTATTTTCTGTGTATGGCTCTTTTCCTGCATCTGTATCATAAAAATAGTTCGGAGTTTTTACAAAGTGGAACACCTGCTCATGAGCCTTTGTGCACCTGTCTTTAACTGACTCTGGAACGGGGTTGGGCTTGTGCCAGATTATTTCTTGCCTGAGCAACCAGCCTGCATCTTGCAGAGCAAATGCAAGGCGCCAGGGTTGTCCCAATGTACTCTTATGCGGAATCGGCCTTTTTACTTTTATATTCCGGCTTCCTTCATCTAGCCGTTTGTTGCCGTTAAATCCTTTTCCCTGCTGCTGTAGGTAACAGTCTCCTATGTTAAGATAGAGACTCCCTGTTTCTTTCAACACTCTTTGCAACTCTGAAAATACAGATACAAGCCGGCAGATAAAACACTCTCCGCAGGTATGAACTCTACAGTCGAATACTTCTTCTAAACCAAGTTGACCATCTACAGCGTAATCTCGTAGCCCCCAATACGGAGGGCTCGTTACGATAAGATCAACACTGGAGTCCTCGAGGTTTCGTAACCCCTCAAGAACATCACAGTTGTATAGCTCACCCAGGGCTGAACTGTAATATGTCTTCACTTCACTCCCCCCCCTTTTTTTTTGTATACAATCCTCCAAGCCAGTTCTTTTATATACTCCAGCCCGCTGGGGGCATAACGCTTTAACAATTCTTGATTTATCATTTTGAAATCAACTCGCTTTGATTTCTTATGCTTTTGAGCTACGTCAAAATACATCGCTTCCACATAAAGTTGAGCATAATGTTCTCTTGTAAACTTGCCGCTCGCAATTTTTTCTGCAAACTGCTTTTCGTAAGTTCTACACATTATGCTACTCCGCTTTCCGGTGGTACTGCTCGCAGCTCAGACCCAACTATTGTGAATCCAAGCACCTTACCAAGCGCCTCTAAATCTTTTTTAGACATACCAGCTATCAGCGCTTTCCAGTTCGCTACTTTTTGACGACTTACACCCGTCTTCGCTTCAAGGTCTGTTGTGCTAAGCTGAGATTTAGCTCTGAGCCTCTCAAAAATTGAGACAGCCTGCGCAGTAGGCTTTAGGGTTCTTCTGTTGGTATATGTCATCTTTGCGGCAACCTCTCCAGGCTTAAGCTCCTCGCAGTGTTGAGTAGGAGCTTTTGGTTGTTGCCTCTCTGAAGCATCTGCTTCAGAAGTCAATACAGGCTGTCTTTCTTTTACCAGTCGAGAGGTCTTAATTATTCCCGGTGTGTACACCTCTGAAACCAGCCTAGCGCTCGCCTTCAGTATAAGGTTCATACCGCACTCGCAGGTGACTTCTTCCAACCTTTTAAGACTGCCGCTTTTCTCTATTTCTCCGTCTATTTTTATTTCAATATATGCACTGCAAACAGGGCAGCTACTTCTGAGAAGCATGCTCACCTCCACAAATACAGCTGCTGACAAAGCGCTGCAGGTCTACCTTCGTAATGCTGTAAGAGCCCTTTTCTCCAGGATTCTTTCTCGCTACAAGATAACCTTCATTAATGTAGCGATACACACTGCTCGCACTTACACCTAAATAGTCAGCCACTTCTTTGACTGTATACATTACATCTCTAGTCATCACTGCCCCCATTCTTATTCATTAATTCTCTTAATCCTTCTGCCCATTCATCGATATTCACACGTGATATATGCAGTGCTGCATAGTTATAACCATACAGGTCAAATATTTCGTTCCGTGCGTGCTCTTCTATTTCAAAATGCTCATCCTTCTTTCCTTCGTTCACAAGCGTTTCCGCCGTAAGTTGCCGGAAATGACTCTCATCACATTCTTCGTTAAAATGCATATAACCGATTGCGCCTTCTGATGACTCTCTTTCTATCAGTACTTTTCCAGTTTCGCTCAGCCATGCCTGGACTGTTTTTTTGAGTATATGTACATTCAGAGTATAGAGCTGAGCTTTCGCCAGGCCTTTTCGAGTCGGGCCGTTTATCATCGGAGCCTTCGTTGTACTAGCTCCCTTAATCGCATACACACCTAGCGCTTCCCTTTTCGCTGTATATGCGTAGACTGTTTCTGTCTCATAACCGGAATCCACAACAGTGCAAATAATAGGCAGTGATGCACCAGATGGGTGGGTGTATTTCTTAGATAGAACATGGTCAAGCTGATTCCATGGTATATCCGACAAGGGACTCCCGTAGAGTACACGATGCTGAATATGCCATCTCTGTAGATTTACTCCCCAACCCTGTACCAACACTTCCAACCTGTCCTTCTGCACATCTACAGCAGCTGTAAGCACGCATACACCGACAGGAAGCCTCTCTTCAGGGCTATATGACCCGAGATTCCGGCGTATTGCTGCTATTTGTTCTTCTTCAACGGTTACCGACGGCTTGTAGAGCTCAGCCAGGTAGCCGTTGTAGTACACGCGCAAAGCGTCTGCCCCTTTTCTTTTTGCAATGATATACTCGTAAAGCATCTTACCGAATGTGACATGAGGGCTGTAGAAACTACTGACACGAAAAGATATTACAAGTCGTTCGCCGGCTTCGAGCACACTGTAGAGTTCTTCATTTTTGCGTGTCTTCCACACGAGACTTGCAAGCATCTGTCGCCTCGATTTCTCTTTGATACGGTATGAGCATGCAGGGCACTCATAATATGCAAGCTCCCTAGCGTCATCAGGCTCAATATCTTTGGGGTGCAGATGCTTCTTGTCAAAAACAAACTCTTCAGCGCAATCTGGGCAAGGCACATAAGGATAAAATACATAGTCTGCATTCTCTGCATCATCACATATCCCCCCCTCATGCATCGGCTTGCCAACTCTAACGATGAGAGAATTAATAAAACCCTTAACCCTTTCTTTTATCAGAGATATAACACTGCCGTATTTTCTGAGGGCCGGCATATCATCCTCTTCATCAACAAAGACAATCTTTAGGGGGCGGGATGACAAAGTATTCTCGGAACCGCCCCAGGCCAGGTACATTTTTCCGCCAACAAAAGAGAGGTCCTTCTTGCGGATTTTACGACCTTCGGCAGTACATATCTTCTTGAGTATATCCCCCTGAGTATTCTCAATCATCGGTAGAACACGGTCATTAAACAGCTCGACTGCTTTTGCCTCATTAGGAGCAAGTAGCCCCATCGGTCCAGGAGATTTGTGTATAAAGTACCCTATGCCGTTTAGATACGACTCTGTCTTTGCAACCTGCGTCCCCCCGACTATAATGATTTCAGCACATGCTCCGGACGACATAGCATCCATTATCCCGTTCGTATGCGGGAAGAGGTCTTTTCGCCAGGGGCCTGCGACACTCGTTGTTTGCGAGGTCAAAATACGATACTTAGCCGCCCATTCTGAGCAAGTGAGACTGTCAGAAGGTAGAGCTGATACATACTCAATCTCGAAGTATTCTTCAATACTCAGATCAGCATCAGCAAGAGAAGGGAATTGCAAATAAACATCTTTCAGTACCGCATCTTCAGCAAGCACTCTCATTTGACTGCCTCTAGAGCTCGGGCATAGCGGGCGAGTATAAAACTTTTCTGCTTTGACAGTATTTGCCTCTGTTCATTCTTCGACTTCCCATCAAGCTGGTCTGGCAGTGTGCTGAAAACATCATCAAGGTCTTGGCGGAGAGCAACTATTCTCGCAGCAAATTCACGCCCTACCTTTTCTCGCTCAATGAGCTCCCCTCGCTTTCGCTGTAGCTCAACTTCGAGCATCTGAGAGCGTAAATGTTTCTGGTGTATATCAGCTTTCATCTTTTCACCGACATAGCCGTCATCATCCATCTGCTGGAGATGCTTCTCTGCGTATGCGTCTACGTCTGTGCGTCGATATACCCCATCCCTTGGGGAAAAATACCCATTTTTTATATGGTTAGAAATTGTGCGTTCGGATACTTTATAACCCACTCCGGTCAGATATTTATGTACACTAACGATGGTTTTGAACGATTCTTCTTCAGCATTCTTTTTATATTTCACAAGCGTGGACTCAAGATGCCTTTTTGCGCTCTCAGCTGCTTTGAGGGCACGCTGCGTCTTCTCTGCCCTTGCCTCTTCCTTCGCACTCATGTATGACTCAAGCGCTAGTTGCAGGAGCTCAGACTCCTCAAGTTCAAGATTGTCGATTATCTCAAGTACCTTGTCTTCAAGCGTCATCTTCCATCTCCATTTTGTAGCGCCAGATGCGTACAGTCTCTTCAGATACACCGGTAAGCATTGCGGTACTCTCATCGGTAGTTCCTGCCCCCAGCAATGCCAGCAGCAGCAGCTGGGAGCTCGGAGGTAACTTTGACCCTGCCAAAGGGGTCCCTGAGTTCCAGCTGTACCATTTTCCACAGCTGGCACACGATATCTTCTTGCCAGCATTAAGTGTCTCAAATCTATCCGGGGCGGTTTTCCCGCACTGGGGGCAGCGACAGTCAGCATTAAACATCCGGAATAAATACTCCTTTGCCGATGTATCATTCATCAGCTCTGTGCAGAAATCTGCTGCTATTTGCTCAAGCTTGTTCATTAGCGCACCTTCGGCAGCTTATATTTTCTCTGGCCGCCCATTCCTTTCTGCATCTTTTCCTTCGAAAATATTGTCGGCT
Organism: Limisalsivibrio acetivorans; assembly: GCF_000421105.1. Lineage (NCBI taxonomy): Bacteria > Pseudomonadati > Deferribacterota > Deferribacteres > Deferribacterales > Geovibrionaceae > Limisalsivibrio > Limisalsivibrio acetivorans. The sequence goes on from NZ_ATWF01000001.1 coordinate 1,169,324, forward strand.
CTATCATTCTGATGCTTTCCATTACTTTCCTCGAGCTGTGGTCTACATCAAATATAACTTTATACGCTTCGATTAAATCAGTCTGTGCTATCTCATCCCTTTCAAAATCTGCAACAATTGAGTGGTATAACCCGCCACGGTCGCTGTCTTTTAACTCAATCAGAAGCGAAAGATCCCGCTCTAGTATTGCTTTCACATACATACTAAGCTTGCTGTTCGTTCCGCTGACAATCGCTCGCTTTTCAGGGGTGTCAAGAGCAGTGTGATACATCTCCCAGTCGACATCGTAAGCTTTCAGATACTTCGCAAAATTCTCCAGCTCTTTTTCGATATTCTCCACAAGCTCAAATGTATTAAGCTTCTCCTTAATCGGTCCGCCTGTCTTTAGTACAGTAAATCGCCTGTCTGTAGGTTCGATCTCAACCGGCAAAGCTTCGTTCGATGTAATGTATATATTCCCGTAAACCTGCACCTGTTCTGCATCAGTAAACTTCTCTTCCAGCTGAATAGAATGGTCAGTCACGAGTTGCTTTAGAAAGTTTTTGTGATGCTTCCGCCCTTTCATATCTACTGCAACCTCGTTCAAATTAAAGAAAAGCATCTCGTTGACCCAGCTTTTGAACTGAGATTCAATCCTGCTCTGGTCCACTACAACGCAATGTCGCTCTCCGAATAGTGGCTTCAAGACATATTCAAAAAACATCGATTTACCGGAGCCCTGGTCCCCTCTTAGCACTAATGCTACATTGCTCTTTTCAAGTGTCTGAAAAAAACCGGCTAACCAGTTCTCGATCCACTCAAAATAGTCGTGATTCTCATTTGCCAGATTTATGAGGAGCTTTTCAATCCATAGATGCTGCTTGCGCTTGTACCCTTGGAGGGATACCTTCATATACTCACTTGGGCGAAAGCTTGTACGTCTCCAAATCCCCTTATGATAATAAAACTCGGAAGGGGCAAAAGGGGTGAAATCCTCGTGTACAACAAGCAGATCCTTCGCTGCTATGTCAGCTCGCACAAACGTATCTCCGGAGCCTTTGTTGCGGAAAAGCTGTATCTTATCGAGCTTAAAATCGGAACAAAGAACCCGGCCTACCTTCTCGTCATCTGCTATTTCAGTGGGATCAGCTTCGACATTTCTGCGATATACGACCCTACCCTGGGGTGATAGCCATATAGCTGCACCCGCCTGATATATCTTTTTTATTGCTCTGTTTTCGATATCTTCGATTTTCTTATGTGATTCAATCACTTCACGTACCCAGTTATTCTCTATGAAGTTGCGGTAGTCAGGCCTGTTTTTCGTGTCCAGTATGTATTTTTTTTCCCTTTCAAGAGGCAGCAGCTCATCCTTGAGTTTCGGCTTCTCTTCGCTCATAGCTCATCCCTGCTCTGTATGTTTTTTGCTATCTGCTCAATACTAATCCCTTCCCGTATCGAGTATCTCTCAAGTCCATCGAAGGATATTACACCTAGTTCGCTAAAGTAATCGGGAAGTGATATAGTGTCATAAGACAATGCATAGCATGATCCTTCTTGGAGCCGATACCGCACTACCGCTTGGTCTGTTATCTCAATGCAACTCTCCGGAACTGGGATAAAGACTCTATACATCACACATCCCCGATATATGCGAGATAATCACAGGACATACATTTAACCATAAGTGACCCGTTTTTATGCCTGGCTACAAAGGCCGATGGATCTTTGTCAGGATGAGTAGGACTAGGACACCGCACAGAGACCCGTTCGCTTGTTATGTACTCAAGATCCTCGAAAGGCACAGACTCAAGCCCTCTACCCTTTTTTACCTCTATCAATGTCGTTCGGGGGAGCTCATTCCTTTTTAGCCCGGCAGTTCTGCCCGTCTCCTTCTTATATCTCTTTTTAATTTTCCTCTGCTGCTTGCACTCCTCTGCTTGTTTCATTTCTTGCACAGCACCAAAGTTTTTATATAACACGGGAAAATCAAGTACTTTCCCAGTCAGCAAATAATGTACTTGCTGGTTAGGGTTAGGGAAAAAAAAGCGTGTCGGATCCTTTGTCTTATCTATATTCTGCAGTATCCCGAGCAAATCAGCGAGATAGTCATAAAATAGCTGGTATTCCCCAAACTCTAGGTTCACAGGAGATGTGAGGGGAATAAGAAGACGATATCTATCACATGACGGCTTATCTTTTTTTTCTTTCTGATGACTCTTTGACGTTACTACCAGAGATGTAATACCAAGTGACAGCATTCGTTTGCGCGTCTCTTCAAGAGGATATCCGTCATCGAAATCAAACATAAACAACTCAGACACACCTTTCATATGATCACGGTGACGATGCCCCCCCTCAAAAATACCTACGGAATAGTTCACGCTAGAAGTTATCTCATGCAGCCGCAAAAAAGGGACATTCACTTCTTTAAAGCGATATGTAATATCCGTTGATACAGAAAGACGCATCACAATGCCTCGTCGCCTATAACACGCTGTAAGTTGCCGGCAACGTACCTTCGTATATCTCCCATTCGATACCGCACACTGTTGCCTACCTTCGTGTAGGGTATACCTGTTTTCGCAGTTCGCATGTTCCTCAATGTCGATGTCGACATCCCAGTCAGTTTGGCCACTTCCCGGTCATCCAGAAGCTGGTCATCACTGTACTTTTTTTCCGATGCCTGAGTTGATATATACACAAGCAAATCGATCTGCTTCGTCAGGTCCTCTATAACAGGTTTCAAAGCTGTTGATACCGCTGCTGTAATATAACTGTCTATGCTTCCGGACATCTCAGTACCCCGCAGTTTTTATACTTCTCACGTCGATATAGCATTCAGGATAGAGTCTTTTTCCAGCTCGTATACAAGCTGTCTCTGCTTCTTTGCAGGTCTCTGCAGATACTCTCACCTTCTTCTTCGCATGAAGCCTCTTATTCTTGTATACCAGATACATGCAGTCGAACTGAATGTTCATGACTTCTTTGCCTCCTCTACTATCTGCTTCATCAACAGCGTTTTTTCGAGTACATCCTCTATCTCTCTAAGGAGCTCAGTAGCTTCCTTTCTGGATACATTTGTTCCGCCGTCTGAATCGGGGTGTACAGCTTTTGATACATGGTCAACTACATCGGAGAACTCCCTCCCCAAGTCGCTCATACAGCTCATGATAGCAGCAGTCTCCCCCTCATAGGCTGGAAGAGGGATATAGAGCCCACCTCCAATTGCAGCTATTTTCTCTAATGTCTCGCGGGGATGTACTTCTCTGATGAGATGGAGGAATGACTCAAGCTTCGGCGTCTGCTCGCCAAGACTGTATTTTTTTACTGCGCTTACAGATACGCCAAGCATCTCGGCAATATCTTTGTGCTTATGCCCTGCAGCGGAAAGCTCAAACATCAAAAGCCTCATCACCTGTTCGCATGTCCTTTTCTTAACCGATATCATTCTTATCAACCTCCACTACTCGACACCCCAACACGGTTCGCTGCCCATCTAGCTCCATTACCCTTTGCACTGGTCTCTCTTTCGGTCTAAGAAACATGTTCAAGATCTTCTTCAGCATCACTGCTCTCCCTCTTCTCTGATATCATCTCTTCTATTGCAGCTTCGAGCATCTCGCTGTCGAGTTTTCCGCTGAAATACAGGCTAACATGCGGAGTAGGCACATCAGTACGTCTAGCAAGGTCCGCCTGGCTGAATCCGCAGCCTAGATATTCTTCAAGTTTTGCTATCCGTGCCTGCAGGGCAGGAATACGCTCACGCAAAAGTCTCGCTCTCTTTCTCACTGTTCAGCTCCTCTTATCTTGCTCATGTACTTACATCAGCGCCCGGGGCATACAGAACTCAAGTTGATATACCTATACTCATAGTATTGGATTGCTCATTCCAACCATATTCTGTATGATGTGTAATGTTATATAATCTATAATGTAGATATTATGCACTCATTATGCATATGTCAACATTGTTTTGTGTAGATCATGCAAGAGGATATTATGAACTTCGGGCAGAGAATCAAATTTATCAGGAATGATAGCAAGTTAACACAGTCTCAATTTGCAGATATTTTCAATAAAACTCACACAGCTGTTCAGTTTTGGGAAGCTAATAAGTCAAAGCCACCTAAGCGTGATATCGATAAGATGTGCAAACTTTTCAAAGTAAACAAAGAATGGCTCATTACAGGGAAAGGAGAAATATATTCCCAAGATCTCAATGCTAATAATAATGTATCAATCGGTAGTAATAACCGGATGGAAGCCGGCGGCTCAAACACAATCAACATAAACGGAGCTGGACAAGAGCCAGAGATGAGAAAAGATGTCGCTGAACTCATTCAGCTGCTGAACGATTACGCACCGCCGACTATGGTCAAGCAAATCAAAGACAGACTCCTCGAAATAAAAAAGAACTACAATCTATAGCCATATCTCTAAAGTGTGGTATATTGTTACATAATGTTATATATAATCAATTATCATGCAGGGTAATGTTATGTACAAACTGCGCATCGTAAGCGGGACTTTCCTATTCATTATGGCCGTTCTATTTCTTTTCAATAAGAGCTGGTTGTTGTCCATTGCCTCTTTCATAATTGCATTTTTTCTTAACCCTATCAATTCAAGCAATACCAAGAACAATATAGACAATAACAAGAACGAATCTAGTGACTGGTCCAGTAATGAATTACCTCCTGAATATGATTTTGATTTACCGCCTGACATTGGTATTGAAAGCCTGCATGGACTTAAAGAACACATCCACTTTAAGTATAGGTCTAATCATGGAGAAATTACCGAAAGAGATGTTTATGTATATCGCACAGACTTCTATTATATCAACACATTCTGCGAGCTAAGAAATGACATGAGAACTTTCAAAATTAACAGTATCATAGGTGAAATCATAGACCTCAATACAGGCGAAGTCTTTGAACCCACAGAGTGGATACAGATGCTTATCTACAAAAACCTATAAGTGCCGGCACAGTTCTTTAATATGCAGACAGAATAACACATTGCCTCCAGGGTTCAATCCTATCACACCAATCGTGCTATCTGACACCTCTTGGCATAAATGCATTAAACATACTATTTATGCTTGTTAACAATCTATACTTCATACACTTATAAGACTGAATAAGCATTGATATGCTATATCTGTTTACTGCTTACTGAATCCCTTATTGCATTCTACACGTGTTATTTATAGTACTATATTCTGGATTCTGTATTTTCTAATGATTAACTTATTTTCTCATAGCCATCTGCTTGGTAAATTTACGAGCTCAATTCTAGACGTTTTATGCAATATGACCGTCATTATTTCGACGTTCATAGTCATGTTAGCCTTATAATATAAGGCAAATTGCTAATACAGAACATCAGATACACTCATGAATGCATTTTTAGCCTTTAACTATAAGCAAAAGTACCAATTTCAACCCCCTTTTATTATTCACTAAACATAAACTTATAATTTAAGATTATTCATTTTATCGCTTACTACCATGTATTTTCTATAATTATTTTATTAATTGTATTGCACAACGTTGATTTTCAAACAGCCCCAACTATGATTGTCTAAATGTTGCTGTAAATTGCAGGTAGTAAGCTTATTTCGTACTTTTTCGAAACATTTAAAGCATTATAAATTCTATCATATATTATTGTTAATACACTACTTATTGCATGCATACATTTAAACAGCCTCAAATAAAAGAATATTGCCTTATTAAATTTCATATATTGTAAAATCACTTACATGATATATAATGAATATTGCCTTATTTTATACAGCCTCAAAACAGCCCCAAAAGGTATAGATTAAAATAACAAATTTGTACAAGTAAACAGTACTGATTATCAATTATTTATAGATTAATTTTAAGCAATTTTCACAAAAATAACAGCCTCAACAGCGCCAAATCGAGTGTTTTTAAAATTCCCAGAAAATAATTTGGCAAGGCTCGAAAATTTTGGGCTGTTGAGCCGAAAACACCGTTATAAAACCTTTAATATTACTGATACATAGTGTATTAACCCCACAGACACAATCAGAAATTTGGGGCTGTTTTGAGGCTGTTTTGGGGCTGTTCTCCTCTTAGCTCAAACAATCATCAATAACTTACGTCCTGCCTGGAAGCGTAAACGCCTTTTTTTAACCGAGATTAGAATTGCCATCTGCTTGGCAACCCACCCAACGCCGCCAAGCAGATGGCAAAGCACCCCATATTGCCGTATTCTATCAGACATTCGCCGGCACCTTACAAAAAAAGGGCTATCCGGCTAATTGCCTGATAACCCTTATCAACCTGCACCGCAACGGAAAAACAACTGCAAAAACACGCAAAACCCGCGTGTCTTGCGTCCCGCTACAGGGCATACCCCCCTGCAGAGGACCCGTCACCCGATTATGGTGTTAAATTAAAACGATGTGTAATGTTACCCTTACAAAATAAGGGCGAGAACCAACTTCGTCAGGAAAAAAAGCGGTCAGAAAATGTATATTCTGATGTGAGCCGGCAGTTGCAGCAACCAACAACTACCTACAGTGAAGCATTGCCGACTCAACAAGCCGGCTCTCTTATTATCACGTCACTACGTGTTCTCTGTCTCACTGAACATTGAATCAACCCTTGCTGCTGCTGCCTGTAGCTGCCGATCTCTAATGTGTGCATACTTCTGTGTCACAGTAACGCTGCTGTGATGCAGTAGCCTCGAGATTACAGTGAGTGATTCCCCAGCCTCAAGCATTTTTGTCGCAAATGTATGTCTAATGTCGTGAAACCTGACATGTTCACGAATACCTGCATCCTTCTTAACTCTTGCCCAGAGAGTCCTTATATCCTTTCTCTGCCCCCCCATACGCGAAGGAAATACATACTCACAATCCCCTTTCTCTCCTACCTTCTCAAGCACTCTCAATGCTTTCTTAGAGAGCAATACATAATCTTTACGACGATTCTTTGTCTCCCCAAGAGTAAGAGTATTTTTTGCCAAATTTACATCTGACCATTTAAGCCTAAAGAGTGATGAAAGCCTTAGCCCAGTGTATAATGCGAGAAGTATAAGCTCGCCACCGTTATCCCTATACTCATTCTGTGTGCATGCTTGAACAAGAGCAGCGCACTCTTCATCTGTAAGCGCTTCAACGACTGTATTATCTGGGACACTCACAGTCACTAAAGAAGCTGGATTACGCTGATTATAGAGTTCATTTTCCGCAAGATAGTTAAACATGCGATGCACAACTTGCTTGTATTGCCTAACAGTCGCCGGAGCAACTGTCCCTCCTCCCTTCCTTGTGTGCGTTCTCGCTCTGACTTTTGTAATAAATATCTCAATATCACGCGGAGTTATTTCATCAATATGAAGAGAACCATACATTTTCACAAACAGACCCAGTCTTCTTTTATCATCTATCCATGAAGATTTATTTTCTTTTGCGTTAATAACATATAGCTCTGATGCCTTTTCTACTGTCAGTACATCTACCTTTCTGACACTACCCAGTAATCTTTCGGAACGTCTCTGCGAAGCATATAAAGCTGAGTACCCGTCTGACAACCAACCTACTTTCTCTTGTATCTGCTTATTCTTATAGTAGTATTTTATGTAAAAGCAACGATCCGGCTTCCCTTTGTATTTTTTTTTAGCTGATTCGTAGTAGTATACTCCTTGTTTTTGTGTCTTAATCAGTATCATTTTTACACTCGTTTTACACTCGTAAAGTAATAAACAAGTGTAAACATGGGTAACACGCTTGTCAACTTATAGCACGTAATACATTGTTAATAAGTAAGAATGTGCTTGCTAGTAAAACGAGGTAAACAATATAAAAATGGATGTGACGGACTCAAAATCCGTTAGTAGCAATACTGTGGGGGTTCGATTCCCCCCTTCGGCATATTAAAAAACCCGGCTTTTGCCGGGTTTTTTAATATCACGGATGTAGCGGGAATCGAACGGGAATTTGCGCCGAGCGAAAAGCGAGGAAGAGCGAACAGGACGTGAGCGGAAGCAAATTCACTGGCCTTTTGACGAGCAAGCACGATGCTTGGGAGGAAAAAGCGATTCCCAATAATCATTGCAGCTGTTCAGAAATGACTAGCAGAATAAATAAATCTGCCCCAGCTAAGGCTGGGGCACAATTTTTATGCTCTCAGGTTTCGTCAGAAATGCTGGCATCAGGTGCGTTATTCATTACAGAACTAATTCCTTTATCTCTGGCAGCACTGGTGGTATACATCTCACTTGTCCCAATAACCTGCCCATTCATTGCTTTCAGATTGAAATAATGATCATTTCTTATGCTTACTTTTTTCTCGAAATTACTTATATACTGCGAATTCTCTCTTACAGACTCAATACCGTCTTTACAGCTCTGCTTTGAACGGTATGTTTCACTATTGAGTATCACTTCCCCATTAGCGGCCTTGAGGACAAAGTAGACTTGCCCATCAATTGAATTTTGAATTACGAACTTTCCAGGCATAACTGCATCTCTCCATAATATTATATTTACGCTACATACAGTAACGCATCATTACATAATGTTATCATTGTCCACATTTTGCAATACTGCATAATTAGTATTTTGTAACTGGTAAATGAGCTTAAAAGATTTCATCCGGTTAAAACTGTCACGATCAAAAAAAGGCACCTTTCGGTGCCTTTTTTTGTTAGAGGTCTTGCGCGTAATTTGGTGTAATGCGTGTTTATATTGGAGTGTTCTACTTGAAGCTATAGTCCTTGGGAACTACGTTGCCGATATAGGTAGCGATGGGCTTGCCAGCTTCCATCCATGCAACGATTCCGCCTTTAAGGTTTACAACGTTCTTATATCCGAGTTCCTGAAGTCTCTTAGTTGCGAAGGCGCCTCTAAGGCCGGTTTTACAGTATACAACTACCTTCTCATCAAGGCCGATCTGCTTGCCGGCTACCCACTCAAGGAGGCCTCTGGGGATGCGCTTAACAACCCCGCCAGCTATAACAAAGCCCTGCTCAACAGCTTCTCTGATATCGAGGAGAACGAAATCCTCGCCCTTATCCATCATAGACTGAACATCATCTACGTTTACCTCTGTAATACATTTAAGTGCTTCTGCTACAAGGGCATCACGAGCTGTACCGATTGATACGGGCTATGCCGCAAACGCTGTCAGACTGGAAACAACAAATACAACTGCGAAAATAAATACCGTAAGCTTTTTCATTCCTTACTACCTCCAATTAATTGCATATAGAAAAATAGCTCCCATGATACAACAATGCCAACTATAAGGTGAAGTTTTGCTCACTTGTTAAATGGTTCCACATGTCATTATTCTACTATACCACTAGTATTCAAAGTTATTATTTTTCTGAAAACATTGGAAGGTAAAATTTAGGTTAAAATGACTACTGGGTACAAATAGTAAATATGAACAAAAGCTTATGACATCAAGGCGTTTACTGACCTTTAGTCATATTACATCAGAGCTTTGTTCTTCGGCTTCCTTTCGAAACTGCAGATATCTTTCCTGGTCCAGACAGTTGAGAAGTGATTTAACATACTTAGCCTGCATAACATAAAGGGTTTTGCGCCCTTCTTTATACGGCTTTATGACGCCGGCATCCTTAAGTATGTTTAAATGTTTGGTAATATTGGAACGATCGCAATTGAAAAGCTCTTCCAATTCAAAGCTGTATTTCGGATTCTTGCAGATTTCCCTGGCTATTCTAAGCCTGAGCGGATTTGAAAGAGCCTTAAACAGCTCCAACAGGTTATCTATCTCTTCTTCGTTGCAGTCTCTAAGTGCCATATTTTTTTTATACGCTTTTCTTTAAAAATGAGCAATTACTATTTTAATGTTCTATTTCATCCAGACTGGAATAAAACTTATTACCGGACTATTTTTATGTGAGTATTTGCTCACTATAATAATAAATAAACTTAATATCTAGACGACTCATTTGTGTCATTTTGCTTTATTTCAGAACAGTAAAACACAGAATTGATTATCCTGCACTGCAGTCGTGACAGACACCTTCAACCACTAGACACACCCTCGAGGCGTCCCCCCATTTCTCAACACCAGCAGGTGTTTCCGGATCCTCTGCCGGAATAAAATCCGTTATACTGCCGCACTTTGAACAGACAAGATGGTGGTGCCTTACCGATTCAACCTCATACCTGGCTTGGCTGTCCGATGTATAAACCCTTCTGGCAATACCAGCCTCGGAGAAGGTAACGAGCGTTCTATATACGGTGTCAAATGAGATTCTGGGCATGGTCTCCTTGAACCTTTTGTGGAGCATCTCAACAGTGGGATGTTCATCACTGGCAAGCAGGGCACGGTATATCTCAATTCTCTGGTGCGTAAGCTTCAGTCCTGCTCTGCTGCATTCTTTCTCGAGCCTCTTAACACTCTCCTGCATCGATATATCAGACTTATCTGACAGCTTCATATTTCACCTTTTTCAGCTTGATTTGTTTAGTATACCAATCTTGTCTTAATTTTAAAGGTAAAATCCACTAAGAATCCTATTTTATGACTATTCCTTTCTAAAAGCCTCTACAATATACTCTTCCAGCTTAAGCGCTACCCTGCTTTTGTTTCTAACATGGATAGATACAGGTATATACGGAAGCTCCGGCAGGTCACATTCCGCGCCTAATTTTTTGAATTCCTCGCTGTATATCCTTTCAGCGACCGGCGCAATTGCCAGACCTGATTTAACAGCGGCCTTGAGAACAGAAGTACTCGGGCTTTCATAGGCAATCCGATAATCCAGTCCCGTCTTGTTCAAGCTGTCCATGGCGGCATTCCTGCAGGCGCAGTAGTCTGGATAAAGAGCAAGCGGAACAGGCTCATTCTCTGTATGTACAAAGTTTTTTGAGCTTATCCAGACGATCCTTTCGCTGCATACGTGGCGTCCCCCTTCAAAGTGCCCAAACAGAACAGCAAGATCCAAAAGTCCCTCCTCCACCTTATCCCGCAGTATATGACTGCTGTCACAATAGGTATTTACCCTTATATGAGGATATATCTCTGCGAACCTCCCCAGAACTTCGGGGAGGAGGAGTGTTGAATAATCCTCCGATGTTCCGATTGTTATCGTCCCCTGCATATCCGGTTCGTTCAGCTCAGAGCATGCACTGTCGTGGGCCTTCAGTATACGGAGTGCATGATTGTGAAGTACCTTTCCTGTTTCACTCAGGTCAAGGCTCCTCCCCTCTTTTCGGAAAATCGGCCTCCCTATCTCCTCCTCAAGCCTTTTCATCTGCATGCTCACAGCAGACTGAGACATATTCATAAGCCGGGATGTTTTAGTAAAATTCTTTGTTTCCGCAATGCTTACAAAGGTTCTCAGGTTCTCTATAGAGAGGTTCATCACTCACCCATCAATTATATTCATAGTACTCATCACATCTATTCGCTGGACTAATGGGCGAGAATATACAACAATCATCTTGAAGTCAATTTCAAAGGAGGTGCATATGACAATTACAGAGAAGTATGAAGGAATATCATCCGCATTCTGGAGATACCTTGAAGAGGAGAATGACAAGGGGCCCCTATTTAAAGAGCATTATTCAAAAACCTACGAGAAGGGCCTGTTCGACACAAAAACAAAGCGCCTTATGGCGATGGTCGGCGCACTGGCTGCCGGTTGTGAGGGGTGCATACTCGGGCAGGCTTCCAAGGCTATCGAGAATGGGGCAACAAAGGAGGAGGTGCTTGAGGCATGCTCCGTGGCTTTCTCCCTCGGCGGAACCATGGCCGGCTCTAAGATAGCCATTGTTATTCAGCTCATGAAGGAAAAGGGGATGATGTAAAAAAAGGGCGCACCCTTAAAGGATGCGCCCCTGTGTTTAACTTGTTTCAGGTAAAAGGCTTAATTACTCAGCTGCAGCTCTGGCCTTGTCGAGCCATGAGTCCCACATATCCTGATTAGCCTTGATCCACTCTTTAGCGTGGCGCTCGATATCAGCTTCGGACTTCTCGCCGTTGTTCATCTTAGTGTTCTGAGCGGCGATGTCTGTAAGGGTAAGCTTGAAGTTCTCGAAGAATACCTTAGCTGCGGGGTTCTTCTCTGCGAACTCTTTGTTTGCAACTATACGGATGTCACTGGCGATGAAACCGAACTTAAGGGGATCGGTAACGGTACCTTTAACACCGGAAGCAACCATCTTGTCTTCGCTTCCCTTCTGAGCGTCTGTGGGAACGATTTCGGGAACGTTAATCCAGAGAACGTCCTCACCGGGCTTGAACTTGAACACGGTCCAGTTAGGTGTCCAGGTGTAGAAGAGAACGGGCTCATCATTCTGATGACGTGCAAGGGCATCTGCCATGCTCGCCTCGTATGTAGCTTTGATAAGGTTAACGTGGTCGTGAAGGTCGTATGCGTCCATATGGAAAGCGATAACCTTTTCACATCCCCATCCGGGAGGGCATGCTACCATATCAGCTTTGCCATCGCCGTTTGCATCGAAGGCTTCCTTGACTTCGGGCCTTTTGAAGTCCTCAAGGGACTTGATGTTATACTGCTCAACGTACTTTTTGGAGGCAAGGTAACCCTGAAGACCACCGGCCTTAACTACGTATCCGTAGGTGTCAGCGTGATCATAGAAATTTGAGGGGAGCTGAGCGTTGTGGATGGGGAACCAGCCGTTAGGCCAGTAATCAACATCGCCAAGGGTAACGGTCTTGTAGAAGATGGGGTTCTGAAGGTCTTTATTCCTTCCTACGTCGAACCCGAGTTCCTCAAGTCCCATCCTGACAAGCTTTGCCTGGAAGAAACCTGTGTTCCATGTTGCCCTTGCGGGATTCACATCTACCCCTTTTCCGGGTTTCATGTGGTTGTCTGCAATCGCGGGGATTGCGAGAGCTGCTGCGAGTACTGCAACTGCTGCTAAACGTAAAAGTGCTTTCATAACATCCTCCTAATCATATTTTCCTATGTTTTATTTACCCAGTCCCTGGGTAATCCTGTCAAGAACCATGGCCATAAGAACGATGGCAAGACCGCCTATGGTCGCAAGTCCTATATCAAGCGTATTAAGTCCCTGGAACACGGGGGTTCCAAGCCCGCCCGCACCAATGAGGGCGGCTATAACAACCATGGAGAGTGACATCATGATCGTCTGATTAAGCCCTGCCATAATGGAGGGCATGGCCAGCGGAATCTGCACCTTGCGCAGAGTTTGCCATGATGTTGCGCCGAAGGCCTCCGCCGCCTCCACAAGCTCCGGGTGAACCTGTCTGATACCAAGGCTGGTAAGGCGTATTATGGGGGGCATGGCGAAGATAATCGTTGCAAGAACACCCGAAACCGTACCGATACTGAAAAGCATTACCACCGGAACGAGGTAAACAAATGCCGGGGTTGTCTGCATCGCATCCAGAACTGGCCGGAGCGCAAACTCAAACTTATCGCTCCTTCCTGAGGCAATCCCGAGGGGGACTCCCACAATAGCACAGAAGAGTACCGCACAGAGCACCATGGCAAGGGTTGTCATCGCATCCTCCCAGAGGCCAAGCCAACCTATGAGAAACATGGTAAACACCGTAAACACCGCCAGCCTTTTTCCTGAGAACTTCCATGAGAGAAAGGCGAATAACGCTATAATGATAAGCGGGTGTACGGTATTAAGCGCCCAGTCGAAACTGTCGAGTGTTTTTTCCACAGGAAGCTTTATAATCTGAAAGATGTCCCTGTAGTTCATAACAAGCCAGTCAACGGCCTGCTGGATCCACTGGTCCATGGGGATCAGTCTTTTGTCAAAGTTAAGCCATTCCATTACTATTTAACCCCCTCTTGCTGCTGTTCCTCAGCCTGCTCGTTGCTTCTATGGAGCGTTCTGAGGAACCTGTTCTTTGAAATAACTCCCATATATCTGCTCTCTTCATCGAGGACGGGAATGGGGAAAGGTTTGTTTGTCACTTCGGGGAGGATATCCTGCATTGAGTCCCCTGCCCCTGCGGGTGTCATATCGATAAACGCTTCATCGATTGAAGCTTTCTCGTTTTTATCCAAAACTTCACGGAGTGAATCTGCGGAGACCATTCCAATAAACTTCTGATCAGCATCAACAATATAGCCGTACTCCCTGTCGTGGGAGATAAGTCTTTGCAGAGCCCCTCTGGGTCCTTCCCCGGGGTGTCTGAGGATGGTTACCTGAGTTTTGCTGGCGATATCCCCTGCTGTGAGGATATTTGTGGGGTCAACACCACGGAAGAATGCCCGAACGTAGTCGTCTGCGGGGTTCTGAAGTATCTCCTCCGGCGTTCCAACCTGAACAACACGTCCACCTTCCATGATTGCGATCCTGTCACCAATACGCATAGCTTCGTCCAGGTCATGGGAGATAAAGACGATGGTTCTTTTTGATTTCGCCTGCAGCTTAACAAGCTCATCCTGCATCTCTGTACGGATAAGGGGATCAAGGGCGCTGAACGCCTCGTCCATGAGCATAATGTCCGGATCCACCGCCAGTGCACGTGCAAGGCCGACCCTCTGCTGCATACCCCCAGAGAGTTCGTTTGTCATGCTGGAAGCCCAGGCATCGAGCCCAACCTGCTCCAGAGCCTTCATCGCCCTCTCCTCACGCTGCTGTTTATCTATTCCACCTAGCTCAAGGCCGAAGGTTACGTTCTGTAGAACTGTGATATGGGGGAGCAGTGCAAAGGATTGAAATACCATACTCATTTTGTGTCTTCTAATCTCCACAAGCTCATCCCTGGGCATGGATGCAACATCTTCACCGTCTATGTAAACATGCCCGGCTGTGGGATCAATAAGCCTGTTGAGCATCCTGACAAGGGTTGATTTTCCTGATCCGGAAAGCCCCATAACAACGAAGATCTCACCCTGATTCACAGTGAATGATGCATCACAAACACCCACAGTGGAGCCAGTTTTTTCAAGAATCTCTTCCTTGCTGAAACCCTCCTCAGTAAGCTCTATAGCTTTTTGAGGTTTAGGACCAAAAACCTTAAACAGATTTTCAACCCTGATCTTTTCAACGTTTTCCATTTGTCTCCTCTGTTTTAAACTTAGTCGTCTGTACGGTAGTCCAGACTTTTCTGCATGAGTTCAATAACCTGTTGCATAGATAGGCTGATTTGTTTCTTTTTATCATCATCAAGTTTTGAAAACTCCATAAGAAAGTCGTCTCTTGAAGTGGCAGGGAGCTTTTCGACAACGATCCTACCGGTTTCTGTCAGCCTAACAAAAACCTTTCTTCTATCGGGCTTATTTCTGTCACGCACAGCCAGACCCCGCTCCTCGAGCCTGTCGAGTATGGCTGTAAGCGAGGCGGCGGAACGTCCCATCATCTGGGCAAGTCTGCCGACATAAATGCACTCTTCTTCGTTAATAATCTTCAAAAAAAGCATCTGGGTAGCACTCAGCTTGTACCCGTCCACCTCAACTGTCTGAGATTCAAACTGCTTAAAGATCCGGGTTATCTGCTCAAGTGAACCGATTACTGCATCAATATTTTCCACCTGAAATACCCCTTGTTATTTGCTTTTTCAGCATCAATCATTCCTGCCTATATATTCTTAGCATGTATTACTTATATATTTATATTTCATATCTAAAATAATTGCAAAACATTTT
Organism: Limisalsivibrio acetivorans; assembly: GCF_000421105.1. Classification (NCBI taxonomy): domain Bacteria; kingdom Pseudomonadati; phylum Deferribacterota; class Deferribacteres; order Deferribacterales; family Geovibrionaceae; genus Limisalsivibrio; species Limisalsivibrio acetivorans. The sequence goes on from NZ_ATWF01000001.1 coordinate 1,184,921, forward strand.
TGCAGAATTATCTATTCTAATGGAACGAAAACAGTTTTCCTGAGCCTGTTTTCTACATTCTAGCAATTAGTTACAATTTATATCAGACAGTTGCAAAACCTTGGCTCTGTTATGGTACAGACAATAAAAAAGGCGGCCCTGAAAAGACCGCCTTGGTGAAATTTATATTTCTATTTGGTGTATCAACTAGTTTTTACCTGAAAGTTTCTTCGCCCTGTTGGTGTGCCTTTCCTGGGCTGAAAGAACCTGTTTTCTGAGGCGAATCGACTCAGGAGTAACCTCCACCAGCTCGTCCTCTGCGATAAAATGAATAGCCTTCTCCAGCGTCATGGGGGGAACGGGTGTGAGAACAGCAGCCTCATCCTTGCCCGAAGCACGAACGTTTGTGAGCTTCTTCTCTTTGCAGGGGTTGGCATTCATATCATTCTCTTTGTTATACTCGCCGATAATCATACCCTCGTATACCGGATCGCCGGGTCTTGTGAACAAATTACCCCTGGGCTCAAGGTGGAAAAGAGCATAGGTAACAGCCTTACCAGCCCTGTCGGATACGATGGAGCCTGTGAACCTTGAGGGTATCTCACCCCTGTGGGGTTCGTATCCGGCAAGGAGGGAGTTCATGATGCCGGTTCCCTTTGTGTCAGAGAGAAATTCATCACGGTAGCCGATAAGCCCCCGGCTGGGTATGGAGAACTCCATGCGGACACGGCCGGTACCGTTGTTTATGAGATTGGTGAGCCTGCCCTTACGCAGGGAAAGCTTCTCGGTAACAACACCCACAAAGATCTCCTCGCAGTCCACATAAAGGCTCTCGATGGGCTCGCAGAGCTGGCCGTCCCTTTCTTTGAAGATAACCTCCGGCCTTCCGATGCACAGCTCAAAACCCTCCCTGCGCATGGTTTCGGCGAGGATAGCCATCTGGAATTCACCCCTACCTTTAACAACGAAGGAATCCTTATCTTCTGTTTCCTCGAACTTAACGGCGACGTTCATGAGCGTTTCTTTGGTGAGCCGCTCCTTGATCTTGGAAGCCTGAACAAACTTCCCCTCTTTTCCTGCAAGGGGGCCTGTATTTGTGGAGAAGCGCATGGAGACCGTGGGCTCATCCACCTGTATACGCTTGAGAGCCTTGGGCGCATCCTTGGTGCAAATGGTATCACCGATGGTTATATCATCAAGGCCGGAGACGATCACGATCTCCCCCGGTTCCGCCTCGTTCACCTCAACCATACCCATACCTTCGTATATCTGGAGCTTGCTCACACGAAGTGTCTGGAGGTCGTTCTCCTTCCCGATACGGACAAGCGTCTCGTTCGATTTGGCAGAGCCGTTGATAACCTTACCTACGGCGAGCCTGCCGAGGTAGTCGGAATATCCCAGATCGCTTACCAGCATCTGGAAGGGTTCCGCATCATCGTAGGCGGGCCCGGGAATCTCGCTGACGATCCTGTCGAAGAGGGGTCGGAGATCCGTTCCCTCGTCTTCAAGGTTTTCCTTAGCGATACCCTGCTTGCCGATGGCGTAAAGAACGGGGAACTCGATCTGCTCGTCATCTGCGCCGAGATCGATAAAGAGGTCGTATATCTCATCCAACACCTCATCTACACGGGCATCGGCACGGTCGATCTTGTTTACAACAACGATAATCTTCAAGCCCGCCTCAAACGCCTTTCCGAGAACAAATCGTGTCTGGGGGAGGGGTCCTTCGGAGGCATCCACAAGGAGGATAGCGCCATCAACCATAGACAGAGCTCGCTCCACCTCACCGCCGAAATCGGCGTGGCCGGGTGTATCGAGGATGTTAATCTTTATATCCTGCCAGTTTACGGAGCAGTTCTTGGCGGCGATGGTGATACCACGTTCCCGTTCAAGGTCCATACTGTCCATAAGACGGTCGTCCACTTCCTGATTCTCCCTGAAAAGTCCGCTCTGCCTGAACAGGGCGTCCACAAGGGTTGTTTTCCCATGGTCAACATGGGCTATAACGGCAATATTTCTCAGCCGCTGATTTCTAGTCTGAGCCATAATAATTTTCTCCGGATTCTGTTACTGTATAAGGGAGGACTGAATCTTCTAGTAGTCTTTTGCACAAAAGTAAAGGAATTGTTACTGGTTTATGTGTTAAATATTCTTGAGAAAAGCCCTGCCTGCAAGGCACAAAGGGGGGATAAAAACACCCATCATCCTGCTAATATACAGCTTTTAACCTATTGAAGATTTTCCTTCAACGATATATCCTTAAAAAATAACTCAACGATTATAATATGGAGGAGCCATGACTTTAAAACGGACCGTTATCATATACTTCTCACCCACAGGAACAACCCGGAGCGTACTGCAAGCCGCCGCAGAGGGTATACCCCTCGGGGACACCATAGAAATCGATCTTACAAACCCGGTTAACGAAAACTACCGCATACCCGAGGACAGCCTGACGATAATAGGGGTGCCCGTATATGCAGGCAGGGTACCTGAGACAGCTGTGAACAGGCTCAAAGACATAACCGCCCACGGCTCCCCCTGTGCGGTTGTATGCCTTTACGGCAACAGGGAGTTCGATGATGCCCTTGTGGAGCTGGAAGACCTTGCGGAGGAGCTCGGCTTTCATGTAATATCCGCCGCTGCCTTCATCGGCGAGCATTCATACTCCACCGAGGAAACACCCATAGCCCAAGGGAGACCCGATGAAGAGGACAAAAAGAAGGCTGTGGAGTACGGTCGAAGCCTCATGGCCAGAGCTGGCGAGCTCGATTCCCCGGAGGATGCGGATCCCGAAGTCCCCGGGAACAGACCTTACAAGGAGCGTAAAACCCCCGCAGGAGTATCTCCGGATACCGACTATAACCGCTGTGCGAAGTGCGGCAAATGCGCAGATAGATGCCCGGTTAATATAATAATGATGAGGGATGCCGCACAGTCCCGCCCAAAGGGGTGCATACTCTGCAACGCATGTGTGAAAACATGCCCCACGGGTGCCAGATACCTTGATATACCGCAGGTAAAGCAGTGGTCAAAATGGCTCCATGAGAACTGCGCAGATAGGAAAGAGCCCGAGATATACTTCTAAACTATCAGTTTAGCCGCATAGAATGATGCTGTAAGGATCGTCATGTATATTATGAACATTGCCGCACCCCGCCATATACCTATAGGTGGATCTTTAGGTGTGGGTTTAATCATCCGCCCGAAGGTGAGCGGAGGTATACATGCGGCCAGAGCTGTTGATAGATAGATGGAAAAGAGCATATTTATATTGAATGCCCTGCAGAAGGAGATTACGGTAACCCATGTGAGGAAGCTGAACACCCATGTCATAAGTGTTATTACCATCATGTTTTTATAGCCGGGCGCAAAGCCGGCGGCGATCTTTGCAACTATCCTGAGCACAAATGCCTGTACGGGGATTGATGCCGCAAAGAGCAGTACTCCGACTATAAACAGTATCGCAAGTCTCAGAAGAGCTTCCAAAGGTTCCTCCTGTGTTGGGAATATGATTTAATAGCTGAAACGGAGATAAAATGAAAGGGTTTATCGGGGTAAGTGAACGAACAAAACGATTTAAATATCGCCGCAGAGGTTGCTGGACTTGATGAAGCTGATCCTCACGGGAGCGGGCTTTATCTCCCTCGGGCTGGGCGTTGCGGGGATGTTTCTACCCGTACTCCCCACCGTACCCCTTATTCTGCTGGCATCCTTCTTCTTTGCCCGCTCATCGGAGCGATTCCACAAATGGCTTCTGGAGCATCCCAGATTCGGCGGATACATAAAGAGCTATTCAGCTGGCGAAGGCCTGCCTATGGGCGTTAAAAAGAGGGCAATAGCTATGTTGTGGCTCTCCATAGCCCTCTCCTCAGCCTTAACGTATCAGAGGATATGGCTCCCTGTCCTACTCTTCTGCATAGGCACAGGGGTTAGTATTTATATACTCAGGCTTCCTGTGAAACGGGAAGAAAGAGTGTAATAGCTGTCCCTTTACCCTCTTCGCTTTCAACTTTCAAACTTCCGCCGAGAAGATCCGCAAACTCCCTACATATAACAAGACCAAGTCCTGTGCCCTTCTCCCCATCGGTTCCGGGTCTGGATTCCTTGTTTGTGATATCGAAGAGACCTTCCTGCTTCTTCTCGCTCATCCCCATTCCGGTATCGATAACACTAACAAAAACAGACTCCCCTTTCCTGCCGCATGCCAGAGTCACCTTTCCCCCTTCCGGGGTGTACTTCAGCGAGTTTCCGGCCAGGTTTCTCACGATGGTTATAAGAAGATCCGGATCCGTTTTCACCCTACCGCAGGGTGAGCCGTCAACATCCATCTGGATTCCTTTTTTAACGGCCAGAACAGACAACTGATCAGCTGTGTCCTTAAGCAGGTCCATGGTATCGACATCACGGATATTCGGCTTAATTAGTCCGGTCTGCGCCCTGGCCCATGAGAATGAATTCTCCAGAAGCTCATAGAGGTTCTGGGTATCCTTCTGCGCCTGAATGATGAATTTACGCAGGAAGTCCTTGTCGTAGCTGTCGAAATCGTTCTTAAACACATCAAGAAAGGATGCAAGACCTCCGATGGGTCCTCTTAGGTCATGGAGGAGTATGGAGAAGAGCTTATCCTTTGTGGCGTTTGCCTCCTGCAGCCTTCTCTCTTTGGTCACAAGCTCGTGGAAGATTATCCTATGCGGCTCCTCCAGCCCGGTTCGAACCACAGAACGGTAGATGCAGTAGAAGGAGAAAAGCTTGAAGTAATGCCCTATAAGGTTGGATATGCCGTAATTATCGATATAGAAGGTGAAGGCAAGCTCCGCACCTATGGTGAAAAAGAAGGAGTACATCATATACCTGTAAACGTAGGAATCGAAATACTCCCTGCGTTTATAGAGCAGAAAGATGGAGAAGAGTATAACAGCGGAGATAATATACTCGCTCACCTTCTTGAAGGTGGTAAGCCCCTCTCCTTCAATAAAACAGACAGGAAAGATGCGCCAAACAAATATACTGAGGATGATAAGCCCTGTTATGATGAAATAGACTACAAAGAGCTTAAAGACATCAACATTCTCTTCCTTCTTGATAACAAAGAAGGCGATGAGGAGAGTTATGCTCTCCATATACCTTGCCGCAATCCAGAGCTGGTTTGCGTAAAAGTCATAATCGGTGAATATCTCCATCCCCGGGTAGCTTAGCGTATGCAGCATATCCAAAAGCCCGATGAAAAGATAGGGAACGGAGATGAAGAGGAGGTAATTATTCTTTATGAAGCTGCGCGAGTGCCAGCCGATAAGGAAGATACCACCTGCAATGACTATACTGAACAGCTCTGAAAGGCTGTGGAACAGGAGATAGTTATATCTGCTGGAAAAGAAAAGCGCAACCAGAGTAAACAGCCAGAACAAAGAGCTGTATGCTTTACTAACCTTAGTCTCTTCCTGATATTTTGAAAATACCATTAAACAAGGCCTCCTTGGATATTCCTGATAATATCACAAAAAAGAAGCCTTGGGCAAAGACTATGTTTTCTTAGCTGGTTTCAGGTGTGTGAACCCGAACCCCCCGTATGCCTGCTGGGCATTTCCTATCACCAGAAACGCTTTCTCATCAACGGCAGAGACGATATATTTAAGATCCGAAACCTGGGATCTCCGTACCGTGCAGTAGAGCATGGAGCGTGATTGTTCGGTATAAGCTCCCGTGACAGACCATGTGCTGACCCCCCTCTGGAGCTCGTTCATCAGCGTGTGGCTCATCATCTTAGGATGCTCGGTTATTATCATGGCGATACGTACCTGACTAACGCCCTCAAGGACAAAGTCGGAAACCATACCGCCCAGGAGCAGGGCCAGTGTTGCGAGCATAGCCTTTTCCCAGCTAAAAACGAATCCAGCAAGAAGGATGATCGCCATATCCGTAACCATGTAGGACTGGGAGAGGGGAAAGCCGGTATGTTTCTGGAGGATACGGGCGGGGATACTCGTTCCGCCGATTGTTCCACCCGCTCTGTATATTAGTCCGGCACCAAATCCGAACACAACGCCTGCGTATATGGTGTTAAGCAACAGATCCTCGGAAACGGGATATCTCCGCATCATATCAGGCAGATACCTTACAAATATATCGGAAAACACAGAGAAACTCACAACGGATACGGATGTGGAGAAGATAAACCTCAACCCGCCGAGGGAGTAATAACCCCATATAATGAGGGGAATATTGATCAGCATGTAGAGGAGACCGACGGATACGGGAATATAGTTATTTATAACAATTATAAGACCGCTTATACCACCGGCTGCGATCTGGAAAGGGAGCTGGAACAAAACATATCCCAGAGCTGCAAGGGCACTACCTATCACAATACCGGACTGCTGTGATAAAAACCTTGTAACAAGCTGCCACTTGGGGATCAGGTATTTAAGTCTTCTCCTGCTTCCGTTTACAGGAACAGATTTTTCATTTTTTCCCTTCACCTGCGCACCCCCTTCAAATAAGACCGCATCAATAATGTCCCGAAACTACATATATGACCTGCGGGCTGATTACAATAATAAATCAGAGTTAATTACTAAATCAGTAAAGACTAGCCTATCTTATCCATCTTAGTCATACAGCACATCAGGGCGCCGCTTCCCCCCTGCTCCACCTTAACCTCTGCCATGCACACCTTGCACTTGTAGATCTCATTCTTCTTTGTGGCCATTCTGCACCTCTTCCTTTATCTCGTTTAATGTTTGCCCCGCCTGTTTACTAAACCTTCCCCCAAGGGACACGGCTCTCTCGGCGGCATCCAATGCCTTATCGTAATCCCCCGTTTCCAGAAGAATATTTGCCAGATTATTCCAGAGAACTCCCCTATCGGGGTTTGCTTCCACAAGGTTCTCATATACCTCTGCAGCATGAGCAAGCTCACCCTCCCCATACAAATAATTCGCATAGGCCATGCCTGCAAGGGGATTATCACTCCATTCACTGTACGCCCCTCTGTAGTACTCCGCAGGGTCACCTCCAACTTTTTCAAAGGCTGTTACGGAATCCACATAGGATGACGTTGACACAAAACCGGGTATACCATAGGGCTCAGGGAGTATGAAGCCCCATTTCCCCCCACGGTTCCAGGTATGCTCGAAGGTGGCTTCATCAAGGATAAGATCCTTCTCCAGACCGGAGTGCAGGCGAACCTTTTTCTCATCGGGATAGAGCCCAGTTACCACGGCGTAATGCCATACAGGGGCGAACCTGAGCCCGTTATTCTGCAGAACAACCACAGGATAGCCCATAGCAAGGGAATCCCTCAGCTCTGCGGGAGTGCCTATCTTATAGGGAACACGTCCGAAACGTCTGGCTCCGGAGAGCATCGCCGTCTGCAGGCTCCCTTTTCTTGAAGGGGTGTACACTGCACCGGTGAGGTTATCCAGCTGAACATCAACACCGCTATAGTCGAGCACAGCCGCCAGAGAGGCTGGACCGCACTGGTACTCCTCCTGCGGATAGAAGGGAACGTTCTCCACACTTACAGAAGAGGTTACCTCACTCTCCCAAACAGGGCTTACCTTCGCCGTACAGGCGCTTAAAAAAATAAAGACGGCGCATAAGAGCGCCGCCTTAAAGCTTGATGTTTCCAATTCTCTTTATCTTGTAAACTTGTAAACGTTTGTATAACCCATGATATCTGTGAAAAGAAGTACAAGGAAGATGAGAACAAGTGCGCCGACTATACCGCCGAGATCGCCACCTGCGGGTGCATTCTTAAGCTTGCCCGAAAGTGCTATAACCTCAGCATCGCTTAGTCCCTGAACCCTCTTCTCAGCTTCTTCAGGTGCAACTCCCATACTCATCAGCTCATTCCTGAAATCATCCCTCGCCATAACGGATGATACATACTCCCTGGCTTCCTCCGCCTTCACAGACATGGAAAACTCGGAAGTGCTAACCATCCCCGCCGAAGCAACCTGAAGAGGCCCCGAAACAGAGAACATCACTGCGGCCATAAAAAGTGCCAGCATCCAGTTCTTAAATGCAATCATACTTTCCTCCATAATAATATAATAACAGGGTCAAATGTCTCCCTCTTGAATGATAAGCCCTCCCCCCTCCTATTTCAACCTTTCATGTTTAATACGGTTAAATAACGGATACCTAAGTTTTTTTTGTACACAGGGTTGATAATCATACCATTTAAGTTATATTGAGAACCACGAAGATTCACATATGAACTATTATTTAAGAGGAGGAAAAATAATGGAAGAAAGAAGCGTTTACATCGAAAAACTGGAAGCCAAGCTTAGAGAGCTTGAGGCAGAAATCGATAAACTCAAGGCAAAGGGTGAGGGCAAATCAGCCGATGCCAAGATAGAGTTTGAGCAGGCAATGGGAAGGCTTGAGGCAAAGCGTGATGAAATGCGCATTAAGCTGGAGGATCTGAACAAATCCACTTCCAGTGCCTGGGAAGAGCTCAAAGTTGGAACAGAGCAGGCTTGGAACGACCTCAAGAATGCAGTAGCCAACGCCTACGAAAAATATAAGTAAGGCAGTGCCTTACAAGGAGGTTCATTTGAGAACCATCTTGAAATATGCGTTTATGTACACCTTTGCGGTTATGATAACATCTGCTTTTTTAACAGCAGGACCGCAGAAAGCATACGCAGACAATCATTATGATGATAAAATAGAGCAGAAGTACGAAGCTCTTAAGGAATACTCCGAGACCCATAAGGGTGAGGCTGTGGAAACAGCCAGAGAACTCAGGGAGGATATCGACAGGCGAATTGATACGCTGGAGAATAGAGCGGATGAGGAATGGGACAATATGTCCTCGGACGCTAAGACAAAATACCGCAAACAGATGCGCCAGCTGAGACACCAGCAGAATGAGATATCCGAATGGATAGGCGAGCTGAAACATTCCACAGGTGAAGCTTGGGAAGATGTAAAAGGCAGCATTGCCGATTCCTACGAGGATACCAAGGAGTATGCAGAGGATGTTGCCGATAACTTCTAGGTACAATCTGTTACTATGAATAACCAGGGCCGGGTGATTATCCGGCCTTTTTTATGCCCCTATCTCTTATAAATAATGGACAAGTCGCCGAAATAGAAATATAACGCAGTATGGACTTCTATATTCTTAAGCTGATTCTTCTTTTTGTATCCGGTTATATTGCGGGGATCATAAACACCATCGCCGGCGGGGGCTCCTTCCTGACAATACCCATACTTATTTTTTTAGGTCTTCCCCCGACAGTTGCCAACGCCACAAACAGGCTCTCGGTGTTCATGCAGTCCCTTTCCGGCCTTCGGAAGTTCCGTGAGCACAAGGTTCTCCCACTCAAGTTCGGGCTCATAATATCGATACCCGCCACCGTCGGTGCACTCATGGGGGCATACATGGCCACCATCGTGAGCGATGTCGCCTTTAAGAAGTATCTGGCCGTTTTCATGGTCCTTATGACCCTGCTTACGTTCCTTAACCCGGGAAAGATGCTCGAGAGCAGGGATGTTCCCATAAGTCCTGCTAAGTGGGTCTTTCTCACCGTTGCGATGTTCATCGTTGGCATCTACGGCGGATTCATACAGGCCGGGGTCGGTTTCCTGTTCCTCGCCGCCATGAGCATAACAGGCTACGACCTGCTCAGGGGTAACGCACTCAAGATGTTCGTTGTTCTGGTGCTCACCACCTTCTCGCTGATAATCTTCATAGCCAGCGGCAAGGTAAATTTCTTCCTCGGTCTCGTACTGGGAGTGGGAAGCGTCCTCGGTGCCCATACCGGAGCATCACTTTCCGTGAAGAAGGGGAACAAATTCATCCAGCGATTCGTTGTTGTAGCCGTAATATCCTTTGCAGTTCTTCTACTACTCGATATGCGCTAGGCCTTCCTCAGAAGCTGGGCGTTAAGGGCGACTATAACCGTGCTCAGCGACATAACAGCCGCACCGAATGCCGGCGTAATAACAATACCAAGCGGCTTTGCAAGACCTGCGGCCAAGGGCATAGCCACAACGTTATATCCAGCCGCCCACCAAAGGTTCTGCACCATCTTGGAGCCTGTGTTACCTGAGAAGTCAATGATTCTCCCCATCTTTGAAGGGTTGTTCTCGCTGAGAACGATATCTGAACTTTCAACGGCGACATCCGTTCCAGCGCCAATAGCGATACCGATATCCGCTGTAGCTAATGATGGTGCATCGTTGATACCGTCACCAACCATGGCTGTGGTTCCTTCCTCCTCCATAACACGCTTCACCTTATCCTCTTTTTCATCGGGTAGTACCTCTGCAAAATATTCATCTATACCAAGCTCATCGGATACATCACGGCTGACATCCTCGGAATCCCCCGAAAGCAGGATAACCTTTATACCCATATTCTTAAGGCTTGATACAGCATCGTAGGAATCCTCTCTGATGGTATCACCCACGGCAAAAAGCCCTTTCACAGAACCATCCACGTTAAGGGCGATTACGGTTTTACCCGCATTCCCCCACTCCTCCGAATGGGACAGAAACTCCTCTCCTGCATTCTCTGCGGCGAAGTCCATCTTACCGATAAGCACCTCTTTCCCGTCAACGGAGGCCTTCACACCCTTACCTGAGACAGCTTCGAAGCTGTCCGGATCCAAGGGGCTAACCCCCTTTTCCTTAGTGTGGGAAAGTATTGCGGCGGCATATCCATGCTCAGAGCCCTTCTCTGCGGAGGCGGCAATGCGCAGATTCTCATCCTCATCCTCCGGAAAGTAAGTATCGTCAACGCTCAACTCACCGGTGGTAAGGGTTCCCGTTTTATCGAAGATAACCGCCTTAAGTTCGCTTGCCGCTTCGAAGGCCTCTCTGTTTCGAATGATAACCCCTTCAGAAGCCATTCTGGATGTTGCAATGGATGCTGCAAGGGGTATGGCAAGGCCAAGGGCATGGGGGCATGCGATAACAAGAACACCAACCGCCCTTGAAAGCCCTGTCTCAAGACCTGTAAAAGATGCCCAGAAAACAAAGGCGGCAATGGATATACCAAGAGCCAGATAGAAGATAAAGGCGGCTGCCTTGTCCGCAAATAGCTGTCTATCTGATTTACTCTCCTGTGCCTTTTCGACCAACTCAATAACACTGTTGAGGAAGCTCTCCTCTCCGGCACCGGTGATCTTAACATGTATGGAACTGTTACCGTTTATGGAACCACCCACAACCTCATCACCCTTCCCCTTGGCAACGGGCTTTGATTCACCGGATACGAGGGATTCGTTAACCTCCGATTCCCCTTTAACGATCTTACCGTCCGCAGGGATGCTTTCACCGGGCTTCACAAGAACCGTATCCCCTTTCTTTAGATCGTTTACTGATACCGACTTAACATCATCCCCATCAAGTTTATGTGCCTCATCCGGCAACAGTTTTGCAAGCTCTTCAAGGGCTGAGGATGCGGAGCTTACACTGCGCATCTCGATCCAATGACCGAGGAGCATAACATCAAGCAGTGTCGCAAGCTCCCAGAAGAAGGGTGTCACATTGGGGATAAAAAGAGATACAACCGAGTAGACGAAGGCCACAGTAATTGCCAGGGATATCAGAGTCATCATTCCGGGGCGGAGTGACTTGAGCTCATCAAGCGCCCCTTTGGTAAAGGGAAAGCCCCCGTATGTATACATGAATACACCGATCGCACCCTGAATCCAAGGTGCAAAGGGTATATGCAGAACCTGACCGAGTGTCAGCTTCTGTATAAAATCTGAAAGTAAAAGTACGGGTATTGTCAGAACAAGGTTTATCCAAAAACGTGTTTTGAACATCTGAATATGATGTTCATGACCGCCGTGTGCCATCTTATCCTCCTCACAGTCAAATACCCCTCATCGGGGTAGGAATCATACTCATATGAATAGGAGGATAGAAGTATTCATCAAGGGTGAATCAGCGAAAAATTCCTCCGGCACGTACTGGCGCACCGTCTGAATCATCAAATTTTAACGGAAAGCAGTAAAAGTCAAACACTGGAGAGGATATTTCATTAAGATTTTTGAGATTTTCCACAATAACCATCCCAGAGCCGAGCAGGATTTTATGAACTGCAAAATCTTTAGTATCCACAGGGTCTACGGATATGGCATCAACACCGACACCCTTGAGATCCGCCGCTGCGAGTATGCCTGCCGAATCTTCATCCATCACAGGGAAGTTTTCAAAGTATTCATCACGCCCCCACTTTGAGTCCCATCCGGTTTTAAGGATGAAGTAATCGATATCGGAGAGATCAAGGCTTCTCAGCATATCTCCGGTGATAACAAGGGTATTGGCCGGAACATCACAGATAAAAGCCTTACCTGTAAAATGGGAGAGCGGATATTCCTCAAGCCGCTTTCCCTCCTCTATAAGGTGGTATGGTGCATCAACATGGGTTCCGGTATGTGAAAAGAGATTAAGCCTTGTTTCCACAAAGCCCTCATCTTCATAGGCGCATTCTTTGATAAAAACAGGAGCCTCTGTGCCCGGATAAACGGGCATGGAGGGGGAAATTATATGTGTCAGGTCAATCATCGCATCCTCGCAAAAAAGATACTTTAATGCGAGGATTGCATATTGTCAATATTATGCCATGGGAAGAATATAGAGCAGTATTGCCATGAAATGGCAGAAGCTCCCGCCCAGAACAAAGAAGTGCCATATCTCATGGAAACCGAAGATTCCGGGCCAGGGGTTCGGCTTCTTCATGCCGTAGATTACTGCACCGACACTGTAGAGCATCCCCCCCGAAGCGAGCCATATAACACCGCCGAGTGGAACTGTCTGAACTATGGGATATATAGCAACGATGCACACCCAGCCCATAAGGAGATATATTATCGTGGAGAACCACCTGGGGGCGGTTATCCAGAGAATCTTGAAAAAGACCCCTGCAGCGGCAAGCCCCCACACAACGCCGAAGATGCTCCATCCCCATGCACCCCTTAGAGGAACAAGGCAGAAGGGTGTATAGGTTCCCGCAATCATAAGAAATATCATTACATGATCGAAACGCTTCAGGAGCCTCGTTCCTTTCTCATTCAACGGGAGCAGATGATAAAGCGCACTGGCGAGATAGAGGAGTGTCATAGAGGTTCCATAAACAGAGAAAGATACTGTGTGCCAAGGCGTAGAACGGTATACGGACATAGCCACAAGCACCGTTAAAGCTGTAAGCGAAAGAAACGCTCCCACGAGATGGGAAAAACCGCTCACAGGTTCCTTGAATCGAATAGCTTTTGCTCTTGTTTTATTCTCCATTACTGCTGCCCTCTTTAGTGTTGTGATCCTAAATATATCACCCGTGCTTCAATAATAAACAGTTTTTCGCATATTTGCTAAATTTCTAACATTATTACGAATTATCCTTGTCATAATGACATACTGTTGTCATTGATATTACTCTTTGATATAATTTATCCATAATTGTGACACTGATTTGACTGACTCCATGAGTACTGTATAATTGCATTGTGAGGAACAAAAATGATTAACAGAAGAAGATTCCTTAAGGCCGGACTGGCCGCCGGATTAACGGTGGGTGCATACAGTTCCGGACTGGTTAAAGCCTCGGCGGCTGAAAAGAAGGCTGATGTTTTCGTCATTGAATCGAAGGACACTGAAAAGTCTATAAGAGCACTTATGAACAAACTGGGCGGAATGAGTGCTTTCGTTAAGAAAGGTGATACAGTTCTGCTCAAGCCTAATATGGCATGGTCCAGAGCTCCGGAGTATGCGGCGAACACTAACCCCGATGTCGTGGCGGCTGTGGTGAAGCTCTGCCTTGAGGCTGGAGCGGGAAAGGTACAGGTTACCGACAACTCCTGCAACAGCATGAAGAGCGTGTACTCCATAAGCGGCATCGCCGAAGCAGCGGCAAACGCTGGTGCAGAGGTGTTTTACCCCAGAAGACAGCATTATGAAAAGATGCGCATCAACGGAGATTTCGTCGATGAATGGGAGGTCATGAAACCTGTCATAGAGGCGGATGTTCTCATTAACATACCCATAGCCAAACAGCACGGCTCCTCCCGGATAACTGCGGGGATGAAGAACTGGCTCGGTGCAGTGGGGGGCAACCGGGGCTTTATGCATCAGGACATACATAGATGCATTGCAGACCTCGCCGCCTTCTTCAAGCCGGACTTGACCATTATCGACTGCACAAGGGTTCTGATGCAGGGGGGCCCCACTGGCGGTGATCTGGATGATGTCCGCAGGCTCGATATGGTTATGGCATCCCTTGACCCCGTTGCTCTGGATGCTGTAACGGCTAAACTGCTCGGTGCAAAGCCGGAAGATATCGATTTCCTACGTTATGCAACAAAGAAAGGTTTGGGCACGATGAATCTGGACGAGATTAATATCAATCAAGAGAAGGTATGAATCTACGTAATCTGAGAAGGATTTCCCAGCTCACAGTCCTGATTCTATTCGTATATATCTTTCTGCAAACCCGCCTGGACACGGGTGATTTCACGAGTGCGGTGAGCCTCAAAAGCAACATGAAGGCGTTCTTCGCCATAGATCCTCTGCACGCTGTTTCAACCCTCCTCTCCGCAGGGGATGTATTCCCTCTGCTGTGGTTTTCGCTAATCACAGTGGGGATAACACTGCTCTTTGGCCGTGTTTTCTGCGGATGGTTCTGCCCCTTCGGCACACTCCACCATATCACAGGCAAGCTGGCAGAGCGGATGGGCTTCTCCCCCTCATACTCCTATTCCCCAAAGCAGAGACTAAAATACTATATACTTGTTGCGCTTCTGGTTTCTGCAATCATGGGTGTTAATTTGGCAGGATACATGGATCCCCTGTCCCTGCTTGTCCGCTCCCTCGGCTCCTTCTTCATACCTCTCTTACAGTGGAGTGCGGAGGGGCTTCACAACATATTAGGTACCGCCGGCATCAATGCGGATCCTATGATGTTCTATCTTGCGGACCACGTTTTCGGCACGGACTACGTATATATTGGACAGGCCTTTCTCATCGGCCTTATATTCCTCACCCTTCTCGGTATGAACTTTATCCACAGACGCTTCTGGTGCAGATTTCTGTGCCCTCTCGGGGCATTGCTGGGGCTCATATCGAAGTTCTCCCTTTTCAGGATTAAATCCGCCCCCTGCTCCTCCTGCGGTAAGTGCCTGAACGACTGCGAGGGTGCGGCGGACCCCATGGGGGATGTGCGTACGGAGGAGTGTCTTATGGTTCTTAACTGTCTGGAGGCATGCCCTGAAAGCGCCATAGGGTGGGGTATGGAGACAAAGCCTGCAAAGATAGATCTCAGTAAACGGCATACTGGAACCGCTCTTCTCGCTGGGTTTGCAGCCGCTCCTCTCTTCCGTCTGGGGCTCCATGATACTCGACCCGTACCAGGACTTATAAGACCCCCCGGAGCTCTTGCGGAGAAGGATTTCCTTGATAGATGCGTCCGGTGTGAAGCGTGTATACGTGTATGTCCGGAGAATTTTCTACAGCCCGCTCTCCTTGAGGGGAGGCTTGAGGGTCTCTGGACACCCATTGGCAACGGCAACACCGGATACTGCGAATACAGCTGCAACATATGCGCCGAGGTATGCCCCACCGGTGCCATAGAACTCCATCCTGTTGCGGAAAAGAAAAAGATCTCCATCGGAACAGCCTTTATCGACCCGGGCAGGTGCCTCCCCTTCGCCTTCGACCGTAACTGTATAGTTTGCGAGGAACACTGCCCCACACCTGAAAAGGCGATCATCTTCCGTGAAACCGACAGGAAAGCAACGGACGGGCAGGTCATAAAGGAGCCTGTGATTGTCCCCGACCTCTGCATCGGCTGTGCCATATGTCAGGCGAAGTGCCCCGTTGTGGACAGCCCGGCCATATACGTAACATCCGTTGGTGAAACGAGGGATCCGGACAACCGTATGCTCCCCGATTTCGAGATGCCCTCAGGAAGTCCCTACGGATAATAAAAAAGCCCCTCTTCCAAGGGGCGTACTGTCTAATATTCTGTATATTCAGCCTCGCCGAGGACTCCGTTGGCAAGCTTAATATGCTCAACAGTCTTCCAGCCGAATCCGAGTAGATCCGCACCCCATGCATCGATGGAAACGGGATCGAAGGATGCCGCAAGCCTGTTCTTCGGCGGGTCGCATTCCGGCCCGTATAGGTGCGCCTCCTGCATCCCCACCGTTGCGTCAAGGAGGGTGAAATCGGCTTGTCTGTACTGGTTCAGGTCGAACACAGCCTCGTGCATTCCCTTATGGAACTCCGCCTTCTTCCAGTGCCCCCCTTTCTGATAGTGGGAGGGTGGTGCGGCACCCATCATATTCTTCATGGATAGGGTAACATCCGCCAGAGTGTGCGCCTTGAGGACAGGGATATTGAATATAAAGCTGTCAAAAAGTATCTTCGGAAGGGTCATCTCCGGCCAACGTGTACATTCGGGCTTCTCCAGTGTTATGCACTCCTCATGATTCAGATCCATCAGGTGGACACCCTTAAGCTTGGCCATCTCTTCGTATCCGAGTTCACGAAATACATCCGCTGTTTCGTTACTGGCCGAGCCTGTACCTTCGGCTATGATAATCTCACAATTTTCCACCGTCCTGCGCAGGTAGTCTATAACCTCCCCCACAAGCTCAGCCGGGGTTGTTATCGGCGGTTTTCTGGGCTCCACAAGGTTCGGTTTCAGGAGAATCCGCCTGTTTTGAAGTTGCTTAACCACGTCTGTTTTATCGAGCAGACGCTCCACGGTGTCGTGCCAGTTGTCGAATTTTTCCACGTATACTTTGCTCATAATTACTAAACTACAGCATCTGTATTCCATTTTCAAGGCGGCGAATTTACACAAAAAAAGGCGGGCACCAGGGCCCGCCGCAGATTCAGATAGAGGGTACAAACATCTATAGGAGGCTTGTTACTCACTATATGCCGGTTCACCAGCCCTCCCCTCTCCGTTCACCTTCTTATTGGTGAACTTAAGGAAGACAAAAAGTGCGATGAATATTCCTATACCGATGAAGTTCATCGTATGAGAGGGCCAGAACAGGAAGAATGCATTTATTCCAAAGAATATGCGGAACATCCAGTTCAGATCCCGCACGAAGTAGCCTTCGAAGAATATGGCAAACACAAAAAGGCCCAGCACCCCCGCAATGACAAACTCCACCGTTTCAATAAGCGGGCCCTGGAAGAGTATAGCAGGCTCGAAGATAAACATGATGGGGATGATATAAAGCCCTTTGGCCAGCTTCCAAGATTCAACACCGGTTTCAAGGGGCTTACTCCCCGCAATACCCGCCGCAGAATAGGCGGCCAGACAAACTGGTGGCGTAACGTTCGCATCCTGGGAATACCAGAAAATCAACAGATGCGCCGCCAGCAGGGCCCCTTGGGCCACCTCGTTCGGCACTAGAGCCGTCATATTCTGCAACACCTGCGGATTGGCGAGCATCTCCGCTGTCATGCCCATATTTGCAATGATGTAGTCCTTCATCATAAGGGATACGAGGGAGGGAGCCGCAAGAACCGCAAGTACGATATAGGATGCGGTAACGGGAAGACCCATACCGAGAACGAGTGAGGCAAGGGCGATGAGAACGATGGTGAGGAATATGGAGCCCCCTGCGATGGTTGTGATCATCATGGAGAACTTGATACCCATTCCCACCATGAGAACAACGCCGATAACGATACCGGAACAGAGAAGGATTACACCTGTGGTAACCATGTTCTTTGCACCGAGGGCGAGGGCGTCCATAACATCACGGAAGCTCATGCGTGTATTCTTGTTTACCCAGCTTGCGGCGATGATGGAGAGTATACCGAGGCTTGCCGCAAAAGTGGGTGTGAAGCCTTTCATAAGCAGTGTTACCAGAACAATTATGGGGATGAAGAAGTTCCACCCCTCCTTTATAACATCCCTGAATCGAGGGAGATCCTCTTTGGGTATCGGCTGAATCCGTCTCTTCTTCGCCCTGAGATGGATAAAGAAGGTTACCGAGAGAAAGTACATAAGGGCGGGGATGAGCGCAACGCCGATGATCACAAGATACGATATCTGCGTCCACTGGGCCATGATGAAGGCTCCCGCACCCATAATCGGGGGCATAAGCTGTCCGCCCGTACTCGCTGCAGCCTCAACACCACCTGCGAATTTAGGCTTGAATCCTATCTTCTTCATCATCGGGATGGTGATGGAACCGGTTCCAACGGTGTTGGCAACGGCACTTCCCGATACGGAGCCCATCATACCGCTGGCAAATACCGCCATCTTTGCAGGTCCCCCGGTGGTGTGCCCGAGCAGGGACACTGCGAGCTTGATGATGAAATCACCAGCTCCGGACTTTATGAGGAACGCTCCAAACAGCACAAAGAGAAACACAAAGGTCGATGATATCGTTGCGATGGTTCCGAATATGCCGTCGGGAGCAAAATACATACGGTAGAGCATACGGTCCACAGTTACGCCGGGGAAGTTCCACATCCCACCGAAAAACTGACCGAAATAGAGTGCGTATGAGAGGAATAATATGGATAACGTGGGTATGAGCCAGCCGGTGGTTCGCCTTGTTATCTCGAGCATCAGCACTATGGCGATACCGGCAAATACAAGATCCACGGTTGTTGTCACTTCATTACGTGCATGCAGAGCGTCTTCAAATAATACGAGATAGAATGCCACCGCCAATGAAAGCAGTGAGAGTATGTAATCCAGCGGCAAAGTCTTCTTTTCAACCTTTTTATTAATGGGATAAAGGATATAACCCATGAAAAGAATGAGTCCGAAGTGTACTGCGTTTCTCTGGATCTCGGGCATGATGCCGACCGTATTAATCCAGAGGTGGAAGAGTGATGTCAGGATACCGAAACCGTATATCAGTTTGGTCTGCCATTGATTCAGGTCGCGCTGGGCGACAAGAACCTCCCCGCTGTCCTCTTCCTGCAGGCTGTTGTCCGGAACTATGTTTAATTCTTCCTTGCTCATTTCAGTTCTCCTTACCAGAGGTCAAAAAATGGGAGGGGAGTAACCCCCTCCCGGACAGTTTTGTTTTTTTACTTAAGGTGTGCGGGTATATCGAGACCCACTTCTTCGTAGTATCTAAGGGCGCCGGGATGAAGCGGAACGGGGAGACCGTTTACAGCTTCCTTGATGTTCATAACCTTGGTCGCCTTGTGGATGTTGTTAAGGAAGGGGAGGTTCTCATAGATAGTCTTGGTTACGAGATAAACAACCTCTTCGGGTACATCCTTGCGTACAACAAGAAGGTTGGGCTGGGCGATGGTGTTGATATCCTTGGATTGACCGGGGTATACACCAGCCTTGATAACCTCTCTGGTCCAGATGGGGTATTCCTTCTGGATCTCTGCAAGCTGCTCATCGCTGAAATCAAGGATCTCAACGTTCTTCTCGCCGAGCTGTGCATAGAGCTGAGTGATAGCTGCAACGGGAGTTCCTGCGGGGATGTTTGCGCCGACAATACGCTTGTCCATCATAGCCTGAGCAGAGGGGTTGTAGCCGAGGTATTCGAGGCTGAGGCTTTCGGGATCTATGCCGAGTGCCTTTAGGATAGTACGTCCGGAACCTTCGGTACCGCTTCCCCTTTTACCGATGGAGAACTTGCCGTCGAGACCTTTGAGGTCTGTAACGGTGCCGGATTTAACAGCATCCTGAAGAACGGCAAAATGCTCAACGTTCTTCCAGAGCATTGTAACCGAGCGGAAGTCCTTCTCGGGCTTGCCTTCGTATTTACCTGTTCCATTATAAGCCTCAAGTCCGAAAAGAGCCTGAAGGATAGCGAAGTCCGCCTCGCTGTTCTTGAGCATCTGGATGTTCTCGCCGGAACCTGCAGAGTTGATTGCAGTGGCTGTGATGTTCTTGCTCTTTGCAAGCTTGATGCTGATAAGTGTTCCAATGGCAACACCTACGGGATAGTAGGTTCCGCCTGTTGTGGCTGTGGCGATAATAAGGTTTTTCTCATCCGCCTTAGCCTGTGAGACAGTGAAGCCCACTGCCATACAGAAAACCAGTAAAAATGCGGCAATTCTTTTAAGCATAACGTTCCTCCTAATTAATCTGGATTTTCAAACGCAATTATAATGCCAGATCACAAACCACTGATAATACAGGATGCAGGGATCAGAAGAGTGAGCCTTAACCGCTCCATGAGCGGATACCGCTCATGGATGTTATCCCAAACGTTCTTTGGCGGAGATGAACAAAAGATTCATTCAGCGGATAATACGGTCTGCGATAATCAGGAGGGATATGGGGATATTCAGGCCGATGCGTTCGGCTGTGCGTATGTTGAGGGCAACCATGAAATGCTCGATGGCAAGAACGGGGGTTTCCTCTATGGGGTTGCCGTTGATTACCTCTGTACTGAGCCTTGCGGCAAAGCGTCCGGCACGGTATTGGTCTATAACGAGTGCAAGGAGAACGCCCTTCTCCACTAGGGAGGCGTTCTCGGATATGGTGGGTATCCCCTTGGCGTGTATACTCGCCAGCACCTCACTGCTAACCCTGACGCTCCCCGGTATATAGACCACATCCGGCTTATACTCCTCAAGACGCTCGTTCACGTTGCCGAAGTAGGGATACGGTATCTCCACCACATGATAGCCGAGGAAGTCCGATAGACGCTCAAGCTCGGAGAGGCTGTAAAGATAATCATGATCCTCCAGTTGCTTGAGGATGCCGAGGGTTTTGAAGTCTGTTATATTCCTGAGTGCGTTGAGCTGTTCCTGAATGGGGATCTTCGTACTGACACCCGTGGCCTTTGCGGAGGGCTGTTTACGGCTTGCCACGATCCCCTCTTCCACAGGGTCCTGCACCATCACAAACACCTTCGGCGCATCGGGATCCTTACGGCGCACAGCCTTGATAGCCTCCAGACTGCTGGCGAGGTAGAAACGATCCGGTATGGTTACGGCGTAATCCAGATACTGCTCCATAAGCTCTTCGTCACGGTTGCAACCGAAGGTGTAGAACCTCGCCTCGGGGAATTCACGTATTATGCCGTCACGAAAGCCTTTTTCTATCAGGCTGTCGTTCTCCCAAGAGAAGAGAAGGAAGTTCTTGGCATGGGCACTGAAGCTCAGGAGGAGGCAGAAGAGAAGTATTCGGATAATCATTCATCCTCCTGACCCAGCCTCTGGAGCCTTCTTTTGAGGGAATGCCTGCTTATGCCCAAAAGCTTGGCCGCCTCGGACTTAACACCCTTCGCTTTTATAATTGCATCCTGAATAAGCTCGTACTCGATCTTAGCCAGATAGACATCAAGGTTCATATCTGCGCTGAAGGGCCTTTTAACCGAAGGCTCGGAGACAGCGCTCTTCTGCATTTCCGGCGGGAGCTGTCCCACATCGATAACATGGTTCGCAGACATTATAACAAGCCGCTCAATGAGGTTCTTAAGCTCACGAACGTTACCCGGCCAGGCGTAGTTTGAGAATATATTTTTAACGCCGCCGGAGAGGATAAGCCTCTCACGCCCGAAGCGTTTCGCATACTCCTGCAGAAAATGCTCCGCCAGAAGAAGCACATCCCCTTCCCGCTCCCTTAAAGGGGGAACAAAAACAGGGATTACATTCAGCCTGTAATAGAGGTCCTCACGGAACTCCCCCTCACGGATAGAACGCTCAAGATCCCTGTTTGTGGCGGCCACTATGCGCACGCTCACATTTATCTCACGGTTCCCCCCCACACGCCGGAAGGTCTTCGATTCCAGAAAACGGAGAAGCTTAGCCTGCAGAGGGAGTGGAAACTCACCTATCTCATCGAGGAAGAGTGTTCCGCCATCCGCCATCTCAATTAGCCCCACCTTCTTCTCTTTGGCATCGGTGAAGGCTCCCTTCTCATGGCCGAAAAGCTCACTCTCAAGAAGATGCTCTGGAAAGGCGGAGCAGTTTATGTCTATAAACGGTGTCTCCTCGCCGCCGCCGAGGGTGTGCACAGCCTTGGCAACCAGCTCCTTACCAGTTCCGCTCTCCCCACGTACAAGAACGGTGCATTCGGGGATATTCCCCAGCCTCTCCAGCTGGGAAAGGAGTTCGGCAACGGGTGTACTCTCACCCACAATCTGATGAAGTCCCTCCACATTCCGCCTGCGCAGATGCTCCACCTCGCTGGTGAGCCGCATCTCCTGATACGCCTTCTCCGCAAGCAGGATTATCTCATCAAGCTCGAAGGGCTTGTTTATGAAGTCGTAGGCTCCTGATTTCATTGCATTTATGGCGGAGTCCATATCGCCGTGGGCAGTGATCATGATCACCTGCATTGTGGAGGTGTCCAGCCTGTCCAATATCTCAAGGCCGCTCATATCGGGTAGACGGAGATCGAGCAGGACTATATCCGGTGATATGCCGGGGAGTGCGCTCAAAAAATCAGTTCCGTTATGGTAGCTCTGCACAGAGTATCCCTCATCGGTGAGGGCTATGCTCAGGGAGTTAACAAGAACCTTTTCGTCATCAACAATAGCTATATGGGGCATTATCTATTCCTTAAAGAGGAGGCGGAACTCCGTCCCCTCCCCCTCTCTGCTTTTAAGTTTATAGGATATCTCGTTCTGCTTGAGGAGCGTGAAAACCACCGAGAGCCCAAGCCCTGTACCTTCGCTTGAGAGGGTGAAGAAGGGGTCGAATACCCTGTCCAGCTTGTCTTCGGGGATACCTTTGCCGTTATCCCTGATACTCAGACACGCCCTCCCCGTTTCCGGATCCATACAGCTCTTCACCCATATCTTCCCCTTCCCTCTTTCGACGGCGGCAAGGGCGTTCAGCAGGAGATTCACGATTATCTGGTGTGTCTGGGAGGGATCCACATTAACGTTTATCTCCTCCACCTCGTCATAGAGTGTAACCTCTTTATCCTTAAGGTCTTTATTCATAAGCTGTATACAGTTGTCCGTAATCTTCTTCAAGGGGTATTCGATCCTGTTGGAGGGCCCCGGCTTGGAGAAATTCAGCAGATCACCTACGATCTTGTTCAGCCTGTCCACCTCCTCAAGAACGCCTGTGGCAAGGGACACATTCGATTCGGTGCGTATTCGCTTCAGCAGAACCTGAATACTCGTCTTTATGCCGGCCAGCGGATTCTTGATCTCATGGGCGATACCTGCGGACATCAACCCGAGGGAGGCGAGCTTGTTCGCCTGCATAAGCTCGTTCTGGCGTTTCTGCAGATCCTCCGCCATCTGGTCGAAGGCATCGGCAAGCATCCGCATCTCCTTACCTGTGCGAAGTTTTATGCGGTAATCCATATCCCCTTTGGAGAAACGACGTATCCCCTCAAGGATGGAACGGACAGGGGTGAGGATCCTCCCCACGAACATCAATGCCGCACCGAGGGCGATGGCGGCGATTATCATCGCAAAGAGGATGCTCTTCTCACGCAGGGCGTATATATCCTTGAAAAGGACACGTTCGGGGATCTCTATGGAGACCTGCCAGTCAAGGGGGAGGATCTCGGTGCGGTAGACCTTTATCTCCTTCTCATAGTTCTCAAAAACCTCGCCGTTATCATAAACAACAGCACCCTCTCCGGATGTTATGCGCTTATGGATCCCCTCGCCGAGGTCTGCGGAATCAACAAACTCTGTAAAAACATTCAGCGGTATATCAAAAACAAGCAGGCCTACGGGAACGGTTTCGTCCTCGAAATCGTAAACACGCTTCATCATAAGTATCTTATCACGTCCGAACTGCTGTTTTACGGTGAAGTCATCCTGAAAGCCGTCGAGAACCGTGGTTTTGAGGTGTTCGGGCTCTCTGTCCGGCGGAACGGACATAACCGCCTGACCATCGGGGGTATAAAGGCTGATCCCGCTGAAAAGGTCGGAGTTTGCCCTGTAAACGTTCAGCTTGCTGTAAACCGCCTCCATCCTCTGGCCGTAGGAGAATTGGAGGAATGAGAGCTGTATAAGAGGGTTATTCGAGAGTTCAAGTATGTCCCCCCTCGTTTTCTCGTAGGAGCTTTCGGTCTGCTGAGAGATTCTCTGCACGAGCTCCGTAAGCTGTTTCTCAGTGATTCGGCTGATGGAACCCGATGCCGCAGTAAATGAGAAATACGATATGATAAGCATCGGAAGGAATCCGAAGATGAAGTAGAAAAGCAGAATTCGGGCTCTGAATGAAAGGCTGTTTACTCCCATAGGTTAATATAAGCACGAATCATGATTTTTGGAAAACATAAAATAGACTGGAATTTTCAGAACGGTATTTGATAAAATAGGTTATGTGGAGCTATGACCTTTCAGGCGTTGAGGACCAGAGGGTCATCGATGCCGTAAACCGAGTGGACAGAGCGCATTTCGTACCCGAGGAGCTTAAGGGGAGTGCGTACTATGACGGCCCCCTCCCCATCGGCTCCCATCAAACCATAAGCCAGCCCTCGCTCGTGGCCATGATGACCCAGTACACCCTCCCCAGATCGGAGGCAAAGATTCTTGAAATCGGCACAGGTTCCGGTTATCAGGCTGCAATCCTTGGTGAGGTTTTCGGCGAGGTATACACCACAGAGATCATTCAGGATCTCGCCGAAGAGGCTTCGGAACGGCTCGAAAGGCTTGGGTATGACAACGTGCACGTGAAGCATTCCGACGGATACGACGGCTGGATCGATGAGGCCCCCTTCGATGCAATACTCATAACGGCGTCCGCCCCCGAGTTCCCCGATGAGCTTCTGGATCAGCTCAAGGACGGAGGCAGGATGGTGTACCCTCTGGGTAAGCAGGGGGGAGTTCAGGAGCTTGTGATAACCATCAAAAAGGACGGCAAACTCAAGCACTTCACGGCTGGCTATGTCCGTTTCGTGCCTATGACAGGACGGATCATGGGGCATACTCCGTAGCGGCATTTTGCTATTCCACTTTTCCGTTTTAGACGATATATTCCACCCATGCCGAACGTTATATTCCTTGTAACCAAACATAACCGTGCCAGCGTGTCCGCTCTGGCCGCCGCAATGGAGGAGAACCCGTTAACCTCAGAGGTTCCCTTCACCTATGCAAAAACACCGGAGGAGATCACCGCCGGCTCCGTTGCTGTAATATCATTCACAACGCTTAATATATTAGAGACAGCCGAGGCGGTTCACTCCATAAGGGAACGGTGCGGTGAGGAGATAACCATAATCGCAGGGGGCGCCCACCCCAGTGCTGAACCGGAAGAAACCCTCAGGCTCGGTGCGGACTATGTTATTCGTGGTGAAGGGGAGATAAGCTTCCCCGGGTTCATAAACTCGCTCATAAGAGGGGACGACCCCCTCTCCGTAAAAGGGGTGAGCGGCTGGAGAAACGGCGAGGCGGTGATTAGCGGCTATTCCCCAAAGGTTGAACTCGATAAGCACGCACCCTTTCCTGTCCGGCCTAAAAACTTTTCATATATCGAAATAACAAGGGGATGCCCCGCCGCATGCAGGTACTGTCAGGCCAGCTACCTTTTCGGAAACAGCTACAGGCACAGGAGCATCGAAAATATCAACTACCACCTCAAAAGGGTTGTGGATGTGGGGATGAAGGATATCCGATTCTCCACCCCCGACTGCCTCTCCTACGGCGTCCATAAAGGGGAGAGCCCCGATCTGGACATAGTTCAAAGGCTTCTGGAAACGATGAGCGAAACCGCCAAAGATCGCAACATCTATATGGGAACCTTCCCCGCAGAGATCTGGCCCGCCTCGGTGAGCAGAGAGGGGATCGGATTACTGAAAAGATACTGCGCCAACAGCAACATCGTAATCGGAGCCCAGACGGGCAGCGAAAGGATGCTTGAACACCTCCACCGCAGGCACACGGTGCAGGATGTCATAGACGCAGTGAGGATAATACGGGAAGCGGGCTATATAACCAATGTGGACTTCCTCTTCGGACTCCCGGGGGAAACCGAAGAGGACGAAATACTCAGTCTCAAACTTATGGAGGAGCTCACCACCATGGGTGCAAGGATCCACGCCCACGCCTTTATGCCGCTGGCCGGCACCCCGCTCTCCCATTCACCGCCGCCGGTTTTCTCTGAAAAAACGCTCAAGGCGCTTAACCGACTCACAGGTAAGGGGCTTGAGTTTGGCCAATGGAGAAGACAGAGGAACGCCGCCAGCATGATATACCACTTCCGCAAACGTTTCCTTGAAACAGGAGATACACACGCCTCCAAAGCCTACGCAGAAGAGGTGAGCTCTATCCTCTGAACCTCATTCTGTTGAAGTTATCCTTCTATCATGGTAGGAATATGACACCGGAGGTGGAGATGAAATCAGAGTTCGACAAGAAGGCCAGAGAATGGGATAAGAAGGAACGCAGGGTACGTGTGGCAAAGGAGATTGCCGCATCAATCCTTGAACGCACAAAGGTTCCCGAAGGTGCGGACATACTCGATTACGGCACCGGAACAGGCCTGGTTCTGCTCAGCTTCGCCGGCAGAGGGGGAACCCTCACCGGTGTGGACACCTCCGATGAGATGCTTAAGGTGCTCCGGGAAAAGGCGGAAGAGGATGAGATCACAAACCTTAGCACCGCCGTAATCGACATAGAGAGCGCACGCTTCCCCGGGGAATACGACCTCATAACAGCCAGCATGGTAATGCACCACATGGATAAGCCGTATCTCCTTGTAAAGGAAGCGGAAGAGGCTTTGAGGCCCGGAGGATTCTTCGCAGCAGCGGATCTTGAGGAGGAGGACGGCTCCTTCCATGATGCTTCCCACTCGGTTAAATACGCCGGATTCAGCAAAGAAGCCATGCAAAGTATGTTCCACGATGCAGGTCTTATCGATATAAAATCAGAAAAAGTAACCGAGATCGTAAAGGAGAAGGACGGAGAAGAGAAAAGCTACTCCGTTTTGCTCACCATAGGATGCAAACCCTGAATGATTGAACAGAAACGCTGTCCCATAACATACGAACCGGTTAAGACAAGCACATACTCCTCCTCCGGACTGAGCAGGTTGGGGGATAATCTCCAGACCCTTAAGGCTGTGCCCATGCATCTGGAGGATATAAAGCAGAACAGCGAAACCATCCTAAAAGGCTTCCCCTCAGGGGTGCACGCAAGGTTCGACAAGAACAGCGGAGGTTTTGCACCCCTTGAAAAAGGGGGCTTTATGCTCGTTCCCGGTACAAAATACGCAAAAGAGGCGGAGAACAGAGACCTCACCCTTAAGCTGGCCAGAATAAGCGGGATAAGCGTTCCCTTCCATGGGCTGGTGAAGTGCCTGTGCGGCAATTATGCGATGTTCATGGAGCTCCCCCGCAGTAAGGGAAGGAGTGCATTTGTCGTTCCACGGATAAAGGGGAGGATAAGGAACACCTTCGGCAAGGTTGCCTCGGAGGCTATGAACCTCTGCTCCCATAGGGAGGCGGACCGGATGAAGCTCCTTAGAAGCACCGTATTCCGCTTCCTCACCGGTGACCCTATACCGGGTGAACTCCTTCTCGAATCGGACAGTACCGGAATATACCTCGCAAACAGAGCGGACTACATAAACCAAAAGGTATATAAGCCCGATGCGAGGGACTCACGCCTTAAGCTCAACGGTAAAAAACGGAATCTGGGAAACGAGGATCTTTTCGAGTACTTCGCCTGCGAACTTCTGGGAATGGACGAAAACGCCCTGGCGGCGGCTGTGAACGAGTTCCGCTTCGCCCTCATAGGCTGGGGGCACATCATAGGAAGCAGTTTTCTCCTTGATGAGCAGAAGCAGGTATATAGAGATATCGTCACAAGAAGGCTCGCCGCCCTTGAAATTGATGCGGTGGATACCAAGAATATAGATAAATAGACGGGGTGTACCATGAAGAAGCTTACGGTTATAATCCTAATCATGCTCAGCGCTGTAAGTGTCTGGGCATTCAATGTAGACAAGAGTAAGGGGCAGACGGTGTACATCCCTGTCTACTCCGAAATATACGCCGGAGCCCGCTCTAAGCCCATGGATCTCGTGGTTACGGTGAGCATACACAACACATCCTCCGAAGAGAGCATTCTCCTCGAAAAGGTGGACTACCACGATACATCGGGAAACCTTATCAAGCACTACCTTGATAAACCGCTACTCCTCGGCCCCCTTGCAACGGCGCAGTATATCGTTAGAGAAAAGGATGACACGGGGGGTTCCGGCGCAAACTTCATCGTAAAATGGAGTGCAAAGGAGAAGGTTCCCCAGCCTGTAACCGAATCGGTGATGATCGGCGCAAAGTCATCCCTTGGCATCTCCTTCGTATCCCCCGGAGTTATCATCAAGTAATTTTTTCTATATAATAGCAAAATAAAAGGCCGGCTATAATACCGGCCTTTTTCAGCCCACAGGCTGTGTATTAACAAATTACTTTCATTTAAACATTTTATAAACCACAGAAAAATCCTCTTCACTCAGACCCCTGCGGAAGGTTTCTGCATAAAGCTCCTTGGCTGCTCCTGCTGTGTATAGGGGCATCTTAACATCCTCCGCCAACCTCTGAAGGTAGCCAAGATCCTTATATATTGCCGATGCAGAGAAGTGTGCGGAGAAATCCTCATCGGCGAGCTTCTGCTTCTTTGCATCGAATACAAGGGATTTTCCACCCCCTGTGGAGAGAACATCGATAACATCGCTCTTATCAAGGCCAGCCTTCTCACCAAAGGCCACAGCCTCTGCTATGGATGTCATGAAAACGCCGAGGAGCATGTTGTTTATTACCTTCATTCTTGAAGCCGCCCCCGGCTCCCTGAGATAGAATACATCCCTTCCGATGGTGTCGAAGAAGGCTTTATGCTCATTGAAGGCGGGTTCATCGCCGCTTACCACGACAACAAGCATTCCTTTCTTAGCAGGTACAACGCTTCCGAGAACCGGAGCCTCAAGGTAGCTGAACCCCTCCGCTTCTGCTATCTCGTAAACCTCAAGAACCTCTTTATAGTGGTTTGTGGAGGTGTCGATAATGGTCTTCCCCTTGAGATCCGCATCAAGAAGACCGCCGTCCATGCCGAAGACATCGAGTACGGCATCTGTATCGAAAAGGTTAAGGACAATGGTATCCGACTTCTCCGCAACCTCTTTGGGTGAAACGGATATATCCGCACCTAACCCGTCCGCCTTCTTTATGGTTCTGTTCCATACGGTGAGGTCGTAGCCCTCGTCCATCAGCCTTTCTGCGAGTGCTTTCCCCAGATTTCCCAGTCCTATGAATCCTGTTTTCATAAATCACAACTCCTTTCTTAAATAATATCTACAGTAATGATCACGCACTTCAGGGCTGTGTTCAAGTTTTTCTTGAATTTTATCCATCCACGCCCATATCATAATCCCATGAATGATGAACGCTACGCACCGATGATACCCCAGGAACTGATCGAAGAGACTGCACAGAAGCAGATTGATGAATGGCTCACATACCCCTTTGTCAAACGTTTTGTAATACTACCCGATGTCCATGCCGGCTACCATATGCCCATAGGCGGCGCCGCATTGTTGGACAAAGGGATCATATCACCCTCCGCCGTGGGGTATGACATTGGCTGCGGGATGTGCTGTGCTGTCACTGATATAGATGCGGACACCGTGTACCCCGAACGTGAGCCCATATTCAGAGAGATAACCTCAAGGATACCCACAGGTTTCGACTTCAGGAAGAAGGGGCTCGACTACAAGGAGTTCCGCTCCGCGTCAGGCGACAGAAAGCTTGATAAAAAGGTTAAGGAGCGCCTATACGTCCAGCTCGGAACGCTCGGCGGCGGAAACCATTTCATCGAACTGGGCCCGGACAGGGATAACAAGCTCTGCATAACGATCCACAGCGGCTCCAGAAACCCCGGCCACAGCATAGGGGGCTATTACATGAAGCTCTCAAAAGATGAGGATACGGAGCTCCCCACAGGGTTTCTGAACCTTAACCGTGATACGGGCAGGGCATACAGACAAGACATGGATTTTATCCTGCAGTACGCCCTGGACAACCGCCTCATGATGATCGAAACAGTTAAGGAGATACTGGGAATAACGGACAGAAATATAAAGACCTTCATAAACGAGAACCATAACCATGCGGAAACCAGAGGGGATGGAGTACTGCACCGTAAAGGGGCAACACCCGCAGAAAAAGGGCAGCTCGGCGTTATCCCCGGCAATATGCGTGACGGCGTTTACATAACCGAAGGGCTCGGTAATGAGGAATTCCTCTCCTCCGCCTCCCACGGTGCAGGCAGGATTATGGGGCGAAAGGAAGCAAAAAAGAAGCTGTCCCTCGACCGGTTCAAAAAACACATGGAGGGGATAGTCTCCTTTGCGGACAGGGCAAGGCTCGATGAATCACCCGATGCCTACAAAGATATAGCCGAGGTTCTATCATATCAGGAAGGTATTGTTATCAAAACAATAAACAGCGTCCGACCCTTCCTGAATATCAAAGGCTGACACGTATTTTTATTTTTCTGAAATGTAACCATGTTAACTTTTTTACAATTTCCTTTCAAAAATGCACCCTGGATTCAATAATTAAGTGCAACTTTTAAGTAGTGGTCAAAAGAGGTCAGGTGCGTTAGCATCGTAGCTCTTTAACCACCACGTCAAAGGAGCACCGAATGAAGAACTATACACACCTGACCCGTGAACAAAGGTACCAGATTTATGTGCTGAGGAAAACCGGACATTCTCAGACGGACATAGCTGATTTGCTTAAAGTACATAAATCTACCATCAGCCGAGAGTTACGCAGAAACACAGGAGGTCGTGGTTATCGCCCAAAGCAAGCTCATCGCAAAGCTATTGAACGAAGAATGGACAAGGTCCCAAGACGGATTGCACAAACTGAATGGTATTTTGTTGAACGTCTTCTGCTTGAAGACTGGAGCCCTGAGCAGGTGAGCAATTGGCTAAATCAAAATTATGGAATAAACGTAAGTCATGAGCGTATCTACCAGCACATTCTTGAAGATAAAAGTCATGGTGGAACACTTTATACTCACCTGCGTTGCCGAAGAAAACGCAGGAAGCGATATGGTGTTTATGAACGCAGAGGAGAGATACATGGCAAGTTAAGCATTGAGCAGCGTCCAAGTATTGTAGAAGAGAAAGCGAGATTCGGAGACTGGGAAGTGGATACAGTTATAGGAAAAGGGAACAAGCAGGCGATTGTTTCTCTTATTGAGCGGAAGTCTTATCTGACACTTATACGCAAGGTAGAAAGAAAGACTGCTGTACTGGTGACAAAAGCGGTTATAGAAATGTTGAAACCGATATCACACCTAGTCCATACAATCACTTCCGATAACGGGAAAGAGTTTGCAGGACATGCCGAAATATCTGAGATACTAGGGGCTGAATTCTACTTTGCTCATCCATATGCTTCGTGGGAACGCGGAATAAACGAAAATACAAACGGACTCATTAGGCAGTATGTACCAAAGAGTAGGATGCTTGAAAGTGTTGATGATATAGAGATTCAGAATATTATGCAGAAACTAAACAACAGACCAAGAAAAGCAACTGGATATAAAACTCCTAACCAGATACTATTCTCTATAGACCCCGTTGCACTTGCTAGTTGAATTCAGGCACTCGATTTCTGTTATCTTATGCATATAAACATGTATATTGCGGGTTGATGGCATATTTGTTTCATCCTGCAGGCCTCAATAAATCCATATATCTGAAAAACATTCAAATATCTTAAACAGATGCGGAACGATTGATGCATTTGCGTTACTCCATATCTTAACTCATGCAGAACATCCGTGTCCATTGGAGGATTAAATGTCTTTGAAGATTAAGATTTTTATAGTGATGCTGGTTATTTTTCTTGCCAGCTCAATAATCCTGATATCCCAGTCCTATTTCGGAACAAAGAGCATAGCGGATTCCATGCTTCTGGAGAGACAGCAGAACATATCCGGGGATATCGCCAACTACGTGGACAGCTGGGCGGAACTTAAGATGCACGCCATCGACAGCATATCCAACATAATCGAAAAAAACGCTCAACCCGGCATCCCCCGTACGGAAAGGCTTAGACAGGCTATGAAGGTTGTTGAGGTCTCCAGTAAGTTCGACCTTGTTTATGTGGGTGTTGAGCAGACCGGTGAGTTCATCCCCTCATCTCCGATAAACCTTCCCGACGGATATGACCCGAGACAGAGGCCATGGTACACAGGCGTTAAGGGTCAGAAAAAGGTCTCCGCAACAAAGCCCTACGCCAGTGCAGAGGATGGCCGGCTCATTATCTCATTCATGAAACCCTTCTATCTTGAGGGGAACTTTGAGGGCGTTGTAGCTTCGGATATAAGCCTCGATTCCGTTGTGCAAAACGTTCTCTCCCGCAAGATAGGAGAAACGGGCTTCGCATTCATAACCAATAAAGAGGGAACAATCCTCATACACCCCGACGAAGGGATGGTTCTTGAGAAGGGGATTGCGGATATCAACGAACAGCTGACCGGACTAGCTGGAACAAATGAGACCGAAGAGATTGATATAAACGGTAAACGGTCCCTCGTCTCCAACTCTTCCATACCTATAATAGGGTGGCAGGTCTGGACAGTGGTTCCGAAGAAAGAAGTTTACGGCGCTGTAAGTGCCATGTCCTACAAACAGATAACCACCGGCGTCATCATACTCATAATAGCCGTTGTTGTTATACTCTTCTTCACAAGAACGCTTCTGAGACCGATAGACAGGCTTCTGGCAAGCCTTATGGACATCGCAGAGGGTGAGGCGGATCTTACCCAGAGGCTCGATGAAAACAGAAGTGACGAGCTGGGCTCCATAGCGAAATACTTCAACATGTTCATATCCAGAATTCAGGAGATTATTCATACCGTTGCGGATCTCTCCAACGCCATGGCGGACTCCAGTTCCGAGCTGAGCAACTCGGTAACAAACATTTCAGGCGGCCTCAGCCAGCAATCCGGTGATACAAACGAACTGGCCGCCGCTGTGGAGGAGATGAACCAGACGATACAGCAGATCGCAGAGAATGCATCTAATACGGCGGAACAGGCCAACAACACCCTTGGCAGTGCGGAACAAAGCCAGGAGGCAGTTATGGGCACTGTGGAGAAGGTGAACGAGATAGCCCAGTTTATCAGGGAGTCTGCGAGGGTTATCGAATCCGTGGGTGAATCCTCCGGAAAGATTGGCGAGATTGTGGACGTTATCAACGATATAGCCGACCAGACAAACCTCCTAGCCCTTAACGCCGCCATCGAAGCCGCAAGGGCAGGCGAGGCCGGCAGGGGATTCGCAGTGGTTGCCGATGAGGTTCGAAAGCTTGCAGAAAGAACCCAGACCGCAACTCAGGAGATTTCCCAGATGATAAGCGAGCTCCAATCCAGCTCCCAAAAGGCTGTAAGCAAGGTTGAGGGGGGCGTTAAGCACTCCGAGGAAGGCACAGAGCAGGCTAATCGTGCTGGTGAGTCCATCGTTCAGATCATTGAAAACACGAACATAACCACGGACATGGTCACCCAGATCGCAACGGCAGCCGAGGAGCAGTCCGCAACGACAAACGAAATATCAAGCACTGTTGAGCGTATACGCCACATTGCAGAAACCAACGACACCGAACTGAGGGAGATAAGCTCCGCTTCCGGACATGTTAGCGAATACGCCGCAAAGCTTCGTGAAGAGGTGCAGATGTTCAAGATCAAATAAGGGGCTGTCGCCAGCCCCTGCTATAGCTATATTTATGCTTCGGGATGGATGAGCAGGAGACTACCCCTGCTCCCTCCTTTCCCGGAGGATATACCACCCCTCCTCCTCTCGGAGCAGGTGTGTTTTTGTATAATAAGTGGCCATCCCCTCACCCTCGACTATGTACTCCACGAAGTTCACCTCGGCAAGCTTCCCCTTTATCTCTTCCTTGACTATTTTAAGCCCTGCATGCTGTGTGTTCCTGGCAAGGTTTGAGAAATGTTCGCTGAAACGTTCCGAGTCGCTGAAAAACTTGCGGAACTCGCTCTTATGGGAATAAAGCCCGAAGATACCTTCACCATCGCCATCCTTATAAAGCTCCGCCCTGTATTCAATAAGCTCCGACGGCGTTCTCATTTGTAGTAGCTCTCAACGGGAATATCGGTCTCCTTCCCCTCACGGAAAAGGTAGTATCGTATCTTCTCAAGAAGCTCTCGGAAGCTTTTCCTGTTCAATGCCGAGATATAAACAGCATCGGGATAGGTTTCCCTGAATGCGGCGAGCTGTTCCAGCCTTGAATCGGCTCTATCATCCGGCTCAGAGGGCTCTTCCCCCCTTAAAACAGCCTGTTCATCATCTTTAAGCAGGTCGATCTTGTTCAATACGAGCACGGTCTGCATGTCGCTCAGCTCAAGCTCACCCAGAATCTGCTCAACGGAGCGTATATGGTTCATGAATCTTGGATTCGATATATCAACAACATGGACAAGCATGTCGCTCTCATGGAGCTCCTCAAGGGTGGACTTAAAGGCACCCTGCAGGTTCTCGGGGAGGTCTCTGATGAAACCCACCGTATCGGTGATGATAACATCACGCTCCTCGGGGAATCGGATCCTCTTGGAGCTGGTATCGAGGGTTGCGAACATCAGGTTATCAGCATAAACCTCACTGCTGGTAAGGTTGTTCAGGAGGGTTGATTTCCCTGCGTTCGTATATCCGATGATGGAGACAACGGGGAGACCGCTCCGGTTCCTTCTGCCACGTTGAACCTCCCGGTTTTTCTCTATCTTTTTGAGCTTCTTGGTTAAGAATGCGATACGGTCGTTAATTCGCCGGCGGTCTATCTCAAGCTTTGTTTCACCGGGACCTCGCCCACCGATACCACCCGTAAGCCTTGAGAGGGAATCATCTCTGGTGGCAAGGCGGGGGAGTATATATTTAAGCTGGGCAAGCTCCACACGGATCTTCCCCTCGTTAGTGGCGGCACGCCTTGCAAATATATCCAGAATAAGCTGGGTTCTATCCAGGCTCTTAAGCTCGGTGTAGTCTGATACAGCTCTGGACTGTGCCGGAGAAAGGGGATTGTCGAACACAATGTAGTCTGCACCGGTCTGTAGAGCTCTGATAACGATATCCTTAAGCTTTCCGGGCCCCATGACATACTTAGGGTGTAACTTGTCACGTATCTGCTTGAAGGTGTCTATCACGTCCATACCGGCGCTTTCCGCCAGCTCTTTTAGCTCAGCCATATACTCATCGGCATCACGCTTGGACTTGTAGGTACCAAGGAGTATCGCCGTGTCCTTTTCTTTTGTGCGGTAAAGTGCTTTTGTCTTGGATGAGATCTCATTCTCAAGGGCGGTTATAAACTCTTTATAATCCGATTCCTGACGGTATGGGTCCTTCTCTTCAAAGTAGCCGAACATATCATCCGCATCGGGGGGGAGGATGTAGGCGGTCTCCATATCCTGAGGGATACCCCGCTCATCATAATGCAGAACGCTCACCGAATCGAGCCTGAGAAGAGCGAGGTCGGTAAGGTCGTCCTGAGTAAGGCTCTCACCCTGCGTATGTGTGTGGATAAGCCGGAGACCCCTGAGCCTGCCCGGGATAAGGCGGAAACGGAAGAGCGGGGGGATGACGATCTCGTTGGATGTACCGGCGATAACAAACTGTACCGCGCCGCTCCTGTCCAGAAGCACACCGAGCTGTCGCCCGATATCAAGGGACAGTTCGCACAAATGCCTTGCAAAATCACCCGCCACAATTCCGGCGGACTGGCTCTTTCTCTTATAAAGCTTTTCCAGAGCCCTCGTCTGTTGGGGCTTAAGCCCCTCTAAATTTCCATGAACCCTTATATTAAACCTCCGGGGGAGTTACTTAAGTTTACACTTATAATATAATCCCCCCGTTATATGCAACACCCCAAAGATCAGCTTGTCTTGAATTTGGAAACAAGCTGGGAAAGCTCCTCAGCCTGCTGCTGAAGGTCGGATATTGTATGGGTTATCTCCTGCATCGCCACAGAGCTTTGCTCCAGACCGGAACTGATAGCCTGGGTGTTGTCGTTTATGCTTACGATAGTGGTTGTCTGCTCCTGAACGGCATTGCTGATTATACTGTTCACCTGGTCAACGCTCTCCATCGATTCAACTATATGGCCAAAGACAACGCCCGTTTCGCCCATAACCTCAACACCGGTCTCCACCTGATCCCTGGCCTCGTTCATATCCTTTGTGGCGGCGTTTGTCTCGCTCACAAGACCACTGATAATCCCGCCGATCTCGCTTGTGGCGTGCTGTGTTCTCTCAGCAAGCTTACGCACCTCATCGGCAACAACGGCGAAGCCTCTTCCCGCTTCTCCCGCTCTTGCGGCCTCAATGGCGGCGTTCAGAGCAAGGAGGTTGGTTTGGTCGGCGATATCATCGATAACGCTTACGATGCTTCCGATCTCTTCGGAGGATTTAGACAGACTGCTGATGGTCGAATTAAGTTTCTCAACCTTATCCTTTATGCCGTTAACCTCTTCCACAGCCCTGTCGAGAGTTTTCTGCCCTTCGTTAGTATAGTTTACAGCATCCTTACTCCGGTCCATACCTTCGTTCAGGGAGTTCATAACCTCTGTGGAGGAGGAGGAAAGTTCCTCTGTGGCGGCGGCAACGCTTGATACCTGGGAAGCCTGACCATGGAAGGTGGAGGATATCTCCTCGGTGGTGCTGGCAAGCTGGGTGGAGCCGGAGGCAACACTGCCTGCACTGTCCTTAACGGCAACGATAAGCTCTTTCAGTTTATCAAGGAAACGGTTGAAGTTCCTTGCAACATCACCCACCTCATCCTTCTGGCTGTCGTCGAGGGTTACGGTAAGATCGCCCTCCCCCTCGGCTATGTCATTTAGAACAGAGGCGGTTACAACAAGGTTTTTCATTAGAATCTTTGTGAATACAAAGCTAAGAATAACTACGGATACAGCAACAATCACAACCGCAATAAAGATAAAAACCATGAGCCGGGATATTCTGTTGCCTGTTTCCTTCTCCATTAAGGCAACCTGCTTATCAATATCATCTATATAAAACCCGGTTCCAACGATCCACTCCCATTTATCGAGTGTTTCAACATAACCCAGCTTATCCGCTATCGTGTTCTCAGAGGGCTTGTCCCAGGGGTAACGAAGGTACCCGTCACCGCTTCTGGCAGCCTTAACGAGGTTTCGCACCAGATAATCCCCGTTTGCATCCTTTAGATCCCAAAGGCTCTGCCCTTCGAGCTCAGGCTTCGGACCGAGCACTTCACAGTTGCCGTCAAAGTCATATACAAAATAGTATCCATCCGTTCCGAAACGAAGATCACGAAGGATATCCTTAACCTGCTCCTTAGCGGCTTCATCATCAGGGGAGGCATCCTTATAAATATCCGCAACGGAGCTCATTGCCACGTCGATATAGTTTTTCAGCTCGGTTCTTTTTGCCTGCATCATCTGTACCCGAGACTGTTCGATATCTGCGTTGCCGAGCTGTTTAAGCTGATAAATGGATATAACACCTATAACTGCAGACGCTAGCAGGACTGAAATGAAAAATAATAAACTAAACTTAACTTTGAGTGACATATTAATCTCCGATAGCACCATATTCACACATTAGCGATTTCATAACATTTAATAATGAATTATAGGCATGGGATAGTATATAGCGTCAAGGGAAATGCAAAGGGGGCTTAGGTAAGCCCCCCGCTATATATAATCAGGTTTTGAATCTTGCAACCAGGTTACTCAACTCATCGGACTGCTTCTGCAAGTCGGCAATGGTATGGGTTATCTCCTGCATCGCCACAGAGCTTTCCTCTAGACCGGAGCTTATCGCCTGGGTGTTGTCGTTTATGCTCACTATGGTCGTGGTCTGCTCTTCCACAGCGTTGCTGATAATGCCGTTCACACGCTCAACGCTCTGCATCGTATCCACAACCTCGCCGAATACTGTTCCGGTTTCATTGATAACATCCACTCCGCTCTGAACCTGAGACTGTGCAGCCTCCATATCCGAATTAGCCGCCTTAGTCTCGCTCACCAGACTGCTGATAATACCGCTTATCTCGCTTGTAGCTGTCTGTGTCCTTTCGGCAAGTTTTCGAACCTCATCGGCCACTACGGCAAAGCCCCTGCCTGCCTCGCCGGCTCTGGCAGCCTCGATTGCGGCGTTTAGCGCAAGGAGGTTGGTCTGGTCTGCTATATCGTTAATAACGTTAACTATGCTTCCGATATCCTCGGAGGACTTTGAAAGGTTGCCAATTGTGCTGTTAAGCTTCTCAACCTTCTCACGGATACCGTCTATCTCGCCGATGGCACGGTTAAGGCTCTCCTGACCCTTGCCCGTCTTCTCTACAGCCTCACGGCTCTGAGCCATACCTTCGCTGAGGGACTGCATAACCTCGCTGGATGAAGAGGTAAGCTCCTCTGTGGCGGCAGCAACACTCGATACCTGCGAGGACTGGTCATGGAACGTAACAGAGATCTGCTCCGAAGAGCTGGCAAGCTGAGTGGAACCGGAGGCTACGCTCATCGCATTCTCCTTTACCGAATCAACAAGCTCACGGAGCTTTTCGAGGAAGGCGTTGAAGTTCTGTGCCACAAGACCTACCTCATCTCGGCTCTTTGCCTCAAGACGCACTGTGAGATCGCCCTCACCTTCGGAGATGTTCTTGAGAACATCCGCTGTGGTTGTGAGGTTTTTCACTATAAGCTTGGTGAAAACAGCTGTGAAAACAAGGACAAGCCCAAGGATAACAATGGCAAAAATAAGGATTTTAATGACAAGAGCACGCAGGTCTCTGGATGCCCTCTCCTCGATTTTTGCTACCTCATCCTTAATGTCATCGATGAAAAAGCCTGTCCCTATCATCCATTCCCATTTATCAAGACCGATTACGTAACTCAGCTTCTGGCCGTCTTTCTTTGTTTCGGGATTTTCCCATGTATACTCATAGAAGCCGGAACCGCTTTTCGCCTCCTGAATCATACCCCTTATAAAGTATTCACCTGAAGGGGTCTTAGCATCCCAAAGGCTTTTCCCTTCAAGCTGGGGGCTGATTCGGTGCGAGATCATGAGTCCGTTGAAGTTTGTGGCGAAAACATAGTTATCCCCCTCATAGGCAAGTTGTCTAAGGATATCTGCTGCTTTCTCCTTCGCCTCTTCATCATCTACATCTGCATTCTCGTAAACAGAAGCAATGGATGAATATGCCATCTCCATAAGGCCTTTAAGTTCAACCTTTCTGTCCTGTAGAAGTTTTTCGCTGAAGGCCTCTACCTGTTCTTCTGTCTGGTTTTTAATGTTGTATATAGATACCGCAGAAACAGCGATCACAGAGATCAATACCCCCACTACCAGTGCGAGACCTATCTTTAGCCTCAAAGAAAAAAACATAATAACCCCCAAATTGTGTGTATTTTCTTTCTCAAATCACAATGAAGCGTTCTATTTGTATTCTTGATACCACTGTGCTCTTCTTGCAATTGGAAAATACTTATATTCAGTTATGTACCTTTGTGTATATCCTACAATTATAGTAAGGATACAGTTAAGATTATGATTCTCATGAATATGTCAATCATTTTTTACAACTCTATTACCAATTTATTACATTATCAATAATTTTTTGTACAAGCCATTAACCATAATTCAGTTGCTGTAATAAACTATATTGATTATCAACTACTTATTTATTGGGGTTAAAAATGAAATAATCGTGAAATTTTAACAAAAGAAACGGATTGCTATACTATTGGAGTTTTTTATATCATGATATATTATTGAAACATTGTCTGCTTATTATTAGAATTAGTTTATAACTTTTATTTTGGAGGACAAAATGCGCATGAAACTATTCGGAATTATTATCTGTACTATCACCTTGCTGACTGCATCCTTTTCCTTTGCCGAAACACCCAAAGAGGCGTGGATGAAGATTGTGAAGGAAGCGAAGGCAGAGGTAAACAGCATCTCAGCCAAAGAGCTTATGACATGGATTCAAGAAAGCCGTGATTTCCGCCTTGTGGACGTGAGGGAGAAGTACGAGGTCTCTGCGGCAAAGATCGAAGCTTCCAACTTTGTAAACATCCCCAGGGGCCTGCTGGATCCCCTCGCCGCAAAAAAGGGAGTGCTCGATGTTGATGAAACCATCGTGATCTACTGCAAGGCTGGTGCAAGGGGTGCACTTGCGGGGCATATGCTCAAGCGAATCGGCTATAAGAACGTTTACAACCTTGAGGGCGGGATAAACGAATGGATCAGAGCAGGAAACCCTGTGACCAACGGACTTGGAACCTTCAAAGCTGTGCCCTATAAACTCACAGGATGTGCCGAATAATAACCAGACTGGCTCGACTCTCTGATATCAAGGGGGGTCGAGCATCGCCATCCCCCATAATATAACGGGGCGACAGAACCCGGCACAGCAAAGGATTAACCTTCCAACCATTGAACGATCTCAACAGTGAACAAACACTTCTTACCTATTTATATAGTGTTTAGAACCATTGAGCACATTGTAGTGCCGAGCATCAGCAATACTAACCCTGTTATTGTTTGACAACGGCATTGTCAGAGAAAAATAAATGTAATATATTCTTCCGAGTAGACACACATGAGCCAAAGGAGAGAAGAATGAGCATGAACAGAAAGGAGAGCGAACTTCTTGAGAAGATGTTTGCCATAAGCCAGTATATATTCACACTGAACAACCTTCTCCAGGAATCGGGAAAAACAGTGGGCGCACTAAGCAAATCGGGCAAAAAGATATGGGGGCTTCTGCATATCCTTCATGTTAACGGGATGCTTACGGTTCCTCAGGTTGCGAGGAAGAGGGCCGTATCCAGACAGTTTATCCAGCGGCTTGCAAACGATCTCGAAGAGGAAGGGCTTGTGGAGTTCATAGACAACCCCGGCCATAAACGCTCGAAGCTTATGCGCATGACACCCGCAGGGCTAAAAAAATATCAGGAGATTCTGGCGGAGATCGAAAAGACCTTCGGTGAGCTTGCCATGCAGTTCAACCTGGAGGATGCAGACACCGCATTAAACGTTCTTGAAGAGATGAGCAGGGCAATAGCCGGTCACCTTGAGACATCAAAGTAGCAGTAAAGCTTAATAGAAGGTATAGGCGTTCTTGCCGCCGTTTTTCACCTTGTACATGGCGGCATCCGCCTTTTTCAGCAGTGATTCTGGGTCCGAGCCGTGTTCGGGATAAATAGACACACCAATACTGACCCCAAGGGTGCATTTGTCGATATAAACATCATAGGGTTCTGAGAGCTTTTCCAGAAGACGCTTCGCAACCATCTCCA
Organism: Limisalsivibrio acetivorans; assembly: GCF_000421105.1. Taxonomy (NCBI): domain Bacteria; kingdom Pseudomonadati; phylum Deferribacterota; class Deferribacteres; order Deferribacterales; family Geovibrionaceae; genus Limisalsivibrio; species Limisalsivibrio acetivorans. The sequence continues at coordinate 1,226,094 of NZ_ATWF01000001.1, forward strand.
CCGAACCTCTGTCCACAGTATCCTGCAGGATAACAACGAACTCATCACCCCCCATGCGACAGGCTGTATCCATCTTGCGTATGCAGTGGTTAATCCTGTTGGCCGCCTCCTGCAGAACCAAATCACCGGCTTTGTGGCCGAAACTGTCATTAACCTGTTTAAAACCGTCAAGATCCATATAAAGGAGTGCCACAGTATCGTTGAAGCGCTCAGCCCTTGCAAGGGCCCCTTCGAGCCTGTCCTGCATCAGGGTTCTATTAGGCAGGCCTGTGAGGCTGTCGTGGAGGGCTAGATACTGTATACGCTCCTCCTGCTCCTTCTTCTCGGTAATGTTCTCTTTTACAGCTACATAATACAGGAGCCCACCCTCTTCATCCTGAACGGGTGATATGGAGACGAGCTCCCAGAAGAAATCCCCATTCTTGGACTTGTTGCACATCTCACCCTTCCAGACATTCCCCCCCCTTATGGTTTCCCATAAATCACGGTAATAATCATCGGGATGCTTACCCGATTTCAGGATTCTCGCATTCTCCCCCAGCGCCTCTTCGCTGGTATACCCTGAGAGCTCCGTGAAGGCTGGGTTTACATACTCAATATTCCCCTCAGCATCGGTTATAACAACGGAAACGGGGCTCTGCTCCACAACCCTGGAAAGCCGGAGGATCTCATCCCTGCGCTTCTTCCTTTCCGATATATCACGAAAAACGGTATGCACCCCCGGCTTGCCGTTCTCCCTTATAAAAGGCATGTTTACAGTCTCAATTGCGATTACCTTTCCATCCTTTCGAACAACGTGACGCTCAAAAAGCTCACCCCTCTTCTGACTGGTCAGCGCATTTACGAAGATTTCCCTTGAAAAATCCCTGTCTTTCTCGGGTATAAACTGATAAACATCCAGCCCACTCAACTCCTCCGCTCTTTCAAAACCAAGAAGCTCGGCGGCCTTTCTGTTTGCACAAATGATATTTTTTGTATCGTGCAGAACCATTCCATCGGGTGAGTTCTCAAACAAGCTCCTGAAACGTGCCTCGCTTTCGAGGATGCGTTCCTCCATCTTTATCACTTCGGTAATATCCTCAAAGGCGCAGACTATTCTTATGCCGGAGCTCCCCTCTAAGACAGCCGCATTAAGGCGAAGGTAGTTTATATCTCCGTTTCTTGTGCAGAAGATCTCACCCTTAAGTGGCTTACCCGTTCGGAGTACACCGCAAAGGGGGCATTCTCCTTTTACCAGGGGGACACACTTCCCCTCCTGGTACCTCCCGGAAAAGGAATCGGTAATATTAACCCCTTTCAGGCCGGCGCTTCCGAGGAGCTTTTCTGCAGTTTTATTGCTGAAATTCACCCGAAGCTCTTCATCAATAGTCACAATCCCCACAGGACTGTTCTCTGATATACTCATAAGCATGGAGTGCTCGCCGGCAAGATTCTCCCGAACCTCCTTGAGCTCCGTAATATCGATACTTACACAGAGTATATGGGGGTCCTCCCCCTCTGCAACAACCAGGGGTCTTCTTACCGTACGGAGCCATCGAAGCTCTTGCCTGCAGTTATATACCGGCTCCTCCTCAACGATAACCTCACTCCCCTTGCGCTGAACCAACTGCTCATTCTCTCTGCAAGAAGCGACGAAGGAGGAATCACCTATCAGATCCTTATCTGCAAGCCCGGCTGCATCCTCGGCACGCACGCAGAAGAACTCGGAGAAAGCTCTGTTAACAACAACATAACGACCTTCCCAGTCCTTTACAAAAACAATATTGGGAACTGCATCTATGATCTTTGTAAGATACTGGGAGTGGGACTCCATAGAGAATTCCATGTGGGCACAGCGGCTCAACTCCTCCTCAAGACGGTTTTGACATTCTTCAAGGGAGGCTCGAAGCTCACTGAGTTCTTTGATATGTTCCGGCGAAAAATGGTCACCGCTTTCAGATGTTCCTTTCATAAGTTCCCCTCGTCAAGGCATAAAGCAAGGTATTTGTCTTTGTATTCTGCTCAGATTTATTTTCGACAAATTCACTCTTAATAATACAATATGCCCCGGGGAGTAATTATCAACACTCAGCTTAGGTAGGGTGTGACGGGGCTGTAAGCTGGATATATCTTAGTGATTCTAACACTATTCTGGGAATACTCAATTTAAATGGTGTAATCTACATCAAATTCAGGATGAGCGATTGACAAATCCCCTTCAAAGGGATATCAGAACCAGAATAATTATTTTGCCCAAGGAGTTTTTAATGAACAGAAAAGTCAACTTCCTCAGCGACAACTGTGCGGGTGTCCTGCCGGAGGTTCTTGAGAAGATCGAACGGACGAATACGGGTTATGTCCCCTCATACGGAAACGATTCATACACCGATGAGATAAAGGAGAAGATGCGCACTGAGCTGGGCGATGCGGATATCTCCTTTGTCCTCACCGGAACCGGTGCAAACGTTATATGTATAGACAGCTGCATCAGAACCTTTCAGGGTGTTGTGTGCCCTGAGACAGCCCACATAAACGTGGACGAGTGCGGTGCGCCCGAACGCTTCACAGGGAGCAAGCTCCTCACAGTCCCCTCCCCCGACGGCAAGCTCACAGTAGCGGGAATTAAGAGCCACATGCACACCATCGGCTTCGAGCACCACACACAACCGAAGATGATCTCCATATCCCAGGCCACCGAGTGTGGAACCCTTTACACTATCGATGAGATAAAGGAGCTCACCTCCTTCGCCCATGAAAACGGCATGGTTGTTCATATGGACGGCGCAAGGCTCGTTAATGCAGCGGCCTCGCTTAAGTGCTCCCTTAAGGAGATGACGAAGGATGCAGGCGTAGACCTTCTCAGCTTCGGCGGAACAAAGGGGGGGCTTATGATGGGCGAGGCAATCGTCTTCTTCAACAAAGAGCTCGCAAAGGACGTGAAATATATCCGCAAGCAGGCCACCCAGCTTTATTCCAAGGTCCGATTCGTTGCGGCGCAGTTCGATGCCTTTTTCACTGGTAATCTCTGGCAGAGAACCGCCGAACATGCAAACAGCATGGCGGCAATACTGGCCGAGAGCATCGGCAGACTACCCGGTGTTGAGATAACCCAGGCTGTGGAGATAAATGCGGTTTTCGCAAAGGTACCCGAAAAGGCTGTGAAGAAGCTCCTCGAGAAATATTATTTCTACGTATGGGACCCTGAAAAGAGCGTTGTACGGCTGATGACATCCTTCCAGACACAGGAGGATGAGATAGGTGAATTCACGAAGGACCTCGAAGAGGCCCTTAAGTCATAACATTTATCTACGAAGCCCCGTTGAGAGCATTCCACGGGGTTTCGTTATCCTTAAGAACACCTCTTACGCTGTCACAGCAGAGCCTCCCCATCTCCCCTCTTGTGGCGATAGAGGCGGAACCAATATGCGGCGCGAGGACACAATTCTCAAGAGCGAACAGCTTCTCCTCCACCTCCGGCTCGAACTCGTAAACATCAAGTCCTGCGGAGAAGATCTCCCCCGATTCGAGGGCATCCGCCAGATCAGCCTCCTTTACGATGGGGCCCCTTCCTATGTTAACGAATACGGATGTATCCTTCATCAGTGCAAACTCTCTGGAGGTGAAGCGGTGTTTTGTCTCATCGGTGAGAGGTGCTGTCACCATTACGAAATCGGAGCGTTTAAGCATATCGTCGAATTCAGCGTATTCTGCACCAAGCATCGTTTCCGCCTGTCGGTCACGCCTGCGGGTGTGGTAGAGGATATCCATATTGAAGCCCCCCGCCATCCTCGCTGCGGCCTGGCCTATCCTGCCAAAGCCGAAGAAGCCGATGGTTTTGCCGAAAAGGTCCATTCCCATAAGGAGATCCGAGCTCCATTTCCTGAAGTCACCCCTGCGGGTATACCTGTCCCCCTCTGCGACCCTTCTTGCCGCCGCCATCAGGAGGGCAAAACCAAGCTCCGCCGTAGATTCCGTCAAAACATGGGGTGTGTTGCAAACGGTTATACCGAGGCGTTCCGCCGCCTCCACATCGATATTATTGTATCCCACGGCGTAGTTGGCAATAACCCTCAGATCTGGGCACGCCTCCATGAGCTCTTCGTCTACCCTGTCCGGCAGCATGGATATTATCCCCGAGGCATCCTTGGCCCTGTCAATAAGCTCTTCACGGGAAAGATTATTTTCAGTATCGTTATAATCGATCTCAAACCCCTCAAGGGCGGAGACAACATCAAAGGGGATCCTCCCCGTAATAAGAACCTTCATCATGTATCCTATTTATATTTCTTTCTGCGGAACAGATCCGTCCGTCTGGATATAACACGGTCTATGAAGAGAATACCATCGAGGTGGTCCGACTCATGCTGGATCAGGATAGCCTCGAAGTCCTCGGTTTCAAAAACACGCTCCTCGAAGTTTTCATCCCTGAACTGCACAAGGATCTTCCTCGCACGGTTAACATTTCCCGTATAGTCCGGAACACTCATGCACCCCTCACGAAAGGGCTTGATACCCTCCCATTTGAGGATAACAGGGTTTATCATAATCCTCTGGCCATGGTGCTCCTTACACTTCTTGTTCTTCCCCGGATCTATGGCTATTATGCGGTACAGCTCGCCAATCTGCGGTGCGGCAATGCCCACAGAGTGACCGCTCCCCTCCATCGTATCCTTAAGATCCTGAATAACCTGCTTTACCTTGTCATCTATCTCGGTCACATCCTCCGCTATCTCTTTAAGCAGAGGGTTGGGGTAGGTCAGAACTTCTTTTATCGCCATTTATCACAACTCGTATGTTTCAATCTGCCGGACATGGATATCCGTACCGAGCTCTTCGGAGATCTTCTTGAGATCACCTGTCCAGTCCTCTCCCTGAACAGCCTCGGGAACGACCACCTCAAGCACCATAATATATATGGGCGCTTCGTCCTTTCCCGCAACCTTTGTCTGCAGGTCTGCGATATTTATCCCTTTATCGGAAAGATATCCGGCTACCTTGTTCACTATCCCCGGCTTGTCCGAACCGTATACAGAGATAATGAAGTTGTCCCCATCGGGGGAGCCGGGTGCATCGTTGATATCCTGCACCTGCACAGAAACATCCATGCGCCTCTCCATATCCGCATACATGCTCTTCACCCTCTCCACGGGAAGATCCTCGTCGTGGCTTACGATAAAGATAGCCGCAAAGAACCCCTTGAGGAGGGTAGAGCTGGAATCCTCGATATTAAAACTGTTTTTAACCATAACATCCGTGACTTCCGCCACTATACCCGGCCTGTCACCGGCGACAAGCATCAGGGAGTAAAGATTCTTTTTACCCATTGCAAACACCCCGAAGTTTTTTTCTATACTTCATCTGACACCCCGTCCGGGGCTTAATCCATACATTCTGATAATTATGATGCCCATATATCCGTATGTCAACAGGAGGATGGGTGACACTAATGTTCAAATCATTCATATATCGATATTTTAGCAGTTTTAAAACAGATTAATCTTGAACGCAGGGCTATAGAACAATATAATTCATAAGCAAGGCATATGATTAACCCGGCATAGAGATTATTTGAACAATCTGCCGGAATGAGTTTCACAATAACAATTCCTTCCCCGAATCAAGCGGGGAGCCATATAAAACGGGGGCACTAATGTTTGACCTTTTTACAGACAGAGCAAGGCGTGTGATCCTTTATTCAAGAGAATCCGCAGAGAAGATGCTTCAGACATCCATCGATACGGAGCATATATTAATGGGGCTTCTCAAGGAGAGAACGGGTCTCGCAGCCGATATATTCACAAAGAAGGGGGTTGATATAAACCTCCTCATGAATGAGATAAAAAACCTCAGCGCCCAGGGGCGCAACCTTATGATAAAGGGGAGCCTCCCCTTCAGCCCCATGGGAAAGAACGTTCTCGAGTATGCCGTTGAAGAGGCTAAGATCCTCGAGAACAAGTATATCAATACCGAGCACATCCTCCTCGGCCTCATGAAGGAGCGCAGAGGGAAGGCCTTCACACTGCTTAACAAGCTGGGCTTTGAGCTGGTATCCCTCAGGGAGGAGATCAAGTCGATGTCCAAGACCCAGTCCAAAGCAGCCTCGGTGGCAACACCCACCATCGACGAATTCGGTCGTGATCTCACGGAGCTAGCCGCAGAGGGTAAACTCGATCCCGTAATAGGTAGAACAGAGGAGATCGAAAGGCTTGTGCAGATACTCTGCCGGAGGATCAAGAACAACGGTGTCATCATAGGGGAGCCGGGTGTGGGCAAAACCGCCATCGTTGAAGGGCTCGCCCGGGAGATGGTTTCGGAGAATATCCCCGAATTCCTCAAGGACAAGAGGCTTATATCCCTAGAGCTCGGTAGCCTTGTTGCGGGAACGAAATACCGGGGACAGTTCGAAGAGCGGATGAAGAACCTGATCAAAGAGATAGAAAACGTAAGCAACATCATCGTCTTCATAGATGAGATCCATACCATAGTCGGCGCAGGTGCCGCAGAGGGCTCCATAGACGCATCCAACATGCTTAAGCCCGCCCTCGCCAGAGGCTCCTTCCAGTGCATCGGTGCAACCACGCTCTCCGAGTACAGGAAGCATTTCGAGAAGGATGGCGCACTCAACAGACGATTCCAGACTATCTTCGTGGATCCCCCCACTGCGGAGGAGACCGTGAGCATCCTTAACGGTGTCCGCCGGTATTATCAGGACTTCCACAAGGTAAACATACCCGATCCTGTACTCGAAGAAACGGTCTACCTCACAGATAGATACGTAACCGATAAGTTCCAGCCGGACAAGAGTATCGACGTAATAGATGAGGCATGCTCCAAGCTCAAGCTACAGGTAAACGTCCTGCCTGAAAAGATCAAGGAGAGCAAGGCGAAGCTGGACGCCGCCATGGACAAGCGCAACAGGCTCATAACCGAGAACGACTTCGAATCGCTCGAGAAATGCAACCGTGACATCGAAAGGCTGGGCAAAAAGGTTCGTGAGGAGATGGAGAGCTGGTCCAGCGAACTGGATGAAAACTGGCCTGATCTGGACAAGACAAAGGTGGCCGAAGTCGTGGCGATGATAACAGGTATCCCCGTTCAGAAGCTGAGCGAGGACGAGATGGAGCGCATCGCAAAGGTCGGCACAGATATAAAGAAATACGTTGTGGGGCAGAACGAGGCTGTGGACTCCCTCGCAAAGGCTATAAAGCGAAGCTTTGCAGGGCTCAACGCACCCGAAAGACCCCTCGGCTCATATATATTCCTCGGACCCACCGGTGTGGGTAAAACCGAGGTGGCAAAGCGGCTTGCGGAGATCGTTTTCGGCTCCCAGAGTATGCTGATCCGCATGGATATGAGCGAATTTATGGAGAAGTTTAACGTCTCCAAGCTCATCGGAGCACCCCCCGGATATGTGGGATACGAGGAGGGGGGCAAGCTCACCGAGCAGGTCCGCAGGAAGCCCTATTCCGTAATTCTCTTCGATGAGATAGAGAAGGCGCACCCCGAGGTTATGAACGTCCTCCTCCAGATTCTGGACGACGGACACATCCACGACAGCCTCGGCCATAAGGTGAACTTCAAGAACACAGTGATCATCATGACATCGAACCTCGGAACCAAGCTTACCCTTGATAACCGCTCCATGGGCTTCAACGCCGTGGAATCGGTGGAGTTCGATATCGATTACGACAAGTTCAAGTTCAATGCCTTCAAGGAGCTCCGCAACAACTTCTCGCCGGAGTTCCTTAACAGGGTGGACAGCCATATCGTGTTCAAGCCCCTCGGAAGGTCGGAGCTTTTCGAGATCATCGACCTGCAGGTGGAGGAGATTAACGAAAGGCTCGCCAAGCACAACAAGCGCATCGAGCTCACCGATGAGGTTAAGGACTTCCTCCTCTCCGGCGACTATAACTACACCTACGGAGCAAGGCCTATCAAACGCCTTCTCCAGACACATATAGAGGACAACCTCAGCGAGATGCTTATATCAGGCAAACATAAGAGAAGAAAGAATCTGAAGGCGGTGCTTAAAGATGGAATCATCTCATTTAAATAAACGGATAGCGATAGTGGGAGCCGGTGCCATCGGCTCCTTTTACGGATACTTCATGGCAAAGGCGGGCTACGACGTAACCCTCGTTGCAAGAGGTGCCCACCTCGAAGCGATGCAGGAGAGCGGCAAGGTGAAGCTAGACAGCCGTATCCACGGCAGCGGTGAGGCTTCTGTAAACGCCAAAGGCTTCCTTGAGGGGGAGTACGACTGCATCATTATATCCGTTAAATCCCAGGATACCGAGGTGGCCTGCGAGATGGCGAAGGGTCACCTTAAAAACAGCGGGTACGCCATATCCTTCCAGAACGGGATCGAGAATGCGGAGATACTCGAAAGGCATTTCGGCGCGGACAGCACCCTCGGAGCCTCGCTGTACATCGGCGTATGGATAGAAACACCCGGCACGGTGAACCATTCCGCATATGGGGATGTAACCTTCGGCGCTCCCAACGCCAGAGCAAAGACCCATGCCAATGACTTCGCCTCTATACTTGAAAACTCCGGTCTTAAATTCACCCAGACAGACAATATACGCTATGTCCTCTGGAAGAAACTGGTATGGAACGTTGCATACAACCCCCTTTCCGCACTCTTAGAGAGCAAATGCGGCAGGATGGCCAAGAACGCTGATACCTATTCCCTCATGGTTAACATGGTTCTGGAGACCTTGGAGGCGGCTAAGCTTGAGGGGATTGAGATACCCGAGGATGACTGGCGCCCCCTCATCGCTTACAAGGACAGCCTCAACGACTATAAAACAAGCATGCTTGTGGACATACAAAAAGGAAGAAATCCGGAGATAGACGGCATCCTCCTCCCCGTAATCAAGAAGCTTGAGGTAGCCGGCAAAAAGGCCCCATACTGCGAGACGGTTTATAAATCACTCAAATTCAAGTACGGGGACAAATTCGTATACACCCCCCGCATTGCGGCGGATGTCATCGTACGCAAGGGGGACTCCATACTCCTCATAGAACGAGGAAACGAGCCCTACGGATGGGCGATTCCGGGTGGATTTGTGGACTACGGCGAGCGTGTGGAGGATGCGGCGAGGCGTGAGCTTCTAGAGGAAACCGGTCTTGAATCACCGGAGGTTCATTTCCTCGGAATATACTCCGACCCCGAGCGTGACAAGCGGGGGCATGTGGCGAGCGCAGTATACTACGCCGATATACCCGATGCCGCACCAGTTGCTGGAGATGATGCGAAGAATGCAAGGTTCTGGAAGCTGGATGAGCTCCCCGCAGAACTCGCCTTCGACCATGCAAAGGTTATTCAGGATTACATAGAAAGAACCGGGGGGTGAGGCCTCACCCCTCTATCATAAGCATATGGCGGACGATGGGGGTTAGCCCCTTAAAGAAGAATTCCACCGATATAACCATAACGATAAGCCCCATTATCCGCATGAGTACCTTATTACCGTTGTCTCCGAGGAAGGACATAATACCCTTACCGCTCAGAAGCATTGCCGCTGTTAGCAGGCAGACAAAGAGGATCATGGCAAATAAAAGCCCCGTCTGCACGGCGGTTTGAGCCTCCTGCATAAGCACAATAACCATTGTTATAACACCGGGACCGGTTATTACAGGGATCGCGATGGGGGTTATGGCTATATCTCCTGCAAAGTCCGCTTCATTCTCATCCGCCTCACGCTTTCTTGATATCCTCGCACCTAGCATATCGTAGCCGATACCGAAGAGGATTATCCCGCCCACGATCCTGAAGCCGTTAACGGATATGCCGAAGAAGCGGAAGATAAACTCACCCGTCAGGGCGAAGACGACCATAACAACGAATGATACCGTCAGAGCCTTATAGACAACATGCCTTGAGCGTTCTGCACTCATTCCGCCGGTCATGGAGATATAGAGCGGGATAACACCCAGCGGGTTTATCATCGTAAAGAGGGACGTAAAGCAGAGGACTGCAAACTTAAAGGTTTCGTTCATTTCCATAGCCCTGATACTACCCTTTCAACCGCATACATTCCATGTTTTTCTTTTCAGCTTGTCACTAAGATATTGAAGAATTGTTTTTGCCTGCATATTTTATTGTATCATAATGAATTGAAGTATTTGAATGCACACACAGTGCTAAACAAATGTATAATTGCTTATTAATTAATTTCCGGAGCGTGTGTTAATGACCCTAGAAGAACTGCAGAAGCGGTTGAAGAAGTATACAATCCTCTATGCCGAGGACGATGAAGGCATTCGTGAGGTTTATCTTCGTGCTCTCAGCAAGATGGGGGGGAAGCGTCTATGAATCTGCTGACGGAAAAAGCGCACTCGAACGCTATCGTTCTCTAAAGCCTGATATTGTAATTGCGGATATTAAGATGCCCGGCATGAACGGCGTTGAGATAGCGAAGGAGATCCGTAAGAACGATAAAAACACCCGAATAGTCATAACAACGGCTTACACAGACAATAAATACACCCTCGAAGCCATGGAGCTCCTGATAACCCGCTACCTTGTTAAACCTGTCAGCACCAAAGAGCTTTTTACAGCTCTGGCGAAATGCGTAACCGAGCTGGAGGAGATAAACCCGGACAGTTACGAACTGCGCCCCGGTCTCTTATATAACAAGTGGACCAAGACCCTCACAGGTGAAGAGGGTGAGATTAAGCTTACCAATATAGAGTGCAGTATCCTTGAGGTTCTCATCGAGGACAGAGGTAAAGTAGTTCGCTATGCCAAGTTTGAGGATGATGTCTGGAACGGCGAATATATGTCTAAAGATACCCTAAGAGCCCACATAAAGGCGTTACGAAGCAAGCTGGGCGGAGAGCTTATTAAGAGCAGTAAGAGTATCGGCTACATGCTTGAGTTTTACAACTATCAGAATAATCAATAGCCCCTGTTTTTTCTTCACGATTTATTCACAGCAGTGGTGTTATTTTATAACCATAAAAAGTGAATAAATATGGATAAGGGGTGATTTTATGAGACATTATCTGGTTATAAGCAACAATACTCTCCATGCAGAGTTCCTCACAGAGCTGCTTATTATGCAGAACCACCGTTGCGATACCCTTAAATACGACGATTATCAGGGCGTTGAGGGTTATCTAAACAGCTATAATCCAGATTTTGTTATTCTGGACATCTTCTCAAGCAACTTTAATGAGCACCTACTCAAAACGATTCTTGAGAGCGATGATAATGCAGAGGCTATGCTCCTCACCTCCAGATCGAACCCCTTCCAGAAATATTACTTCAAAAAATACGGTGTACGAAACTTTGTATATATAGAAGACGATGTCAAAGAGATTGCCGAATCCCTCAAAGGTATACGAGGCAAGCGCAAGACCGCACTCTGGCCCAGATCCCTTGATAATCTCACCATACGCGAATACGAGGTTCTCCAGAAGATCGCCCTCGGCATGACCAGTAAGGAGATCGCAGAAAAACTGAGCATAAGCAAGAATACTGTGGACACCCACAGGAACAAGATGCTCCAGAAGCTCAAGCTCTCTAACTCCACAGCCCTTGTAAACTATGCGCTAAAATCCGGACTTATCTAAGGCACAAAGCCATAACAGGTCCAACTCATGAAGAAGATACCCCTTTATGCTCTCCAGCCTGGCACAGCTGCCGGGCTGGACAATACTGGCTCCCGATCCCCCTTTCACAGCATTCTCTGTGCGTTTTGTTATACGGATAACGCCGAACGCAGTGTTAAGATATGCAAGTATTACAGCTATAATCTCAACTGCTGTGCCATGACACCTGCAAATCACATAATCACTAACAAAGCCAATTCAGGCAATAAAGGTCATATTCGGGTAGTCAGGCTAACTTTTTAGCGATACAATTGTATTAGTATTTATGAACCTGATGGGCACATACCCGATGAGAGCAATATTTATGCTGAACCACGGGGGGATATACAGTTATCGAATCCAAAGATGCCCCGGGTAATTATTCTGACCAAAATCAGCGGCCAACGATTCGACCACTGCATAAAAATCTGAGCAAAACCCACATAGCGACCAAAGCACCGAACCGGGAGATTGAAGCGTTATCGACCCAAACAGAAACGGGCACCGTTACACTTCATACCCTGTAAGAATAAATGTAAATCGAAATGGAGCATATTTATGCCTGAACTTGTAAAGATACCCGTTGAAGAACTCCAGCTCGGCATGACCGTGGCCCGATGCGATCGTCAGGGCGTCTATTTCCCATTCTACGGAAAACCACTTAACGATGGACAGGCTATTGACACTCTGCGCAAAGCGGGGGTCTCTTACGTATATATTAAGGCCTCTGTTTCAAGGGCGGGTGAAGAGGAGATAGACGAAGTTCTGGAAGAGATTTCAGATGAGCATTCCTCTGCCGTTCAGGATGCAGTTAAGCCCGGTTACTTCCCCGTTGAAGAGGCGCCCACACTCAAAGAGATAAGCAGAGCAAAACAGCTTCATATAGATGCAGGGAAGAAGACTAAGAGCATGCTTGAGGATGTTCGTATGGGTAAAACGGTGGACACCTCCGCCGCCATGGATATGGTGAGCGATCTGGTAATGTTCAGCCTCAAGTCCCCTCACATATTCTCCTGCATGACACGCCTCAAGGACTTCGACGACTATACCTATGTACACTCCCTCAACGTCTCGATACTCGCTATTTCCATCGGCAGAAGACTTGGGAAAAGTCCCGAAGAGCTGGACAGGCTTGGTTTGGCAGGACTTCTCCACGATGCCGGCAAAATGCGCATTCCCGAAAAGATTCTCAACAAACCCGGCAAGCTCGATGCCCGTGAGTTTGAATATATGAAGAAACACCCCGAACTGGGTTACGACATAGTGAAAAAGAGCGGACGGAATGTAAGCGAGGATGTACTTGTCTCCATACTCCAGCACCATGAAAAGGCAGACGGTACAGGATACCCTGGAGGTCTCTACGGGCGGCAGATAAGCAGTTTTGCAAAAATTGTATCCATCGCTGATGTGTACGACGCCATCACAAGCGACCGTGTTTACAATCAGCGTCGCTCACCCTCTGAAGCGCTTAAGCTCATATTCAGCGGTTCCGGTACGCATTTTGACAAAACACTCGTTAAGTTCTTCATAAATATTATGGGCATATACCCCGTAGGAACACTCACCCTACTCGATTCCGATGAACTGGCAGTTGTTTTCAAGCAGGAAGGGGAAGATATCATGAGACCAAAGGTTATCGTAGTAACCGATAAGGAAGGGAAGCAAATCGACCCTGTTATCTTCGATCTCAAAGAGAATGATATCAAGGGTAAGCCTAGAAAGAAGATCGTATCAGCCCTGAACCCGAGGGAGCACAACATCGACACGAACAGGATAATTGATGGCTTCGCCGCAAGATATTCCGCCGTTTAACAGCTAGAGCGTAAGAGTCTGGAGTGTACACCTAGAAAATAGGCTATCAGTCAATGCTTACAACTCTGTCCATATTCAGTTTACCTGCCCCAACCCAGCAGTTTCACTGCTCAATGGATAAATTATTACGCCGCGTTCAAGAACAAAAATTCTTACACCCATGCACCCCATTCCTAATCCACTGATAATATTACACTAATCATCACCTAACATCAATATTCAAAATTTCATATTTTTCTGGAAAAAAATTATTGACTAGTAATTATTCCTTGCTATAATTCATCCATCAGCTAAGAGAAAAAGGAGGAATTAAACAATGGAAAACAGAATGCCCACACTCGGAGAACAGTTTCCTGAGATGGAAGTAGTAACAACCCACGGAACCATGAAGCTCCCCGCAGATATGAAGGGGAAGTGGTGGGTTCTCTTCAGCCACCCCGCTGACTTTACACCCGTATGCACCACAGAGTTTGTTGCTTTCCAGAAGCGCAAGAAAGAGTTTGACGAGCTTGACTGCGAGCTTGTCGGAATGTCCGTGGATCAGGTTTTTTCACACATCAAATGGGTACAGTGGATAAAAGAGGAGCTCAACGAGGAGATCCAGTTCCCCGTAATTGCGGATGAACTAGGCGTTGTTTCCGGCAAGCTCGGCATGATCCATTCCGCCAAGGGAACTAATACCGTGCGTGCTGTGTTCATAGTAGACCCCAAAGGGGCTATGAGGATTATCCTCTACTATCCCCAGGAGATCGGCAGGAACATCGATGAAGTTGTTCGTGCTGTGAAGGCTCTCCAGCACTCCGACAAGAACGGCGTAGCTATCCCCGCAGGCTGGCCCAACAACGAGCTTATCAATGACAACGTGATCATCCCCCCTGCGGCGGATGAGAAGACGGCGAATGAAAGAGCCGCCCTCGCAGAGAAGGGTGAGATAGAGTGCTTCGACTGGTGGTTCTGCCACAGAAAAAAAATAGAACCCTAAAACATTTTTAATGAACTATAGCTTAGGGTGAGTGTCTTATCATTATATAACAACCTCCCCCAAGTTAAGATGGGAGTTCGCAAGGCTCCCGTGTTTCTTAAACGAAATACCTCATAAGACCAACAAAAAAGCCGGAGTATTAACTCCGGCTTTTTTTTTATGCATACTCTATGCTGTAGAAAGCCACAGTATTATGTTGGGGAACAAAACGCTATATAAGTATGAGGTATTATAATGAACCAGAAGGTATAGAGACGGATTTAGTTACTGGTTAGCTGAAAGCTGCCAAACGGCAAAATGAATTTATGAATAAAAAATGACAGTATCTTGCAGAATAATAGCCATGTTTTGATTTAATTTTATCTTCAATGTCTTAGCATCAGAACAAAAAATACCGCAACAGATTCATTGCGGTATTATCAGTTACTCTTCTTAAATAGGAGACAGGTGCAACTCTTAAACCAGCCTTGCAAAAAACAAATTGCCGGCTCTGGACTATAAGCCCGGATCTACTGCCTGCATTTTGAGCAGTGTCCGCTCAAGGTAATGCCGAAACCGTCAATCTGCCTGCCGTACCTTTCTGTGAACATAGCGCATAGTTCATCGGAGTCGGTATTAAAGTCCTCCACAAATCCGCAGGTGCGGCAAACAAAGTGGATGTGATCCCCTCTGTCTATCTCATAGACGGACTTACGACCCTCAATGGGCACCTCTTTCATAACCCCTTCCTCTACAAGAAGATTTACATTCTTATATATCGTGGCAAGGGATACCGAAGGGGATACTGTCTTTACCTTTTCGTAAAGCTCATCGATACCGACATGCCCAAGTCTGCTAACCTCGCCAAGGAGGAGCATCCTCTGGGGTGTCACCTTTAAGTTCCTAGCTCTAAGCGCTTCTTCGAATCCTATAGTTGTTTTCATGTTACATAATAAATACTAATCAAAAACAATTGTCAATAAAAAATCCTGCTTTGATGATAAAAAAACGGACAATTCTAATCTTTTTTACATTCCCCGTAGCAGTAGCAGTAAGCCATCCCCACAAGAACAGCTCCCCCAACGAGGTTTCCGAGTGTCACAGGGATAAGGTTTGCCGCCCACATACCACTCCATGAAAGACTTTCCAGAGCAGGTGCACCCAACCCGGACAATAGTCTTGCTTTATCAGATTCAGCTGCAATTATTCCGGCGGGGAGGAAATACATATTCGCAACGCAGTGCTCAAAACCGGAGGCGACGAAGGCCATAATAGGAAAGAATATGCCCAGCACCTTTCCGGCTACCTCCCTTGCGGACATGGCAATTAATACTGCAAGGCACACGAGCCAGTTACAACCCACACCCCGGAAGAAGTATTCAACAGCATGCCCCTCACCCCCAGCTGTCATCTTCGCATGGGCTATGCGTATGGCAGTGGCGCCCACTTCGCCGTTCAATAGACCGCTGTAACGGGCGATCATGAAAGCGAGGAAGACGGAGCCGAAGAAGTTTGCACCGTAGACGAATACCCAGTTGCGGAGCATGCTTAGGGCTCCGATCCGCCCCTGAATAAGGGGCACAACCATGAGGTTGTTCCCCGTCCAAAGCTCCGAGCCCGGTATGATAACCAGCATAAGACCGAAACTGAACACAGCCCCCACCATAAATTTCTTGAAGCCGAACCAGCTCACATCCCCCGTAGCAACCGTTGTGGCGAGATGGGCGGCGAAGCCTATATAAGCCCCTGCGAGCAGACCTAGAACTATCATTCGTCCCACATCAAGGCGGGACTTCCCCACTCCGGCATCGGCGATGGCCGCAATAGTCTCAGCCGGCGTTAAAAAATTTTTCATACAAACCCCTTCATAACGTTGTTTCTTTTTATAGCAGAGCGGAGTTATAGTCCAGAAAAAATGTTGCACTTTTATTTTTCGGACAAATATTATCCATATAATATAAGTAAAGGATACGGATATGGATAGACGAAGATTCCTCAAAAGAGCCGGACTCTTTGGTGCGAAGCTCTTCATTATATCAACCCCATTCCTCTCCCTCCCCCTATTCAGAAATACAGCGGCGGCGGAGCTGAGGCTTAGCGTAAAAAACTGGTATATCAGAACTGTTGAGTTCATAACCCCCTCAATTAACACAGTTGAGTTTCGTCTGGATGTAACGGGAATGGCAGAGAAGCCCTACGAACTCAAGTATGATGACCTCGAAAAACTCCAGGATGCAGAGTATGTGAGGGATTTCAACTGCGTTGAAGGCTGGACCGTTCCTGATGTCAAATGGAGCGGAATAAAGCTTTCCACACTGATGAAAAAGGCTACACCCAACGCTGATGCGAGGTTTGTGAACATATACTGCTCCGGCGGGAAATACACCGAATCCATCACCATTGAAGAGGCTATGGATGATGAAAACATTCTTGCAACCCACATCGAGGGGCACCCCCTTGAGGTTAAACACGGCTTTCCCGCAAGGATCTTCATGCCTAAGAAATACGGCTACAAATCCCCTAAATGGGTTGTGCGCATGGAGCTTTCCGATGAACGGATAACCGGCTTCTGGCCCGAGCGGGGCTATGATATTGACGGCGACTACATCTGAGATATTGCACGTTCATCCTTTTTTTTCTAATATCTTTCCATGCCCAAAAGGATAAATGCCACAAAGAGGCTCGAAAAGGATTTCGCAGTAATCGAACTATGCCGCAGGAGAGGGGTGCGCAGGGTAAGTTTCTCCGCAAGGCCTGGCAGACGTGTCCGAATGACCTTCCCAGTAAGGATGTCCATGGCTGAATGCGAGAGGGTTGCGCTTGAGATTGAGCCAAAACTACGCAAGGCCGTTGATATGGTTGAAAGGGAAACGGACAGCCATATTAGGGTGAGCGGTTTTGACGACCGCAGGGAGGCATTGAAAGCGGCGGAGTACCTGCGCAAGAGGACTGCGGAACTTGCGGAGCGCCATCGATTTACCTACAGCCGGATCTTTATAAGAAACCAGCGTAGCAGGTGGGGGAGCTGTTCGTCAGCCGGGAATATAAACCTTAATATCCGCCTCGCAAAGCTACCCGTGGAGCTATCGGATTATGTTATACTGCACGAGCTTGTTCACACCATCGAGCCGAACCACGGCCCAAAGTTCCACGAACTACTAGCCTCAGTATATAAGGATTCTCCCCGACTAAGGGCAGAGCTCAGGGGGTATATCCCCGTGTGATCACTTGGTTACAGCCTCCGCTGTTCTGTGGTTTTCAAAGCTGTGTCCGAGGGATAGCTTCGGCAGTTTTATCTCGTATGGGAAGAGGCCGAGCCATATAATGAAACCACCGAACGCAAGGAGTATTCCTCCTGCAAGTCCCCATAAAAGAAAGAATAATTCCACAGCTGACCTCCTTTATTACTTTGTTGCACTCCCCCTTCAAGTATGTTGCACCCAGACAGAAAAACCTGAAAACAACCAAACCGTTCCAGAGGAAAAAAATGGACACCCGCTTATCACCGGTGCCCTTTTATATACAATAAAGCCATTTTTGACGGAGGCTCAAGGTATTCTTCACAACCAGACCCCGTTACTCCGGTTATTTATCACATCCATCTATGGACATGGCCACAAATTCCTTCATAGCGGCAGTGGTTACGCTGTTTTTACGTTTTATGAACAGAGTGGGGATCTCAGAATATTTTTTATCGATCTCATCCCTCCTCAATCCCTTCGCCGTTTCATTGCCGTTTGCCACACTCTCCGGGAAGAGTGAGCAGCCCATACCAGCGGCAACACAGCTGAGGATCGTCTCGATTGTTCCGAACTCCATAACACGTACGGGCTTTCGCCCCTCACTCCGCATCCACGCTTCCAACCGCTCCCTGTAGGTGCATCCATGACGGAAGACGAGTATAACATCCTTATCAGTCCCCTCCGGCGGACTCAGAAGCACAAGCTTTTCGGGGAACTCCGCCGCTGTATCGATACCGGGGTGCTCCACATATCCGCTTACGAACGCTCCATCGATGGAGTAATCAAGAACCCCGTTCAGAAGCTCCTCGCTGGTACCTGTGATAAGACGCAGCTCAACGTCCGGAAAGGTTTTATGGTACATACTCAATACCGGAGGTAGCCTTACTGCGGCGTTGGACTCGGTGGAACCGATAACCAGTTCACCGGCGGGTTTGTCATTCGCAACAGCCCTCCTCGCCTCCTCTGTGAGACCTATTATCCTGTCGCTGTACTGCAGAAGTGTTTTTCCGGCAGGGGTCAATACCATCCCCCTCCCCTCACGCCCCTTCTTCTCGCGATAAAAAAGCTCCCGCCCGAGGCTCTCCTCCAGACCCTTAAGCCTTGCGGAAACATTGGACTGAACGTAATTAAGGCTTCTGGCCGCCGTTGATACACTGCCACTCTTAGCCACCTCTGAAAAGATCCTGAGAGAGTTTATATCCATAGAACACCTATCATTTTTTATGATTTATTTAATCATTTATTATCGTTTGACTTGATATGCAGTCAAGTATAAATTTATAGCACACCACAAAACGGATCAGGAGCAGGGGTGATGTTAGGTTTAAAGGGGTATGAGGAAAAGGATTCACTGAAAAACGTCATAGGGGGCATGGCCGCCCTAGCCCTCGCCATGGGGATAGGCCGCTTCGCCTTCACTCCTATACTTCCTCTCATGCAGGATGCCCAGGGGATTAACGACTACCAGGCTGGTCTCATAGCCTCAGCAAACTACTTCGGCTATTTCGCAGGCTCCCTACTATCCATGGCGGTTCCAGACAGCCTTCGCAAAACTGTACTCCGGATATCGGTCCCCGCCTGCGCCCTGCTCACCCTCGCCATGATCCCCTCCTCCACAATGACCTGGCATATAATTATCCGATTCCTCACAGGGCTCGCCAGCGGACTCGCCTTCGTTACAATTTCATCTGCAGTTCTGAGCACACTGGGGCGCAGGGGGCACCTAGGCTTGAGCGGGCTCATGTATTCCGGTGTCGGGATAGGGATATACCTCTCCTCCGTACTTACACCTGCCGGTAAAACCGAAACGGGGGCATGGCTCATAAACGGCGGAGCGGGTGTGTTGATGTGGATAATCTCCGCACTATTTATCAAAGACGATATCCCCGCCAGCTCTCAAAGCAGTAAGGAGAAGGGTGTTCACAGAAAGCTTCTCCCGCTTACAACGGCTTACCTATTGGAGGGTTTCGCATATATCATCAGCGCAACCTTCATCGTTGCCATGGTGGAGAGGCAGGCGGGGAGCGTCTCGGGGAACAGCGTCTGGGCTGTCACCGGCATCGCCGCCGCCCTCAGCACCCTCTTCTGGAGCAGGCTTGCTGGGAAAACAGGCTTCGTAAAGGCGCTAATATTCGCCTATGCCGCCCAAACTGCCGGGCTTTTTATCCCCGCATTTTCCTCCACATCCGCAGCTGCCATGGCGGGGGGTTTCCTATTGGGTGGAACCTTCATCGGCATCGCCTCAATGACCGTAACCTACGCCAGACAGATAAGCCCCGAATCACCCACGGCTGCCATAGGCCTGCTCACGACAGCATACAGCATCGGCCAGATCGCAGGACCTTACACAGCAGGGATCATAGCAGAGAAAACGGGGAGCTTCGCACCAGCACTGACGGTTTCCGGTATAGCGGCGGCTCTATCGCTGGTCGCAATGGTATATATAAATATGAAAAAGGAGGCGCACTGATGCCATACGTAAACATTAAGATTACCAACGAAGGGGCAACAACCGAACAGAAGAAACAGCTCATTGAGGGAGCAACACAGCTCCTAGTGGATGTACTCGGCAAGAATCCGGCAACCACTGTCGTGGTGATTGACGAAGTGGAGACCGATAACTGGGGCGTCGGCGGAATACCGGTAACGGAAAGGCGCAAGGCCGGAAAGTGACAGGAGAGGGGGAGCTCCCCATGGGTTCTCCCCCTGCTGAATTACTTGATGGTTTTTATAATAACCGGCTCAAGGGGTGCATCCTTGGGGAATGGGCCTATACTTCCGGTCTTGACGGAAACGATCTTGTCAACAACGTCCATCCCCTCGGTAACACGACCGAAAACCGCATAGCCGTACCCTCTCGGTGTGGGGGCTGAATAGTTGAGGAAATCGTTATCCGCAACGTTTATGAAAAACTGGCTCGATGCAGAGTGGGGATCGGGCGTTCTGGCCATGGCTATGGTTCCCCTCTCGTTCTTAAGTCCGTTGTCCGCCTCGTTCTCAATGGGCTCGTTGGTGGGCTTCTTGTCGTACTCCTCGGTGAAGCCGCCCCCCTGAATCATAAAGCCGGGGATAACCCTGTGGAATGTGGTTCCATCATAAAAACCGCTGTTAACATAGTTCATGAAATTCTCCACAGTCTTTGGAGCCTTTTCTGGGTAAAGCTCCAGCTTGATGTCACCGTAGGTGGTCTCGATAACCACGCTCTCAGACGCAACGCTCTTCTTTTCCTTTTTCACCTGCTTCTCAACCTCCTTCTCCCCCTCTGGTCCGCATCCCATAAGGAGCAGAACCGAAAGGAGAAATATAGATAATCTAAATGTCATCTTCAACACCTCTATAAAATTAATAGTTTATTGACAGGATGTTATAAAACATACACGACACCCTGCCCCACCAGCATAATCTATGTTCAACTTTTTTTCTCTATTTTTTTCTAAACAAAATTTTACCATTTAGCAAGAAAGAGCTTATGTAAAGATCTCACCTGCCGATTTCAATATTGTATATAAAGGCTTGTTGCTGATATTAAATATTGACAAGTGCACATAAACTGCCCAGTGTAGTTTTATGTATAATTAACTCCAAAAGGGCGAGCTATGAAAAGACGATGTACACTAGTAGTTATCGACCAGGAAAGCATGAACGAGGTAAAGAGTTTCTCTCTTAATCTCGGTGTAGTCCGCCTCAGCATACTTATAATAATAGTCTTTTCGCTCATATCCACCGCTTCTTTTTATTTACTCAACTACCTTTACAACGAACGTATAGACGCCCTCATCTTCCGTGACGAAAACTTACACCTGCGCAACCAGATAGACGTATATGCCGACGAAATAAGCAAAATCAACATGCAGGAGGAGTACCTTGATATGCTAGGCAACAGGGTTCTCGGTCTTGCAACTCTATACAAAAGCGAGATTAACCTCGAAAACACCTCCAGCACAGGCGGGCGAGAACTCAACCTTCCCAGTACAGATAATAAACCAGACCTCTACTCTGATAAGGCACTCATGCCTGCTATTGAGAATATTAGCACTGCGCTCAAATCAAGGGCCTCAACCCTTGATGAACTGGCAGACCTCATCGAGGAGCAGGATCTGCTCGGCCAGAGTACACCCATGGGTTCCCCCGTTACCGGGTGGATCTCCAGCAAATTCGATTTCCGCTACTCCCCCTTCAGCGGCAAACTTGTTTTTCATCAGGGTCTAGACATTGCCGCAAGGTACGGACTTGATGTTCTGGCCACCGCCAAGGGTGTTGTGGTATTTGCCGGCAATAAATATGGATACGGCAAGATGATTACCATAGATCACGGCTACGGCTATCTCACCAGATACGCACACAACAGCCGCCTCGGTGTTAAAGAGGGGGACATCGTGGAGAGGGGGGATGTCATAGCCAAGGTAGGCTCCACAGGGCACAGCACAGGCCCCCATGTTCATTATGAGATCCTCGTTAACGGAATCCCCGTTAACCCCATGCACTTTCTATATGATTACCAAACGCTTATGAGCAAACTGACGTCCAAGAGAAGGATTAACGTCAACGCTCTCGACTACTGACAGTCTACAAATTTTTATCGAATTTCAATTAATCTTCTCCCCACAGCACCATTTTTTAGATATAATAGCTATTATCTGAATCTGAGGGGTGCAACTTGAGATTTGAATGGACAGACAGTCTTATTACCGGCGATAAAATCATCGACTCCCAGCACCAAACCCTTTTTGCCAAGGTTAACAGATATTTCGAGGAATACGAAAAGGGAGCCAGCCACGAATCGCTCATAGAAACAATGAACTTCCTTGTGGAATACGTTAAGGAGCATTTCTCCCATGAGGAGAAGGCAATGAACCTGAAAGGATACCCCTTAAGAAAAAGCCATATGGAATCGCATATAAAGCTCGTTGAACAGCTGGTATGCCTCTATAAACGGCTTATCAACGAAGGGCCTTCGGATCAAATAAGCATGGACCTCTTCTGCCTGGCCCAGGACTGGTATGTGGGCCACATCAACAACCACGACAAGAAGCTCGCAAGCTTCATGGCATCCCTGAATAAGAAGTCATAGAGAGGGGGGATGCCCCCTTGCAAGGTATTGATTCTATATTACTAAAAGTTCAACTGTAACGCCTCTATTATGCATGCTATATTTTAGAATGCCGATTAACCGTAAAGAATCTTCCAGGAAAAACCCGAGCCTGTGGATTAATGGGATAAATAACTGCGGCTTCAGTATTATCGAGCTGACCATAACTCTCGTGCTCATTGGCACCATCCTCATCCTCGTACTTAAGGGCTTTGATATGGTAACGAAAGCAAGATACAAGTCAGAGCTGAACCGTGTGCACAAGATACGTACCGCCGTATCAATCTATTATGAGAATCATAACACTCTCCCGGGGAACACCTTCCAAAACGGAACCTTCATCGATACGAGTTCTTACCAAGCAAAGCAGGAGCTGACCTCCGCAGGACTACTGCGCCCGGCAGACTTTCAGCTCGAGGTAGGCGAAGGCTTCTACGCTTTTCGAAGCTGTAAAGCCGGAACCGGAGGCTATTTCATCAATGGAGGCACAGGGCTTTGCATAACCCCCACGGAAACCTACGAAGAGACCGAAGGGAATAGGGTACTCAGCGACGAGCTTTGGTGCGTTCTTGAGACGGGGGAGGATGACGGCAGGCTCAACGGCGGAGACATAAGAGCCTGGGTAAACGGCTTGGAGGATGAAACCCTGGACACTCTCGGCGGCCTCGAGCAATGCAGGGACTATGCTGACTCTGCAGTCCATGAGTTCGCAGTAAAGATCTGGTAACTACTGCATTTAGTTCATAATACGTATGTATGCACCAAACAAAAACCGCCCTCAAGGGGCGGCTTTCTATATGTAAGCGGCGGCATCAACGCCGGGATTCTACTTTAATGCCATGCCCGGCGCCGCCGCTTAATTGCGACCTATATAAAAGTATATCACTACCCAGTCAATGTTCAACTAAGAGTGGATGTAAGGCTGATAATTATTCAATAATCACACCCTCAATAGCTGTTTTGACCTCATCGGACAGGTCCGCCGGAGGTGCGGGGATATCTCTCTGGTCGGGGAGCTTCACAGGATCGAAGAGATCCTTTGCTCCACCTACAAATACAGCACTCCCCTTACCCACACGGGTTCCTCCATCCGCACCTGCCTTCCATGCCTCCGCAGAGCCGTTACGCACAACGCTGAGATCAACAGGCATCCAGAGGGTTCCCTCTATCTCGGCAAAATACTTATCCGCATCGGGGATCGAGGCGGGCGACATGCCTGTATCTGCCAGGGCGATAAGCCGAACGTTTGATACCGCAAAGGCCGTATCGATACCCATGGCATCGGCAAGGGTTGCAAAAAGGATGAAGAGGGAATCGTAATCACCACTCTTTTCATGGATAGTTTCCACAGGAAATTTTACCTGAGCCGCATCACCACCTCTGCCGTAGTTTTTAACGAAGGAGCTGGGGCGCTCTTTCAGCTTAATCCCTTCTCTACCCATAGCCTCCAGAATTGCAAGGGTCTGCACAGCTTTGGGTGAGAGATTACCTGATTCAACGGAGCTCACAGTGTTTCTTATCTGCTCTGCATACCTTGCGATAACCGGCTCCTCAGAGTTAATGAGCATACCTATCTTATAGCCGTTGTCCCATACTATTCTGTCTATTCCGTAGACCTGCATAAAGCCTTCGGATGTTATCTTTTTTTCATCTCCATCAAGCTCATACACCGCCGACAAGTCAAGTTTGAACCGTTTGTTACCCTTCAAACAACAAAGGGCAGAGCCGAAATCGAGATTAATCTCCGCCGTGGCTTTATCCTTTACAGGCACAATATTAAACTCATGGACCCTTCTTTCAGGCAGCAGACCCTCAACTCTGAGATTCACCGCAACACCGCTCACAGCCTTTTCACCCGGATTGATAACCTCAACCCGCATGAGGGGCTTATTCTGGTAATCAGCCGCTTCGGCGGCAAAGACTGTGCGTATACCTGATACTGCCAATTTTAACGGGGGCACAGGCTTTTTCTCGGGCACTTTTTCCGGCTTTGCCTCAGCCTTATTCTCCACTCCCTTTGCACCTGCTTTAACTGCTTCTGTCACAACAGCAGTACCAGCGGCGGCAACCCCTTTGGATGCAGCCTCTGCAGCTGCGGCACCATTGGCAACGGTTTTACCCGCTCTCTCAGCCGCTTTTTCCATGACTGGATCACCCTTGGCTTCGGTTTTTTTGTCCTGCATTTCCGGCGCAGGCTTATTACTCACAGGCTCGCTCTTCTGCTGTGCAGGCTTAGGAGCGGGCTTATTGCTCTCATAGGGGACAACAACTGCCTTCTCTGTGCTCTGCGGGGGATTCTCACCCTTCACGATCGCCTTTTCTGCCTCTATCATTCGGCTCTCAAAGAAATCGTCCACCTGAGCGAAAGCGGTTTTCATTGAATCACGCTTCCCTATCTCATCGTTCATGTGATATGTGACAACACCCTTGGTTATATTGAAGAGCTGGCGCCCTTCGGGCATCCTTATACCCCGAATCTCGAGGTTTGCGCTAATCATCCTGAGATTGTTGCTTACTCTACTGTCAGACGTTGAGAAATCCTCGCTGACAAGCAGAAGAAGCTGGGCACCTTTGCCCGCAACGGCTGTTTCATATGCGCTCACAGACCTTCCGGCGGAGGGTATCTCATATGCTTTAAAGCCCATATCTTTAAGGCTTCCCCGCACATATCTGAGGGAGTGTGAGGTTGCACCTGTATAAGCCACGGCGGCGGAGATCCCCCGCTTGGCATCACCGGCTAGGTTAAGCCCCTTCAAGTCCTCCTGAAGCTTCTTGTCGTTAATGAAAACCATATATGAACCATCGAAGCGGTTTTTGCCGAAATTTGTGTATACGGGCATCCCCATACTGGCGTACTCGTCAGCCCGGGAAAGTATCTTCGAGTTCAGGGCGAAGAGCTTATCCCTGTCCAGCCTGCTCATGACTCGAGAGAGATGGTCCTTCACCGCACGCTTAAGTGCACGGTCCGCCGCAATATTATCAAGCCCTTCGCCGGAACGGACTATGGGGAGCTTAACGTTCGCAACACGCACCACCAGACCCTCCGAGGCCTTGGACTCGTTATAGCCGAAGAGGGACGAGAGTGTTATTCCCGCACTGCTCCTGTCACCCTCGAGGAGACTGCGGGCCTCTTCGGTGTTTCCGGCGCTGTGTCTTATAAACGCTATCACCGGAGCGGAGGAGCGGTATTCATCGGGAAAAAGCGACTTAAGAATGTCCGCATATCTTCCCGCTTCCACAATATCCTGATCCTCCAGAGCGAGGGAGATTTTAAGGAGAAGCTCGTTCTTTGATTCCTGCTTAAGCTCGGCGAATGTCCTTCCGAAGGGGACGATCATCTCCGCTGTAACATCGCCCGAGACCCTCTCGAGCAGGTCGAAGGACTCCCTTTCGCCGATATCAATGACCTTAGCATGGAATGGGCTGGCTGTTTCTATATCCATCCCGTTTCCTTCGAGCGTTATTCGACCCGCACTGAGGGATGCTTCACCATCCGCAGAGAGTGCAAGGGTACTCTGCCCGAGGGTGGTGTTATCGAGATGAACGGAACTGCCGGAGGCATTGACCGCCGTGCCGCAGTAGAGGAAACGTCCGGAATCTATATTCACCTCAGAATCGTTCAAGGCTTTGAGCCCCTCGGTGAAGTTCTCCATCTTAAAACCCTTGAGGGTGATTGTGGAGTTTATAATTCGGAAGCTGTGTCCACCCCGCATGGTTATATAATCTGCCGAACCGGCATTTATCCCGGCATCGATGAAGCTTACGGTATAGTTCTCACCCCGGAAGGTTATGTTTTCGTCACCTGAGCCCTCCGCTTTGAGTGTACCCATAATATTCAGGGAGGAACCTTCGCCAAAACGTACAGCCGTTCCCTTCTCTATGGTGAGGGTTACCCCCTTGGAGACTGTGGCGGAGCCGTTTATAATATACGGGCTTCCGTAGGCGTAGAATGTTGTATCCTCAATGATATCGGGTGAAACATCCGTAGGGCCGGGGCGGACAACCATCTTCGCCTGTTCGATGTACCTGCCGATGTTCTCCGCCTGGTCACGGGCACGGACACGGTAGTAGTAACGGTTTCCGTACTCCACGCTTCCGTCAACGAATTCGGGGATGGATGTAGTTCCGATCTCTTTAAAGGTTGTGTCGGATAGATCCGCCTTCTCTATTATGTAATCCTGTATGTCCTCATCTTCGGGTTTCTCCCAGAAAAGCCTTACACCCTCCTCTGTGGAGGATGAGCTGAGGCTCAGGGGGGCACCCGGCGGAACAGTATCCACAGTTATAGTTCTCGGAACAATGTATCTGGTTTCCATCCGTTTGTCCGGATCGTTCAGATACACAACAATCTGCTGGTCGTTCCAGTTATTACCCGAGGCTACTACATACTTGCCCAGGTAGTGACCAGGCTCCATCTCGCTCATGCTGATACCTTTCTGCTCGTCACCTATGTTGAAATAGGCGCTTAGCCCCTCCTCTCCTTTAAGAGAGACAAGTACCTCATCTTCGGACTTAAAGGGACTGTCCAAAGAGTTAGTAACAACGGAAAAAACCGCAGGGGGCTTCTCCTTGGCGAGGGATTGAGGCTCGGGCATCTCCTTTGCGATGGCCCGGCAAAGCTTATCGAAGAGCTGTATCTTTACGCTATCACGCAGAACGAGGGCGGATGTTACCGCTGTAGAGATAGCGGACCACGGAGACAGTGGTACTCCACCAGACTGCTTAACAACCTTGTCCTCCTTTTCCCACAGGATGTTACCCGTTTCCGCATCGACTAATTTAACACGCATGCGAACAGTGAGGCTTCCGTAGACACCGGCGTAGATCTTATCTATGCCGATAACGTTTACGTAGAGCAGGCCACCCACGCCCAATGTATCAGAGAGTTCTCTGTGGGAGAATTCGGTCCACTTCTTCCCGGTCTTCTTCTCGAGGAGAAAGATACGGTTGTTTACATCGTTTATCTCAACATCCACATAGTTTTTCGAGCCTATGTGATTGAAGAAGGTTATCCTCAACTCCTCCAGATCCTCATGGTTGCCGTCCCCCTGTACGGGGAGAACGGCGATGGATGTCGGAAGATTCAGTTCGGTGGCAAATGCTCCGCCGGCTAAGAATACCGCCAGCAGAACCGCCAGAATTAAAAGCTTAGAAGTTCGTATAAACATCAAGATACTTGCCCGCCTTCATTTCAAGGGGTGCTGTTTCGAGCCCCTTTCTTTCCATGAGAACAATAGCATCGGCGTATCTCTCTATGGCGGTGTTTATATTACCCTCCGCCTCAAGCTTCTGCGCCTGCGCAACGTACTGCTTTTCGGGGTTAGTAAACATCTTCTGGAGGTTGCCTGTTATCTCCTTGATGATGCTGGCCTGAACCCTGTTGCTCATCTCGATGTCCGTGGGAAGGTCTGCTACCTTCATGGGAACCTTGAATGAACCAAGTTCAACACCGCCGCTAGATTCATCCTTAGCCTCAACCTTTGCCTTGGCTGTGTTATTGTAGATGATATTTCCACGGGATGTCTCAACCACACGGTAGCTCACAGTGGCATAACTTGTTTTTTCATAATAGCTTATATCGTATTCAACATATTCATAAACTGGCTTTTCGATGTATTTCTCAGGAGCAGGGGGAACGGGTTTCTGCTCCGCCTTGAGCTTTTCGGATTCACGAACCCAGTCATCGTACTCAATGTTTCTGATCTTCTCCGTACCCACCTGCACACGAACCTTTTTCATGGAATCCTGAACTGAAGTCTCTGTGTCTGCATCAAGCACTTCGCCCATAAGCAGGTAGTCTGCACTTTGTATCTGGAATGATGAGAGGTCGCCGGAGTTCCCCTGGGTAATGTTTCCTGCAACGGCGAGTTCGTATTCTCTCATAAGCACCTCAACTGCTCCCCTTTCGATAATCCGGACATCGCCGGAGAGCTCGTTGTGCATGGAAAGCATTATGTTGGATGTTATAAGTCCGCCCATCTCGGGAGCGGATGCGGGTGTTTTAAAGGGAATAACGGCGATACTCTTCATGGAACGCTCAAGTATTTTGTTGGTAACATTGCGCATTTTGAGCTTTATATCAGGGTAATTAGGCGAGAGTTCTGCAATCATACTGTAGAAGAAGTATGCTGCGCCGTAGTTGTAGTTTTCCTCCGCCTTGCCTGCAATGAAGAAGAGGTTGTTATAGTAGTACTCGAGGTCGTTTCTTGGTATGTTCACCATGTGCTGGGACTTGGGGGGTAGCTTACGGAGGAGTTCGAAAGCTCTGTCAAACTGCTCGTATGCCTGTCTGTACAGTTCCTGCTCCACCAGCTCTACACCGCCGAGAAAGTAATCCTCAACGAGCTGGATCCTTGTCTGCTCTGCCAGTTTTTCAACCTCGGCCTTAGCACCGGGGAATTGTGCGGCTCCCTCATAGTAGCTGAGTGCT
Organism: Limisalsivibrio acetivorans; assembly: GCF_000421105.1. Taxonomy (NCBI): domain Bacteria; kingdom Pseudomonadati; phylum Deferribacterota; class Deferribacteres; order Deferribacterales; family Geovibrionaceae; genus Limisalsivibrio; species Limisalsivibrio acetivorans. Next base: position 1,255,208 of record NZ_ATWF01000001.1, read on the forward strand.
TTTTCATACTCACCGGCCTGCTTCATCTCTTCGGCACGCTTGATGTAGTATTCCGCCCTCCCCTTCTCCTTGGATTCGGCGAGGAGTCGCTGGGCTTTTTCATCACCGGGTGTTATCTCGAGTAGTCTGGCGAGGATAGCTTCAACACCGACCCACTCGTCCCTGGCGGCCATGGATTCGACCTTGGCGATCTGATGAGCGTATATCTCCTTGCGTTTAGTATCGATGAGAGGGTCAACCAACTCTGGTGCAAGGTTTCTTATTGAGGAGAGTTTGTTGTATCCGGCGTAAGGCTTGCCGGAGTTAATCAGCCTATCTGCCTCGGTCTGAACCTCTTTAACAGCTTTGGCAGTGAGCTCTCTCTGCTTTTGTATTTCATTTGTATACTTATCAATCTCGGCTTCATTAACACCATACTTCTTAGCATTATCAAGTCTGGTTTCGGCATATTCGATATCTTTATAGGGTATGGGTGGTTCGGCGGAAAGTCGGTTTCGTACCTGGCTCATTTGCTGTTCGTAGAGGTCCTGCTTAACATTCTCTGCCTGGGTACAGAAGTCCTGATTATCAGGGTTTTTAGCACATAGGCTTTCGAGAATAGGTAGAGCCTGTTCCTGTTTGCCCGAGCTTGCCATTACGACGGCCTGATCGAAGGCTGTTTTGTCAGCGTTCTGTGCGCATGAGATGCTCATGGCCAATAGAACGGTGATGAGTAGATATGATAATTTTGTGTAGGAATTGAATAATATCATGGAAACCACCCCTGTTTTGTTATCTTATAAGGTGCAGTAATATTACCCGATCCCCGATTTGATTTCAATCCAATATAAAAGACTTGGGTGATCCGATTATTCCTGTTTGGATGGTGCTGGAAATGATCAGCGGTTCATTATTAAGTATTGCAATTATTTATGGCTATTCCGTCTTGTTTTGTCTTTGTTGTCAGAGTAATGTGAGATTTGTTCCTTTGATTGTTAATAATTGAAATCATTTACTTCGTTTCGGATGAGAAATAAGAGATACGAATAATAAGAGATTTCCCAATTCGACCAGTCAGCCTAGCTTGTCCAAACTCACTTAGTCAGTACGCCAAATTAGCCAGACAGTTGTAAGAAAATAACTAATGAAATCTAACCAGCTCACCTGAAGCACTTATTAATCAGCCTACCTGATGTTCCTAAGCAAATTTACCAGCCCACCAGACTATCTTGCCAGTCAATGCAGCCAGACAAGCCCACCAGACTATCTTGCCAGTCAATGCAGCCAGACAAGCCCACCAGCCTATCTTGCCAGTCAATGCAACCAGACCAGACCACCAGACAAGCCCACCAGCCTATCTTGCCAGTCAATGCAACCAGACCAGCCCACCAGACTAGCCCACCTTAGTTGAATTCAGACTCGCTGATGATGAACTTCATCGGATTAACGGGGACACCGTTCACGAGCACTTCATAGTGGAGATGGGGACCTGTAGAGCGTCCTGTGTTGCCTACTTCTGCAACGACTTGACCTTTCTCCACACTTTCACCCTCTTTGAGGTAGAGCTTATTACAGTGAGCGTATTTAGTAACATAGCCGAAACCGTGATCGATGATGAGAACCTTGCCGTAGCCCGCTTTGCGGCCGGAGAAGATAACAACGCCTTTGGCTCCCGCCTTGATGGGTGTGCCAGTTTTAGTTGCTATATCAATAGCTTCGTGAAACACACGTCTTCCTGTGAAGGGTGAACGCCTGTAACCGAAGCCAGAAGATATCCAGCCTTTTGTGGGCCATATGGAAGGTGTAGAGCTCATGATGAGCCTGTTTTCTTCGAGGAAGTTTGCAAGCTCTGAGAGGCTTGCGGAACGTTTTTCTATCTCGACACCGAGGTCAACGAGTGTTTCGTTGAGCTCTTCGAAGAATTCTTTCTCTTTACGCTCGGATACAGCGGAGAGGTCCTGGATTATATCGACCTCTTTACCGCCGATGGCGAGTTGTTTAGTACCTTCGGCACCGCCGGAGTAAGTGGCAAGGTTGCGTACTTTGTATTCAAGCTCGTCAACTGAGGCAATCTTGCGTTTAATGTCGTCAAGCTGAGAGGCGTAGCCGGTTATCTTATCCTTAAGCTGTTCGTTTTCTTTTTTGAAGGCGAGCATTTCACTGCGTTCGGAGTAGAGATCGTTGAGAAAATAGAAGCCTGCACCTGAAATCAGAACATAAATGCCGAGGAGCATCAGAATCAATTTTATGCTTCCCAGGCTTATCTTCCTGGTTTTGACGGCACCCATGCGGGATTCGTCAAATATCATGATTGTGTACTTACGCTTCATGTTTCCTCCGAACGTATTCCTACTGTATGAGTATACAGTATTCTATCTATATATTGACGGTTTATCAAGGATTAAATCGTCAAATTAACTGAGTTCTTTAATCAGTTTGAGAACCCTGGATATGCAGTCTGCCTTTTTAGCTGTGACAGTTTCACCAGTCTTTCTAATATTAATTTCCACATTACCTTCGGCAAGGGCTTTCTTGCCTATGGTAACCCGAATAGGATAGCCGACGAGTTCAGCATCCGTGAACTTAACACCCGCCCTTTCGTCACGGTCATCGAGCATAACCTCTACATTGAGAGATTCGAGCTCTTTGTATATGTTTTCGGCCATGTTCATTACGGCCTCATCATTGGTGTTAACAGGGACCACGACAACCTTGTAGGGGGCAAGCTGAACGGGCCATATTATTCCCTTTTCGTCATGATTTTGTTCGATGGCGGCAGCAACGACCCTTGTTATTCCGATGCCGTAGCATCCCATGAGCATGGGGTGACGCTTACCTTCCTTGTCAAGGTAAACACAGTTCATCGCTTCGGAGTATTTTGTTCCGAGCTTGAAGATATGCCCAACCTCTATGCCTCTGGTGAGTTTGTATTTTCCACCATCCTCCGGACAGATATCACCCTCAACGGCGTTGCGGTAGTCACCGTAGCCGGTGACGTTGAAATCACGATCTGCGTTGGTGTTGATAACATGAACATCCTTTTCATTGCCGCCGACGGTCATATTGCGCATCGCTTTGACTGCGAAATCGGCGAAAACTGGTATATCAAGCCCGCAGGGGCCGGAGAATCCAACGGCTCCGCCTGTTACTTCCACGATGTCAGCAGGCGCGGCCAGCTCAGCGGTATCTGCGCCGAGCGCGTTCTTAGCTTTGGCAAGGTTCAGCTCGTGATCACCCCGAACCATGAATGCATAGAACTTACCGTCTGCGTTGACTATCATTGTCTTCACAATCTTCTCTATGGGCTGGCTGAGAAACTCTGCTACCTCTTCAACGGTGTGGGCTTTAGGTGTTTCAACCCTTTCGCTTTCCCTTTCGGGTTCTTCGCTGGGGAGCCAGTTATCGGCGCAGACCGCCTTCTCAAGGTTTGCCGCATAGCCCCCTTTATCTGTACTCATAACAGCGTCTTCGCCGGTATCTGCAAGAACCATGAACTCGTGGGAATAGGAACCGCCTATGGCACCGCTATCTGCATCAACCATGGTGTATTCGAGGCCGCAGAGGTCGAAGATACGGCAGTATGCCTCACGCATCTTTTCGTAGCTTTTGCTTGCTCCAGCATCGTCAACATCGAAGGAATAGGCATCCTTCATGATGAATTCACGCCCTCTCATAAGGCCGAAACGGGGGCGGACTTCATCACGGAACTTGTTCTGTATCTGGTAGAAATTCACCGGAAGCTGTTTGTAGGATGTAAGGAAATCACGCACTATATCGGTGGTCACCTCTTCGTGGGTGGGCCCCATGCAGAAATCACGGTCGTGCCTGTCCTTCATACGCAGGAGCTCTTTACCGTATATACTCCAGCGGCCCGATTCCTGCCAAAGCTCTGCGGGTTGAACGGCGGGCATAAGCATCTCGATGGCTCCGGCATCGTTCATACACTGGCGTACAATATTTTCCACCTTTCTTATAACTCTAAGGCCGACAGGGAGATAGTCGTATATACCGGAGGCGATCTTCTTGATCATACCTGCGCGGAGCATGTATTTATGGCTTATAACCTCTGCCTCTGCGGGGATTTCACGCAGGGTGGGGATGAAATATCTGCTGAGTCTCATGTATCCTCCGATGAATCTTTTAGCATTCTTTTTAACTGACAATTATACGAAAGAAAGGGGTTTTAATCAACATCAGACTTGGAAAGGGCTGGTGTTACTCCTCCCCCTCTCTGGGGATGGAGTTGCGGAACCAGACATCACGCTGGGGAAAGGGTATCTCAACGCCGTTCTCTCGGAACTTCTCGAAGATACCCTCAAGGATCTTCGTGCGGACAACGGCGGCGTTCAATCCAGAGGAAAGATCCACCCAGCAGAGAGCGAGAAAGTCGATGGAGCTACTGCCGTATGCAACAAACCATACCTCGTTCTTGCGGTAGGAGATAACCTCCGATGTATCCTCCATAACCTCCATGATAAGGCTCTTAACAAGCTCTACATCACTGGAATATGCAACCCCCACGGGGATGCGCATGCGGATGATGGAATCGCTCCTTGTGTAGTTGATGATGGTATCGGAGATGAATACGGAGTTTGGCACGGATATCTCTATATTGTCAAAGGTTTTAACGTTTGTCGCAAACATGTCTATACTTGTCACATTACCGTAGATCGTGCTGTGCACATCCCCGATAAGCCGCCCTGCATTGCCGGAGATCTCTACCAAATCGCCAATGCGCACCTTCTTGGAGAAGAGGAGTATAAAGCCGCTGGCGTAGTTGTTGAGGATGGTTTGCAGTCCGAAACCGAAACCGATACCAAGGGCACCGGCGATGGGCACAACGATCTGCCATGTAATCCCCATATTAAGCATAACAAGGGCAACAACTGCCAGAACACCGAGGTTATACACGATCGTTTCGAGGGACTCCACCTCCCCCCTGCGTTTATCCTCACTGACTAAGTTACGGATATACTTAGTAAAAAGAAACAGGAGCGAACGGAGGATAAGGAACATGAAAATAGAAGAGATAAGGCCGTAGACCGTAAGAGAGAACGCCGAGGTCTCAAAGATAAAAGCATCCTTCATATTGTCTGCAAGTGCCTGGAAATTAAGGAGATCATCACCCATGATCCAGTAGATGTAGAAAGAGCCCAGGTATACCGCACGGATCACATGGCGGTAGATGTTCTGCATATCCTCTTCTTCGTAGTTTTCCGGTGCAAAGAAGGTGTTCGTCCACCGCTCCAGTTTACCCTGAACATAAAGAAGAAGGCTTATGAAAAGTCCGAGCAGTCCAAGACCGAGCAGAAAACGATAGCTGAGCTCCACGATGTTGAAAACCCAGAGGAGTGACATGAGGAAAAAGCCGGCCAGCAGGAAACGGTTAAGCGGGACCATACGCATTCCCGAAGGAAAACGATCCGCATAGCGATGGAGATACATAGGAAGAACCGGGCGGATATACATATTAAGCCCTATGGCCAGCGAAAGCCTCGAAAGAAGGGAGGCGAACTGAAGTATTGAGTTCTGCTGTCTCGTTATATCATCAAGGTTAACAACAGCCAGATCGCTGTAAAAAGCCAATACAACAGACAAGAATACGAAAAACTGGGTAAAGACGAGGGATGCACGAAATGCGACATAGCGCTTGTTCTTACTCCCCTTCTTACCCCGAAGAGGCATCTTGAGGAGCACGGCAGCGAGCCAGAACATGCCGAAGTAATTGGTCATTATATATAAAGTGTAGTCGTTGTCGTATTCTAGTGCGAGCTGAGTCACCACCACGAAAAGCACAGGTGAAAGGAGATGGACGAAGTTCTCCATTCGCTCGTTTAGAATCTTCTTCATGGCACGGAACTTATAGAAGTTGAGAACGATATAGAAAATGGCAAACCCTACGACATAAAGGGAGAAATTCACCGGAGATACCGTAAAATCATCGATAATGGCGTATAGTGAAGCCTGAAGCGTCTCAATAAAACTCTGCAGGAGCAGGCCTGTATTCTGATAGTAATCCATACGACACTTTATCATATTTCGTTCTGAGAGCTAACATTAAAATGATTTTACGGGGAGAGAAATTCCACCATCCGTGCTACTTTAAGTCAAAGTTGTTTTGAATAAGTGAGAGTCTTCGTTTATAAACAATGTAACACTCTGATGAGGTAATGATATGAGCAAGAAACCTGTCGGCCAGCTGCTGAAGGAGCTGGGATACGTCACCGAGGAGCAGATACAGGTCGCCCTTGAGGTAAAAAAGATCCGCCAGAAACTCCTCGGCGAGATACTTATCGAACTATCCTTTGTTTCTCCCAGGGAGATCTCCTACGCCATTTCACAGCAGAGCGGCAAGGAGTTCATGGATGTTAACGAGGTCCCCCCTTCCAAGGAGGCACTGAAGCTATTCGACAGGAATACAGCGAAGCAGCTGGACATGCTCCCTATCAATGTCAGCGGCGATAAGTTTACCGTCGCCATGAGCGACCCTTTTAACATCAACACAATAGATATCATCAAACGACGCACAGGGCTGAACCCCGAGGTCTACATCTCCGACAGGGAAAGCATACAAAAGAATATTGAGATTAACTACTATCTACTCGAAAGCCCCATTGACAAAGAGATACAGAAGATACTCGACAGAGGGGGCTCTGGAAACGTTGGGCAGGATCTCCCCAAACTCATAGAGCTTATATTCAACAACGCCATAATCGACCGTGCTACGGATGTGCATATCTCCCCGGAAGAATACGCCTCCCACGTTTTCTTCCGCATCGACGGTATAATGCGGCACTATTTCGCCATACCTAAACCGCTCCACTCTGCCCTGATATCAAGGATTAAGATCCTGAGCCAGTTGGATATTGCCGAACAGAGGCTTCCGCAGGACGGCTCGCTTGTTCACACATTCTTCGACGAGGACTTCGATGTGAGGGTCTCCACCATCCCCACCCCCCATGGCGAGAATGCGGTTATGAGGATCCTTTCCAAGAACCTTTCTCTGTTTAACCTCGAAAGCCTCGGCTTCGAAAAGGATGTTCAAGACGGACTAAAGGAGCAATTCAACAGACCCCACGGTATCTTCCTTGTGACCGGACCCACCGGCTCGGGTAAAACAACTACACTCTACGCCGCACTGAGAAAGCTTAATTCACTCCAAAGGCGTGTTTTGACCGCTGAGGATCCCATAGAATACCGCTTCCCGTTCATCAAGCAGACTCAGGTTAACGATAAAGCGGGGTACCATTTCGCCACGGCGATGCGTGCATTCCTGCGTCAGGACCCCGATGTTATCCTTCTCGGTGAAATGCGGGATGAAAAGACGGCGGAGATGGCCATGAGGGCGGCTATCACAGGCCACCTAGTCCTCTCCACCCTGCACACCAACGACGCCGTAACAGCAATACCCAGACTTATGGACATGGAGGTTAAGGACTATCTCATATCCTCCGGTGTTGCGGGAATACTCGCACAGAGACTCGTGCGTAAGGTCTGCCCCTTCTGCAAAGAAGAAAGGAGTATGAAGGGTGCTGAACTGCTTAATTACGGTGTAACAACAGAAATGCTCACCAGACAGGGGATAGAGCACGATTCAGATGTTACGTACATGGCTGGCAACGGCTGTGAACAGTGCAGGGAATCGGGTTATTCAGGACGTTCCGTTATATCCGAACTCCTTATTATCGATGATGAAATCGGCGATATGATCGTTACAGGCGCCACACCCCTCGCTATCAATAATATGGCCATAACAAAGGGGATGAAGACAATACGTGAAGATGGGCTTATAAAGGTTCTGAAAGGTGTTACAACACCTGAAGAAATTAAGCGGGTGGCGATGTAAATATATGGGAACATTTGAGATAAAAGCCGTTGACAAGGGCGGTAAGAAGATAACGAAAACCATTGAGGTGGAGAACGAAGAGGAGCTTGTTCCGTATCTTGAACATGCGGGCCTTAACGTAATCTCCATCCACCGGGCACCCTTCTATGCAAAATACACTAGAAGCAGGGGGAGGATAAAAACCCAGGAGGTTATTGAGGTTCTAGAGAACCTGCACCTCGTTATCCGCTCCGGACTCCCCACCGTAACCGGGTTGCAAGACCTTGCAAAGGATGCAGAAAACCCGGCGATGAAGGAGATATTGACCGATCTAAGCTTCCGTGTGCAGATGGGGATGAACTTCTCCAAAGCGATGGAGAAATATAAAAAGACCTTCGGTGAAGTGGTTATAAACCTTATAAAGATCGGCGAAGAAACCGGCAAGCTTGATGAAACACTCCACGACGCTGTCGAGCATTTGAAAAAACTTGAAGACCTTAAGGCAAAGGCCAAACAGGCTCTAATCTATCCCAGCTTCGCCTTTGTGGCATTATCCGGTGCGCTTATATTCTGGCTCGTTTTCGTTATGCCCAAGATGATGGATGCGTTCAGCGCATTCGATATAGAGCTCCCCTTTATCACAAGGGCAATCATGGCACTCTCCGTCTTCACTCAAAAATACATCGTCCTCATCACCGTGCTGCTTATAGGGGCAGTCATACTGATCAATGTGCTCCGTAAAACATCCAAGGACTTCAAACTAATCACAGACCAGATAACGCTTCGTCTTCCGGTCTTCGGTGTTATCATCACAAACTTCAACTTCGCCTTCTTCGCAGAGTATGTAAGGCTGATGATCGCCGCCGGACTCCCACTCTATCAGGCACTTTCACTCATGGAGGGGAGCCAGAAGAACCTGGTATATAAGTCGGCCAGCGAAAGGATCCGTGAGGATATGTCCATAGGCTCCAGCTTCTCAGATGCCCTGTCAAAGCAGGATCTCTACCCATCCCTGATTATCAGGATGGTAAATATTGGTGAGCAGACCGGACACCTCGAAGAGCAGCTGGATAACGTCGCAAAATACTACTATCAGAAGGTAGACCACATCGCCGCTAATATATCAAAGCTTATAGAGCCGCTTATAATAGGCTTCGTGGGCGGGTTTATGCTTATCATTTTCATCGGCCTTCTCGGCCCGATATTCAACCTGATAACGGGCTTAAGCTGATGAGGGGTGCGGGGAACTTTGTTCCCTAAAAAGTTCCCTGCGATCTTTTACTTTCATACTTTTATTCGAAATAAGTCACTAATTTATGTGTTTCGTGCTAATGCACGCCATACTTTTGGCGCAAAAGTATGCAAAACTATTCCCTCAGGGTTTTACATCCGCCATTGTTACTCATTTATATACATAAATTCGTAAGAGATGGCGGTTCCCTCATTTCGCTCTTTTTCCACCTGAAGTTTTGCTGATGCTGAGGAGTGTAACCGCATATCATACGTGAAAGTATTCGACATTTAGGATTACCTCATCTGTCATGTGCGGCCAAAACTTCCGGGCGGTTCCAATTTAATTTATGGAATTTCCCGTCCATGGAAATTCCATTGTTGTTCGAGCGGGTGAGCCCCGCTCTCTCGTACTTCCGGCTACATAAATTGAATACAATTCAGTTTAGTTTCGCCTTCAGGGCTTCCATCCTTGGAAGCCTTTTACGTATCAACCTCAAATGTGTGATTAGCATAAGCTTTCATGGACGAAAGCTCGCTTGCGTAAGTGAGAAGGAAAGTTACTATATTAATATCTGGGAAATTCATCATCCTGAGAATTTCCCAAATATAATCAGAGCTTATACTGCTTAAAAACCTTCCGCAGTTCTTCTGCCATCTCATTGAGCTGACGATAAGTCTCCTTAAGGTGCATAGCCGAATCGATACTTGATTTGGACAGGCTATCCACCTCTGTAATATCCTGCGCAATCTGATTAGATACCGCAGACTGCTGCTCAGCGGCGGAGGCGATACTATTCACCTGCTCCTTTGTTTCCTCAGATGCGTTGAAAATATCTGAGAGCTTTATGTTCACGTCCCCCATGAAGTCGACTGTTTCGTTTATAGTCTCCAGTGCCTGATTCATGGTCGCCTCCGTACGGTTGGAGTCCTGCTGGATTACGTTGATCTTATTCGTAACCTCTTTGGTTGCATCGGCGGTCTTTTCGGCCAGTTTGCGAACCTCATCGGCAACAACGGCGAAACCTCTACCGTGCTCACCAGCCCTTGCCGCTTCGATGGCAGCATTCAGTGCCAGCAGATTTGTATTATCAGCAATGTCATTAATAACATGGACGATATTTTCGATGCTTTCGACCTCAGAATTCAACTTATATACAAGATCAGCAAGCTCTTTGGCTGAGGTTCCGGTGAGCTTGATCTTATCCACAGCAGTGTTCACAAGTGAGTCACCCTCCTGCGAAAGGCTTGATGTTCGGCTGCTTTTATCAGCGGCAACGCTCACATTATTTGCTATCTCGCCTGAAGTCTGCGCCATCTCATTGGCGCCAGCGGCGACCTCGTTTGAGCGGTCGGACTGTTTATGCGCCATGTCTATGGACTCATCAAGTGATGTACCGAGTTTAGCGGATTCGCCAAGGATACTGTCGGCAACATTCTCCATTTGCTTGAAAGAGCCTGAAAGTTCTTCCAGGAGCGAATTGAGGGAGCATATGAGGCTACCTATCTCGTCATCGCACCTTGAGTCGATATTCACACGGAAATCTTTCTGGGCAACCTGATTAAATGCGCTTCTTATCTTATTGAAAGGTTTATAGAAAATGAAATTGAACATCGCCATAATTAGGGCTGTGATTATAGCAACGCCTAATATGGCAATGAATACTGCACGTTTGTTGGATGCAGCGATAACATCTTCGGTTTCCGCTGTGCTGAGCCTCAGCTTAACGGCTCCAAGCACGTCCCCCTCTTCGACACCTGTGTAATGGCAGTCGAAACAGTTGACGCCCATATAGTCCTTAAGTGCCAGATAGGGGAAAAGGCCGGTCATGTATTTCTGGCCGTTGATATCTTCTATCTTATACTGGGGCTTGCCAGTTTCAAAAACAGAACGCTCGAACTCATCCTGTGGATACTCCTCTGGCGCACCCGGTTCATAATCTCCGTCCATTTTTTTGCCCCTGATCATGCGGATATCCATCATCTGGTTCATATGCTCAAGGAGAGGCTCAGTTCCCTCCATATTTCCGGTTATCATGAAGTTGGTTACAGTTCCGAAAATAGTTTCGGAGATATGAACCATTTCGTTTTTCATGTTTGTTCTGGAGACCTCGGTCATAGAGCTGTTGAAGAAAAGCGTATTAACTGTACTATAGATGATAATGAGCAGTAGAACAGGGACAATAAGCTTCCACTTGATGGAGATTCTGCTTAAGGACATCGTCTCACCTCTGAGGGACAAAGATTTAAATAAATATTAACCAAAGCATAAATGCGATTATGCATAAACATAATATAATGTCCAGAGTTAAGGTAATGTAAAGTATTGCAGTAGCATAATATTAGAAAATTAATATATTTACAGTCCTCTTTTGTGACAATGATATATACAGTTGCGCGTATTAATGGACAACATTAAAGAATCTATCTGATAGAAAACAGAAAATAGTTATACGAACAATGTTTTGTAAAAATTAAAAACACAGTCATAAAAGTTGTAAAAATAAAAAAAGGCGCAACACTCTTTTGTGAAGCGCCCTTAAAGCTTATTGGCAGTTAATTGTTGTTATTTTTGATGTCCGTCAGGATTCTTTTTGAAGAACTCTTTCATCTTGTCGGGATCGGGGGTCATGGTGTCCTTTCCGGGAGTCCATCCGGCGGGGCAAACCTCTCCGTTTTCCTTAACAAACTGGAGTGCATCAAGGTTTCTGATGATTTCGTTCACGTTACGGCCTATGCCGAGGTCGTGGACAAGTTCAAACTGTACAACCCCGTCGGGGTCGATGATGTATGTGGCACGAAGGGCCATTCCACCCTCAAGGAGCACACCGTAGTCTGTAGAGATCTTCTTGGTGAAGTCCGCTACGAGGGGGTAAGCAAGCTCGCCGATACCGCCTTCGGTTCTGGGTGTATTGATCCATGCAAGGTGGGAGAATTTGCTGTCTGTGGAGACGCCGATAACCTGGCAGTTTCTCTTCTCAAACTCGGGCATAGCATCGGACATTGCCGTGATCTCTGTGGGGCAAACAAAGGTAAAATCAAGGGGGTAGAAGAAAAGAACAACCCACTTGCCTCTGTAGGATTCAAGATCCACATTTTTGAAATCCTTTCCGACTACAGCAATCTCGTTGAAAATGGGTGCTGATTTTGTTACTAAGCTCATTGAATACCCTCCAAATGATAAATTTTATCTTTTATATACCACTCCTGTGCTTTTGTCAACATAAAAAGACTAATAAAGTCCTAATTGTTTGAGGTGTGCTATATTCCTTTCCAGCGGCTGAAGACTGCGGTAATTTCACCGCTCTTGAACCCCAGCGGCCTTATCTCGCCATCTAGCAGGACAGAGCCATCCGGCTGGAGGTAGTACCATTCATGCACCTTAGTTCTAATATCTGTCTGGACCCCGGAGAGGGTGGAGGAGCCGTTGTAAATGTGGGTGAAAAGAAATGTTCTTCCGCGGAATTCAAGCTTACCTCTGTCCCCGTTGTGCTCGGGAATGGCTGTATAGGATGCGTCGGGGTTTTGCTCGAGAACCCATCTGAGAACACGCTCTTTGCCGCCTGTGTATTCGTAGATGTGTTCGAGATAGCCCGTACCATCCTGCCAGGCTCCTGTTATCGTGAGCTTGAAGCGTTCCTCAACGGTTCCGGTATCGTCTTTGATAATTCCATAACCTGTGCGGGTTCCGCTGAAGAACTCTTTAATTGATGTATCGGGTGTTCCCGCTGCGTTCTGCTGAATAGTGGGGGATGTACATGAAACTGCTATAAATGCTGATAGTATAAGTATTAAGGAGCGGACAGGATTCAAGGGAGCCTCCAGACATATAGTATTGCAACGCCTGAAATTATACCCTTAAACAAGGGGGGTAGTCAAAAGAATGTGGGGAGTCTGCTATTCTTCCCGGAACTTTTTTATCTCCTTGAGGTGTTTCTGCCATACGTATTTGGATATGGTATTCTGGTCCGCTTTTGTTATGTCATCGAAACGAAGCCCGCATCTATCCTCCTTTGCCCACATAACCGTGGCAGTGAGGGGGGCTATCTCCATGGTATTCTTCATCTTATACAGCTTGTCGCAGTCAAGGCAACGCTTCAGTGTCAGGGCATGCTTAACACGCAATTCGACTACATCACCCTCTTTGAGATGCCCCTTCTGGAGGATTTGAGCACCTGTTTCGCTCATATCCACAGTTCTGCTCATGAAGCATTTGCTGTAGGCTCTTCCTTTTTCGGTGTCCTCAAAATGAAAGATACAGATTTTCATTGCCAGAGAAGAACGCACAGCGTTCCTTCTGTTTGCAACTGCAACGCTATTATCAGAGTAAGTCATTGGTTAATAAATGCCCCGCTTCTTGTTGTTCATTCGATCTGTTTTTGTATCGACTGAACTGTTTGGATTATAGCTATTAATATGTAGTATGGAACGTTCTGTCAAGTTTTTATGTAAATAGAAATTATTACAATAAATGTTAAAACGGCTAATTTTTCTCTTGAATATATACTTGTCAAATTCGACGGGATATTCTATTTTGACACGAGCGGTCAAGTTGCGCTTATTAATAATATATTCAAATAAAACTACGGAGTATGAACTTATGGAAAACCCCGTTATTATACAGGGTGGCATGGGTGCCGCAGTCTCGAACTGGCGGCTGGCGAAAGAGGTGTCTCTGAATGGTCAGCTCGGTGTTATCTCCGGCACTGCTATGGACATAATCCTCGTAAGAAGGCTTCAGGAAGGTGACGAAGGCGGTCATATGAGAAGAGCCCTCGCCGCTTTCCCATTTCAGGAATGTGCTGAAAAGATTATTGAAAAGTTTTATGTAGAAGGCGGTATCGAAAGCGGCAAAGAGTACGCCAGGATACCTATGTTCAGTATGGAACCCCCTGTGGAGCTTCTGGAATTGACTGTTGCGGCCAACTTTGTAGAGGTATTCCTTGCAAAGGAGGGGCATGAGGGCGTTGTTGGGATAAACCTTCTTGAGAAGATACAGCTTCCTAACCTTGCTTCCCTTTACGGAGCGATGCTGGGTGGTGTGGACTATGTTATTATGGGTGCTGGAATCCCCAGGGAGATTCCCGGTATACTCGACAAATTCAGCAGGGGCGAGGATGCCTCCATGAAGATAAATGTGGAAGGGGCAAAGGTTGATGACAGCTTCGTTATGAATTTCAGTCCCTCAGCACTTTTCGGCAGCGACCTCCCCATGCTTTCAAGGCCCAAGTTTCTCGCCATAATATCCTCAAACGTTCTTGCCACTACGATGGTTAAGAAGGCGACAGGAAAGGTGGATGGGCTTGTTATAGAATACCCCAGTGCAGGCGGACACAACGCACCCCCAAGGGGCGGAATGAAGCTCGATGAATCTGGTGAGCCTATCTACGGCGATAAGGACAGGATAGACCTAGAGAAGATAAAGGGGCTCTCCGTACCCTTCTGGCTGGCTGGTGGCTATGAGAAGTACGAAAAACTTAAAGAGGCTTTCAGCATGGGCGCCGTTGGCGTTCAGGTGGGAACTGCCTTTGCATTCTGCCGTGAGTCCGGTCTTGATGAAAAGCTCAGAAACGCTATCCTCAGATTCGGAAAGTTCGAGGTAAAGACAGACCCCCTCGCATCGCCCACAGGGTTCCCCTTTAAGGTGCTTCGGGTTCTTGATACCTTGTCCGAGCTATCCGAATACCTCGCAAGACCAAGAATCTGCAACCTCGGCTATCTGCGCACACTCTTCCGTAAGGAGGATGGAACAGTGGGATACCGCTGCCCCGCAGAGCCTGTTAAGGCTTATATCGCCAAGGGAGGACCCGTTGAGGAGACCGAAGGGCGCAAGTGCCTCTGCAACGGTCTCCTTGCGAATATCGGGCATGCGAGTGAGTATATGAACGGATACATTGAGAAGCCCCTTGTAACAGCAGGCTCATACTTCGAGCTCATTAAGGAATACATAAGCCGGGGGGAGTATAACTTCGGTGCGTCGGATGTCATCGAAACAATCCTTGGTGAGCGAGAGCCGGGTACAGTCGGCTGATAAAATACTGATAAAATAATGATTATCAATAGCGGGCTCTGTGCCCGCTTTTTTTATGAGCATGTGCTGGGTAAAGACGTGCTAAACATGAGTATTTATGTCCTTTTGACAATGATATTATATTTCAACCGTCTGCTTATACCGTAAGAACCTAACAGCTATAGAATTATCAATACACTTTATTTTTACAAAATTAAAACAATATGTTGAAAACGAACTGCTTTGGGTTTATTTTAAATGTGTGAGTCAAAATATACAAATGAGGTAATTCTGATGAAATGCCTATCTATCAAGAAGAAGTTGATTGTTTTCGTTGCTGTTTCGGCTTTTGTGGTTCTGGGGCTTCTGTATTTCTATCTTGGCACAATTACATCAAAGATTGAGCAGAATGTTTTTGCGGACACTGCAGATGATGTTACCTATCTGTTCAGGCAAAAGGTCAATACCAAAAAGGAGATAGGTCTTACTAATGCAATCAGTATCGGAAGTGATCGTGGTGTAACAACGGCGATGGTTATTCAGGACAGAAACCTTGCCTATGACAGCCTTGCAACGGTAACCGAGCTTTTCAAACAGTATACTGATTATAACAACGTAAAGATTCATCTTCATACGGAAGATGTTAAATCTTTCCTGAGAAGCTGGCGTCCGGACAAGAATGGAGATGATCTCAGCGGATTTAGACAGACTATACTAAAGGTTAAGGAGACTGAAAAGCCTTTTGCCGCCTTCGAAATAGGCAGGGCTGGTCTAACCCTCCGGGCTTTGGCGCCGATTAAGTCAAACGGCCGATACATAGGCTCCCTTGAGTTTATTCAGGGTCTTAATTCGGTGGTTAAGGAGCTTGCGGATCGGGATGTTTCGGTTCTTGTGCTTATGGATGATAAGTTTCTGGATATCGCCGATGAATCAAGGGACAATCCGAGACTCAAAAACTATGTCGTATCCCAAAAGGTTATGGATGAAGGGCTCATTAAGGCACTTTCAGGTTCAGATTTAGACTCTGTTTTCTCAAAGGATTACACGTTGGTTAAGGATTACTTCGTTGTCACAGAACCGCTTAATGATCTCAACGATGAGAAGATCGGTTACTTTGTTATAGCTAAGCCGAAGAAGGCTGTGCTTAAAGAGGTGGACGAGGCGAACAATATCATAACCGTTTTCCTGATAGCGGCAGTGGTTCTTGTGGCGATCATTCTGGCTATCATTATAGTTGCTCTCAATAAACTTGTCTTTAAAAGGGTTAGCGAACTCTCCGGAATATTCAAGGATATTTCCGAAGGTGAAGGGGATCTCACAAGGCGCATCGGCTCGGATAAATGCGATGAGCTGGGCGAGCTTTCCATGTATTTCGATAAATTTATTGAGGCTATCAATCAGATTGTAGGCGAGGTTAAGGCAAACTCCGCCAGCGTTGCCTCCGGAAATACCCAACTCGCCTCCACCACCGAAGAGCTCAGCCGCACCTTCACAGACCAGGCTGCACAGGTTTCAAGCGTAGCCGCCGCCATGGAGGAGATGAGCACATCTGCAAACGAGATCAACGACAGCCTTTCATACTCCATTGAAAACGCCGAGACAGCCTCAACCAAGGTTCAGGATGGAAGAACACAACTGCGGGAGGCTGTGGGCAAGATTGAGGAGATCAAGCAGGAAACGTATCACCTTGCTGAATCTGTTAATAAACTCTCGGATTCCTCGGATCAGATCGGCGATATTATAAACGTAATCAACGATATTGCAGACCAGACGAACCTGCTTGCTCTTAATGCCGCCATCGAAGCAGCAAGGGCTGGCGAAGCGGGTAGAGGCTTTGCCGTTGTCGCAGATGAGGTTCGCAAACTCGCAGAAAGAACCCAAGGGGCGACCAAGGAGGTCGGCGAAATTATCGGAGCCCTCCAGAGGGAGACAAAGTCCGCCTCCAAGAGCATGGAGAGTGCCGAAGAACGAGTGGATGAGGGCGTTAAAACGATCAACGAGGCGGATGGCTTCTTTAACGAGATTGTTACCGCCGTTGATGATATCAATAAGTCCACAGCTATCATACGCACCGCCATTGAGGAGCAGAGCAGAGCTGTGAACGATACCAACGACAACATCCAGGCTATCTCCTCCGGCGTTGAAGAAAGCTCATCGGCGATTAACGAGGTAAACCATACCGTTTCAGACCTCCAGCGTCTGGCCGAGGAACTTGACCTGCTGGTGGGTAAATTCAAAACCTAATTAAAAAAATAAACTCCTTGTTTTACGGGGGCTCAGAGGGCCCCCTTTATTTTTTTAAATTCCTTCTGTTGATCAATCCGCAATATTACCCTAAAATCACTCGTTCTGAGTGTACGCCGTATTCACCTGCCGATGAATACATATATCAGCAGGGGATATTCCTTATTCTTTAAGTAATTATACCAGTGTTTTCAGGAGAGCGAACCGGGTTCGGTGCGCCTGAAAGTGCGGCAAATGGTGGGTATCGGCTCCTTCGGAACAGCGAAAATCAACAGGAGGCGATATTCTATGCAGGAAGCTCAAGGTTTCAAAAAACTCATTCTTGGCGTGCAGATGCTCTTTGTGGCATTCGGCGCACTCGTTCTGGTTCCACTGCTCACAGGGCTGGATCCTTCCATTGCCCTTTTCACAGCAGGGATCGGTACACTTATATTCCAGGTTATAACAAAGAACACGGTTCCGGTGTTTCTTGCCAGTTCCTTCGCATTCATTGCTCCGATTCAGTACTCTATTAAAAATTTCGGCTACGGCGAAACCTTCGGTGCCCTTGCATTTGCGGGTCTTTCCTACATCCTTTTCAGTTTTCTTGCCAAGCAGGGTGGTGTTAAGGCCATTGAGAAGTACCTTCCTCCCATAGTTACCGGCCCCGTTATCATGGTAATCGGTCTGACCCTCGCTCCCGTTGCTGTTAATATGGCAAAGAGCTTCGACGGCAGCGGAAACCTCGACCAGAAAGCAGTTATCATCTCTGCGGTATCACTCATAACCGCTATCCTTGTAGTTACTTACGGCAAGAAACTTTTCAGCCTTATCCCCATACTCACAGGTATCGTTGCGGGCTATCTCCTTTCCCTTGTAATGGGTGTTGTGAGCTTTGACCCGATAGCGAATGCGAGCTGGTTTGCACTCCCCTGGGTTGAGGCTGCAAAGAGCGGAAGCTTTGAGTTCCCCATATTCGACCTTGCTGCGATACTCTATATCCTCCCCGTGGCTATTGCACCCGCCATTGAGCACGTAGGCGATGTTCTCGCCATCAGCTCCGCCACCGGAAAAGATTATCTCAAGCAGCCCGGTCTTCATAGAACGCTCCTCGGTGATGGTATTGCAACTTCTGCTGCAGGGCTCCTCGGCGGTCCCCCTAACACCACATATTCAGAGGTTACGGGAGCAGTTGCTCTCACAAAGGCCTTCAACCCCGTTTACATGCGCATTGCCGCTGTTACTGCTATTATCCTCGCATTTTTCGGTAAACTCGGCGCTGTGCTTAAGACGATACCCGTACCCGTTATGGGCGGAATTATGATCCTCCTTTTCGGAATGATCGCGGCTATTGGTGTCGGTTCGCTCGTTCGTGCAAAGGTGGACATGAGCCATCCCAGAAACCTCGTGATCGCCTCCGTGGTACTCGTTACTGGTATCGGAAACCTCACCCTTTCCGTAGGCGATTTCGCCCTAGGCGGCATCGGACTAGCTGGCGTTATTGGTGTTGTACTCAATCTAATTCTTCCCAAGGAGAAATAAATGTCTGAACATCCCAACCTGACGGTAATAAGCCACCCCCTTATTAAGCACAAGCTTCGCTACATAAGGGATAAGAAAACCCCTAAGAAGGAATTCAAGGAGCTTGTGGACGAGGTTGCCATGCTCATGGCGTATGAGATAACCTCGGACTTCCCCCTCAGGAAGGTAAAGATCAAGACCCCGATGTGTGATATGGACGCAGAGGAGGTCTCCGGTAAGAAGGTTGTTCTCGTGCCTATCCTCCGTGCGGGACTTGGTATGGTGGATGGTGTGATGAAGCTTATCCCTTCCGCCAGAATAGGGCACATCGGCCTGTATCGTGATCACGATACCCTCCAGCCTGTACAGTACTACTTCAAGATTCCAACCCACTGCGAAGACAGGGATTTCATCCTGATAGACCCTATGCTTGCTACGGGTGGATCTGCCGCTGCCGCAGCTCAGATGCTCAAGGAAGAGGGTGCAAAATCCATCAAATTCATGAGCCTTATCGCCGCACCCGAGGGTGTCCGTGCCTTCTATGAGGCGCACCCCGACATAAAGGTGTATACAGCGTCTCTGGACGAAAAGCTCAACGAGGTTGGCTATATCGTGCCCGGTCTTGGTGATGCGGGGGACAGGCTGTTCGGGACTAAATAAATGTTGTGGGATTTCCATGGTCTGATTTTATGTATGGAATTTCCCATCCATGGAAATTACATACATAAAATCAGACCAGGGATATTCTCAGGATGATAAATTTCCCAGATTATATGGATGAATTTTCCAGATTAAATTAAGGGAGAGGGGGAACTCCCGACTTACACGGGAAACCCCCCATCTCTTTGCAAGGGATTAGACAAAGATCTTACCCCCAATGTACAGATTATGCAAACATTTTATGTTTATGAACTAAACGTAATAACCGATGGGTCAGAACACAATGACCATACAACTGGCTTTAAGTAAAATTATACTTATATATCATCGGTATAGCATGGAATAAAAAGGGAGAAGGATGTGCCAGAACCCTTTCTGGAGCTTACCTCAATCCGGCCGTGATGCTTCTCCACAATCTCCTTGGCTATAACAAGCCCGAGACCGGTACCCTTGTTCTTAGTGGTGAAGAAAGGTGTGAAGAGCTTGTGATAGACCGTATCCTCAATGCCTGGTCCGGTATCGGTTATTACGATTCTCAGCATGGGGCTCACTTTGTCCGAGTCTTTATGGCGGTATTTTATGGTAGGGTCTATGGAGAGCTCTATGTGTATATCGCCCTCTTTCTGCGCTTCGGCGGCGTTTTTGAGGATGTTATAAACAGCCATAAAGAGCTTTTCCCTGTCCGCTGTTATCCTGTCCAGATTCCTTACAGCGTGGAGCTTTATATCCACATCGGGGAAGATTATCATCACAGAATCACGCAGATCTGCGGCAAAATCCTCCATGCTGAACGGTGATATCTCGATACTCATCTCGCTGAGCAAATGTATGTTGCTCAGCATAGATTTTATCCTGCCGCTCTCCTTGAGGATTATATCGGTGCACTTCTTCAGGTAATCATCGGATGATTTTGCGGCAATGAGTTGCGCAGTGCCGTCTATGACAGTGAGGGGATTCTTTATCTCGTGCTGGAGGGAGCTGATATCGACAATATCACCCAGGCTCTGCTTGAACTCGTCTATGACAATAACGACGATCTCCCAACTGACTTCATCGGATCGCAATGTTTTAAGTCCGTAGGTTCCACGAACGGTTTTGAAGACCAGCTCCTCATCCCTGAGCCTGTCCACAAGGAAACGCCCTACTCTGGATATGCCGGTAGAGGCAAGCTCATCCATAAGCATCTCGCCAAGGCGGTTCGCACCTGCTATACTCCCCTCCCCTCTAACATGGATATAGGGGAACGGGATCATCTCGGGATTATCAATGCCGCTCAATTCGCCTTACCCGTATCGAAGGGCTCAAAGTGGAAGTTGCGAGAGAAGCTGTCCGTGATCTTTCTGGTATCCGTATCTATCTTTTTGTAAACAACATCATCGGAAACGGGGAACAGGGCATATTCGAACATGTCCGTAACGTTCTTGGTGTATTCCACCCATGCGGGCAGAGCTGTGTTTGAGCCGGTTCGGACGTTTCCTATCTTGCGGAAGTCATCGAAGCCGACCCATACTCCGTTTACCAGGTTCGGCATGTAGCCGACAAACCATGTATCCTTAAAGTCGTTGGTTGTTCCGGTTTTACCGCCGATAGGGCGGGGGATGACCTTTGCACGCCTGCCTGTGCCGTGCTCAACAACGTTTCGCATCATATCTGTCATGATCTGGGCCGTGGCAGGGCGTATGGTTTCTATGGGCTCGGAAGGCTCGTTCTCTGCGATAACCTCACCGTTTATATCCTCAACCTTTGTTACGTACAGGGGCTCCACTCTATGCCCGAGATTCGGGAAAACACTGAATGCGAAAACCATCTCTATGAGCGGTGCCGTGCCTGAGCCGATGCTGGTGGAAAGGTCACGTTCCAGCTTCTCCGTAAGACCAAAACGCTGGGCATAGCGGAGGATGTTGCCGATACCTATATCCTCGGCAACCTTGATAGTTACGATATTTCTGGACTTCGTCAGCGCCTCTTTGAGGGTTGTGAGACCGAAGAACTTGCCCGAATAGTTCTCAGGCTTCCAGTACTCCCCCTCCTCTTCCATCGCCTTCACAACGGGAGCATCAAAGACCTCGGTGTTTATCTCATACTCCGTTTCAAGCGCAGTGGAGTACACTATGGGCTTGAACAGAGAGCCCACCTGTCTCTTCGCCTGAACGGAACGGTTGAACATCGATTTCCGGTAATCGAATCCTCCCACCATGGCGTATATCTCCCCCGTTGCGGGATCTGCAGAGATAAGACCGGTCTCAAGCTCCGGGATCTGCTCAAGGGAGTACCGCTCCTTCTCCTCGTCCAGCAAGGTAACGTAAACTACATCGCCGGTATCCAGAATCGTCCGTACGTCGGTCAACCTGCTGTAGCGGCCTTCTCTCGGCTTTGCCCAGCGGTTGTCTCTGGCTCTGATAGTTCCGGCCGTGCCGTCCGCAAGGAGTATGGATGCGCTGTTTTTCTCCGAATCGGTAACGACAGCACGCTGGTAACCGAGATCGATGATATACTGCTGGTCCTCCTCAAGGGCTTTCTGGACGGATTCCATATCCGCCGTGGGCTTGTCTGCGTCAACGCTTGTTACAGGACCGGTATAACCCAGCTCTTTAGTAATGCGTATCAGGTTATTCTTTGCCGCGGTCTCAGCTATAGCCTGCATCTCAAGATCGAGGGTTGTATAAACCTTCATCCCAGTATTCTCAGGGTCCTCAATATCGAGCTGATCCTTAAGGTACTTTATAACAAAGTCTGTGAAGTAACCCGCTGCGGCGTTCTTCGGTGGTATGCTCTCCACTATCTCTATGGGGGTGTCAGTCGCCTTGTTGTATTCTTCTTCGGTTATATATCCCGTCTCGAACATCCTGTACAGCACGTGGTCACGCCTCTGGAGCGCTCTTTCCGGATTGATATGCGGGGGATAGCGTCCGGGGGATTTTGGCAGACCTGCTATCATGGCCGCCTCGGGGAGCGTGAGGTTGTCTGCGGACTTGCCGAAATAGTTCACCGCCGCCGCTTCTACACCGTATGCGCCACGGCCGAAGTAGACATAGTTCAGGTAAAGCTCGAGGATCTTCTCCTTGGAGATATAGTTGTCCAGCTTATAGGCGAGGATCGCCTCCTTCACCTTACGGCGGAGCTTACGCTCCCTAGTTAGGTAGATCTCCTTCACAAGCTGCTGGGTGAGCGTACTCCCCCCTTCCACAACTCTTCCAGCCTTCATGTTCGTTATGAAGGCACGGAGGATACCCATAAGATCCACGCCGCCGTGTTCATAGAAGCGTGCATCCTCAACGGCAACGATGGCATTTATGATGTGTTCTGTCATGTTGTCCACAGGAACAGGATAGCGGCGTTCGCTCCCCAGTTCTGCGATAGTTTCACCGTTACGGTCGTATATTATTGTGGGCTGGGGGTATTCGAAGTTTTTGAGGTCCTCCACAGAGGGGAGCTCCTTGCTGAGCTTATATATATACCCGAGAACTCCGCCACCGGCGGCTATTATACCCAGCAGAAAAACCCCTGCCGTTATTAACGCTATCTTCTTTGCCATCTATATCATTTCCTTGAGTTATATTCGAAGATCAAGTCCCGCATGCGGGCGGCCTTTTCAAACTCCAAAGCCTCTGCATATTCCTGCATCTTCTTCTTAATCTGCTCGAGATCCTTCTCCCGATCGCCGGTAAATGTTATACCATCCTCGTCGGGCAGATCAACTGTTACGTAGTCCTGCTCGTATATGCTCTCCATAATATCGGAGATCTCGTTGCGTATGCTCTCGGGCGTTATGCCATGTTCCTCGTTGTATTCAAGCTGTTTCGCCCTTCTACGCTCGGTCTCTTCCATGGCGGCTTTCATACTTCTGGTTACCTTATCCGCATAGAATATCGCACGACCGTTTACATTTCTGGCGGCACGCCCTATGGTCTGTATAAGGGACTTCTCCGAACGGAGGAAGCCCTCCCGGTCCGCATCCATAACTGCCACAAGGCTGACTTCAGGAATATCAAGCCCCTCACGAAGGAGGTTGATGCCCACAAGGACATCGAACTTCCCCATCCTGAGTTCACGGATTATCTTAACACGGTCTATGGTATCTATCTCGGAGTGGAGGTATTTTACCCGTATCCCCATCTCTTCATAGTATTTGGTAAGCTCCTCCGACATGCGTTTTGTGAGCGTTGTCACAAGTACACGCTCCCCCTTCTCCGTTATACCACGAATCTCGTTAAGAAGGTCATCCACCTGTGTACGGGCGGAACGGATCTCGATAACGGGGTCGATGAGGCCCGTGGGGCGGATTATCTGCTCGACAACTATTCCATCTGAATCCTCAAGCTCATAATCCGAAGGTGTGGCACTGACATACATGGTTGTATTCACTGCCTTCTTAAATTCTTCAAACTTAAGGGGCCTGTTGTCCAAAGCGGCGGGGAGGCGGAAGCCGTAGTCCACCAGGGTAGTTTTTCTCGCACGGTCGCCGTTATACATCCCCCTGATCTGCGGGATGGTTATATGCGACTCGTCTATGATAACGAGGGCATCCTTAGGCAAATAGCTGAGAAGTGTCGGGGGCGGATCACCTGGCTTCCTGTTCTCAAAGAAACGGGAATAGTTCTCTATTCCGTTGCAGTAGCCTGTTTCGTTAATCATCTCTATATCGAACATGGTGCGCTGGGTAAGCCTCTGGGACTCCAGAAGCATATCTCGCTCGTTGAAGTATGCGCAACGGTCAAGAAGCTCACGGCGTATATCTTCTACGGCATCCTCACGGGTCACCTTATATGTCACATAGTGGCTGTTCGGATATATGGCAAGCTTCGCCCTGTCCTTTATGGTCTGCCCCGTTACAGGATCAAACTCGGACATCCGATCCACCTCATCGCCGAAAAACTCGATGCGGTAGGCTGTGTCATCCTCATGGGCGGGGAAGATCTCCAGCACGTCACCCTTCATTCGGTATGTGCCACGGTGGAAATCATAATCGTTGCGTTCGTACTGGATCTCGATAAGCTTCTCCAGTATCTCATCAACATCCACCTCTTCGCCCGTTTCGAGCGAAACCAGCATCCCGTGGTATGCCTCGGGGGAGCCGAGACCGTATATGCATGATACGCTCGCCACAATTATTACATCACGCCTTTCCAGAAGGCTTCTTGTGGCGGAGTGGCGGAGCTTGTCTATCTCCTCATTTATGGATGAATCCTTTTCGATGAACGTATCGCTGGCGGGGACATACGCCTCGGGCTGGTAGTAGTCGTAATAGCTGACAAAATACTCCACAGCATTATCTGGGAAAAACTTCTTAAATTCTCCATAGAGCTGTGCGGCAAGGGTTTTATTATGGGCGATGATAAGGGTCGGCACGCCGAGCCTCTTAATCACGTTAGCCATTGTATAGGTTTTCCCCGAGCCAGTTACACCGAGCAGTACCTGAGAATCCGCACCGTCCTGAAAGTTGCAGACGAGGGAGTCGATGGCGGCTGGCTGATCACCGGATGGGGAGTAGTTTGAAAACAGTTTAAAATCCATAGGGATATATTGTATCCCTTTTTCAGAAAGGCTCAATGGAAAAATTTTTAACTTTTTACTTGATTTTTATCACAGCAGGTAATATTCATTTTCTTTGATGTTATTATACTGCAAAATAACAAACCCTTTCGGAGGTTGATATGCCTATATACGAATACAAGTGCTCATCCTGTGGTGAAGTTACTGAAATGATGGAAAAAATCACCAGTGACCAGAATCAGAAGGAATGCCCCAAGTGCGGCGGCGAGGCATCCAGGATTATGTCAGTAACCAGCTTTCAACTCAAGGGAGGGGGCTGGTACAATCAAGGGTATGATAATGCATCAGCATGCTCATCCAAGGACAGCTCCTCGGAGAAGTGCGCAACTTGCCCTGCGGCAAACTCATAATAGATTTTCTCTATAGGCCTCAAAACAAATATCATGATCAAAAAAGGGCGGCCAAGGCCGCCCTTCTTGTTACCTAAAGCTCTATAACAGTTAGGATATCTCTTCCATAATCTTCTTGTTTGACGACACATAATCACCAAGGATAACATCGGTTTTGGCCACATGGTGGTGGAGCCAGTCACCCATTTTCCTTTGAAATGTCAGTGGTAAAGAGACTGTGTATCCGTTTTGGGAATACATATCTTTGAGAGCGGCCAGCTCTTCATGAAAATGTTTATGCTGAGTAAAATGGAAATCCGCACCAGGGTAGCCGATCTTCTCCATAAACTCCTCTTCAGCTTTCAAGGCCTTGATTGCATGAAATTCCATAAATCGCAGCGTATTGGGAAGCTCTTCCTTCCCCTCACCGTTCTTCATCGCCTCAAGAAGACGGTACATTATAGTTACAAAGGCTTTATGTTGCCTGTCTATGAAATCAATTCCCGTTATCAGTTCCGAAGTCCACTTTATAGACATTGCTTCTCCATTAATATACTTTCTAATATTTTTTACCCTAAATCACATTCTCTTACAATAGACAAATTTTAACTTCTTTGTTCATATTCTAAAAGTTACGGAAAAATAAAAGGAACTTTTTTACGATTATTTCATGTAGTGCAATCACAATATGCGTTATGATATATTGTAGATACATGAATGTCATTGGATAACGGAATAGTGACCTATTTGTGTCATATTAGTCGAAAACTGAAATTTCCCCTTGTATTTGTTTGGAAGAGTGATACATTTTTCATTCTTGGAAAGAGATTATGGCAACTATAGCAAAAAATAAAAAAGCCTTTCATGACTATGAAATTGTGGAGAAATTCGAAGCGGGCATTGAGTTACGTGGAACCGAGGTTAAATCGATACGTAACGGCAATGTTAACCTTAAGGATTCCTTCGTTAAGTTCCTGTCAAACCAGGCTTATTTAATCAACTGTCACATATCGGAATATTCCCAGGGGAATATTGCAAACCATGAGCCCACCCGCTCTCGCAGACTCCTTATGCACAGAAAGGAGATCGATAAGCTTATGGGGAAGATGCAGGAGAAAGGGCTTTCTGTGGTTCCTCTTGCAATGTACTTCAACGGTCGCAACCTGATAAAGGTAGAGATTGCGCTGGCGAAGGGTAAAAAGGTTCATGATAAGCGCAGGTCGATGCGTGAGAAGGATATGAACCGGGAGATGGAGCGGGCGCTCAAGAACCGCATGTGACACTTGTTTAAATTGAACAATGTAATATATTTATCTTTCACAGATATATAGATGTTTAAAAGCAGAATATAGAGTTATAAGGGGGCGAACTGGTTTCGACGGGGAAGCCGTAGGAATTAGGAGCATGCCGAGGCCCGGGACCTCGTAATAACCTGGACAAATGTAATTGCAAACGACGAATTTGCACTCGCTGCTGCATAAATAGTGGCGACGCTCGAAGCTTTGCCTGCCTGCGGCATTTCTTAGAGCGCCAAACAAAGCAGGCCAAGCTGTGCGGAGTGTTCCGTCCGCACGGTCTGAAACTAAGGAACTTACCTGCGGAACGGATTGTCTATGGCCAATTTCGCAGGGAAACTCAATCATAGACTAAGCATGTAGGGCCTTTTGCTGAAAGTTCTCCGGACGCGGGTTCGATTCCCGCCGCCTCCATTTTTAAACTTATTATTTAGCAATAAGTTACAGTGTATAAAAATCTGCGTGTCACCAAAACGCCACTAAAATTATTTTTATGTCACTGTTTTTCTGATGCTGAGTAAAAGAAGTTTGCAAGAAAAAAGCCGCCCAGAAATGAGGCGGCTTTTGCATTTATAGAGTTTGTTTAAATTGCTCTGCTTAGTTCAGCATCTTCAATACTGCAATGCTGTTTAATCTGGTCATGTATAGACGTTGCAAGTGCTGATGCAAGGTTACAAGGAACAGCGTTACCAACCATTTTATAACCAGCCATTACGCTATTGTAATAGAAAACGTGATTGTCTGGGAATGTTTGTATTCTTGCACATTCTCTGACTGACAGTCTTCTATAAAGGTGCTCTTTGCCCTTTACAAAAATTCTTTCATCTTTACCCACTGAAATCATTTCAGGTGCTTGTGGGTGAATAGGGGCGTGTCTACCGCCTGCCTGAATAGTAAAAGAAATATCATCCCAGCTTCTTACACGGTTTCTTGACATGTATATTGTTGAAAATCCACCAGTTAGGTACTCATGGTTAGGCAATGCACATGCTGAACCGTTGGTATAATTTTTTGGTTTTGCTGGCATCACATTGTCTGCAAGGTCTGAGATTGCATCTTTTAATAGCACTCGCTCTTGATGAGGTTCTGGGAACTGAAAAGAAAAACCTAAGTCTTTGCGTATTCCAATAAAAAAAACACGCTTTCTGTCTTGTGGTACTCCAAAGTCAGCCGCATTCAATAGTTTGAATGACAGATTGTAGCCACAGTCTATAAACATCTTTTTTATGTTAGTTATTGCCTCCGAGTGCCTGCCTGCAAGCATTCCTGACACATTCTCTGCAAGAAAAAACAAAGGTTGTTTTTCTTTAATAATTCTTATGAAATCAAAGAAAAGTTGACCTCTTTTGTCATTTATGCCCCTCAATGCTCCAGCCTCGCTCCAGCTTTGACATGGCGGGCCGCCTATAATTCCGTGACAATCGGGAATTTCACTTGTGCTGATGTCAGTTATAGAACGTCTTTCAAGGTGTGAGTGAGGAAAATTCTTTTCATAAGTTTCCCATATTTCCTTGTCATACTCGTTTGCCCAGACAACATTAAACCCTGCATTCTCAAAGCCTCTGTCTAAGCCACCAGCACCACTAAATAATGAAACTAACTTCATGCTAACCTCATCTTGTAAAAGTTATAAGTTTGCAATCAACAAGCTGAACAGGGTTATTAGGGTTCTTGATTTTAATGTCATGAACACTAATTCCTTGTATACTGTTTATTTGTTGTTTGTCAGAGTCTGGGAATGACTCAAACTTTGTTGTCTTCATGAGTACAATAAGCTCAAAATCAGACTCTTGTAATGATGTAATTTGATTAATATAATTAAATACTCTGTTCGGGTGTAGTATATGCCACATTCCCCTAACTCTAAGGTCTGTAATTTCCAGAGGGTCAACACCTTTGACTTTGCCCAGCTCCTTAGTGTCAGTAAAGCTAATGCCTTCTATGACATTCACACCACTTGAAATAGCGTGCTTTATACGCTCATAAATTTCTCTGTCTGCGGCGTAACAATCACCGTACACCATCCAAAGAGAATGCAACTTGCTGTCTTTAAGATTGCCTACTGCATAAATGATGTCTTTAACCGTCCAGTTTTCACAATCCTTGCAAGCCTGTATGATTTTGTCATCATCGCTGTAAAGCCTCGCTTTTGGGTAAGAACTATTTAATGCAATCGCTGAGTTTTTGCCCTCAATTTTCTTGACCTCTATTGCATCGCTACCTTTAAGGATTAAGTCAGGAGGGTTATTTTGATTCCCTTGGTATGAAAAAATCTGTTCAAACATTGTGAGCTTTGTTTGCTCATCTTCAATGTCAAATGTTCCTGCAAAAGCATTTTGTATAAATAGCTCTAATGCTTTCCCTACGTTATTGATTCTATTACGTCCTGAAAAATCTTCTTGAATTTCAGATTGTGTTAATTCTGCAATATTCTTAATGGCTTGCAATATATTCATGATTGCCCCTAAGTCTTCTATTAAAATGCAAAATACACCAAATAGGGCAATAACTCAATAGCTGTTGCTGAGTCAGCTTTAAACTACCGCAAGCTTTGTGTTTGTTCTGCCTTCAATCCATGAATCAAGAGCCTTTTTCTTAAACATCAGCCTGCCTGAACTTGTCTTAACAAAATCACGCATGAAAACCAGCTTTTTGTCATTTACTAAGTTTCTGACATGCTGAGGTGTGACTTTCAAATATTCCGCCGCTTCGTTTGTGTTCAGAAAACCTGAATCCTGCTTTTTCTCTTTCTTGTCTGCAAGCTCTTGTTTAAGTCGTTTATTCTCCTCTCTGAGCCTTTCAATCTCTCTGCTGACATCCTCAGTTGCTATAATTTCGTTGGTCTTTCCGTTTGATGTAATTCTGATGTATTTTGTTACTACTTCGTACATAATTTAAACCTCTCTAAGCTGTTATTTGACGCTTGTAGCGTCTTGTTTTGTCCTTCTGTGGGTGAGTGCTTGAAATGATGCTGTCAAAGCGTTTCAGAGCCTCTGAGCGGTCAAAAGGAATGCCCGCCGCTTCATATGCAGACTTGACGTTTTCAACCTCATTAGCAACACGGCTGTATATGGTGTCCTCTACGTCTGCAAGTGTTCTGTGTCTTAATGGTTTTGAGGAAACTTTCAGCGTGCCTTTTGGGTTGATGCTTGCTTTCAGTTTCTTGATGTCTCTCTGGGTGTCTGTGATGTTGCCAAGCAGTTTTAGTGCTACATGTTCCGTCTTGATTCTTTCTTCATCATGTCGTTGTATGTAGTCCTTAAAAAGCCTCAGCTCTGTTCTATAGACAGGATTGTCTATGTCGGCGTACTCATGCGGGTAATACGCCGTCTTTCGCTCATCTATGAGCTGTTTTGTTTTGTTGTACCTCACCAGCTCCCAGCCGTTCGCCTTTACATAATAACTGCTGGGTGTGTCTCCGTTCTCCCATTGGCTGAATGTCAGCTTTGTAGTTGACGGCTTGATGCTCTTAATCGTCTTCTTAAACGGTCTAATTTTCCCTTTCTGCCAGTCTATGAAGTATTCAACCTTGTTCACCCTGTATACGGTCTCGAATACGCTTTCTAAGACTGGGAATGCTTTTAAAAGGCATTCGTGTATATGTTCGGCGTACTCTTCCGCTGTGGTCAATTTAAGCCGTCTGGTGAGGCATGAAAACAGGCTTAATGTGAATTGTGTCGGTGTTCCGTTCTGCCTGTATTCCATGTCCTCATTGAACCTCGCACCCGCTACACCTACACAGTCCAGTTCAAAGTATTCAATAATGCTTTTATGGAATCTGTCATAGGTTTCTACTGGTGTTAGTCCCTTCTGTTTTAATGTAATAGACAAAGTTATATGGTCTATTCCATAGCCTATAACCTCCATGCTAACCCCTAATTTTAGTGTGTTAAAAAAGTGTTAATTTTTGTCAAGTTTGAAAATGCTGTAACTGATTGGATTTATTGATTAATAGTGTGTTTTACTGGGTTTGTCTCTCCCCCCTTGTTACATACAAGCAAATAGGCGGGTTTCCCCGCCTGTTTTAATGCTTTGTCAGCTCATATTTTACTGTAGGTTCATTCTGAAATTTGAATGTCTCCTCTTCAATGTCCGTCATAACAGGCAAGCCCTGTTCAGCTCTTCTGGTGTTCTCTTCCACAATGAGTTCATCAAGCCTCTTGTTGATTTGCTCTTGCAGTTTAGAAACTCCCCTGTCTGCTTGTGCGTCTTTCTCTTCTCTCTCTGCATTAATAAGCTCTTTGTGAGTTCTAAGCATGTTCACCAGCTTATACGCATATTCAAAAGAAAAGTTGCCTGCACACGCTTCTTTAATCGCCTTTGCTGA
The DNA here is from genome assembly GCF_000421105.1 of Limisalsivibrio acetivorans. NCBI lineage: Bacteria > Pseudomonadati > Deferribacterota > Deferribacteres > Deferribacterales > Geovibrionaceae > Limisalsivibrio > Limisalsivibrio acetivorans. The sequence continues at coordinate 1,286,160 of NZ_ATWF01000001.1, forward strand.
GGCTCTTCTAACCTGTTCCAATGTAGAAAGTTGTCCTATTTTCAGGGTGTTTTTAAAATCCCTTTTAGCATCAGACACTTTCTCTGATTTTTTTGTCATGTTTCCCCCATAATAAATAATAATAAATTTGAAATGTTTAGTCTTTTTCAGGCATGTAAGGCGGTGCTGACTGTCTCAATGCGGCTAATGTTTCCACAAGTCCGTCAATAGGTGTCTTGTCTACTGCATTAGAATTTACAACAACGTCCTGAACCGTCTTCACTACGTCCAAAGCCCGCTTGATGTCTGACATGTTCTTACTGTCTGTAATAACCCGTCTTGCCTTCATCAAAGCTATGCTGTTTAAGCTGTTAATGTCATCAAGCTGTTTCTGTCTTTGTGTCTCTTTTGCCTGCTTATGTTGTGCGTTCTCTGTATAGCCTTGTATTAGCTCTTTCAGAGTAACATCTACATACTGACCGTTTATGACTATGCGGTGTTTCTCAGGCTGGGCATGGCTCATGTTTCGCCTCTTTGAACATGTCATCTAACGCAAAGAACTGTTCTAAGGCATTGGCATATTCTTCAAACTGTTCAGGTGTAAACCTTCCAGCATGTATACCTTGCATGAACTCTAACGATGCCTCACAACAAAGCATTATGTATTCAGCGTATGACATATTAAGCATATTTAGCCGCCTCTCTCAGCTCCTCAGCCTTTTCAGGCATGAGCCTAACAAGTTTTCCCTGCATGGTCAGGTTGTGTGACTCTTTCTTGAATGGGTTGCCTTTGTATTTGAGGTAATCCATTATTTCTTTGCGGTCTACCGGGCTGATTTGTTTATTTACCTGATTAGTTATTCTGGTTTCCGCCCGGCTGTTAGATTCCTGCTTATTGAACAGGATTGATGTTTCAGGGTCTGCTTTCATCTCTTCCAGCCTTGTTGTTAGCAGTTTGCCTTTAGAAGTCACAAAATAGTTACCTTCACTGTCAGACTGAAAATTGATGCCGTCTTTATTGAGGATTGTTTTAATCAGCCCTCTTGCATTCGTTCCTGTCTGGGCGGCGGCTTTCTCCACCTCTTTTTCAAGTGCAATGTGTTTTAACTCTTCTACGGCTTCACTGCGTACTTTTTCCGCCTGTTGTGCAAGTCTTGCTGTTGTGTCATCAAGAGAATTGATTTTAAACATTAGGTCTTTTTCCATCTTTGAACCGTGTTGACCGTCCTGTCTGATGCTGTCTAGCATCTCTTGTAAAGTTGCCTGTTTGGCTCTTACTATTTCCATGTCGTTTTCAAGTTTGGTCAGCCTCTCAAGGTCTGACAGTATTTCTGGTCTTTGCAGTTTGCCTGCTATTATGACAAGTGTTCTTGTCTTCATGATTGAACCTCCTAAGTTCATATTTTTTGATTTTAAGCCACTTAGATTTATTGCTAAGGTGTTTCCCTTCTAAGAAATGCAAAAGCCCGTCAGAATCGAAATGACGGGCTTAAAATGCTATGTATAGTTCTTTATGGTCTGCCTGATTGTTCCATTCTGGGAAATGTCGCTGTTCACTATGTCAATGACTGACTGTTTAAGCTGTGGAAGTGCCTTCATTACGCCTTGTTCATCACCGCCGTTTATGGTGATGTTTTGCACAATGGAAGTTCCGCCGTTATTGCCCAGAAATGCTTTAAGGTCTTGGTTGGTCTTTGCGTCTACCACTCTTTCGCCTTTGTCCAGTAACCATGTCCCCTCGCTGGGAATCTCTGTTATACCGCTGTGAGCCATACCGGAAAGCTCGCCTGCCGCCAAGGATGCACCCAGACCGCCAAAGAAACCAGCACCAGCAAAAGCACCTGTTGATGCTATTTGTTCAGCCATTGCAGATTGGTTGTAAAGACTCGCTTTAACAGGGTCTACAATCGCAAGAGCCGCCGCTTTATACACGCCTGCTAAGTATTGGTGGTAATAACCCTCTATGGTCAGGTTTATAGCTTTGGTTATAGCCATCATTCTAACTGACTGCACAATGCCTTTAAGCATCTCGCCTAAGTTCAGTTTGCCTGTTGAAATAGCGTCATTGATTCCGTTTGCAAGCTCATTGCCTATTGTGTCAAAGACAGCCTTAATCATGCCTGCTTTGGCTTCTAAGCTCTGTTGAAATGTGTCAAACTCTGCCTTTGTTTCTGACATTTCCTGTCTGGCTTTCGCAAGAGCTGTTGCGGCTTCTTTCCACTCGTCAGCCATCCCCTGTACTGCTGTATTACCTTCAAAGCCTGCCAGCATACTTTCATACTGGGTATTGATGTTGTTCATCTCTTGCGTGTAATCGTCCTGACCTAAGTTTTTAAGTTCTAGTCTGACATCTGCTACACGCTCTTTGAGCCTGTCAAGGTGCGTCTGTAGCTTTTGAGTTACTGAATCCCCAGAGCCGTTGTCTGTTACTTGCAGATTAAAGCCTGAGCCTCCGCCTTTAGGGTTGTAGTTCCCTGTGGCTAGGTCATACCAGAGCTTGTTTTTCTCCATAAGCTCTTTGATTCTCTGGTCAGTCTCATTGATGAGGGGCTGTAACTGCTTGTTTTGCTCTTCTATGATTTTGCCGTTTGTGTCCGCCGCTTTCTGTGTCAGACTGTTTGTCATGGCAATAGTCATATTCAGCATTCTTTCAATAGTTCCCTTCATCTGGTCTGGTGCTGTGGCTCTCAGGTCAAAGAGTATACTTGACATCTTGTTTGACAGTGTAGCCAGTGACATTAAAATGCTTTGTTTCATGTAATCAAATACATGTGTTACGTCAAAAGCCAGCTTATTGAAATAGAGCCTTAGTTGAATAAAGATTGCCTGCCAGCCTGCTAAGGCTACTTTACCCAGAGCAGTAAGCCTTAAAGCCCACTGACTCAGCTTTGTTTTCATGTCTTCCCAGCCAGCTTTAAGCCTTTGTATTCCGTCATAGGCTGTTGACTGCTCAGTGTTCAAAGCTCCCATTTTCCCTTTCATCTGGTCAATGGCGGCTGAAACTAAAACCTGCTTTTTTTCAACCTCTGTTAAGGCTCTTCCGTATTCCTGAGTTTTTGCATTAATGACACTCTGGGCATCTATGATTATGCCCGCATCATCAAGCATCAGTGTTGAGCCTCTGGCTAATCCTGTCATGATTGTTTGTGTTAGCTGGTTAAAGTCTCTACCTGTGGCTTTGGCGTATTTCTGCAAATACTCCATAGTGACAGTAACGTCCTTAAAGTCCATTCCTGACATCATGGCTTGTGTTGAAAGGGTCATTGCTCTTACTTCGCTTAAATAGCCGTTAGTAGACGTTTTAAGCTGTGTAATCATGTTTTCTGCATCCTTACCCATGTTAGCGGCTAAGTTAGAAAACACCTCTTTAACATCAAGAGATTTTGCCCCTTCCTCTACGGCATCTATGCCTTGCTTTACTGCTGAGGCTATGCCGTTATAAATGTTCTTCCCCAGCTCTATAGACTGGTTAATGCGTACGCTTTCTTGGTAGAAATTGTACAATCCCTTTTTTGCCCTGCTTAAATTTGAATGAAAGTTAGATGAATCAAGGCGAAGGGAAACGCTTAGATTGCCTAAGCTCATAAGCTCCCCCTGTTATGTTACTGTTTAGCTTCTTGTGTCTGAGGGTCTATGCCCTGAGCTATAAGCATTAATGCTGTAAGCACTCCGAAGTCCTGTTGTTTAAGCACCTCAACTGGGATTGTGGTTAGCTCTCCCAGAGCATCAATCATTTTTTCAAACTGTTCTCTGTCTGACAGCGTGCTTGTTTCATCATCCAGAAAACCGCCGATGAATTGCCGAGCGGAAACTCCCTTTACTTCGTACTCTTTGCCGTCCAGTGTTACTTTCTGAACCTTCTTGAATTTGTCAAGATTTACTGCTTTCATGGTTAATCCTCCATTTTTGTTTTTTGCATTTTAGCTTTTCTTGTCTGTCTGATTGCCTGCTTGATTATGTGTGTTACATAATTACTGCGGCTTCTGCCTTCTTTGCTTGCCATCTCGTCAAGCTCTTTGACTACGTTGTCAGAAATGTAAATATTGATTACTCTCTGCACTTTGAACCCTCCTGTATGACTTATTTCTGTTGTATTTCTGGTTGTGTAAGTTCAAATAAAAAAAGCCGTCAGCGGCATTACACCACCAACGGCTTTAGGGTTTAGCATGAACTTAGGGTTAGGAATCACACCAAACTTGACATTTTATAGGTCATTTAGTCTTAACTATATAATAACTTGTGAAAAAATATTGAATTCACTTAAGGTTTATTGTATTTACATTAAAAACTTATGAGGTGTAAAATGGAAATTTTAATATTTTTAGCAGTGGTGCTTGTTTTGTCACTTATAATATTGAAAATTTCAGACAAAATAAGTGACAAGAAACACAAAAAAGCCTTAAGTTCCCATCAAACCATTGAAGAAAGGCTGGCGTATTACAACCGCAATGGCTGGACTGTTCATAACGAATCAGATGAAAGAATATATTTAATTAGAAAAAAGGAATTTAGCTTCTTTTGGGGGTTGCTGTGGTTTTTATTTTTTGGAATAGGCTTTATAGTCTACCTGATTTATTATTTTTCTAAATCAGATGAAACATTCACATTTAATAAGAAAGCGTTTCTTGAAAAAAGAAATATTTCAAAAAATTTTTAATATTCCCCTATATATGTATAATTGCAAAATGCCCTGTCACTTGTCTAGGTTTTCGACTAACAGGGCACTTAAAATATTGCTAATACTGAGAAAAAAAATTTTTGCTTTTTGTCGCTCAAATGGACAGAATTTACACTTTTATGGGTCTAGTACATGCAGTCAAGTCATGATGCACGGTGTCCCAAGGTTGATGCTTGAGATTGAGAAAAAACATGTCCTTTGTTGACTTCTCTTTTTCAAAAATCGGAATGCCAGACAGCAATGTATAAAAATGCCTCGACTCTTCAAATGTTCTACGCTCTATGCCTTGAGCATCCGCTTGACGCTTCAACCTCTTAACTGACGCTTCCGTCAAACACAACACCATACACTCTGTCTGGGTGTTGGCTCTTCCTGTAGCTATTCTCTTCGCCAGCTCTTCCCAAGGTTCATAAGCAAGTGCATACAATTCAATGCCAAACAACTCATTTAACTCCAAGCGTGGCTTCACGGTGGTAAACACAAGAAAATCATTACCTTTGGTCAGAGTTCTATATGTTCCGCCTTGCTCTCTCATAGTCTTCATCAGTCGCTTTGCAACAACTTCCCCGTTGCACCTGAACATGAGCTTTAACCTGTGGCTCGGTGCAACTTTATACTGAACCTTTGGGTCTTGACCTGCTATGTCAAAAAGCAATGACTCTCTGCCGTAACCGTCATTCTCACCATACTGCTCAAAGTCATCGTCTGATGTTTCCATAACGCCATTAAGTATTTTACCAGAACTTGACTTGATTCTTCTGGTGTATTCTCTGATTTTGTATTTGCAATACTTTTCAATTATTCCGCCATAAAATGTGTCAAAACTTGCTTTGTTTTCTTCGTGTTCGTAATAGTCGCCAACAGCTTGTGCAAGCAGAATTAAAAACGCTTGCTTCATGTCCTCAACGTCCACTGGTATTTCGCCAAAGTCTTTAAGTCTGGCTCTTACCTGCTTTTCAACAAGGTGTTCATGCTCTTTAATCTTCTGCATAAAATCAGTCATAGCATACCCTAAAATAACCATTCTTTTCTTTCGTAATATTTATTAACACACGTCTACCACTTGGGCGGTATATTTCAGCTATATAAAACAGACAGCATTCTTTCCGCTGTCTGCTTTATAAGACCGAAATTAAGGCTTAATGACAAGTGCTTGGTGGTCACAGAGCAATATATATTCTCCTGTCTCTTTGTTGTACATAACACGCTCTAAAGCTCTCTCTGGGGCTTGTGTGATGTCCACCACTTCTTTGTTGTCTACTACACTGTGGTCAAATGGGTTAGTTACTTGAATCTGCATCTTTAATGCCTCCTTTTATTAAATCACTGCTTTTGCAGTTTGTTTCTTCATCTAAGTAGGTTTCAAGATTTGAACGCTTAGAATAGCCTTTGTGGTATTTAATATATGCTTTTGTAGTTATACCAGTGTTAGCATGTCCAAGTCTTTTTGCTATGTCATGCAGATTGTCTTCTGCAATTAATGCAAGTACGGCATGAGTATGTCTTAACTGTTTCATGTCTCTGTATGCAATTTTCAGCTTTTTTAATGTCGGTCTCCATATGCCGTTTATTACTGGTCTATTTCTGTTAAATGGTCTGCCAGTTCTGGGGTTTGGGAATATGTATTCACTTGCCATTAATGAAATTGCTTTCTGTCTTTGTATATAGGGCTTTAAAGGCTCTAAAACTGGGACTTCTCTTATGCTTTCAATAGTTTTAGGTGTGCTTTCTTTCCCCTCAACTATGTTTTTATTTATGTAGTAAGCCCACTCGTCACCATCACAAGAAAGGTTTTCCCACTTAGCGGCCATTGCCTCGCCTATTCTGCAACCTGTATAAACAACAAACGCAATATAGCCAGCATGTTCAGGGTGATGTTCTCTCAAATAAGCTAATATTTTAAGCACTTCATCCCTTGTAAACGGTTGCATCTCTGGCTTAGGGAATTTTGGGTTTCTAACTCTGTCTGCTGGGTTGCTGTCAATAACTTCATCTTCAAAAGCCATTTCAAAAGCCTGACGCATCGGTGTGAGAAGGTTATTTACAGACTTCTTGCCTACTGTCATTAATAGCTGGGTGATGTATTCCTGAATATGTGACTTCTTGATGTCACGCATTTTCATTTTATAGAAAGCGGCTGTTTCAAGTCTTCTAAGCCCTGTCTTGTAGCTTTTTAATGATGAATATTTAAGTTCGCCTGACTCATGACATTCAAGGATTCTCTTTCTGTATTTCTCTGCATAGTCTTGAAAAGTAGCACCCTTGTTTACTGTGTTTCTGCCTAAAAGCTGGTTAATCTTTCCTGATTCTGGCAGGTAGTCGGTAATGTTGAAATGTTCAGTCCCATTGAGCTTGTCATGCTTGATTGCATTAATCATGGTTTCACGCAGTATGCTTGCGTGTTTTAGGTTTTCTTTCGTTGCGGGTAATCCTGTACGCACAAAGAGGCGTTCACCCTTGTAATAGAGGTTAATTTCAATCAGCTTGCTTTTTCCTCTAACTCTAAGTCCCTTTGGTAAATCTGCCATATTCAACCCTGATTAGATTCCGTGCTGTGGCTCTCGGTTCGATTCCGTTTCGTGTCACCAAATCGCCACTAATACGTCACCATATGTCACCAAATTTTCTGATGTAACATGATGAAATATTATATAAAATATTTTATAAAGCACTGTCAACATCTAATTTATTTAAATATAGCATAAGGCGTTATAATGCAATGGCTATAATTCGATTCCCGCCGCCTCCATATCATTACAATCCACACACTCCACTCATGTCTAACAAATACCACATAGACAAAGTTTTACAAGACAGTAATTACCAATATCGTCCACCAACATCCAGCGAGGTACTGTATGATTTGACAGTACTTATAACAGTATCTATAATATATTAAAAGGAGATACTGTAATGGCACTTACCGATCTAAAAATCAAAAATGCTAAATATTCAGACAAAGATTTCAGATTAGCAGATGAAAAGGCTATGTATCTCTTGATTAAGAAATCGGGGAAGTATTTCCGCCTGGATTACAAGCTACATGGGAAAAGAAAAACATATGCTATTGGAGTCTATCCGGAAACATCACTAAAAGAAGCTCGGGAAATTCGTGATGCTGCAAGAAAACTGATAAAAGAAGGGATAGATCCTGTCGAACATAGAAAAACTCTGAGGGATAGTAAATCTTTCGATAAAGCATACTCATTTGAATACATTGCTGGTGAGTGGTTCATAAAGAACAAACGTAAATGGTCTGATGATTATGCTAAAAAGAAGTGGCGTTCGATTGAAAAGAATCTTCTTCCATACATAGCAAGTAAAGACATTCGATTTCTAGAACCTCCAGAACTTCTACGAGTATTTGAAAAAATACAAAATAGAGGAGCAATTGAAACTGCCCATAGAGCAAAGGGTATTTGCAGTGAAATATTTCGTTACGCAATAGCTGTTGGAAAGGCTAAGCGAGATCCTACTCAAGACCTGAAAGGGGCGCTCATCCCAACCACCTCAAAGAATATGGCAACGATTACCGACACCAAACAGATCGGTGAGTTATTAAGAGCCATCGATGGCTATCAGGGCGAAATCATAACAAGATTTGCACTAATGTTGCTTCCACTTGTATTTGTAAGGCCAGGGGAACTAAGACATGCGGAATGGAACGAACTGGACATTAGTGAAAAAATATGGAAAATTCCTGCCGAAAAGATGAAAACCAAGCGTCCACATATTGTGCCACTTTCAAGCCAAGCAATCTCGATAATTGAAGAACTCCAGATGCACACCGGAAGATGGAAATACCTCTTTCCATCAATGCGCTCCAAGGAACGTCCAATCAGCAATAATACCATAAACGCAGCCCTAAGAAGAATGGGATACTCTAAAGATGATATGACAGGACATGGTTTTCGAGCTATGGCATCCACATCTTTATATGAAAACGGCTGGAGTGGAGACTGCATTGAGCGTCAACTTGCTCATGTTGAAAATAATACTGTTAAAGCTGCATACAATTACGCCCAACACCTCGATGAAAGGGCCCGAATGATGCAGTGGTGGGCGGATTATCTGGATAAACTGAAAGGAGTCTGATTCAATTCATTTCATTCAAGCGCTTTAAAATTCGTGAAACAGCTTTCGCATTCCACATCATATTACGCCGAGTAAGAATGCCCATTTTGTTGAGCTCCTCAGCAATCTTATATTTTGTTATACAGCCAGAGCTCATAAGCTCATATATATAAGGTTTGATAGATATTGCAAATTCATCAGCTTTGGTCTTTCTCTGAGTATTGGCCTTTACAGTAGTATTTGTAGAATAGTCATCTCTAGGGAGATAAAGCTGTTCCTTTACACAGTAAGAGGCGAACTCGCTTATAACTCGAAGTTTACCCACCTCAACGTTCTCAAAATATCCTATACAAAGGCACACCAGTTCACCAAGCTTACAGCTCATCTTACCCTTTGCTGACTTGTTCTGACATTTCGCAAAGCCCTTATAATAATTGAAATACTTCATGATTCCATACCCAAGTTCATATTCTAATAAACTTTCAGCATTTTCTCTCTGGTCGTTCAGCCTTATCAAATATCTTCTTTCAATACACACATAGATTGTTTTCGACATATTCAATTATATTACATTTACTATCGAAATGCCAAAATATCATAAAAGTAAATATATACAACATATGATAGCTAATAAGGATAACTTTCGGTGGAAGTAAATATGAGATGTCCAGAAGAAATAAAACTTTTTGCTATCATTTAATAATACTAAAGGAGAGTATATGAAAACAGAAATTACTGAACTACAAATTATTCGTAGGAAGGAGGTTGAAAACATGACCGGCCTTTCCAGGTCTTCGATTTACGCTTTGATGAAAACAGGGAATTTCCCCCAATCAATCAAACTTACCGAGAGAACCACAGGTTGGCTAAAGCATGAAATTGAGTCTTGGTTAATGGAAAAAGTAGAGGAACGCAACAAACGTTCAGCTTAAACAACTTAATAAGCAGCTGGTTTCAGATATCGTATAAGCATATATGCGAAACCTACTGTCAGGTGATTATGAGCTCTTTACTTAGTGGGTTAGGTAAAGGAAGCTCTCAATAAGTGTTTATTTAACAGGGCTAAATAAGCTCTAGGATGTATATAACCCAAATACTTGTTCTAACATTTCCGGGCAAACCGCCCATCAGGTCATGATGAAAAAAATTGCAGAAAATACCTGTTTGTCAAAAACAGAATTTTTTCTGAGTAAATAGTAGTAGAGATTTTATCTCTGCTGTTTGGTGAGTATTGCCACGTGAGTTGATGCACGTGATGGTACTTACTAAATAACAATTTGACACATTACCAGGCAATTTTTAAATACTAAAAATTGTTAATAGGTGAAGTTTAAGCACATGTGCCATCTAGTCAAAATATTTATAAGGAGCTATTATGAAAGACATATTTGATATCAGAAATGTTGATTATTATGAAAGAAACATTGAGTTGATGAAGAAAGACAGTTGCTTAGGCTATAAACACAAAAGTGAACTTCAGGCAATCACACAAGAGCTGGCAATAATAAGAACTCACATTCAGAATAACACAGATATAGAGATGAACGATGAAACCAAAACAAAAGCAGATAACTTCATATATAATTACAACATATTGATGGAGAGATATAAAAATAGTAAAGGACTAACTGAGCTACTGCGCAATTCGAATATTGCTTACTTTATAACTATCACTCAAAGCAAAAACAATGATTGCCATTCAAACAAAAGTGTTGCGATGTTCATTAAAAACATAAACCTATTGCTGAAGAAGGTGAATCAACGATTTTACTGCAATAGATTCAGAAAGAAACCTGATAGTCACCTAAAGGGCTTTGCTATATATGAAAACAATTCAGCAAAGACACATCCTCATTACCACCTGTTAATAAACGATGATCCGGAACTGAATTTGCCGGACTTAAAGAAAAACTTTGAAGAAGCTTGCAGGGAGTACAATGCATATAAAAACCAGATATTGTTCAACTATGAAAAAGGGATTGATATACAAAGAGTTGACGGAGATGAAAGGCTCTATGACTACCTAACAAAACAAGACATACAAGGTCAAAACATAACCTTTCTCAATAAATACGGGATATCTGACATATCAGCTTATGACGGGATAATAAGAGTTGCTTGAGTGAACTGGACTAGACTAAGGGGCAGTTACAATGACTCCTGAGGAGTATGCTGAAAGAGCGGGAAACTCAAAATATATGCTGTAAGAAAAGAGGACTCTTACAAGGGCTATGTATAGTTTACGCATCTCTCACCAAACAGACACAAAATTATCTTTCGACACGTCAACAACTGTCGTTTAGTTAATTTAAGATTGCTTGAAAGATATACGAAATGATGACAAAGGATTTAAAATGGGATACTATAAATTGTATAGTATCATTTAGTTAAGAATTCTTATGTAATTATTATGGAGTTAGAATTGACGAAACTGATTTTTTCTGGACACGAATCGTTCTATTGTCGTTTCTTCTGGTTAAAGAAAGGGTATGAGTTCTTAGTTGCCGGTAATAAATTTAATAGTGAAGACGCAGTGATATCGCTTGGTGTGGGCAAAAACATGGTAGCTTCTATTAGATATTGGATGGAAGCCTTTGGTCTAACAAAGGAGACTGAGTTGACCGAGCTTGCACATCTGATTTTCGCTGATGATGTGGGGCTAGATCCATACCTGGAGCATAAGAGCACTCTATGGATATTGCACCTTAACTTAATAATGAAGGCTAAAGCAAGTTTGTATTACTTAGTCTTTAATGAGTTTCGAAAACAGAGAATAGAGTTTACAAAAGAACACTTAAATAATTTTATTGTAAGTGCTTGTTTTGATAATGAACAATCAGTAAGTGAAAAAATAATAAAAACAGACATAGGTGTATTTATTAAAACATACTTATCTCCGAGTAAGAAATCTAAAAACTTTGAGGATGACTACACAACACTATTTCATGATTTGAGGCTTATAAGAGAGATGGGTAGTTCTACTGTTGGCTCTGAGGCTTGGTACACTTTTGATGGCTCAGAGGCAAACAACATTAATCCGAATGTAGCTCTTTATGGAATTTTATCAAATAGTCAGTTTGGGGATAGCATTACTTTTAATGATATCTTGAATGGCAACAATGGTTTGGGGCAATTACTTTGCCTTGGAGCAAAAGACCTACTGAGTGTTATTGAGAAAATAGTGAGTACCTATAATGGTATTACCTTTACTGAAGATGCAGGAGTTAAGCTTTTGCAGATCAAAGATAACTTCCCGGTTGATAGAGTCTTGAGGGCTTGCTATGAGTGACTTTAGACCATCAGTAAATATTGTGCGAGATATTAAAAAAGATTTTAAATATATTGTAACTAAAAATGTTTCAGATATATTAGACCAGCTTTTGGATAATCATAAGGCAGGGTTTAAGGTGTTTAATATTGTCGGTTCATATGGCACTGGTAAATCGTCATTTTTGCTGGCAATTATGCGAACCCTGTTAGGTATTGAAAAACACCTTAAGTTGGATCGGTTGCTCAAGGGAGATCAAATAAAAGTTCTTTCAGTAACCGGCGCTTATAAGTCATTTCGTGATGAGATTTGTAACGCTCTTGATGTTAATATTGAGACAGAAAACATAATTTCTGATCTAATGGTATCTCTAGAACGTTTTGGAGAAAAAAATACGAGCTTGCTGATTTCAGTCGATGAGTTTGGTAAGTTTTTGGAATATGCGGCCAATAATAACCCTGAGCAAGAACTGTTCTTTATGCAGGAATTCGCCGAAATGGTGAGTAGTAACGACCTAGATGTAATAGTATTGACTACACTGCACCAGAACTTTGATGCTTACTCAGCTGGACTTTCAATTTCTCAGAAACAAGAATGGTATAAAGTTAAGGGAAGGTTTAAAGAACTTCAATTTAATGAGCCTGTTGGGAATTTAATCTATCTTCTGAAAGAAAATACAAAGTTAATTGAAAGTACATGTGACATTAATCTAAATAGTGATGATTTAAGAGTTTTGAGTGAAGCTAAAATTTGTGATTTTTCAAACAATTTCGATAGCAGTATTTTACAGGATATTTATCCATTTGATCCAATAAGTATTGTCATATTAGCAAAATGTCTCCAATTATATGGCCAAAATGAGAGATCCATTTTTAGTTTTGTTGAATCATATGACTACTTAGGTCTGAAAAATCACAATACTTCCAATGGAGCTTTTTATAGCATAACTTCAGCTTACGACTATCTCTTTCATAACTTTCATTCTTACATATATAATAAGGAAAATCCTTACTATTTACAGTGGGCCGCGATTAATAAATCAACTGAGAGGGTTCTTAGCTCAGTATACGAAGATAGAGAATCTGCTCTGAAAATTGTTAAAACAATTGGTTTGCTAAATATCTTTGCCGATGCTGGGGCAAAGGTAGATATTGAATTCTTGTTTTCTTACATGGATGTAATTGAGAAAATTCCTAAAAGTGTTACAGAGACTGTGCTGAAAACACTAGAAAGTAAAAAGATAATTCGTTTTTTAGCGTTTAAGTCTAGTTATATACTATTTGAAGGTACAGATTTAGATATAGATCTTGCTCTCTATGAAGCGTCACAGCAAATATCTTTTGGCGTAAATATTGTAGATAAATTAAAAAAATATCTTCCATATAATGTGGAAATGGCAAAGGCATCGTTTTTGAATAAGGGGACTCCTCGCTTTTTTACTTATGAAGTCACCGATATCCCTACACATACACCTTTGTCTGACGAAATTGATGGTCGCATTAATATTGTAATAAATGACAACGTTGATATGAGTGAAATTCAAAAGTTTTCTAAAGATAATAAAGATACTGTGTATTGTGTTATTCAAGACCTCTCAGAAATTAAACAAATTTTATTCGAAATAGATAAGATCAAGTCTGTTATTTCAAATGTGATTGATGATAAAGTAGCGACATTAGAACTCAATAATATGAAAGCATTTTTTGTGAGTAAGTTGTCAGGTTTGGTTGATAATATTATTTTTGATTTTGAGAAGGTTTCTTGGCATTATAAAGGCCAGGCGCATGAAATCAAAAGCAAAGCTGATCTTAATAAAAAGCTATCTAATATTTCAGATGAACTTTACCACTGCACACCAGTGTTAAAAAATGAACTTATCAATAGAACAAAACTTTCATCGACAATATCTACTGCATGGAATAAGTTGTTTAAAAGGCTTTTAACTTATCCTCAGGATAAAGATATAGCCTTTGATAAGACTAAGTATCCTGCTGAAAAGACTATTTATTTAGCATTACTTAAAAAGACTGGTATACATCGCAGCGATAGTGGAATCTTTGGCTTAAATAAACCGCTAGAAGCATCTTTTACACCTCTCTGGAACCGATGTGAAGAGTTCTTAGAGGAATCAAAACATAAAGAGAAAACGGTGGCAAACTTAATAGACGAATTGCAAAAGCAACCTTATAGGCTTAAATACGGCCTTATCGAGTTTTGGGTGCCAATTTTCTTATTAGCTAAACAAAACGAGTATGCAATATATGAAGACGGTGCTTTTGTTCCTGAGATAAGCCTTGAGGTTCTTCAGCTTATCAGGAAGTCACCAAGTAAATATACCATTAAAGCATTTAATGTTACTGGAGTTCGGTTAAACCTATTTAATAAGTACCGTGAAATGATAAACGAGAAAACTGGAGCCCAAGTGACGAATGAGTCATTTATTGAGACAATAAAACCATTCTTAGTTTTTTATAGTGGCTTGCCAGAATACGCTAAAAACACAAATAAGCTTTCAAAGTCCACAATACAGTTTCGTAAGTCTATAGTTTTCGCAAAAGATCCGGAACAAACATTTTTTGAATCGTTCCCTAAGGCGTTGGGCTATACCGTTGAGCAGCTAATAGAAAATGAGGAATTACTTGAACGCTACGTAGGGCACTTGCAGAAATCTATCTCTGAACTTAGGTCATGTTATCAAGAACTAATTGAAAGGATTGAGAATTCTTTATTAGATGAACTTGGCTATCAAGATATGGTGTTTGAAGATTACAAAAAGATCATTCAAAAACGTTTTAGCAGTGTAAACAATGGTCTGCTAACTTCACATCAGAAAGTTTTTTATACAAGATTGTACTCAAATATTGATGATAGGGTTGCTTGGGTGTCATCGTTAATTCAACCAGTTCTAGGGAAAAAACTTGAGAATATGCAAGATGACGAGGAAATGATGCTTATTCAGAACCTTAAACATATATTGAGAGAACTTGATAACCTACGTGAATTCTCAGAGGATAGTATCGATGTCGAAAATGAGCATGTTGTGAAGTGTTCACTGACCAATATACAGGGAGGGCTAGTGGAGAGAACAATATCTATACCCAAGGATAAATTACTGTATGTTGACGAGCTTAAAGATGTAGTTAGAAAAATTGCTAAGGGTGATGAAAAAGTGAGACTTATTGCTTTGGCAAACTTACTAATGGATGAGTTGAATGAGTATAAAGGTTAGACATGTATTAGGCATTTCTGGTGGGAAAGACAGTGCAGCACTCGCTATTTACCTTAAAACTAAATTCCCTGAACTAGAGCTTGAGTACTATTTCTGCGACACAGAAAAAGAGCTTGATGAGACTTACCGTGTCATAGAGAAGCTTGAGGTTTTTCTTGGTAAGAAAATTATAAAATTAAAAGCCGCTGAGAATAGTACCAAATCAGGTTTTGACCATTTTCTAGAACTTTATGGAGGATACCTCCCTTCTCCAAGTCAACGTTGGTGTACAAAGAAGTTGAAATTACAACCTTTTGAAAAGTATATCGGTGATGAGCCTGTTGTCTCTTATGTTGGTATCAGGGGAGACGAATCTAGAGAAGGTTATATTTCAAAAAAAAGCAACATTCAATCGGTTTTCCCATTTAGGAATAATATTTGGAGCGTTGATGTAATACGTAAAGTGTTAGCCGATTCGAATATCGACTACATTACAGATATAGCATTAGAAGTTATCGGTAATGATTCTAGCAAAGATGAGGTTCTTACTGTACTTACGACCAAGCTTTCTCAAGGCTTTAACCTTGACAACAAGCTAAACAGATTGATAAATTTGGATGCAGTTAGTTTTAATAAGGTGGTTTTTAAATTTCTAAAAGGTACTGATTACCCGCTTGGTACTGTTGATAGTTTTCCGCTAATTGGAAAAGATGATTCAGTTGTATTGGCTGATGTTTATAGAATGCTAGAAGAGAGTGGTGTTGGAGTACCTGAGTATTATAAAGAAAAACCCTTTACTGTTAATGATGATGGTAAAGAGCTGACAGGGTATTACTCTAGGAGCAGGTCAGGTTGTTATTTCTGTTTTTTCCAACAAAAAATTGAATGGGTGTGGCTTTATGAGCAACATCCGAAACTTTTTTATATGGCCATGGAGTATGAAAAAGATGGTTACTCCTGGATGGATAATGAACGTCTTGAGGATCTTGTAAAACCTGAAAGGATAAAAGAGATTAAGTTGTTGCAGATAAAAAGAATTGAGAAAGGCATGCGTAAAAACAATAAAAGCCTGATTGATATACTTGATGCGGATATGGGAAATAGCTGCCCAAGCTGTTTCATATAAGGAGAAGATGTTGGAGGACTCTAGGATGACGCTTGAATCACTTTTTGTTGAAAATGAAAGTAATAAAATTGTTTTGCCCGATTTTCAAAGAGATATGGAATGGAAAGAAGATAAGCAAAAAAAATTATTAGCGTCTTTCCTTGTAAAACTCCCAATTGGCAACCTTTTGCTTTTAAATGGAAATAAAGATGATTTTTTAGCTCGAGAGATTGGGGCAAAAAATCAGATAATAGAACCTAAAGAGGACTGTAGTTATTTATTGGATGGTCAACAACGCTTTACAAGTTTGAAATTATTTTTTTGCGATCTGTATTATGATGAAAATAGATGGAAACAGAAGTATGAAGATGTTTACAGCCAACTCAGAGCAAGATGGTTTATCAATGTTAAACCTCAAGTTAATGGTGAGGATGTTTTTGGCTATAATAATCTTTCTTTTCAAGGGATTGATAATTGTGAACCAGATGATGTTTTAGACTTTCTCGTTTCAAAAAAAATTTATAAAACAAAGACACATGAATGGCATTCGCCTGGCTTCGATATTAAGGATGACAATGGAAATAAAATGACTAGCAATAGGATGCAGTTGCAAGTGATCAGAATGGCAGCTGAAGAGTGCTTGATACCTTTATATTCACTATATCCGTATAAAAGGGATAATTTGCATGATCAGGTAATTAGGAAAATCGCTATTAAAAGAAAAGAAGATTTACAAGCTGAGTTAGGAGATGACAAAAATCAGATTATTAATTTATTAAAAGACGTAGAACCAAGCATAGAAGAGTTCTTGGATGATAATGAACAATATAGTGATGAAATAGCCTATGCGTGGTCTGGTCTTGCGGAAAGATGGAGCGCAGCCGTTAGCAACTATCTGAATAATTTGCTTAAACAGGCAATACCTGTTATTGAGTTACCTGCGGATCAGATAAGTCGAGCCATAGCAATTTTCACAACAATTAATGAAGGTGGTCAAAAACTCAATACCTTTGACCTCGTAGTTGCTAAGGCAGCTAAAGATACAAAACATGAATCATTGTCAAAGAGAATCGCTGACCTATATCAAAAAGATGTTCGGATTCCTGATGCTGTAGGCAATGGTCAACTTTCTTCTTGGGTACCAAATAATTTTAAATTAGTAATTGACAACAAGATTGTTAGAGAGGCAAAAGATCACTTTTTAAATATTCTTTCCCTATTTACTCACTCCCGAAAAATACTTTTTAATGCAAATAATAGAGTCATCAAAATTGACCTGTTAAAAAATGCAAAACAACTTGAATTAGATTACGAGAAAATTAATTCCAACACAAAAGAAACAGTTATTGCTTTAGCGCGTGCATATGCTTTTTTGCAGCTAAGGTGCGGTATAACTATAATCGAAAAACTTCCCTACAAACTAATGGTTGTCCCAATAGCATACATGTTGTCGTTTGACGAGGTTTGGGGTGAGAAAAAATCTATAGATAAGTTAGAGTATTGGTATTGGGCCTCTCTATTTTCAGGCGCATATCGAGAAGGGCAAAACGAAAAATGTATTAATGATATATATTCTTTATACGAGTGGATAAGCAATAAGGGGGAGAACCCATTCATAGGCAGGCTTACCAACATCTTCCAAGATACTCGTTATTCAGACTTAGATACCTTATTACTTAAGAATGAAGATTCTGTGCCCAAAGCAATATATAGTGGGATATTACAATATATACTTAGCAACCTTCCAGGTGATTTTATCCCGAGAAAATATTCTAGAGTTAGATTATCTGCTTATGATGTAGCGATAAATAAGAAAATTGAAGTTAAAAGTGACACTGGAGACGAGCTAACCTATGTGTTGTCTTTGAATGATCACCACATTGTCCCGTTCGGAAGTGTTAAAAAATTAAATGAATCAGCTGATGAGTTAAGGCAGAAGAAGGATCACATATTAAATAGTCCTTTGAATAGGACCTACATCTCAGCCAAAGCAAATGAGATTATTAGGGATATGGAGCCTGAAAAATACTTTTCTGAGATAGATGAAATCGTACAATATGGTCACATGGTGCCTACTCCAATACAAGAAAAGTATCAACGTAGAGATAGCGAAGATGAATATACATATTACCAGCGTGTACTTGAAGAACGCTTTCATGAGCTTAAAAGAAACGTTTGTCAAGAACTTGATAAACTATCATCTTAGTATTTTGCTTTTTAAGTTCTAACTATTAATAAGTTGATGCTGAAAAAATGAAGCGAGTGATATAGTGGTATTACCTGAAAATCTTGAGAGATTAAATCTAAATGAAAGATTAAAACGATTGGGGAGTCCAATTTTATCTGAGTTAGTGGGTGTAGATCGTATCAAAAACATAATTGAAATCTCTTCAGCGAGAGTTAAAGAGTCAAACTTAGTAAAATTTCTTATGCTTAGGCATGGCTCGCAGGTATTTTCAGTTAAGGAAATTAGGAGAGAAGTCTTATTACGCCTGCCTACAGAGTACCAACTGTTTATCCTCTATGGCGCTACCGATATAAAAGAAAAACTATCTGAAGCAGATATTGACAAACTATACTCTTTTAGTTGGTCTCGTAGTAGTAATTATGCCAAAAGATTGTTAGCCATTTTTGACCTTGATGACTCTTACCTACCTCCTGTAAATGAGTCAAAACCTTCACATGAAGAATTATCTCCTGAGACTCAGCTTTACCCTTATCAGTTGAGAATTAAAAATCAACTTATAAGATCACTGAGTTCTGGTCAACAACGCCTACTGGTACATATGCCGACAGGGTCTGGCAAAACACGAACAAGCATCGAAGCAATTGTTGACTACTGGAGAGCCGTTGCAGACAGGTCGACATTTGTAGTTTGGTTAGCACATTCTGAAGAATTGTGTGAGCAAGCAGTGGAGACATTTACGAAGTTATGGTCAGTGAGAGGAGATGCCCCAGTTACAATCTATAGACTTTGGGGGGATTATGATGTCCCTAGTTTCGAATCTGAAAATGGTTTTCTAGTTGCAAGCTTGCAAAAAATACACTCAATGCGCCTATCAAAGAATAGTGAGATTTTTAGATCAATATCAAGATTAAAAGCTAAGTGTAAATTCATATTGATTGATGAAGCTCATAAAGCTATTGCTCCAACATACCGCTCTGGCATTGAGTTTATATCTGATATTGATAAAACTTTTATAGTTGGTTTGAGTGCTACACCTGGGAGAGTAAATAGTGAAGAAATTCAAGAGTTAGTTGATTTCTTCGGAGGACAAAAAATAAGCCTAACTAGCGAAACAGCTGAAGAAATTGCCAACCCTATTAAATTCTTGCAAGAAAATAGATATTTGTCAAAAATTGTTCGCAAAGAAATTCCTAGTGAAATATCAATTGATTTAGAGCCGAGTGAGCTTGAGTTTATCTCAAATTTTCTAGACTTACCAAAATCTGTTCTTGTTAAACTCGAGCAAAGTGCTGCTAGAAATGCTTGTATATTAGGTGAAATCGCAAGTTTATGCAGGAAAAACTATAGTATTATCGTTTTTGCTTTATCAGTGAACCATGCACATATGCTTACAGAGTTGCTAAATATAAAAGATATTGAGGCTAGATGCGTGGATGGCAATTGCTCATCTTATGATAGACAAAAATATATTGAAGATTACAAAAAAAATGAAGTCCAAGTATTGGTTAACTATGGTGTATTAACAACTGGGTTTGATGCTCCAAATACCAATGCTGTATTAATTGCCCGACCAACAGGTTCTCTGGTTCTTTATTCACAAATGATAGGAAGAGGGATTAGAGGACCGAAGATGGGAGGGAATGAGGAGTGTATCCTTGTAGATATAAAGGATAACTTAGTAGGGTTTCCTGAAGAAGATCATGCCTTCACCAATTTTAACAGCGATTGGCAATAAAAGGAGTAGAAAATGCCTAATAGTATCATACCTGCAAAGACGGCGATTGAAACATTCAGAGACGCTGGATATAAAAATACGGCTAGCGCACTGGCTGAGTTAATTGATAACTCAATAGAAGCTGGAGCCAAGAATATCCAAGTGATTGCGTTTGAAGAGAAAGTGGCCATGCATAAAAGAAATAGCACCCAAATCAGAGAATTAGCGGTTTATGACGATGGCTGCGGCATGACTCCAGAAACGCTCCAAATATGTTTGCAGTTCGGAAATGGTACCAGACTGAACTCAAGAACTGGAATGGGCCGATTTGGAATAGGCTTGCCTAATGCTTCAGTAAGTCAAGCACGAAAGGTAGATGTTTACTCATGGCAAGATAAAAAATTTTACCACACTTTTTTAGATGTCGATCAAATCAAAGAAGAGAATCTGCAAACAGTAAATCCTGTAGAAGAGGTTGAGCTTCCTGAGAAATACCTTAATGAGATAGAGGGTGAGTTATCAGATTCAGGGACATTAATAGTTTGGAGCAAGTGTGATAGACTGGATATGGTTAAATCGAGAACTCTTTATAAAATACTCAATAAGGATTTATGTCGAATATACAGACATTTTTTAGATGATGACAACAGGTATGGCAACCAAGTTAAAATAAATTTGGTAGCAACAGGTAAAGATCGTTCAGTTGTCACTCTTTATGCGAATGATCCTCTTTATCTCATGACTCCAAATAACGTCCCAGGTTATGAAACACAAGCATTGAATGTAATGTATGGAGAAGTTATCAATATCCCTATAGTTTATGATTCGTCTGGTAACACTGCATCTGTTGAAATGAGATTTACTATAGCATTGCCAGAGACACAAGCTTTAGGAGGAGGTTCAATAGTAGGGAGTCACTATCGCAATAATACAGGCATTTCCTTTGTCAGAGCAGCAAGAGAAATTGATTTTAACAACTTCGGTTTCTTCAATGACAGAGATGAGAGAGAGCGGTGGTGGGGTTGTGAAATTAGATTTGAGCCAATTCTTGACGAGCTTTTTGGTGTAACAAATAATAAGCAAGCAGTCAGAGGGGTAGACTATATTGACGAGAAAGAGTTTAAGACTGAGCATGCAGAAGACTTTGATGAATTGCTTGAACAAGATTTGAAGCTTAAACTAAGATTGGAACTTAGTAGAATTTTTTCTAATAACCACAGAAAACTAATGGAGTGTATCAAAGAGAGGGGGGCTGGTAAGCGAGGAGGAAGTGCAAAGGAAAGAGCGCAGCCTGATACCAGTACTCGTATTGCAAATACTGATCTTCAGACTCAGAAAACCAAAACAAAGTCAAGCGAAGTAGGTAAATCTAAATCAGAAGATGAGAAACTTATGGAGTGGAAAAATCGTATTTTAGAATCAGATACAACCTTGACTGATAAAAATGCTAGCCAGGTTGCTCCAGAGAAGATCAATTTGGCAATTGAGAAAGATTTTAAATCCTGGCCAGGTTCCCAGTTTATTGGCGTTGAAACCACAGGTAGTACATGTGTGTTAGTAATCAACCGAAGTCACCTTTTCTTTAATAGCCTGTATGAGCCATTATTAGATGTTGGTGATGACCAATATATTAATGCTCTTGACCTTACTCTAATGTCATACGCAAGAATGGAAGATGAGCTTTATAGTAGAATTGATGACCTTGATGAGATGAGAGATATATGGGGTAGGCATCTGAAATCATTTCTAAGTAAATTGAAAGATAATGCTTAAGGCTGTTTAATATGCTGCTTGGCACAGAGAAGTATCGGAACAAGCTGTCGGAAGCATTAAATAAAGCTGAAGACAGTATAACCATTCTTACTGCATTCTTGACGACTGAAGGGCTTTCATGGATTAAGGAGCGTGTTTCGAGCAGTAATATAAAAGTTAAAATTGTTACTAGATGGAGGTTGTCAGATTTACTGACAGGTGCGTCTAGCCTTACTGCTTATGAGGAAATGAAGGTTTATGGCTGGGAGTTATACGCTGATCAGAATTTACATGCTAAAGCTATATGTATTGATAACTCCATAATATTTCTTGGAAGCGCAAATATGACTAGTTATGGTTTAGCACTTGTTCCTGGAGGGAATAGTGAATTAGGCGTTAGTTTTACTCCGTGTCCTGAAGATATTATAATAATTGAAACAATACTAGAAGAAAGTGTCCTTATTGATAATCAATTGTTTGCTGAAATTTTAGAGTATTGTAATAGTATTGAAAATGATCGTATAAATTTTGGTAATCTTAAATGGCCTTTAAGAATATTTAACAAATTGATTAAAACACCTAGAAAGTTATGGGTAGCTGACTTGTTTTGGTCATCTTTTGAACAAGTTAATTGCAGTTTGAGTGCTAATGGTGATTTAGATATAAATGTATTACATGATTTAAACATATTAGGCCTAACAAAAGATGCAACTCTAGCTGAATTAACAAAAGCATATTCAGAAAGTAGAGCTTGGCGATGGCTAGAGGGAAAGTTGATTGCAGAAGAAGATAAATCCATGCAATTTGGAAGAATATCGGATGAGTTGCATAACAATCTGCTTGATGAACCAGCTCCTTACAGAAAAGATGTGAAAATGCTCGTGCAAAATTTGTTTACTTGGTCTGTAGAATTAATGGCAGAAAGAATTGCGGTAGATATCCCTGGTAAGTACTCCCACAGGATCCGTCTGCTTAGCTGATAAGGTGTGCTGACCACGACATGATCTGACAGTTACCCTCTTAAGGTTCGGTGTCAGTTAACTGATAAGTGTCAGTTCTTCTCTATTCATACCCAATATTTTTCCTTTGCCAACGGAAGATTCTCCGTGAATGTTTCCATCGGAGTTTACTAATTTTTGACTTAGGAAATAGTAAGCAAATTTAAGATTAACATTATTAGGGTCAAGCGGTACAATTTTGCCGACCCTCTGATTTATTAAGCTTCCTTCTGCCGTTTTATCAACAAGAGCCATATAGTGCCACCCCTTGTCAAGACAGCATAAGTTGATTTCTTAATGTGTTTCTATGCCGCTATTCTTACCTGATTCATATGCACATCCATAGGTCTCTTGTAACCCAAGGCTGAGTGCAGTCGTTTATTGTTATAGTAATCTATGTATTTGCAGATCCCGGCTCTTAATTCACTGATAGTTCTATAATCTCTGACATATATATCATCATACTTCAATGTACGGAAAAATCTTTCAATGGCGATGTTGTCGATAGAACGTCCCGTGCCGTTCATGGATATCTTTATATTGTGCCCCTTAAGCATCTCTGTATGGTGATAAGAGGTGTACTGACTGCCCTGATCTGAATTGAAGATCTCAGGAGTGCCGTGCTTATAAATAGCTTCCTCAAGAACATCACATACAAGTGATGTATCCATAGTGTTGGAAAGCTTCCAGGCTAGAATAGCCTTGCTGTGCCAATCGATAATAGCAGCCAGATACATAAACCTCACCTGCTGCATATGCTCGATTAGAAATGACGAAGCGTTACGCTAAATGATAAAGTTATGGTGTCTAAAAAACTCGACTTAGGTTAATGTATGTATTATTATACTAACCATAGAATTAATTGTAAGGGTGCATTTATTATGTTTCATTCTATAAGCAAAAAAATATTTATATTCAACGTAATCATCGGCGGCATTTTTGTAATAATTGCCTTAACAACTCTTTTTTATGTAAAACAGCAGAAAACTGACGAAGCTCTTTTACGCTATGAAACAAAAATGACAGAAGACATCCAGAACCTTCTGGAAAAAAAATATGATGTAGGCATAACCAATGCTGTAGGATTCAGCGCAAACCCTAATATTGTAAGCTCTCTCGCTACCGGAATGAGAGAAATAGGAATCAATACCCTTATGTCTATAGGAGAGATGTATAAGTCTAATACTAACTACAAGGGAATCAAGATACATATACATGACAAAAACGGACATTCTTTTATCAGAAACTGGAATACTGTAAAATATGGAGACGACCTTACCAAATCCAGAACTTCTATAAAAAATATCATAAATAACAAAAAAACTATCGTACAGTTTGAAGCAGGAAGAATAGGGATTATGATAAGAGCTATCGCTCCCGTTATGTCTGACGGCGAATATATAGGCTCTATTGAGTTTTTACAGGGTGTAGGCTCGGTCAGCAGAGATCTGGAGAAAAAAGGGATAATGTACGCTTTGATTGCTACACCTGATATCGCTGCAAAGTCAACTAAAATAGCCAGTAATAAAACAATAGGCAACTACCACATAGCAAATAACAAATGGTTCAGCGAAAATGTTTTAGGTTCTTTTAAAAGCATTAGTCCCGACGATCTTATAAAAAGAGGCAAACTTCTGACAAAGGAGTACTTCTTTATCAGCATCCCCGTAAAAGATATCTCCACAGGTAATACCCTTGGCTACCACATGGTAGGCACTCCAAGCAAAATCGTAATGGACGAAATTAATGCCAATATGAAACTGCCTTATATACTTATTGGTTTATTAATAGCAACAGTAGTGGTAATTGTTATTGTTTTAAACTCATATATAAAAATTACCGTAGTCTCTAAAATCAAAACTATTCAGGAGAAAATGGCAGTTATATCTAACGGTGACTTTACAACAAAAATACCGGTGAGTGGTCGTGATGAAATCTGTGACCTCGGCCAGGCCGTTAACTATATGACAAAAGATTTAAGCTGCTCGTTCTTTAATATTGACAAAAGGGTACAGCATCTTATTACACTCTCTAATAATCTTGGATCTTTGTCAGAGAGAATATCAGCCGGAGCTGTTCAGCAGAAGGAGACATCTACATCTGCAGCCAGTGCCATAGAGGAGCTAAATGCGACTGTTCAGGAGGTAGCTTCTAATGCTTCACTTGTCGCTGAAGCCGCTGTTAGCGCTGAAAAGATGGTTACGGAGGGGCACAGCCTTTCTGTGAAGGCGAAAGAAGGCATGCTTCTGATTACAGATAATGTTACCCAGAGTAAGAATTCTGTCGTAAAGCTTGATGAGCTTAGTAATGAGATCGGTCAGATCATACAAGTGATAAATGATATTGCAGATCAGACAAACCTGCTTGCGTTGAATGCTGCTATTGAGGCAGCCAGAGCAGGAGATCACGGAAGAGGTTTTGCTGTTGTGGCTGATGAGGTACGCAAACTTGCGGATAAAACTACAGAAGCTACAAAAAATATTGCCGGCATGATTGTTACTATCCAGCAGGAAACTAGAACCACAGTTTCTAATATGCAGTCCAGTGCAGAAAGAGTGGAAGAGGGAATGGAGACTTCTGAGAAAACAAGAGTAGCGCTGGAAGAGATATTGAACAGCGTTAAAACAGTTACCCAGGAAGTGGAAAAAATAGCTCAGGCCACAGACGAAGAAGCAAAAGCTATGGATCTTCTGAATCAAAGTATGCTTGAAATAGATTCTATTGCTAAAGAAAACCATAATATTGCAGATGAAACTGTCAATATGATCTCTGATCTGGATGTTGTTAATAAAGAAATTACAAATTCTGTTGCAGCATTTAAATATGACAAAAACTGACGTAAAACTATATTTAGAGCCCAAAGTAACAGATGAAAATGGGCTATAAAAGAAGGCTCAACAATAACCGTTTCAGACGAAGCTATTGATCAGTGGAAATGTAATCCTCCCATTTTTAGCAGTAACTTATAGTAGAATATCTTTCTGTACTTTTTAGTTTTTGTATAGGAGTAATGCCTCCTATAGCAGTATTCGGCCTCTCATTGTTATATGTCCATAGCCAGTGAGTGGCATGATCTCTTAACACTTCAAGATTATCAAATATGTAATGTCCAAGCCAGTCATATCTCACAGTCCGATTATAACGCTCTATATAGGCATTCTGCTGAGGCTTGCCTGGCTGAATATATGTTATACGTATATTACGCTTTTCTGCCCATACACGAAACTTGCTGCTCGTAAACTCAGAGCCATTGTCGCAGCGGATCATCTCCGGCTTTCCTCGCCACTCAATGATATTATCAAGGGAGCGAATAACTCTTTCAGTAGGCAAAGATAGATCGATCTCAATACCTAAACCTTCTCTATTATAATCCTCTAAAACATTGAGTAGCCTTACACTGCGACCATCTCCAAGCTGGTCATGCATAAAGTCTATTGACCATACCTTATTAACACTCTCAGGCTGAGATAACGGCTCCGGTTTCTCTCGCTGAATACGCTTTCTAGGCTTTATACGCATATTAAGTTCAAGCTCACAATATATACGATAAACACGCTTATGATTACAGCCGAAGCCCCTTACATTGCGAAGATGACAAAAGCAAAGACCAAAACCCCAGTTACGGTTGTTATGCGTCAACCGTATGAGCCAGTCTGCAATAAGACCATTCTCATCAGAAAGCTTTCTCTTATATCGATAACAACTTTCACTGATCCCGAATGCTTCGCATACCTGACGAATATTTAAGAGACCCTTATCAACCGCTGACACGGCCATCTCTTTCCGTTGAGACGGCCTTAAAACTTTTTTTCTAGCGCATCCTTCAGAATCTCTGTCTTGAGCTGAGATTCTGCGTACATCTTTTTGAGCTGTTTGTTCTCTTGCTCAAGCTCTTTTAGGCGATTCATCGCGGATACATCCATACCGCCATATTTAGAGCGCCATTTATAAAATGCTGCGCTGCTCATGCCATATTCTCGGCATAATTCAGGTACTGGTACACCATTCTCGGCTTCCTTTAAAATCTTAAATATCTGACTCTCGCTGAATCGTGACTTCTTCATGTAAAATCTCCTCCTTTTACTATAACGAGAAAATTCTACTTATAAATACTTCCTTTTTACGGGGAGATTACCAACACTTATCAATTTTCTCACAATATTCTTTAATTATTTGCAAAGCGCTAGCCGTATCTCCCTTGTGTACGAGCATTTTACCATTCTTATCAAATTCATCTTCAAGACAAAGATTGTATATGGCACTGTGAATCGCA